>NZ_JBPULM010000045.1:0-1003738 GCF_055814915.1 Paenibacillus sp. R-74696
TGCTGTAGCACGTACAGACGCTTTTGCGCTGAGGACAGTGGATAAAATTCATTTTCTTCAATGATGGAAGGAATGAAGCTGTAAGAAGCTTGTTCCAGCTTACCAATCGCATACGCCATCTGTTCAATGGTAGCGTATTGGAATACCTCTCGCAGCGGGAGGTCCACATTCATCACTTTACGTACCATGCTTACCAGCGTTGCTGCCCTTAAAGAGTGGCCGCCAAGCTCAAAGAAATTGTCCTTTATACCAACCCGTTCCAGCTTGAGCACTTCCCGCCAAATTTCCGCAAGCTCCGCTTCCTGCGACGTGCGCGGCGCAACAAGCTCCTCTCCTGTTTGCAATCTGCCTTCAGGCGCTGGCAGCGCTTTGCGGTCGATTTTTCCGTTCGATGTCAGCGGCATCCGATCCATCTGCACAAAGTACGACGGAATCATGTACCCCGGCAGCTCTTGCGATAGCAGGCTTCTTATCTCGTTTACCGCAAACGGCTGATCTGCTACAAAATACGCGCAAAGAAGCTTCTCTCCGCCTCCATCCTCGCAAGCGAGAACGATTGCCTCCTGCACCGCTTCCACCTTGGTCAGCTGCGTTTCGATTTCGCCAAGCTCAATACGGTACCCGCGAATTTTCACTTGATGGTCGATTCGGCCCAAATACTCGATGCTGCCATCTGGCAGCCATCTTGCCAAATCCCCGGAACGGTACATTTTTGCGCCAGCATCAAAAGGATTGTCAACAAACTTCTCATTTGTCAAATCAGGACGGTTCAAATACAGACGCGCCAGCCCTTCGCCAGCTACATACATTTCCCCAGTTACACCGACAGGCACGCAATTGCGCTTTGCATCCAGCACGTATACTTTTAGCGTAGGAATCGGACGGCCGATATTGCTTTTCGCCTGCTCAATCTCTACCTCGGTAATCTCTTTGTACGTGACATGTACCGTCGTTTCCGTAATGCCGTACATATTGATCAGCTGCGTCGCCGGATATTTCGCTCTCCAGTTTTTTAACAGTTGCGGGCTTAATGCCTCACCACCAAAAATGACCTTGCGCACGCTCAGCATCGGCGCTTCCTCTGCCAGCGCTTCACGCAGCAATTGGTAGAAATAGGTTGGTGTCTGGTTCAAAATCGTCACTTGCTGCTCAGCAAGCAATTGCAGAAATTGCGCCGGATTTTTTGCCGCCAGCGACGGCACGATGACCAATTTCCCGCCGTACAGCAAAGCCCCGTACATCTCCCATACCGAGAAGTCAAAGCAGAACGAGTGGAACAGCGTCCACGTATCCGACGGGCCGAAATCAAACAGGTTTTTGCTGTTGAACAGCAGCCGCACAACATTTTTATGCTCGATCAAGGTTCCTTTCGGCTTGCCTGTCGTCCCCGATGTGTAGATGACGTAGGCCGCATTGCTCGGCACATTGACGGATTCCAGATTGGCCCCATCTTCATGATAAGACTGCTCATGATCAAGCAAAATGACCGTGCCTTCAAACACAGCTTGCTGCTGCCGATGCTCCTGAACCAACAGCACCTGCGTCCCGGAGTCTTCCAACATATAGCTGATTCGTTCCTGCGGATAGTCCGGATCAATCGGCACATATGCGCCCCCTGCTTTTAAAATCGCCATCAAGCCAACGACCATTTCCAGCGAGCGCTCAGCCATAATGCCCACCAATTGATCAGGCTTCACACCCGCAGCCCTCAGTGTTCGCGCCAAGCGATTGGCTCGTTCGTTCAACGCCCGATACGTCAACTGCTCCTGCTCAAACCGAACGGCTACAGCATTCGGATTTTGCTGCGCCTGCTCCTCAAACAGCTGCTGAATCGTCTTCTCCCGCTGATACTCCGCTGAAGAATCATTGAAACCGTGCAAAATCTGTGCCAGCTCCTTACTGCTCAGCATGCTCAGATCGGCAATTTCTGCCTCAGGTGCTTCAATAATGCTGTCTACCAAATGAGCAAAATGCTTCGCCATCCGCTGTGCCGTTTCCCTATTGAACAAAGCTGTTGCGTACTGTAGGCTGCATGATAGTCCGTCGCTTTCTTCCCGAACATCCAGAACAAGGTCGAATTTAGCTATCGCGTATTCGCTCTGATATGGCTTTAGTTCAAGCCCTTCCATACGAATGCCTGTGTTTTCTGTATTTTGAAGGACAAACATGGCGTCAAACACTGGATTGCGGCTTAAATCACGATTAACCTGCACGTTTTCTACCAATTGTTCAAACAAGTAGTCCTGATGCTCATACGCTCCGAGCGCCGTTTCCTTCATTTCCTGCAAATAGCTCAAAAACGGCATGCTGCCGTGCGGATATGTGCGGATCGCAAGGGTATTGACGAACATTCCAATGAGCGGCTCTATGTCCGGATGCATTCTGCTTGCAATCGGCGTACCGACAATAATGTCTTCTTGCCCGGAGTATTTATGCAGCAAAATTGTATACGCCGCGAGCAGCACCATATACAAGGTCGATCCATGCTGAGCAGCAAGCTCATGTAACGCATCCCTCTGATGCGAATCGAGCTCGAAGTCAAACGCAGCTCCATCGGACTGTCTCACCGCTGGACGTGCGGCGTCCGTCGGCAGCTCCAGCACGGGCAATTCTCCAGCCAAGGCTTTCAGCCAGTAGGCTTCATGCTCCTTCATTTGTTCTTTATTGGCCTCAGACTGCTGCCAAACTGCATAATCCTTGTACTGAATCCGCAGTTCAGGCAGCTTCTCCTCCCGATAGAGACGGGCGAATTCGTCCACCAAAATATCCATCGACGCGCCATCGGAAATGATGTGATGCATATCCAGCAGCAGCACATAGCGCTCTTCCGCCCATTCGATTAATTCGACCCGCAGCAGCGGCGCCTCGCTGAGGTCAAACGGCTGCACGAATTCGCGCACACGAGCTTCGACCTCCTCCTCGCTTGCCACTATTACATAGGCAACCTCAAAGTCAACCGCTTCCTTTACCCGCTGCATCGGTTCGCCCTGCACCAGCTCAAATTCGGTTCGCAGCGTTTCGTGACGGGCAATCAGGAGCCCGAACGCTGCTTCAAAACGCGCTCGGTTTAGCTCGCCTTCCAGCAGCAGCATCCCCGGCATATTGTAGCTTTTCCCCGCTTCTTCTAGCTGCTGTAAAAGGTACATCCGTTTTTGCGCCGAGGATAGCGGATAGTAGTCTCTGGCTTCCACACGGGGAATGGCCGCATACGCCTTCTGTTCCCGTACGCTAATCACCGCTGCCAGCTCTTCAACGGTCGGATAGAGAAACACCTCTCTTAACGGCACTTCCGTCTCCAATGCCTGATGCATACGCGATACTAGCGTCATCGCCCGGAGCGAATGGCCGCCAAGCGCAAAGAAGTTGTCGCGAATGCCGACGCGCTCAAGTCCCAGTACTTCCTCCCACAGCCGCGCGACTTCCGCTTCGACTGGTGTTCGTGGCGCGACATACGCCGCTTCGCTCTGCCCCCCGACTTCCGGCTTCGGCAGCGCCTTGCGATCCAGCTTCCCGTTAGGTGTTAGCGGCATCTCGGTTAGGGATATGATGTGCGTTGGAATCATATACGAGGGAAGTCCCTCTGCCAGCTTGTTTCGTATCTCCTTCGCTCCCAGCTCGCTGCTGCCCGTCACGGTCACATACGCGCACAATTCCGCTGCGTCCGTCTCCCTTTCTCCAGCGATCACCGTCACCACCGCTTCTTTTACCCCTTCGATTTGCAGCAGATGCGCTTCCACCTCGCCCAGCTCGATCCGGTAACCCCGTATCTTCACCTGATGGTCCATCCGGCCCATATGCTCCAATCGACCATCCGGCAGCCATCTGGCTAAATCGCCAGTCCGGTACATCCGCTCCCCGGGCACAAACGGATGCCCGACAAACCGCTCCTTCGTCAGTTCCTCGCGTGCCCAGTAGCCTCGGGCTACCCCAGCTCCTCCAATGCACAGCTCTCCCACCGCTCCGATCGGCTGCACCTGCAGCGCCTCGTTCAGCACATACACCTGCGTATTGGCCAGCGGACGGCCGATGCTCATTTTTCCGCCTTCACCCGCTCCTCTCAGGTGTTCAAACGTCGACCAGACCGTCGTTTCCGTCGGCCCGTACATATTGTACAGCTCCGCCTCCGTTTGACTGCGCAATTGGCTTTCCAGCGTGGCAGGGAAGGGCTCCCCGCCAATCAGCAGCGCCTGCATAGGACGCAGCGCAGCTGCACTGCGCGCATCCTCCAGCAGCATCACCAGACGGGAAGGTGTCGTCTGCATCACCTGGGCCGGATGCTTCGTGAGCAGCGCAGCCAGCTGCGCGGGGTCCTGCTGCTCCGCTTCGCTCGCCAGCAGCACCTGCATGCCGCAGCTCAGCGGTACCCAGCTCTCGGTCACGAAGATGTCGAAGGACACCGTCGTCACACTGAGCATGGTTGCAGATGGCGCAAAGGGCAGAGCTTCCACCATCCCCATCATAAAGTTGACCACGTTCCGATGCTCCACCACCACACCTTTCGGCGTGCCGGTCGTCCCCGACGTGTAGATGACATACGCGCTGCCTTCAGCGCGGGTCTCCACCTCCGTTGATGCCGAGGAATAAGCTTTCAGTTCCTCCACAGAGGCGAACCTCACCTGCGAAGCCAGTTGTCTATCTGAGGCATGCTCCTCCTGCTGTCCATCTGAAGCCTCCTGCTGTCCGTCAGAGCCCTGCTCCTCCAGACACAGCACCTGACACAGCACCTGACGCAGCGGGGTTTCTACCCAGCCCGCCACCGTTTCTCGTTGGGCTTCTTCGCTTAAGAGAATGCTGATTCCGGCATCCCGAACCATCCCTTCGATGCGGCCGGCTGGCAGCGCCGGATCCAGTGGCACATAGGCCGCACCGGCTTTCATAATCCCCAGCAGACCCGCGATCAGCCAAGGCGAACGGGACAGCAGCACACCGACGCGGTCTTCGCTGCTCACGCCATGCGCGCGCAGCCAGCCCGCGATGCGGTTGGCTTGTCCGTTCAGCTCGTCGTACGTCCACACGGACAGTCCACTCACCAGCGCCGGATGCCCCGGCGTTCGCGCAGCCTGCTGCTCGAATAGCCCATGCACCGTCGCGTTCACAGGGAGCTCCAGCTCCGTAGCGTTGAATTGCACCAGCACCTGCTCCCGCTGTCCTGCCGTCAGCAAGTCCATGCTTCCCAGTGTTGTATGCGAATCACGGGTCACTTGACGCAGCAGCTCCGTAAAATGAACCACCCAGCGCTCTATCGTGCCCTGCTCAAACAGCTTCACCGCGTATTCCAGCGTGCAACGCATGACCTGCTCCTCTTCACTTACCGACAGCGTCAAATCGAATTTCGCCGCTCCGCTTTCTACCGGGTACGGTGTCCATTGCAGATCTGTCAGCTCCAGCTCCGACTGCTCCGTGTTTTGCAACACCAGCATCGCATCAAAAAGCGGATTGCGGCTCAAATCTCGCTGCCTGACTACCTGCTCCACCAGTTCCTCGAACGGATAGTCCCCGTGTTCGAAGGCGCTTAGCGCCGTCTGCTTCACTTCCTGCAAGTAGGCGGAGAACGATTTTTCACCCGACGGGCTTAGTCGCAGCGCCAGCGTGTTCACAAACATCCCCAGCATGCCCTGCAAGTCAGCATGCGAACGTCCCGCAATCGGCGTGCCCACGATCAGCTCCTCCTGACCGCTTAACCGACCCAGCAACGCGCTGTACGCCGCCAGCAGCACCATATACAACGTCGCCCCATTCGCCCGGGCCAGCTCCCGCAGCGCTGCTGACAGCTCGCTGTCCAGCTCGAATTCTACGTGCGCTCCCTCGAAGCTGCGCACCGCCGGAAGCGGATAATCAAGCGGCAGGCTCAGCACCGGCAGCTCCCCGGCGAACTGCTTCAGCCAGTAGCGCTCCATCTCCCCATAAGACGCGCTTTCCCGGTAGCTTTGCTGCCAAACCGCATAATCTTTATACTGCAAACGCAGCGGCTCCAGTTCTTCTCCTCCGTACAGCTTCGTAAACTCCTGGACAAATATACTCATCGACGTGCCGTCGGAAATAATATGATGCATATCGAACAGCAGCAAATGATTCGCTTCGTCCACACGTACCACCGTCGTCCGCAGCAGCGGCGCTTCGCTGAGGTCAAACGGACGAAGGAAGGTGCGAACGCGCTCCTGTGCTTCCTCCTCCGTCGCTTCCTCGTAAGTTACCGAGAACACGGGAGACGCCACAATTCGCTGCATCGGCTCCCCGTCCACTACTGCGAACCCTGTCCGCAGCGATTCGTGGCGGGCCACCAGCGCTTGCAGTGCCCTTTCCAGCCGCTGACGATCCAGCGCTCCCGCCAGACGCAGAGCGACTGGCATGTTGTAACTAAGCTCCGCTCCCTCTAGCTGCTGTAAAATGTACAGGCGCTTTTGCGCTGAGGACAGCGGATACGCCTCCTGAGCCTTCACGGGCACCAGCGCTTCAAATTCGCGCTCGTCGGCTGTTTCTAGTACGGCCGCCAGACCTTCGACCGTAGGCGAAAGGAATAACTGCCGCAGGGGAACCTCGGTCTCCAGTACCTGATGAATGCGCGAAACGAGCGTCATTGCTCGGAGCGAATGGCCGCCAAGCTCGAAGAAGTTGTCGCGAATGCCGACGCGCTCAAGCCCCAGTACCTCCTGCCACAGCAGAGCCAGCTTTGTTTCTACTAGTGTCCGTGGCGAGACATAATCGCCTTCCGCCAAATTTTCCGTCGGCTTCGGCAGCGCTCTAAGGTCAATTTTGCCGTTACGCGTAACCGGCAGCTCTGCAAGCTGCACGAAATAGGCCGGTATCATATATTCCGGCAAGATCGTTCTAAGCGCTGCACGCAGCTCAGCAAATGTGTATTCACGCTCACCTGCCACATAAGCGCACAGCTCATTGCTGCCGCGTTCATCTTGCAGCGCAATTACAGCAGCCTCTCGAATCCCGTCCAACTCCAGCAGCTTGGTTTCGATCTCGCCCGGTTCGATTCGGTATCCTCTAATTTTAACCTGATGATCGATACGGCCTAAATACTCAATGTTTCCGTCGGCCAACCAGCGGGCCTTATCCCCAGTTCGGTACATCCGGGTTCCGGGTGACCATGGATTGGAAAGGAATTTCTCACTTGTCAAATCAGGCTGATGCAGGTAACCTCTGCCGACACAAGCTCCCCCAATATACAGCTCGCCGGCTACGTTGATCGGTTGCAGCTGTCCTAGAGAATCGACAATATAAACAGACGAATTGCTAATCGGTCTACCAATCGGAGGCAGCGCAGCCATCGGCTCTTTCGGCATTATCGTATACGTCGTAGCCACATGCGTCTCGGAAGGACCGTAATGATTGTGCAGCGTTACGCCCTGCTCTCGCAAAAATTGCTGTAGTGCATGACCAACAATTAGCGCCTCTCCCGCTGTAATCAAATGCTTCACGCACTTCGGCCATACCGATTCATAAGTCGGATCGTTCCAGACGAATTTGACAAACGACGAAGGCAGGAGCAAGGTCTGAATGCCTCGATCCTCCACATAACGGAAAAGCGCAGTTGCATTTTGGCGCATCTCCTCCTTGATCAAGTGCAGCGTTCCTCCGGCAAGCAAAGTCGAGAAAATTTCTTGATAGCTCACATCAAAGCTATACGAAGCATACTGCAACACATCCTTGTCAAACGGAATGTAAGTATGCTCATATTGATGCATAATCAAGTTGATGAGGTTGCCATGTTCAAGCATGACACCTTTCGGATTGCCTGTCGTACCCGACGTATAGATGACGTAGAGCAGTCGGCTGCTTTCGGTCGCTGCTGGACTCTGAAGCTGCTCATGTGAAACCTCACTTGTATCGCTGGAGCTTATTGTGGCAAGAAGCTGTTCGATGATTCTCGTTTTGCTGCGACGGACAAGGCAATCATGCGTTTGGGCGGAATCCGAATCCACCAGCAGGCAAGAGACTTTAGAATCTTCCAGTATGAACGAAATTCGTTCCTCAGGGTAGGAAGGATCAATCGGAAGGAAGGCCGCTCCCGTTTTCAAAATGCCAAGCAAACCGATAATCATTTTGGGAGAGCGCAGAGCCATTAGCCCTACAATGCTTCCGCCGCCGATCTGCTCTTGTCGTAGAGCAGCAGCCATTTGATCCGATAAACGGTCAAGTTCCCCGTAAGTAAGCATGGTATCGCCAAATACGAGCGCAGCCGCTTCCGGTGTTTTCTCCGCCTGCTTATGAAATAACTGATGCACATTTGTGTCTTCGAGCTTCTTCACAGGCCCTTCCATCCACCGATGCAGAGTCATCAAATCTTGTTCATTAAGCAAGTTCGCCTTGCCGAGCATGACGTCCGGCTCAGCCAAGGTATGCCGAAGCAGTGCGATAAAATGATCTTTCCAACGTTCAATGGTACCCGCCTCAAACAGCGATGTCGCATACTCCAAGCTGCCATGCAGCTCATCTGCGGACTCGTTGACAAACAAAGACAAATCGAATTTTGCCGTCGGGTTTTCCATTGGGACAGGAAGGATCTCGACATCTGACATATGCAGAACAGATCGTTTCATATTTTGCAGAGCGAACATCGCATCAAAGACCGGGTTCCGGCTCACATCCCGGTGTTGAACGACTTGATCGACAATTTCCTCAAACGGGTAGTCCGCATGTTCAAACGCTGCCAAAGAAACTTGCTTGATTTCCTCCAAGTAGTCCCTGAATGTTTTGTCTACAGACGGCATTGATCTAATGGCTAACGTATTCACGAACATTCCCATCATATCGGACAGGTCTACATGAGGACGACCGGCAATCGGCGTGCCCACGACAATATCATCTTGACCTGAAATTTTCGCTAGGAACACGTTGTAAGCAGCAAGCAATACCATAAATAAAGTAGTCCCTGTGTCTTGCGCCAGTTGTTTTACTTGCGTGCTCAATTTTGCATCTATGACAAAATCCAGCCGACTTCCCGCAAAGCTTTTTATAGCTGGACGGGGGAAATCCGACGGCAAATGAAGAATCGGAACCTCGCCGCCAAGCTGCTGTACCCAAAATTCTTTTTGCTTGACATACGTTTCCGAGTGTTTGTTAAATGCATGCCATACCGCGTAATCTTTGTAATGAAGGGATAGTGGCTCTAAACGCTTGCCAGCGTACAGCCATGTCATCTCCTCGATGAAAAGGCTTATTGAAGTCCCGTCAGAGATGATGTGATGCATATCAAACAGAAGCAGATGCTGCGTATCGGTCAGCTTCGTCAACTGAATGCGCAGCAGCGGAGCCAGGCCCAAATCGAAAGGACGCATGAACGCCCGAATCATTTCCTCTATTGGTCTGTCTCCAGCTTCCCCGTAAGCCAAATTGAAATCAACCTCTGCGGTAATTTTTTGAACGGGCTCGCCATCAAGCATATCAAAACTGGTCCGCAGCACTTCGTGGCGGGCGATAAGCTCCTTAAAAGCGCGTTCCAATCGGGCAAACTCCACCCGTCCATTGAATAGCAGAGCCGCAGGCATGTTATAGCTCATTTCCGCACCTTCAAGCTGGTGCAGCACGTACATCCGCTTTTGCGCGGAAGACAGCGGATAGTAGTCACGCGGAGCCGAAGGCCGCAGACCCTCAAATAGGTCTTTCCCTCGCTCCTCTATACTGAGCGCCAGCGCTTCAAGAGTCGAAAAACGGAAGATATCACGAATCTCCACTCGCACATTCATTACTTGATGGATGTGCGATGCCAGCGTCATCGCGCTTAGCGAGTGCCCTCCCCGTGCAAAAAAGTTATCTCTTGCTCCCACTTGCGAAGTCTGCAATACGTCCTCCCAAATTGCCGCTAGTTGAGCTTCCGTCGTTGTACGAGGGGCAACATATGGCGCAGTTGCCGCTGTATCGTATGCAGGCGCAGGCAATGCCGATCGATCCAGCTTCCCATTTCTCGTAAGCGGCAGTTCCGTAAGGCGGATGTAATACTCAGGGACCATATACAAAGGCAGAGCTGTGCTCAGCTGATATCTCAATTTTGAAGGATCTAACACACCGTCGCTAACATAATAAGCGCAAAGCATTTCGTTTCCAGGTGTATCTTTCCGAATGACGACTGAAGCTTGACGAATATCGGCGTGCAGCAGCAGACGCGCTTCAATTTCGCCCAGTTCAATCCGGTATCCCCGAATTTTGACCTGCTGATCGATTCGTCCCATATATTCGAGATTGCCATCAGGCAGCCAGCGAGCCAAATCCCCTGTTGCATACATGGTTTTACCTTCAATAAACGGATCAGGCTTGAATTTCCCCTTCGTGAGCTCAGGCTGGTTCCAGTAGCCTTTGGCTACACCGGCACCTCCGAGGTGCAGCTCTCCCGGTACGCCAACGGGAAGCATCTGACCGCCAGTGCCAAGCACGTAGGCTGTCGTTCCACCAATCGACCGTCCTATCGGAATGCTCGTCATCCCGGTCGTCTCAGTGAGAGGGAAGGCAGTCGAAAACGTAGTGTTCTCCGTCGGCCCGTATCCGTTCCATATCGTGATGGACGGGCTAGCCTTCTGAACAGCGTGAACAGGCTTCGGCAGCAATATTTCTCCACCCATGATCAAATGCTGAAGCCCATCAAACATTCCCGCTTCCTCATTGGCCAAGTGGTGAAATAGCGATGTTGTCAAAAACATGACCGTAATGCGGTTTGCTGCAATAAAATGTCCTAATCGTCTCGCACTTAGCAGTACGTCTTTTTCTACCGGGTACAGCGCTCCGCCATGAAGCAGTGCGCCAAAAATTTCAAATGTTGCCGCATCAAAGCTGACCGAGCCGGTCTGCGCATAACGATGATCGCTATGAAACGGCACATACCCGCCTCCTGTCACCAGGTTGACGACATTGCCGTGTGTGACCAGCACGCCTTTTGGACTGCCTGTTGTGCCAGAGGTGTACATTATATAGGCAGGATCATCGCTGCGAATTTTACGGATCGTGCGCGATTCCCCGTTGTCCTCCAGAGCTTCCTCCAGAAGCATATCAGCATCAAGCCTGATTACCGATCCCTCATACCGTTCCGGCACGCGCAAATCGCCAACAACGATCATGCATTCCGCGCCACAATCGTTCAATATATACATATGGCGGTCATCCGGAGCCTCCGGGTCCAAAGGTACGTAAGCGCCGCCCGCCTGCAAAATGCCCATGACTGCAACAACAAACTCGATGGAGCGCTCAGCCAAAATGCCAACAGCCGCTTGAGGAAGCAGCCCCTTTCTAATAAGCTTCCCGGCTACAGCTAAGGACTGGCACTGCAATGCCCCGTACGTAAGCTGCCGCTCGCCGCATACAACGGCCAGCCGTTCAGGATGATGATGGACGATTTCTTGAAAACGCTCTGTAATAGACACTTGCATTACAGGCGACACAGGTAGCCCGCTGTAAGCCATAAGCTGTTCATGTTGTTCTTGCTCACGAAGCAACCTCGCTTCGGCAAGCCGCGTATCCGGCTCAGCGACTACATGATGCAGCATGTCCGTAAAATAGCGGCACCAGCGCTCTATCGTTTCACGAGCAAACAATGCCGTGGAAAACTCCAGGGAGCAGTAGTAGCCGTCCTGATGCTCGTTAACCTGAAGCGTGAGGTCAAACTTCGCCGATGTTTCGGCAAACGGATACGATTCTACGCTCAAGTCAGGTAGCGCAATGGGCAACAAATCGGTATTTTGCAGCACAAATACGGCATCGAACAACGGATTGCGGCTCATATCCCGCTCTCTGACAACCTGATTCACAAAATCCTCCAAAGGATAATCCCCATGCACTAAAGCATCCAGTGTCGTTTGTTTGATTTCCTCTAAAAATTGGGCAAAACCCTTTGGTCCTGAAGGGAATGTACGCAAAGGCAGCATATTAACAAACATCCCCATCATGGATGACAAATCTGCATGCGGACGTCCAGCAACAGGGGAGCCAATGATGATCTCATCCTGGTTGGACAGCCGCGACAGGAACGTACTGTACGCCGCCAGCAGCACCATGTACACGGTGGCCCCTTTATCCAGCGCGAGCTTTTGTACCGCCTCCGACAACGCATTGTCTAGCTTGAAATCGACTCGGCCCCCCGCAAAACTGCGCAAAACCGGACGTGTGTAATCGGCAGGAAGATGCAGCACAGGCAGTTTTCCGCCCAAATGCTGGAGCCAGTAGCCCTCCTGCTCCAGATACACGGCACTTTGGGCGTATTTCTGCTGCCATACGGCATAATCTTTGTATTGCAGCCGCAGCGGTTCCAATTTTTCTCCAGCATACAGTTTCGTAAATTCTTCTACAAAAATGCTCATTGACACGCCATCCGAGATCATATGGTTCATGTCGAGCAGCACATAGTGCAGCTGTGCTTCCACGCGTACAACCTCCACGCGCAGCAAAGGAGCCTGTCCAAGATCGAATGGACGTACAAACTCCGCAATTACGGCATCAAGCTGCTGTTGTTCCGCCTCCCGGTAGGCTGCGGCTATCTGCACATGCTCATGCACTTGCTGTACGGGCTCGTTGTCGATGAATGCAAAGGATGTTCGCAACGCGTCATGACGCAGAATGAGCTGCTGCAAGGAGGACTCAAAGCGTAATGGGTCCAGCATACCTTCCATCCGCAGAACGGCGGGCATGTTGTAGCTAACTTCTGCTCCTTCCATTTGTTGCAGCACGAATAGCCTTTTTTGCACGCTCGTAAGCGGATAATAGTCCATCTGCGTCGCTAGCTCTAGAGCATCAAATCTTTTCATTGACCTGGATGCGATCACTTCTGTCATCGCCTCAACGGTCGGGTATTGGAACAGATCCCGCAGCGTAACGTCGGCCTGAAGCTCTTTTTGCATGCGAGCAACAACAAACGTGGCTTTTAACGAATGCCCACCTCGTTCAAAAAAATCATCCTGAACCCCTATCGGACGTACGCCCAGCACTTCCTGCCACACTTCGATCATCTTTCGTTCTGCCTCGGACCTCGGAGCCAAGTAGCTGCCATCTTTGGTCAGATTGCTGCTGTCAGGAAGCGGAAGCGCTCGGCGGTCCAATTTGCCATTGGCAGTCAAAGGCATTTGCGGTATTTGAACAAAATAAGACGGCATCATATAAGACGGCAATGCCAAGCCAAGCAGCTGTCTTAGCTCCTTCACTGCGTATTCCCGCTCCGCTACAAAATAAGCGCATAAACTGGCGTTGCCCTCTGATTCCTCGATCACAGTGACGGTTACCTCATTCATTTCTGGAAGCGTTAATAGATGCGTCTCAATGTCGCCGAGTTCAATCCGGTTCCCCCGAATTTTCACTTGATGATCCATTCGTCCCAAATACTCCAATGTGCCATCCGGCAGCCACCGGCCCCAATCGCCTGTTCGGTACATACGTTCGCCCTGCACGAAAGGATCAGCCGTAAACTTGGATGCCGTCAATTCCTGTTGATTCATATATCCCCGGGCCAAGCCCGCCCCGGCAATGCAAAGTTCGCCCGGTACACCGAGCGGATTCAGCATACCTTGTGCATTTAAAATATAAACCCGCGCATTCGGTATGGGTCGCCCAATGGTTACAGCCGTCTCTTCCGTTAGTTCCACTGCTGTCGTCACGACGGTATTTTCGGTTGGACCGTATTCATTCATCAGCTGCATATCGGGATTCATAGCCTTCAGTCGACGAATTAAAGGCAGGCCAACCGCCTCGCCGGCTACTACCGCACTTCGCACCGAGCGCCAATCCTTATGCATCATGCTTTCCAGCATGGCAGAGTAGAAGCTTGGAGGGCTTTGCAAATGGGTAATTTGATGGCTCACGATCGCTTCGCGAATGGCTGAAGCATCTTTGCTGCCTTGATCACTCAAAATAACAACGGCTGCGCCTGAAACGATAGGCCCAAAAAAGTGAGTCACAAACGAATCAAAAATAAAAGGATTCAACATCAACGCTCTATCTTGCGGGCCAAACGAATAGTGGCGTTTTTTCCACTGTATCGTGTTCGCCAAGCTGCCGTGTTCAATCATAACGCCCTTAGACTTCCCTGTAGTACCCGATGTGTAGATGACATAGGCCAAGTGTTCTGGAGCGAACGAGCGTTTCACTGCCTTCACTGGGATTTGCCGTAGCGGGTGGTCCTCAAAATACAAAACAGAAATGTCCTGTTGGAGTTCCGCAACAAGCGGCTCATACGTTCTGAACGTAAGCAGCACTTGAGGGCGGCTGTCCCCTAGCATATACCGAATGCGATCGATCGGAAATTCAGGATCGATCGGAAGGTAGGCTCCCTCTGCTTTCAAGACCGCCAGTATGCCTACCGCCATTTCTAACGAACGATGAGTCATAACAGCGACAATCGTGTCCGCTCCCACTCCCTGCCCCCGCAGCTCAGCGCCGAGCTGCTCTGCCCACTCATTGAGCTGCCGGTAGCTCAGCTCATCCTTTTCCCAAATGACAGCCGGTTGGTCTGGAGTTTGCATAGCTTGCTGCTCAAATAACGTTAGCACCGAGATTGCTGGGCCATAGTTTTTCTTAGTCCCGGCAAACTGGCCTAACAATTGCTCTCTTTCCTGACCCGTTACTATATCGTATGTCCCTAGCTTCGCATCCTGGGAGCGAGCAGCCTGAACCAGCAGCTCATGGAAGCAATCGCTCCAGCGTGTTATCGTACGATGTCCAAACAAAGCGGAGTCATACTCCCATCTCAATGAGAAGCTTTCCTCCCGCTCCGTCACGGTGAGTGTCAAGTCAAACTTAGCTGCCGTATAATCCAATGCGTGCGGAGTAACATGGACATTGGCAAGCTTAAACTCCTCGTGATCCGCATGCTCCACAACGAGCATCGCGTCAAAGAGCGGATTGCGACTTAGATCACGCTGCTGAACAATGCGCTGGGCTAATTCCTCAAATGGGTAATTCCCATGCTCAAAAGCAGACAATGCCGTCTGCTTCACTTCGCGCAGATAGGCGGCAAACGTTTTGTCGCCTTCCGGGTGCATGCGAAGCGCCAAGGTATTGACAAACATACCTAACATGCCTGACAGATCCGCGTGCTGACGCCCTGCAACAGGCGTTCCGACAACAATCTCCTCTTGCCCGCTGATTCGCGACAACAGTGCGCTGTATGCTGCTAGCAGCACCATATATACGGTGGCACCGCTCTTGCGAGCCAGCTCCCGGACCGCTGCTGCAAGCTCGCCCCGAAGCTCGGCGTCTACTCGGTTTCCTTTAAAGCTGCGTACAGCCGGGCGAGAATCGTCGGTCGGCAGTTGAAGCACAGGCACGTCTCCGGCAAACTGATCCAGCCAATAGGCTTCCTGCTTGGCGTAATCTTGTGTGTACTTGTAGGCTTGCTGCCATACAGCGTAGTCTTTATATTGCAGCTGTAACGGCTCCAGCATTTCTCCGGCATAAGCTGCAGCTAGCTCCCCGGTCAAAATTTGCACAGAAATACCATCCGAGATAATATGATGCATGTCAAACAAGAGCAGATGCCGTTGCTCCCCAATACGTACAATCTTTGCCCGCAGCAGCGGAGCCATGCCAAGGTCAAACGGTTGGATGAAAGTCGAAATTTGCTCGTATGCCTCTTTTTCCTCTGCTTCCTCATAAAGAAGGGAGAAGACAACCTGCTGATGCACATGCTGAACAGGCTCTCCATCTACAACTGTAAATGAAGTGCGTAAAGCGTCGTGCCGAGCGATAAGGACACCCAATGTTGCCTCCATCTGCTGCTTATCCAGCGGGCCTTCCAAATGCAAGACAGCTGGCATATTGTAGCTAAGACCCGAAGCATCCAATTGCTGCAGCATAAATAGCCGTTTCTGCGCAGATGACAGCGGGTAATACGGTTGATGTGGCGCAGGCATAAGCGACTCGTAAATATATTCGGTGGCTGAGCTGACCGACTCGGTTAAATCTTTGAGCGTTACAGCCTGAAAAATGTCCCGCAAGCCGAGCTCTATCTGAAATTCCTGATGGATGCGCGTCAGCAGCGTTATGGCTTTCAGCGATTGGCCTCCAAGATCAAAGAAATTGTCTTCCAGCCCGATCCGCTCTTGACCCAGCACCTCCTGCCATAACGCAGCCATCCGCTGCTGCGCATCTGTAACTGGACGTATGTATAATTTGGAGGAAACTATTTCATCCAGTGCAGGCAAAGCTCTGCGATCCACTTTGCCGTTTGTTGTTAAAGGCAGTTTCTCCAGTTTCTTAAAGGCAGCAGGCACCATATAGTCTGGCAGCATCGAAGACAAAAATGCTCGCAGTTCGGCCGTTTCCAGCACTGCTTCTGCTGTGTAATATGCGCAAAGCACCAGCTCTTTCTGGCGATCTGGCATGACAGCAACAACCGCCTCGCGGATGGATTCAATTTCTAGCAAACGCGCTTCAATCTCGCCCGGTTCGACCCTATAGCCCCGAATACTGAGCTGGTCGTCCAAGCGCCCGAGAAACTGCAAATTTCCGTCCGGCAGCCAGCAAGCCTGATCCCCTGTGCGATACATGCGCCCATCTTCAACGAATGGATCTGGAGCGAAACGCTCGGCCGTCAGTTCCGGCCTGTTCAGGTAGCCCCGAGCTACGCTGGCTCCGCCAATGCACAGCTCCCCGTGCACGCCAACGGGCTGTAAGGTTCCACCCTGACCTAGCACGTAAAGATTGACATGAGGAAGCGGCCGACCAATCGGTATGCTTCCTTCCTGAGGCAGCATGTCCCCCATCCCCACTTCATAATAGGACGCATCAATACATGCTTCCGTTACCCCATAACTGTTGAGAATGCGCATGGCAGAGCCAAAACGCTCGTGCACCCTCTGAAAGTCTTTCGCAGGAAAACGGTCAGAGCCCATAATTAACAACCGCAGTTGCCCCGTACTTAAATCATTTTCATATATATAATCCATCAGCGGTACAAGCAATGCTGGCGTCGACTCCAGCAGCGTAATGCCGTATTCGACGATAGCGGCATGGAGACGGGGCAAGCTGAGACGAGCCTCATCCGAACATAAGACAAGCAGCCCTCCGCTGAGCCATGCTCTGGCCAAATCGCCTGCAAATACGTCAAAAGAAAAGCTCGCCAATTGCAGGAGCCTTACCTCCATAACTTCCAGCTTATATTCATGGCCCCAAGACCTCGCTGTTTCAGCCCAACTGAATTGATCGACCATAACCCCCTTCGGTCTGCCTGTAGTTCCAGACGTGTAGATGACATACGCAAGCTGTTCAGCAGAACAATGATGTAGCAAATTGGCCCCATCCTCGCCATAGCTTGCCTCTTGTCTCAAATCAATGACTTGGCAGTCGTCAGGAATAGCCATAATGACATCATCTGCCGTAAGCAGGATACGTGCTTCGCTATCCGACACCATATAGGCCAGCCGT
The DNA here is from genome assembly GCF_055814915.1 of Paenibacillus sp. R-74696. Taxonomy (NCBI): domain Bacteria; kingdom Bacillati; phylum Bacillota; class Bacilli; order Caryophanales; family Paenibacillaceae; genus Paenibacillus; species Paenibacillus sp. R-74696. The sequence continues at coordinate 17,350 of NZ_JBPULM010000045.1, forward strand.
TCAGCAGGCAGCGAATTATCCAGCGGAACGAAAGCCCCGCCTGCTTTTAATACAGCAAGAACAGCGGTCACGATGAGCGGAGATCGTGTTCCCAAAATGGCTACAGGCTCCCCTTGGCGTATGCCTTGTTGACCCAGTGTTCTCGCCAACTTGTTAGCTCGCTCATTCAATTGACGATAGGTCAGCGACGAGCCGTCAGATCCCGCAACAGCGGTACGATCTGGTGTGTTTGCAGCATGCGCCTCGAACATTTCGTGCAATAAAAGCTCTTGTTGGTGCTTAATCCGCCGTCCAAAGCTGTACGAGCTCAGTACGTCCTGCAGCTCCCAAGAAGGCAGAATGTTAAAACGTCCTATCGCTTGCAAAGGATCTGTTATGGCTTCTCTAATCACATGCAGCAAGCGTTGAATCAAAAGGTCAATGTCTTCGCGTGCAAACAGGTCTGTTAAATAATCGATTTGAATAGCCATTTCGCCTGTTTTTACATGTTCGCGAATGTGCACCGTCAATTCGTTATCTTGATGATCATTTCCGAGCGGCTTCGTCTCATATTGGAATGGTGCGTCAGCGGGCAGCGCATCCCACTCCATCGGATGGTAATTGAAAAATACAGGTAGCAGCGCATCAGTAAAACCAAATTGGTTGCGAAGCTCAGGTACAATCCGGTTAAACGGGTATTTCTGATGCCGAATCAGCTCGCTTTGCTTGCTTTTCACCTGTTTCAGGAAATCTGCGAACGACCATGAAGTATCCAGCCGCATACGGAAAGGCGTCGTGCTGACCAGCATCGCCACCATCGCTTTCTGTTCCCGCGATGTCCGATTGGCATACATCGTTCCGAGCACGATCTCCTCATCTCCGCAAATTCGCGACAAATAAAGACAAAGAGCAGCCACGAACAAGTTAAATGGGGAAACTTGCTGTTCCTCACAGAAAGCATGGATAACGTTGCCTTCGGATGCAGCTATTTCATAATATACACAGCTTGCCGAACTGCTCGCTAGCTGCCTCGCGCTTTGGGAGGAGTCAATCCGTGTAATTGGGGGAAGCGTGCTGAACTCTTCGTCCCAGAAGGCCTTATCTTTTAGAAAGCGGGAAGATTGTAAATATTGTTCCTCACTTTGCAGCAGCCCCGTACAAGCAGGCGCCAGCTCATTAGGAAGCTCCTCATGACAAAGCAAGGCCCTATAGCCGCTAATGATTTCATTCCCTATCAAATTGAGCGAATAGCCGTCCGCAATAATATGATGAATGCTCAAAAACAATCTGGCTTCCTGCTCTCCAGTCCGAAGCAATGTGAACTTAAATAAAGGGGAATCAAAAAGAGAGAATGGCTGACGCGACAGAAAATCGACGTTTACCCGCCATGCTTCAGCTTCACTTTCTCTTAAATCCACAACATGAATGTCAAATGGTTCATAAAGCACAACATAGCTGAGAGGCTCCTCCGCCTCCCTATACAGCAATTGCATGCGCAAAGCTTCATGACGAAGAGCAAGATTTTGCAGCACTTCCAGAATCAATTCCTCTTGTATCGTCCCCTTGATGGTAAGTAAGCTGTTAAGTGTGGCTACCGTGGTATGGGGATTCAGCAGCTCCATGTACCATATTCTTCGCTGTGCTTCTGTAAGCACGTAAACAGCGCCTTCATGTTCTTGAAGTTGCAGCTTGGTTTCACTCATTGACATGGAATGACCCTTCTTTCCTTTAACATATTTATTAAATCTCTATTTGCTTGTGTAAAATTTGCTGCATGGTTTCAGACATAATTGTGGTGGACTCTACAAAGGTACCCGACAAAAAATGCACATTAGGGGAGAAGAAGCTCGAATCGTTGGATTATATTACCTTTTCTACAACCGAAGCTAAACTCCTCTTTATCAAAATGTAAAAATTTATTTAAATGAATATAAAAAGTAAATAAGGGTTATTTTGATAATCTTTATAAAATGCCTGTTCTCCGATTCCAGAAAGGAATCCCACAGGCTACAACGAAAAAGCCGGAAATTTTCATTCCCGGCTTTCTGTTCCTTATTTTTCAACTAAAGTAAAGGTATTCATTTATAGATAAATACTGATTTATCAGGATTCCTAGTCAAGTAAAGGGACTTAATAGCGTTTCTCCTTGGCCTGCAGGAGCGCAGCCGCATGATTTTCGCAAGTGAAAAATGCAGCGTTTTGGCTAGCAAGTGTCGACTGTACTTACTAGCCAAAATTTCACCACAATTCAAAAGTAGAAAATTCTAAAAAACAGAAAAAGCCTGATTGCTCAGGCTCCCTCCTTCATTATGGCAGTATCACATCGTGAGCAATTACTTGTTCCGCCTGCCGTAGCGACGATAAACGATCACTCCTACTGCAATAACCAGCACCAATAATGCGATACCTATCACAATCCTGCTTGATGAGCTGCTTTCTAGATTCTGACTACTCTCTGCAGTCCTCTCGGATATGGGCGTCGTTTGCTGCTTAGCTACCGATTCTTGTGCTTTCAGATCCAATTCCTTGTCCTTCAAAAAAGCCGCCATTTCCTTATTGACTGGCGTTGTCATGGAAGGCGCGCATAGCGGATGCTCCCATTTCCCATCCTTCTCTTTCAGAAAAAAGAGATACTCCACGCCCTCTTCGCTCGGCCCATTTAAAGCTCCCCAGGTCGGATCTTCTGATACGGACAGTGTGCGTGCTTCAATTCCCTTATAGCTAGTGCTCACGGTCAGTACAAGCTTATTGTCACTGGCAAAGATCGTTTTGTATCGTTCATTTACTTTAGCAATAACGATACCGTCATACCAATCAAAAGCCTCAGCTGGTGTTCTCATCTGTGCGCAAGATAACGCAGACACCTGTGATGGGAGCAGCCACAATAGCAGGAGCGACAAAATCAGCCATTTTTTCAATCCTTACACCGCCTTTTTGCTACAGACGGAAAATTCAGCTAAATGTTTCAAAGTTTGATAAAAAAGAAGTTATGCCTTTTGAAAATCTGCCCCTTTTTAATAAAAAAGCAAGCGCTAGTTAAGCAGCCATTGTACGCTGTGAACGCCCTTTAAAGCGTTTCAGCTCTGGCAGCAAAATGCCCATCAGCACGACAACGACGCCCACCCATTGCAGCATGCTTACATGCTCATTCAATATAAGGGCCGACATCGTGACAGCTACAGGAAGCTCGGCTGCGCCTAATACGCCAGCCATGCCTTCACCAATATGCGGCACTCCGATTGCGAACAGAACAGGCGGGATAAACGCACCGAACAGCCCTAGCAGGAAACCGAACACGAGCAGTTGACCCCAAATCAAACCATTAAACAGAAACATTGGCGGGAATAAAATAAACACAAGCAGCAAACCGCCAGTAATCATCCAAGCACTGCGGTAAGCCGGATGTACAGCTGGCACCGCTTTGCCGCTGAACAAAATAAACAAGGAATAGCTCACGGCGGACAATAAGCCGAAAATGATGCCGATCCAGTTGAACTGGGCAGCGCCGTCCTCCATAATGCCGGCAGCAAGCAGCGTGCCTCCGAACAAAACAATCAATGCTAGCATCATAACGCCTTTAGGACGTTGACGCTTGCTGAATGCTTGAATCAATACGCTGATCCATGTAAATTGAAACAATAAAATAATCGCCAGCGAAGCTGGAATATAACGAAGCGAATGATAATACAACAAGCCTGTTATAGCTGTCGGCATACCCGCAAGCATTAGCAACACTCTGCTTTTCCACGTCAGCTTAGCGGCAAGCGCCTTGGCAGCCTCGGCCGCTTGAGTAACAGGAGAAACTGCGTTTGGAGCCGTACGGGCTTTGCGCTGCTCCCGCTGTTTCGTATAAAAAGCCAGCATCCAGGCCAAAATAAATCCCGTCAGCAGCTGCGCACCAACCACTTCACCTAATTGGTAGCCTTGACCATAGGCAAGTACCACGATTGTAGATAACACACCGTAACTAATCGCACCGAATAAAACCGATAATAAATACTTCATTTGTGTCCTTAAACCTCCTTGATTGTCTCTCTAAACTTTCCCAGACAACACAAAAATCCTAACCACATAGCAACGATCAATACAGCTTGATCCTTGTTATCGTAGTTAGGAAGTAAAGGCTTCCTGTAGATACCCCCGACCTGTTCTTATATCCAGCTGCAGCTGAATACGGCTTACGAGGTTATACGAAAAGAAATATATGGTTTGATGCCTTGCTGTCATCTGATGTTAGATCGTAATTCATTCTACATCTTACATGACAAGTAAGGTGGTGTCAATTGTTTTTCATTGAAATATTATGGGAAACCGCTTCTGACCTGATCCAGCCCCGCTTTTTATGTTTTGCAGCCGTCGTCATGCTAATGATCAAATATACGAGTAAAAAGATAATCATGACACCAGCAGCGCAGCGATACATCATTTCATAGCTCGTCGCTGAGGCAATGGTGCCTAATAAAATAGCCCCTGTCGCAACACCAAGATCCGTTGCGTTATAGAACATGCTATTCACAGCTCCATGCTGCTCCGGACTTGAGCTGCGCAGCATCCAAGCTTGAATCGTTGGCTGGACAGCGCCGAATCCTAGACCATACAGCAGCGCGGATATGATCAGCAGCGAAATGGAAGTCGTAAACGACAGCACCGTCAAGCTTGCAATGACACATAACGCACCAGGAATAAGCACTGCGGCATGGCCTTTGCTGTCAAACAATTTGCCGGAAATCGGGCGAACGATAATAATCGTCACCGCATTAAATAAGAAAAACAAGCCGATCTGGTTGATCGCAAGCTTTTCACCATACAAGGCGATAAAGCTTAATATCCCGCTGTATGTTATCGACAGCAGCACATTTAATAGCGCGGGAAGCACAAGCTGGAAATTAAAGGGCGGCTTGCTTGCGGCAGCCCTTTTCCGCTCCTCCTGGCTCTGGCGCGGAGGCTCTGGCGGAAGTGGACGAAACCATATCAGAATCGGGATAACGAGCAAAATAGCTGCCGTTCCGGTTATGCTTAACGCCTCAAAACCGAATTGCTTCCAAATATTCAGCCCGATCATGGGGCCAATGGACATCGCAATGCTGGTGGACAAGCCAAAATAGCCAATCCCTTCCCCAATACGCCCAGCGGGAATAATTTGCGATACGAGTGTGGGAATAATCGTACTGGCTATGCCAAAGCCAATGCCATAAAATACACGCATGATGAGCAAGGAGCCTAAGGATTCAGCCGCGATATACATAGCGGTAAAAAGGGCAGCAAGCACAATGCCGAAGTACAAAATGGCCAATCGAGGCATTCTTTTCATCACAAACGCCGTCATAAAACGCGTTAAAATCGCAGAAACAGCAAACACGCTCGTCACGAGGCTGACAGATACGTCACTCGCCATAAAAGTGCTTTTCGTATAAGCCGTAAGCGGAGAAAGCAAAAGCTGCAAATTAAAGAAAACTAGAAAAGAGCAGACGGTTAGCGTAATAAATGCAGTAGTCCATAAGCGCGGGCGTTGTTCCTGAGATAGCATGCCGTTCCCCCTCATTGATGCATAACTCACATAGTTGACTTAGGCAATTATAATTCAGGCAACTATTACTGTCAATGAAAGCGGCATGACTTGGATCGTTTGTTAGACACTGGACTGCACTCGCTAATGATTAGAAATTAATCAGCTACTCATGCACAGTTAGCTTTTTCACAAACCGATAGCCCGTAATTTAGCGATTAGGCTGCATGGTGTATAAAAGCATATTCCAGCGCCATATTCCGCGCTTCTGCTGGAACCGTCTGGCGCCGTGACGCAAGGCGCCCCAGCTCATGCTGGGCCATGTGGATGGCCAGCTCTGGATCATTTTCGCTAAGCTGCATTAAAGCGGCAACTGCCTTCATATTGCCTGACAAATAGGCAGAGGCCAGCGCCCGTACATAGGTTTTCATTTGCTCCTCCTGTGGCTGGGGCAGCCCATCCTGAAGCAGATGCTGGCGCACAGCTATAAGCGCTTGCCTGGCACGGTGCAGCGCCGCTTTAACAGCCCCATCTGTCATCCCCAAAATTTCCGCAGCTTCGATGCTTGAACAACCGTATACGTCCCGCAGCATAAAAACAGCCCTTTGAGCCGTTGTCATATGCTTCACCAGCACATGAAAAACAATCTCAAGCTCGCTAGCTTCTTGATTATTTATTGCGATTTCCTGCTGATGCAAATGCAGCAGTTCTCCGCTTATTTTTTGCCAGACTGCTTTTCTGCGGGTTTGGTCGATCCAGCTATTTTTGGCAATGCGCCGAAGCAGCGCCTCGGGATTCTGATGGCTGGCGGCATCCGCAGCGAGGCTCGCCTTCAGCCACGATTCCTGCGCCAAATCTTCGGCATCCCAGCTTGAGCCTGTCAGCGAGATGCTGTACTTGCGCAAGCCTGCAAGCTGCTGCACGTTATATTCGTTCGGTAAGGCGGTTTTGTTTTTCAAACGCATGGGACACGCTCCTCTTAACCAGATTCCGGGCGAAGACGCAGCAGAACCGTTTATTTTAAAATATAGGAAAGGATATGATTTTCTCATCCTTTCTCTATATTTCTCGGACTGAAACGCGCCGCGCCGCCAAAGGACGGAGACAGCCGTTTCACCTTGTAAACGAATGAAGTCCCTATTAAGATACGCGGATGAGCAAAAAAAAGCTTGCAGTGCTGCATATCCTTTTCGCCCCCGATAATCGTTTACTAAGTGAAAGCAAATATCCAACGGAATAAATGGAGGTATAACCTATGACCAATTATGTGCCTTACGTAGTGGAGCAAAGCGCGCGCGGCGAAAGATCCTATGATATTTATTCACGGCTGCTGAAGGATCGCATCATCTTTCTTGGCTCAGCGATTGACGACCAGCTCGCGAACAGTATCGTTGCCCAGCTGCTGTTTCTCGCGGAGGAGGATCCAACGAAAGACATCAGTATCTATATTAATAGTCCGGGCGGCTCTACTTCAGCAGGCTTTGCCATCTATGACACGATCCAATATATTAAGCCGGATGTCAGTACGATATGTGTGGGGCTTGCAGCATCCTTCGCCGCTATTCTACTGCTTGCAGGTGCTGAAGGCAAGCGCTTTGCCCTGCCCAACAGCGAGGTAATGATCCACCAGCCGCATGGCGGCGTTCAGGGCCAAGCAAGCGATATTGCGATTTCTGCCAATCGGATTATTCGTATTAGAGAGCATCTCAACCAGATAGCCTCCGCGCGAACCGGCCAGCCGCTGGAGAAAATCCAGCTGGACATGGACCGCGATTATTTCCTCTCCGCAGAGGAAGCGGTACAATATGGCATAGTGGATCGCGTCATTACTACCTTATAATAGAAGGACAGCAACGCCCCTTCCGGCTTATCGGCTAGAAGGGGCGCTGCTGCTATTCCGATTCTATTTAACCGCGCTGCCATTGCGTCGCCATGACTTTCGCTCTCATCTGCTTTATAATAAAGAAAGAATTGATGAAAGTTGGTGTCCATGTGAGCGGCAAAAAAGCAGTTTATATCGTTCTAGGCATATGTACAGGCCTCGCCTTGTTTGTATACACATGCATTCAGTACGTGCTGTCCTTGCGGCCTTAATCGCAGCAGCGATACAAACCGCAAGCACAATCTATACATTCTGGCAGCTATCATTTACACTCAGTCCCAAGGATGCTTTACCGTCAAAAATTCAGCAAAGCGTTTACTCTGCTCGCGGCGGGTACGGCGCATTTCTGCCCGCTGCTCTGCTGTTTCAAATAGCTTAAGCTCCTCTTCCGTTTCGGGAACGACCGCTGGCACCACAACCGGACGCTTGTCCGAATCAAGCGCAACGAATGTCAGAAAGGACGTCGCCGCCACTTCCCGCTCTCCACGCAGCAAATCCTCTTTCACCACTTTAACGAACACTTCAATGGAGGAACGTCCCGTCCAAGTAACGAACGCTTCAAGACATACGGAATCCGTAGGGCGGATGGGATAAAGAAAATCGACCGAATCCGTCGAAGCGGTAACAACGGATCGGCGGCAATGCTTCGTCGCCGCAATGGAGGCAATATCATCGATATAGGCCATCAGTTTCCCGCCAAACAGCGTATTATGATTATTCACATCTGTTGGAAACACCCTTGCTGTTTTATAACATCTAGATTCCCGCGAAAAACGCTGCTCCATCTGCCAAAATCCTCCCTTAATTACGTACACGTAACTTATCTTTCATTATCTAGCTTTATTCGCTCCAGAATACCGACATCATTTGGCGAATCGCTCTGGCCGAATCCACCTCAACGCAAAACTCCACACTTCTGCCCACAGATGGACGTGGTCTTCTGTCTGTTACAATCATACCCGCTGTCAGCCCGCTGCTGCAATCGACGACGGCGTTAAATTTTTGTGTCGTAACGAGCGACGGATTAAGCGCTACAAGAACGGCAAGCGCATCATGCATCGGACATTCCTCAATAAAATAGTTCACCTTGCGGTAAAATTCAAAATAAACGCCAAGCGATTCATTCAAAAAGCGGATGATTGCTTGCTTATTTTCTGGCGCGTAGCGCGCAAGCTTCTCCAAATCAGCCCCGGTAAGCCTTGTAGGCACAGTCACATCAAGCCCGACAATCGTGAGTGGCACATTCGATGCAAAAACCGCAGCCGCCGCTTCAGGATCGGCATAGATATTAGCTTCTGCAACTGGCGTGACATTGCCGGGTGCAAACAGCGTGCCGCCCATCGTCACCACCTGCTTCAGCTGCCCTGCAAGCTCAGGCGCTTTTTCCAGCGCAAGCGCCAAATTCGTCATTCTTCCTGTCGTCACCAGAGTGAGCTCTCCTGGATTTTCCGCAGCTTTGCGAATAATGAAATCGACCGCATTTTCCTTCAGCGGCTGTTGAGAGGAAGGCGGAAGATGCGCATCTCCAATACCATTATGCCCATGAATATGCGCATCCGTTCCACGCGAAGGCCTTACGGTAGGCGCTACCGCCCCTGCTGCAACTGGCACCTCGTAGCCGCAATTGGCAAGCTGTACTACTCTTAGCGTATTATCTGTAGCTTGCTCCACCGTCGTATTTCCGTACCCTGTCGTAATGCCCTCCACCTTAATTTCAGGAGAAAGCAGCGCGTATAAAATCGCGATGGCATCATCGACCCCAGTGTCTACATCGAGTATAATTCGTTTTCTGTCGCTCATCGCAAGTCTCCCCTTACCCATTGTGTCGAAGCAGCCATGCTTAAGACTCGGCACCCGCTTCTTTCCTCCTCATTGTAAACGATGAAAGCTGACACTGACAAAGCCTATCTGCACAAAACGACAGCATTTATTTAATCACATAAAACAAATCGCCACTCAGCCGCTTTATTATTCAAAATCTCCCATAATCATCTGATCCAAGGTCGTTCCGGCTAAAACCATCGGATATACATTCTCATCTGTTGGCACGACAAACTCAACAAGTACAGGCCCCGGTGTGTGCAATGCCTCCTCCCAGACGCGAATAGCCTCTTCTTTATTGCTTGCTCTTAGCCCTTTAATGCCATACGCCTCAGCAAGCTTAACGAAATCTGGGCTGCCGGCAAGATCGATCTGGCTATAGCGCCTTTCGTACATAAGCTCCTGCTGCTGCTTAACCATGCCAAGCACTTGATTGTTAATAACAACGATTTTAACGGGAATCTGGTTGATCGCACAAATCGCCATCTCTTGCGCACACATCTGCATGCCCCCGTCACCATTTATGGAGACAACTAGTCGGTCTGGGTTTCCGATTTGAGCACCGATAGCAGCGGGGAAGCCAAAGCCCATTGTACCTAGGCCCCCGGAGGTAATGAGCGAACGGGGATGCTTGAATTTGTAAAATTGCGCGGACCACATTTGATGCTGCCCCACGTCCGTCGAAATAATTGCATTTCCTTGCGTCGTTTCATGAATCATTTCAATAACAAATTGTGGTTTAAGCTCCGTATCGGAATCCTTGTACCTCAAGGGATACAGCCTTTTATTTTGCTGCACTTCAGCAATCCAGCTGCTCGATTGTGAGCTTACCGCGAGCGTATTGGCATATTGCAGCACAGCCTTTATATCTCCGATGCATGCTATGTCCGTTTTAATATTTTTTCCAATTTCAGCTGGATCGATATCGATATGAGCAATCCATTTTGCTTGCGGAGCAAAGCCATCGAGCTTCATCGTCACCCGGTCGTCAAATCGTGAACCTATTGAAAGGATGAGGTCAGCGTTTTGGATAGCCATATTCGCCGCATACGCACCATGATGGCCTGGCATACCCAGCCATAAATCATGTGCACTTGGGAAACCGCCCAAACCAAGCAAGGTCGTCACAACTGGCATATTGGTTTTGTTCGCAAATTCGATAAGCTCATCGGAAGCATTTGAATAAACGACGCCACCACCCGCTATAATAACGGGTTTTTGAGCCTGGGCAATCGCCTCGATTAATCGATCTATTTCCTCATGATTCGGAATCGGATTGCCGTGATAACCGCGTATATGAATTGGGCTAGTTGGCTGAGCCAGCATTTTCTGATTTGAAACGTCTTTTGGTATGTCAATTAAAACCGGACCTTTCCTCCCCGTGCTTGCGATATGAAACGCTTCATGGATAATTCTCGGAAGCTCCTGAGCGTCACGTACCAGATAACTATGCTTCGTTATTGACATCGTCATGCTAACGATATCGGCTTCCTGAAAGGCGTCCGTACCCATAACCGCTGTTGAGACATTACCCGTAATAATAACTAATGGTACAGAATCATAATAAGCAGTCGCAATGCCGGTCACTAGATTCGTCGCCCCTGGACCGGAGGTAGCGATGCAAACGCCCACTTTCCCAGTTGACCTCGCATAGCCGTCAGCCGCATGAATAGCCCCTTGCTCATGCCGGGTCAAAATATGCTTGAAATCCCGATTATGAACCATCGCATCATAAATATACAGGACATTTCCGCCCGGGTAGCCAAATACACAATCTACCCCTTCCATCAGCAAGCCACTTAATAGCAGCTCCGATCCGGTTACCCATTTCTGATCCTGCTGCTGTAATTCGCTCGTAAGTATAGTTGATTTATCCATGTGACTGCCTCCTTGAAATATAAATAGCCCCTCTCATCCGCAAGCGACGGCAAACTTCTGCCATGCTTAAGGGACGAAAGGGGCAATCATTTCGTGGTACCACCCTGATTCACTGGAATCTTGCGATTTCAGCCTCATGAGATAGGGCTATGCCCTACCTGCCGCACGATAACGTGTGCCATTCCGTTTGAGTCTACTTACGGGTGCCCAGCGCACACAGTCTCCGCTTTCCATCAAAAGCTCTGAGATGACGGCATACAAGGATTATGGCAAAGGTCTCAGCACTCCCCCTGCTCTCTGAACATAATCGCTAATGTATGTTTTCTCTTCCTCGCTTTTCCTATTTTTGAAAATAGAAAAACCCCTCTCATCCGCAAGCGATAGCAAACTTCTGCCATGCTTAAGGGACGAAAGGGGAAAAATTTCGTGGTACCACCCTGATTCACTGGAATCTTGCGATTTCAGCCTCATGAGATAGGGCCATGCCCTACCTGCCGCACGATAACGTGTGCCATTCCGTTTGAGTCTACTCACGGGTGCCCAGCGCACACAGGCTCCGCTTTCCATCAAAAGCTCCGAGATGACGGCATACAAGGATTATGGCAAAGGTCTCAGCACTCCCCCTGCTCTCTGAACATAATCGCCTTCGTATGTTTTCTCTTCCTCGCTTTTTAAGATGGTTTTGATAATAGCACAGTTTCTAAAATGTTTCAAATTATAATTTTATATGTTGTTTCAGACAAGACGGCTAGCTCGCCGCCTCCACCAGCAGCTTGGTGTAGAGATGCCGATCTTCATGTGTCAACTCGGAGCTTGCAAACTCGTCAATCATTTCTCCATCCTTCATAACAATCATTCTATCGCTCATATATTGGACGGAGGCTATGTCATGGGAAATAAACAAATAGGACATGCCCAGTGTTTGCTTCAAGCTTTTGAGCAGCTGCAAAATTTGTGCCTGAACGGATACGTCGAGGCTTGAGGTTGGCTCGTCACAGACGAGCAGCTTAGGGTTCAAGCTGATCCCCCGAGCGATAGCGACCCGCTGCCGCTGCCCGCCGCTGAGCTCATGCGGATAACGGGCCAAATGATCCATAGGCAGGCCGACAAGCTCTAACAGCTGCGACGCCATACCGAGCCTATCTGAGCGATCGCCCGTCAGAAAAGGCGGCATTACCTTCGGAAAATTATCAAGCGGCTCCATGATCGAACGCCAAATGGGCATTTTGCTGTTAAGCGCGGCGTTCGGGTCCTGAAATACGACCTGCACATGCTGCCGCTGCTCTCTAAGTGCCGCCCCCTTTAGCTGTAGCAGTGGAACATCATCCAGCCATACTTCACCGCTATCCGGTCGCTCCAGCGCCAAAATCACTTTGCCTAATGTGCTTTTTCCACTGCCGCTTTCGCCAACAACGCCAAGACATTCACCCCTCGCAATTTGCAGCGAAATTTCTTTCAGCGCATAAACCTGCTCCTTCGATTTCATGAAGGTTTTACTTAAACGCTCTACACGCAACAAAGGCTGCACCTGCTGTTCACCTCCTAAATTCCCGTACGTTAAGTCATTTATGTTATATATGGCCTTGCATTCAATAGCTGCTGCGTATACTCATGATGGCAGTGATACAAAATATGCTCTGCTGTATCCAGCTCAACAATATGCCCGTCCTTCATGACGGCTATCGTCGAAGCTCGTTTCACCACATGCCGCAGATCATGTGAAATGAGCAGTACTGCGCAGCCCGTTCGCTTCTGAAGGCTGGAAAGCACATCCAGCACCTTTTCGCCCGAAAGCGCATCCAGCGCCGTCGTCGGCTCATCTGCTATAAGCAGCGAAGGCTGAAGCATCATCGCCGCAGCAATGGCAGCCCGTTGAAGCTGCCCACCGCTTAGCTGGAAGGGATAGCTGCTATAGACACGCTCCGCAGGCAGCCCTACCTGCTCCAGCCATTCCAACGCATGCACCTTTGCCTGCCGCCTTGTCAACTTCTCATGAGAACGCAGCGTTTCATTCATCTGCTTGCCAACCGTAATAAATGGCGTAAAGCTCTCCTGATAATTTTGAAAAATAAATCCGATTTCGCGTCCACGCAAACCTCGCCGCTTCTTATCCGCCCACGCTAGAACATTTTCCCCGCGAAAGCGAATTTCCCCGCTGCCTATGCCAAGCGAGCTGGACATCAAGCCAAGCACAGCACTTGCGGTTACACTTTTGCCGCTGCCGCTTTCCCCTACAAGTGCAAGTGTCTCGCCTCTAGGGATGACGAAGCTGACGCCATGAACGAGCGGGCGCTGCTGCTTCCCCTGGCGCGTGAAAATTTGCAGCTGTGAAACCTCCAGCACTGGCATTTCCTTATCCATTATTTGCAGCATCAGGTCATACGCCTCCTTTCCCTTGCTAACCTCGAATCGATACTAGCGACTGCGGACATCCAGTGCTTCGCGCAGCCCTTCACCGAGCAGATTGCAGGCAATGACGATCGCCATAATGGCAAGTCCCGGATAAATCATGAGCTGCGGCGCAGATTGAAAATAAGGTCGGCCATCATTGAGCATGGCGCCCCATTCTGGCGTTGGCGGCTGTGCGCCAAGTCCCAGATAGGAGAGCATCGAGATGATCATAATTTTCCCAATATCTAGTGCCGCCAGCACGATAACAGGAGAGATTATTTGCGGCAGCAAGTGGCGGCGCAAAATCGTCCAAGTACTGCAGCCCGCAACCTTTGCCGCCAGCACATATTCCTTCTCGCGCTCAGATAAGGCGACGCTGCGCACAACCCGGGCGTAGCCAATCCATTTCACCAGCACAATGGCAAAAATCAAATTAGGCAGGCTAGGTCCGAGAAAACCAGCAAACGCGATGGCAAAAATAAATTCCGGAAGCGCACCCATGCCATCTACAAGCCGCATAATAATCGAATCGAAGCGTCCGCCGATATAGCCCGAAATAAGCCCCAGCGGTACGCCAAGTATGATTACCGTAACAATGACAATGGCTGAGATGCCTAGCGTAAGCTGCGCACCTATAACAAGCCTTGTGAAAATGCATCTTCCGAGATGATCCGTTCCGAGCGGGTATTGCCAGCTTGGGGAGAGCAGCCGTTCTCCCATTTGCACAGTTAAAGGATCATTAGGCACAATAATAGGTCCAAACAGCGCAAGCAGCACGATGATTCCAAGCAAGCCCATGCCCAGCAGCATCGTACGGTTATGCAGCATTTGCCGGCCCATTTGGCTCCGTCTTAGCGGCAGTGAAAGCTCCGCAGTTATTTTCCCATTCATGAGACAGCTCCTTTCCCTAAGCGAATTCGCGGGTCAAGCAAGCTGTAGCTGAGATCAACTAGCAGATTGACGACAACAACGAATAGTCCCGTCGCCAGCACATACCCTTGAATAATCGGATAATCACGTTCAAAAATCGCCTCAAGCGCCAAGCTGCCAAGCCCCGGCCAAGCAAACAGCGTTTCAATGACAACGGATCCTGCGAGCAAATTGCCGAAGCTGACGCCGAACACTGTAATAACCGGAAGCAGCGCGGCACGCAGCGCATGTCCCATTAATATGCGGCGTTCAGCTAGCCCACGTGCCCTTGCTGCTTTAATATAATCCTGGGATAGACTGTCCAGCAGCCCGGAGCGCAGCAGCCTTGCATAGACAGCAGCCATTGCAAAACCGAGCGTAATAGATGGCAAAATCATATGTGCGAAGCTGCCCTTGCCGCTTGTCGGCAGCCACCCTAGCTTTAAGGAAAATAAGTAGATGAGCAGTAGCCCCATCCAAAAGCTCGGAATCGACGCGCCAACAAGTGCGAGTATGCGGGACACATGATCCGGCCAGCGGTTTGGATAGCGCGAAGCGATTAGGCCGAGCGGGAGTGCAATGGCTACCATGACTGCAAGGCCGCTAGCTGTCAGCTGAATCGTCGCCGGCAGCTTATCCAGCAGCTCATCCAGCACCGGACGGCCTTTTAAGTACGAATTGCCCAGATCAAGCTGGATTAGCCCGAGCATCCATTTTCCGTATTGCACAAGCACGGGCTGATCGAAGCCAAGCTCCTCCCGAAGCGCAGCTTCATCGGCCTGTGTAATCGACATTTCATCAGCATGCAGCAAGGTAAGCACAGGGTCGCCAGGAGCGAGCTTCATCAGAATAAAAATAACTAAGGATAAAATAAAGAGTACAAATATGAGTTGAAGCAATCGTTTTTTTATGAGCTGCAGCACGTTAAGACACATCCATCTTGTTTGTAACTAAGTAATATTCTTCAGGTCCTGGTGTCCAACCAGTCACCTTCTTATTCATGCCTACAATTATGTTTGGATAGACCGCATAGGAATGCAGAGCCTGCGCTTTAATTACCGCAGCGGCAGCTTGGGTAAGCTTTACGCGCTGCGCTGCGTCACCCGTAGCATTCAGCTGTGCAAGGATTGCGCTCAGTTCGTCACTGCTAATATTAGCCGGATTAAGCGAACCTCCAACTGTAAACGCCGAATTCAGGAAAAAGCCTCCATCCCCGCGCGGAGCTGTCAAATTGCTGTAAGTGGCCAAATCCCAATCGCTATTATCCCGCAAATACGTATCTACATTTTCAACGTTCTTTATCGTTAACGTTACGCCAATTTTAGCGGCATCGGATTGCAGGAGCTGGGCAATGAGCGGAAGCTCTGGCCGGCCTTTATAAGTAACAAGCTCAAGGGTCAGCGGCTTTCCATCCTTCTCCAGCTTGCCGCTGCTGCCTTGTGCATAGCCGGCTTGTTCGAGCAATTGCTTCGCCTTGCCCGTATCGAGCGGTTGGACCGCTTCCTTGCTGCCGAAAGGCAAATTCGCGTTAAATGGACCATTGGCAGGAGAAGCATTGCCCAGCATGACGTCCTTCGCCATGCTTTCACGGTCAATGAGCAAATCCAGCGCCTGTCTGACCAGTACGTCTTTTAAAGCGGGCTGCTGTTGGTTGTAAAGCAGGAAATGCGCACGCAAGCCAGCAAGCGACTCTATTTTCAAGTCTTGATCCTGTTTAATGACATCGACCATTTCGGCTGGAAGCTGAAATGCTAGATCGGCCTCCTTCGCCTGAAGCGCCAGTGCCCGTACATTGCCGTCCTCATTAAATTTGAACGTAATTTCTTCAAGCTGTGCGGCACCATCCCAATAGCTGTCATAACGGGCCAGATTGATTTCCATATTCGGCGTGAAGCCTTTTACTTGAAAGGGCCCCGTACCGACTGGCGCCTTATTAAACGCTTCTGTACCCACTGCTTGCTCAGCCGCCACATCGATAATGCCGCTATATGGATTTACAAGCTCAGATGGAAAAGCTGGCAGTGGCTCCTTTGTCGTAATGGTAAGCTCTTGGCCTTCCGCCTTCATAGAAGCGATCTTAAGTGTCGTGTCCAGCGCCTTGTTCACGCCTATGCCGCGTTCAAGCGAAGCTTTAACAGCAGCCGCATCAAGCTTGGCACCATTATGAAAGGTAACGCCTTCGCGGATTGTAAAACGCCACGTTGAGGCATCTACCGACTCCCATTCGGACGCTAGCCACGGCTGAAGCTCCAGCTTGTCATCCATACGTACAAGCGTTTCAACTACGCCCGCTTTCAAAACAATATAATCATTATGCGGGTCCAAACTTCCGCTCTTAAAATGGTAGAGCAGCGTCAGCTTTTTTCCCGCTTTATTTTCCGCAGCAGCAGTGCTTTGACCAGCATTTCCGGTCTCCGATGATGGATTTCCAGCTTTTCCGCAGCCTGCAATGACCATAGACAGAACGAGCAGCAGGATGGTGAAAAATAATCGTTTATTCGTTTTATTCCCCTTCAATAACAGCATAACCAAGCTCCCTCTCCCTTTCGGGCATATCTTTCGCGCTAAATATATGTAATCATTACGATTAGTATTCAAATAAAAAACGAGCGCTTTAGCTCGTTATCTATTCGTAATATTTACTATCAGGAATGATACCATGGCCTTCATTCCTGTGTCAATCGATTGTCATCAACTTTTTTTAATGCAAAATAAAAAGCTGCTATGCATAATCGCATAACAGCTTCGCTTGCAGCTATTCATCAAGTCCAGAGTTAGGGTTATGTGTTCCTTGGCTCGAATGCCCCGGATTCACACTCTGGCTTACGGGATATATTGCTGAACAATTTTCACAATTTCCCCGTCTTTAATCGTAACGTGATAAGGGAAATTTTTCAGATGAAATGGATCATCGGAATTCATAATCGAGACGAATTTGTCAACGGTGATCGGCTCATTCCATTGAATATCTGCTTCTGCAGCGTTGCCCGTACGATTGTAAATTTGCATGAATACTTCAGCATCTGCTGCAATCGGCAGGTCATGAAGCTGAGGATCGTCATTGACAATGTAGTAGCCATCTGGTGCATCCGTCATTTCAGCATCTTGTTCATGCTGGCGGAACTGAACGTTCGCCGCCTCACCTTCGTACCACTGAATTTCATCATATGTAACGACGAAGGCGTTATTTTGTTTCATTATATGATCCATGTAGACGGTCGTTTGATTAATCGGGCTGCTGGATGCATTACCTTTGCCATTATCTACGGCTAAACCTAGTGTTAATAAACAAGCGATGGCGAGTGCTGCGCTGAGAATTGCTTTTTTCATTTTGTACCGCTCCCTTACTCGTTTCTATGCTAATAACTATACAACGCAGATACGGCGAAAAGTGTTGCAAAAAAGAAACAAAAAAAATTTTCTTTAAATATAAGCATTTATAAGTTTCCCTCGTATAACCGGCTTATATTTCAACGCGAAACGGTAGCTTTGCCGCCAGAGGACGGCTTTCGGCCGTTTACGCTTGTCACTTTTTGACGATTGGCGTAAATTGCTGTAGGTTTCGTCCGCTGGCGGAGTCTTCAATCAAGGTGCGAAGCCGCTTGCTGCGCGTCTCCTCCTTCTTGGCGCTGATCACCCACCACAGGGCCGTTTTCTGATATGTTGCACGCTGCTCCTGAAAATAGCTCCATGCCGCTGCCTGCTTCCTGAAAGCCGCTTCCTCCTCTGGCGCCAGTACAATATGCTCCGGCTTCTGCTCATAAGCATACACGGAAGATTTCGCTTCCTTGCGCCGTTCATAAGCAGCAAGCCCTGCTGGCTGCATTAGTCCGCTTTCACTTAGCTCCGTAACACGCTGTATATTAACAGAGCTCCAGATACTTCCTTTTTTCCGCGGCGTAAAGCGTATTTTGTAATTCTCTTCATCTATGCTTTTGCGAATGCCGTCAATCCAGCCAAAGCATAGCGCTTCATCTACTGACTCGGGCCAGCTAATGGATGGCTTCCCGCTGCCTTTTTTACGAAAACCGACCCAAAGCATCGCCTCCTGCTCATGATTATGCTCCAGCCAGCTGCGCCATTCGTCAGGCGTTTCAAAAAACATAATCGTTTCTTCCATTCTTATACCTCCCCACTTGTAATATACGAAAGAAATGATGCGCACTCTTGTTCCCTTCGGCTGTTTCTAGTATAATAACATAGCGAACATACGTTTGAATACACAGCTGGATAATAGCCAGGCATTAGGAGGAACAATGAAAGGCACGACACATCTTACGATTGGCATGGCTATTGGAGCCGGTGCGGCAGCTTATTATTCCTTCACTCCTGCGAATGCGGCTGCTTATGTAGCCGTTGCCGCGATCTCCGCCTTAAGCGCGGATCTGGATGGCCCCAGTATTTTGAGCAGCAAGCTCGGCAAAGTGTCCAAGCTCATTCATGATTTGCTCATTTGGGGCGGCGTTATTATGATTGCGATTGTCAGCTACTTGTATGTGGTCAATCATACCGTTGGCTGGAAGCTGCTTGTTGCTTCCGTTGGCGTCGTGCTGCTTGGACTCGTTGCGAAACGCGGCGTCATCCGCAATGCACTTGTCAGCGCTATCGGTGGAGCCTTTGTGTATGGCGGCTTCTGGTTCGGCATGAACTGGCTTATCGGCCTGGGTGCATTCGTGGCTGTGGCGCCTTGGCTCAAGCATCGCGGCATGACCCATACGGTATGGGCTACCGCGGCATGGGGCGCAATCGCCTGGGGACTGGAGCAGCAGCTTCATCTTGAAGGCATTATGCGAGTGGCCATTATCGGATACTTATCCCATTTATTCGCAGATACGTTGACGCCGAGTGGGGTCAAATGGCTTTATCCGCTATACAAGAAGCCGTTTAAGCTTAGCATTTTTTAAATGCCCGCTTCTATCCCCGTTGGCCGCACCTTCGATTTCAGGTGCGGCTATTTAGAAAGGAGGACCGATAGATGACAATAAAGCAGAGCATTTATTTAAAGCCCCTTGAGCTTGCTGATGCCGAGGCCATGCTTGTGCTTAGATTAAGCAACCAAGCCTTGCTCCAGCCTATAGATCCCGTTCGCCCCGATAACTTCCTGACCTTGGAAGGCCAGCAGGAGCATATTAGTCTTGGCATACAGAAGCAGGCTGAAGCTGCTTCTTTTCCATTCGGCATTATGTTGGGGCAGCAGTTAATTGGCCGAATTGAGTTGTCTAATGTGATACGAGGACCCTTGCAAAATGCCAATGTCGGTTATTTTCTCGATCGAGCTCATCAAGGCAACGGTTATGTATCGGAGGCCGTTCGCTTGGTCACCGCTTATGCTTTCGGGCAGCTCGGTCTGCACCGCTTGCAAGCTGGGGTAATGCCGCGAAACACGCCTTCCATTCGTGTTCTGGAGCGTGCAGGCTTTCGCCAAGAAGGCCTTGCCCTTCGCTATCTAAAAATTAATGGGGTTTGGGAGGATCACCTTCTCTTCGCCTTGACTGCAGAGGAATGTGAGTCCTGAAATAGAGGAGAAACATTCCTCTGCTAAGCGAAACGCATCGTATACTCTGCTTCTTATAGCGAGTGTACGATGCGTTTTTTGCAATAGAAAAAAGCAGCTCGTTTTCCTCATAAGGATAAGCTGCTTACGACATCTTTTATTTTGCTAATCGGCCAACACTGATTTGAACTCATATGTCTTGTAGTCCCCATTAGCTGATGAGTACCTCGTAATATTTCCATCATCCGGTATGCCATTGAAGTAAGCACCAATACAGCCCGTTGTGCAAGCATGTCCGGATATTAAAATATTAACCTCTTTGCCTTCATTCTTCGCCTCAAGCTCACTCATAAAACCAAAAATTCGTTCAGCAAAATGATCGGTTTCTTCTACTCCTTTATAGACGCTTGAATCAGGAGTAAAACCTTTCATTTTCACTTCACTCGCTTTTAATTTATCCGCTTCCCCTAAATCGAAAGCATCGAGCCTAGCATCTATTATGGCAGTTGCGCCGGTTGCTATTTCAGCTGTTTGCACAGCTCTTTCTTGCGGCGAGGAAAATACAAAATTAAAAGTGACGTCCCGCAGTCTCTCTCTTAGCTGCTCCGCTTGTTTTATCCCCTGCACATTTAATGGCAGTCCCGACCTTCCTTGCATTCTTTGTTCCTTGTTATAATCGGTTTGCCCATGTCTAACTACATAAATCATTGGTACGTTCCCCCTTTGCTATAGCCGTTCTACAATTGATGCACCGTTACTTCACTGCGAATAAGGAATCTGGCGTTGGGCTCGGTCTGGCTAATGCCTTTGGAAATATAGAAGGTGCCGTTGCTCCATTTATGCTGGCCTTTATAAAAGCCAGAAGCAGCGAGCTTTCCCTTGTTAATAAACCGGAACAAAAATGGAACATTAAACTGCATGCCATGAAAATGACCCGACATGAGATAATCATAGGAATGCTTAATATGAAGCACCGTATTGGGATCATGTGCGAGCACGATAATGGGCTTTGATTGATCAACGTGGAGAAAAGCTTTTCCCGGCTTGCTTTTTTTGCTGCTCCAATCATCAATTCCAACCAGCTGAAATGCACCTAAATCGATGCTCTCGTTAGTCAGAACGATAACGCCTTCCCGTTCCAGAAGCTTCTTCAGTTCGCGCACTCCGGAAGGCTTTATCCGGTGGTCGTGATTGCCATACACCGCATAAACCGGAATGCCGGCTGCGCAAATCACTTTCACATACTGCCTAACCTTCGGTAAATAGCTCAGCCTCTGGGTAAAGTCTCCGGTGAGAAATATGTATGCCGGCTGCTCCCTTTCAATCAGCTTCTGGATTCGCCTTGGGCTGATACGAATATTTTCAACATGCAGATCGCTAATTTGCAGCACCTTGAGCCCTAACCCCGCCGGATAGTGGTAACGCTCCACCTTAAACCACTGCGTCGGCAATATGAAAAACAAATAAAATAGCAGCGCAAGCGCCGCAACTACCATAACAACGACCATGCAAGCCCTCCTTACTACTAAAACCGCTAACAAGGTGAAACGGCTGACTCCGTCCTTGGGCGGCGCAGCGCGTTTCAGTCCGAGAAATGTAGAGAAAGGATGGCGACATCATATCCTTTCCTATATTTTAAAAATAGCGGCCCGCCTTCATAATGGGAGGCCATAAGCCGGAACAACCGAAGGCATCGCCTTCGGCTGTTCCAACATTTTTGACACAAGATGATGATTCTTGCTTATAGCCTGCCGATTGCTTACAGCTGATTGTCACCTGTGCTTTGGAAAAATTCAATAATCTCTCCGTTCGGGCCTTTTACGAAGGCGATTTTCACTGGGGTTGGCGGATTGTCGCCAAGCACAGCATCCTTTGTTTCCACCGTTACTACCGCGCCAGCAGCTACTGCTGACTGAACGGCAAGCTCTATATTTTCGGAGCGGTAAGCTAAATGGAAATAGGAGCCTTCGTCCGCCACCGGCGCCTTGCCGCCAGCGAATACTTCAAGGTAGTTGCCATCGCCGCTATCGAGCATAATAACGCGGCCATCCCCTTCACCCCAGCTATGTCTTGGCGTAAAGCCGAGTCCTTCTGTATAAAACTTTACGGTTGCTTCAAAGTCAAATGCGCGCAGCGCGATGTGATGAAGGCCGCCGCCGCCAATTTTTGCATTTTTATTCATTGGATGCTGTCCTCTCCCAGAAACGAAATGAATTACCCTTTTAGAATACCCGATTCATAGGTGGACGGGCAACCCTGCCATTAGCATTACGCTTTGATTTTCATCCGCTGCAAGCGCAGGGCATTGAGTACAACCGATACGGAGCTCAGCGCCATCGCCGCCCCTGCCAGCCAAGGAGCGAGCAGGCCCGCTGCCGCTATAGGAATACCGATGACATTGTAGGCCAGCGCCCAGAACAGGTTTTGTTTAATGTTGCTCATCGTCTTTTTACTCATCGTTATGGCGTCGACAATGCTGTTTAAATCGCCGCGCATAAGCGTAACATCTGCCGTCTCCATCGCGACATCCGTTCCTGTACCCATCGCCATGCCAATGTCCGCTGCTGCCAATGCCGGTGCATCATTAATGCCGTCCCCGACCATCGCTACCTTCATGCCGGCCGCCTGAAGCTTTTTGACCTCATCCGCTTTGCCTTCCGGCAGCACGCCTGCGATGACATGCTCAATCCCCGCTTCACTTGCAATAGCCGCTGCAGTCCGCGGATTATCTCCTGTAATCATCATGACCTGAATGCCGAGATGCTTGAGACGGTCAATCGCTTCCTTGGATGAAGGTTTAATCGTATCCGCAACCGCAATCATGCCGGTATATTGACCATCAACAGCCGTCAGCATAACTGTTTTTCCGGCTTCCTCCAGCTCGGCCATTGACGCTTCACCGTTGTGTGCAACAGCGTAACGCTCCATTAAAGCACGTGTTCCGACAACTACATCGCGGCCCGCCACAGTTGCCCGAATGCCAAAGCCCGGAATTGCTGTAAATTCAGCAGCTTCGGGAAGAGCAATGTTCCGCGCTTCAATTGCAGCTACAATAGCTTCTGCGAGCGGATGCTCCGAGCTTTTCTCGGCTCCGCCAACGAGGGCAAGCAGTTCCTGCTCCGGCATATCACCTTGGACGATAACATCGGTCAGTGAAGGTTTGCCTTCCGTCACCGTACCTGTTTTATCAAGCAGTACCGCTGTAATATGATGCGTTGATTCTAGATGCTCACCGCCCTTGAACAAGACGCCTACTTCTGCTGCCCGGCCAGATCCAGCCATTATAGAAGTTGGAGTAGCAAGTCCGAGCGCGCAAGGACATGCTATAACGAGCACCGCGATGGCTTTCTCCAGCGCTTCGGCGAATAAACCGGGCTCGATCCATAAAAACCACAAGGCGAAAGTAACAACGGCGATACCGACAACGATCGGAACGAAGATGCCGGAAATACGGTCAGCTATTCGCTGAATCGGTGCTTTCGAGCCCTGTGCCTGCTCGACAATATGAATAATTTGCGCCAGCGTCGTATTTTTGCCAACCTTCGTAGCCTGAATACGCAAGACGCCATTTTTATTAATAGTCGCCCCAAATACCTGATCACCTGACTGCTTGTCAACAGGGAGACTTTCTCCAGTCAGCATCGATTCGTCTATCGCCGAGCTACCGTCCAGCACTACGCCATCGACCGGAATTTTGCCACCCGGCTTCACAATAAGCTGATCGCCAATGATTACCTGCTCGACCGGGATGCTCATTTCGGAGCCGTCGCGCACAACGAGTGCAGTTTTCGCCTGCAGACCCATGAGCGAGCGAATCGCTTCCGATGAGCGGCCTTTAGCGAGCGCTTCGAACCATTTTCCAAGTAAAATCAACGTAATGAGCAAGGCGCTTGTCTCATAATACAGCTCCTGCATAACGGGCATATTAGCCATTCCAACATGCTCTTCAGGCTTCAACGTCAAATACAAGCTGTAAAAATAGGCTGCCGAAGTTCCAAGCGCTACCAAGACATCCATATTCGCGCCCCCACTGCGCAGCGCATTAAATGCCCCCTTATAGAAGGGCCAGCCGATTATAAATTGTACAGGGGTCGCCAGCGCCAGTTGAAACCACGGATTAAGCAATAAATCTGGCACCCATATAAACGACGTAAATGAAAAATGTGCGGCCATCGCCCACAAAAGCGGCAGAGACAATATCGCCGATAGGATGAACTTCAGCTGCTGCTTGCGGATCTCGTCACGCCGGCGATCCGTTCCTTGCTTCTGCTCTACCTTCTCCTCAGCTGTAAATCCAAGCTGCTCGATCCGCTTAATGACCGCAGCCAAATCAATCGTATCTGCACGATATTCGACATGGCTCGTCTCCATTGTAAAGTTGACTGTCGCTTGCGATACGCCCTCCAGCTTATTTAATCCTTTCTCTATGCGATTCGCGCATGCCGCACATGTCATACCCGAAATTTCCAGCGTTGTTTGCCTGTTTTCCATCCTGATTGCCACCTTTTTATACCCTATGGGGGTATCTGTTGTTGCGTTTATCATATAATACCCCATGGGGGTATGTCAAGGGTTGACCCAATCTATGTCAAAAAAAACGACCCAAGCGCTACGCGCCTGAATCGATCTGGTTATAAGTACGTTTATGTAACGCTCGCATCCATATGTACCGTCTGCCATTCATCCTGATCTTCAGCCGTTATGGCAAAGCCCTGACGCTGCCAAAAATCGACTGCACCCTTTAGAAAACGATGTGTATGCAAATACGCTACGCTATAGCCCTGCTGTGCGATAAAACGTTTGGCCTCTGCTGTAAGCAGCGAGCCTAGGCCGCTTCTGCGGCTGCTTGCCGCTACGTAGCATTTTACAATTTCGGCGGCTGGGCGGTCCGCTTCATACATAGCCGTTTCAATTCGGTTATCATAGGGCTGCACACCGATGCACCCCTGTATTTCCCCTTGCTCTGAAAGGGCCAGAAAAAAACCAGCTCCCGCTTGATGCAAATAATGCTCCGAGAAATTCACGAGATCAGGCGACAAACCATTTGACGAAAACATTGGCATGACTTCTTTACGTACTAGCGCTGCAAAAGCGACAGCGTCCGCAATATGTTCCTCGCTAGCCTGTATAATAATTGGCGGCATTTCTGTCACGTCTAGATCCTCTCCTTATCTGGACGCAGCACTTAGCTGTGATGCAAATGCTGCAGTGTCTGGATGAAAATTTCCTTTACATGATCATCGTCAAGCGAATAATAGACGGTTTTCCCGACTTTGCGGCGCTTTACGATGCGCACATTGCGCAAATAGCGCAATTGATGTGAAATTGCCGACTGTGCCATATCCAGCACGACGCATAAATCATGCACGCACAGCTCTTGCGAAAGCAGCGCATAAATCATTTTAACCCGCGTCGGGTCGCCTAGCGCTTTGAACATTTCAGCCAAATCAATGGCCGTCTGCTCCTCAACCTTTGCGGTAAGCAGATCTGCGCCCTCCTGCTTCGTCCCTATACATGTGTCGTCACATTGCTCATCTATCACTTTATCCATTCGAACCCACCACCCTCTAATCGTAATGCTTATGATCTTATTATAGCAGACAAAAGCGCAGTTCCTCTATCATTTGCAGGAACCGCGCTTTTCAAGCATATATATAGCCAAAATGATCTTGCAAGGTGAAACGGCTGTCGCTGTCCTTTGGCGGCGCAGCGCGTTTCAGTCCGAGAAATATAGAGAAAGGATGGAAACATCATGTCCTTTCCTATATTTCAAGGTGAAACGGCTTTCGCCGTCCTTTGGCGGCAAAGCTACGCCATCCGCGCGCACCACTGCACACAGGAATTCACCAGCTCGCCCAGCACCGGATGCAGCAGGCTTTCGCGATTATGCGCGGGCGTCAAGCAACATACGCGGCCTTCTCCGTAGGCATGGGACCAGCCGCCAATCGACTGCCCATCCTCGGAATACGTACGCATAAATACCGTTGTTGCTGCTTCATCACAATGGACAAAATAATGCTCATCGACCGTTTCAAACGCCAGATCTGCCGCTATATTCACATGCTCCTCGCCTGGACGCCAAGCAGGCTCAACCGTTAAAGAATGCACAAGCTTCTGCTCGGGATGATGCTGAAAATAACCCCGCGTCATCTGCACGTAGCCACCATCTGCCGGATACGATGCAAGCCCGGAATGCCAAGCGAACCAGCCTCCACCAGCCCTGACATACCGCAATATCGCCTGCTCTGTCTCCTCGCCGAGCCATTGCTGTACCTGTTCATCAGCGGGATTCATATTATTATCCTTGTACAATATGACCGCATCTGGCTTTGCTGCCAGCTCCTCCGCCAAATATTTGACCGTTGTATAGCTGAGCTCGATGTCCCCCGACGCCATTAATGGCGCTAAGCTTTGCTGCAAGCCTTCGGCAATGGCCTCCGCTGGATGATAATAATCCCCAATTACGGCTAAAATGGTTCGCATACGTCATTTCCTCCATTGTTTCCGAATCAGGGACTCTCCTTATACGGCAGGCTTCACTCCCGCAGCTGCAAGCCCCTGTTCTATGTCGGCAATTAGCTGCCGTTTTTCATCCTGCTCCAAAAAGGCCGCATGGGCGCTGTTCAAAATCAGCCTGCCGATTTCCTCCAGCGTCACGCCGCATTTTTGCATCAACAGCTCATATTCCAAACCAATCGTCGTACCCGAAACCGTCAGATTATCCGTATTAATGGTCGCCCGAATGCCTGCTGCTAGAAAGGCTTTAATCGGATAAGCGTCCCAGCCGCTAACCGCCTTTGTCTGTATGTTACTTAGCGGGCATAGCTCCAGCGGCGTGCCTGTACGGCGTACCATTTCCATAATAGCAGGATTTTCCGTAATGCGCACGCCATGGCCGATACGGGTGGCTCCAAGGCTCTCAATCGCTTCCTGCACATTTTGCGCGCCGCCCGCTTCCCCGGCGTGAATTGTAATCGGCAGCCCCTTGCTCGCTGCGAGATTAAATAAGGAACGATGCAGCTCTGGCGGGAAGGATGCTTCATCACCAGCCAAATCTACCGCTGCGATTCCATCGCCATGCAGCTTAGCGGCGGCCAGTATGACCTGTTCATTGCGCTCATAAGCGTCATGGCGCAGGCAGATGGCGATACCCCGCGCTTTTACGCCGAAATCCCGTTCTCCACGCCGCAAGCCATGAATGGTGTGGCGCATCGCCTCCTCCAGAGACAAACCTCCTTTAATATGCAGCAGCGGTGCAAATCGCACCTCGATATAACGGCAGCCTTGTTTCGCCGATTGCTCAACCACTTCGTAAGCTACGCGCTCCAGCGCCTCTGGCGTTTGCAAATAGGGCTCGACAAAAGCAAATTTGCTCAAATATTCTTTTAAGCTATTGCAGCTCTCATCTGCAAGCATCCATGGAGTAAGATCGCTGCCTGCTTCAACGGGCAGCTCCTTACCTTGCTCCTTTGCCAGCTCGCGCAGCGTATTGGGCAAAACGCTGCCATCCAAATGCAAGTGCAAATCGATTTTGGGCAGTTTTTTCAATTGCTCCCGTACCACTACATCTTTCATCGTAAGCACTCCTTTAAATTTAAAATGCTAGTCAAAGCTATAGCAAACCGCCGAACCAGGTTAAACGGCCGAAAGCCGTCTTCTAGCGGCTTGGCGCGTTTCAGTCCGAGAAATAGAGAGAAAGTATGGCGAATTCGTATACTTTCTTATATTTCCAGGAAAAACCCGGGCGGCGGTATAAAATAGCATAAGTTTAACGATCGTACGAATCATACACAGCTAGTGCCGCCTGCAAGCCCTCTCCAGCTGGCACAACTGCGCCATGCCGAATGAGCACCGCTTCAAGTGCACCAAGCACATGCAGCACATTTTTCTGGCTGCAGCTGTAGCCCATCGTGCCAATGCGCCAGATTTTCCCTTTTAACACTCCGAACGAGCTGGCGATTTCGATGCCAAAGCTGCTTAGCAGCATGCTGCGAACCGCTTCTCCGTCAATGCCCTCTGGAATCATCACGCAAGTAACAACCGGAAGCTTGCAGGCTGGATTTCCATACAAGGTTAATCCCATTGCTGCAAGCCCTGACATTAGTGCAGCTTCATGCCTGCGATGTCTAGCGAATCGCTCCTCAAGCCCTTCAGCGAGCAAAATTCGCAGCCCTTCGCGCAAGCCATACAGCATCGAGGTCATCTCCGTATGATGATTGAGTCTTGCTGGCCCCCAATAATCCTGAAGCTGGCTCAAATCCAGATAGTTGCTCTGAATAGCCGGACGGCGATTGCCGCTGACAGCATCACCAGGGGCGAGCAGGCCTCGCTCGACCTTTTTGCGGGCAGCAATTTTCCGCTCCGCCCTGTCGTTATAAGTGATCGGGGCCATGCCCGATGGTACGGACAAGCATTTTTGCGTGCCGCCAATGACTGCATCTATACACCAGGCGTCCGTCTCAACGGGAACGCCGCCGATGGTCGCAACGGCATCAACGACAAACAGAATGTCTTGCTCCCTGCATGCTTTGCCAATCGCCTCCAAAGGCTGCATCCGGCCTGTGGACGTTTCCCCGTGAACCATGAGCACAAGCGCCGGACGTTCATGCTTCATTGCGGCGATGACTTCATCCGGCTCAAAAACTTCGCCCCATTCCTTATCCAGCGCCACAACCTCTGCGCCGCAGCGCTCGGCAATTTCATAAAGCAGATTGCCGAAACGGCCATAAATCGGAACCAGCACTTTGTCTCCCGGCTCAATCAAGCTGTTAAGTACCGCTTCAATGCCTGAACGCGACGTTCCATCTATAGGATAAGCCCAGCGATTGTCCGTTTGGAACAAGCTGCGCAGCATTTCCATCGTATCATTCATAAGCGCCGTAAACTCGGGGTCAAATTGACCCAGTATAGGATAAGATAACGCACGAAGCACACGCGGGTCAACCTCAACAGGGCCGGGCGTCATAATCGTGCGGGGGGAAGGCGACAGCTCTCGGTAGCTCTTCATCATCATTTCTCCTCGTAAGCAAGCTCATACAACAATGCTGACAGTATCGCCGTCCCATCTACCAGTTGCTCCGGCGATGTATATTCATCTGGCGAATGGCTGATGCCGCCGCGGCTGGGAACGAATAACATCGCTGTAGGACACACGCCTGACAGCAGCTGGGCGTCATGCCCCGCTCCGCTCGGCATAACCGTATAAGGCAGAGACATTTGCTCAGCAATTCGTGACAGCAGCTCACGCAATTGCCGATCCATTGGAGCAGGTGCTGCCTCCATCCATTGTTCAATCGTCACATAAAGCTCCCGTTCGCCAGCAATTTCTTCAAACTGTTTAAAAACGGTTTGGCAAAATTGTCGAATGGCTGTCTTATCAATATGGCGAACATCGACCGTAAAGCTTACGGAGCCGGGAATGACATTCGGCGTATTTGGCGTTGTCGTCAGCTTCCCAACCGTAGCAACGAGCGGAGATCCGGTTAAAATCGCTTCCGTCTCCAGCTGCACGATCATCGCAGCTGCTCCAGCCAGTGCATCGCGGCGCAGCGGCATTGGCGTCGTCCCGGCATGATTGGCTGTTCCTCCCACCGTTACCGTATAACGATGCTGCCCTACGATGGCCTCAACAATGCCAACACTGAGCTGCCGCTGTTCCAAAACAGGTCCTTGCTCAATATGCAGTTCTACAAACGCTGCAATATCCGATCTGCGGGGGTCACGCTGCTCCGGTTTGCCGAAGCCGCAGGCGAGCATCGCCGCTTGCAGGCTAATTCCCGCAGCATCATAGCGCTCCGCGTCCTGCTCCGTATCATACAGCCCGGTCATATTGCCCGATCCCCAATACGTAAGCGGAAAACGGCTGCCTTCCTCTTCGCAGAGCGAGACTACCTCAAGCGTCTTTACAGGCTGCCCATAAGCTTCCTTCAAATGCGCCAAAGCGGCAATCCCAGCAGCGACACCATAAGCCCCGTCATAGTATCCGCCTGATTGCACCGTATCGATGTGGGAGCCCGTCATAACAACGGGTCCTTCTCCTGAACTGCCTTGCAGCCGGCCAAACAAATTGCCTACCCGGTCAAAATAAACGTCCATGCCCCATTCTCTCATTTGCTGGGCTAAATATTGCTGCGCCTCCAGCCATTCATCCGTATAAAGCAGCCTTGTCACACCACCACGCGGATCAGCGCCGAACTGGGACAATTCCTCCAGCAGCTTAGGGACAAAGGAGGCGAGCTGCAGTTTGCTAGTCATTGTCATCTCAAACGCTCCCCTTCATCATGCCCTTTTCCGACCCGACCTCAATCGGGAGCAGCGATTTACCCGATGCAGTCCTTGCCAAACCGCCGTCGACCGAATAGACAACGGTTCCTCGAACGAGTGTTGCCACGACTCGGCAGGCCATCTCTTTTCCCACATAAGGGCTATGCTTGTGCCGATATAATAAATTTTCCTCCAGCAGCTCATAAGCCGCATTAGGGTCAACAATAGCCAGGTCGGCATCCGAGCCGACTGCAATAGCTCCCTTTCGCGGATAAAGCCCGAAGCGCTGAGCAGGTCCTCCCGACAGCAGCGAGGCTAGCAATGGCAGCGGCAGCCCACGCTTGATCCACCCTTCACCAAGCACCAGCTCCATGCTGCTTTGTGCGCCGGATATGCCTCCCCATGCCTCGAAAAACGTTTTAGCAGCATCCACCTTCATCGAAGTCGGACATGGCGAATGGTCTGAAGCGATAACATCCAGCTTGCCTTCGCCAATCATTCGCCACAATCCCTCGCGCTGCTCCTCGCCGCGCAATGGAGGCGCGCATTTGGCAACCGCTCCAAGCGCCGTCATGTCCTTCTGCGTCAGCAGTAAATAATGCGGGCAGGTTTCCACCGTTACCGGCAAGCCGCGCTGCTTCGCGCGATCAATCAGCTCCACCGCGTCATAGCTGCTTATATGAACAAAATGCACTTGGCAGCCCGTCTGCTCCGCGAACAGCAGCGCCTTATTTACCGCCTCCAGCTCGGCAATAATCGGCCGAGAGGCTGCGAATGCCTCAGCATCAAAGCGCCCGGCTGCAAGGGCGGCATCAGCGAGCTGGGACGTCATGGCGTCACTCTCGGCATGCAGGGCGACAAAGCCGCCAAGCTCGGCGATTTTTTTCATCCCCTCATAGAGGGTCCAGTCATCCACCTCGCGAAAACGTCCTTCTCCTTCGCCGCCAGGATTGGACATAAACGCTTTAAAGCCGACGATGCCCGCTTCGAACATAGGAGCAAGCTCCTCCAGCTTTCCTGGGACGAGTCCGCCCCAGAACGTATAATCAACAGCCGAGCTGCCTTCTGCCTGGTCTGCTTTCAGCGCAAGCGCCTCTGTCGTTACAGTCGGAGGATTGCCATTGAGCGGCATATCTACGTAACAGGTCGCTCCTCCGGCAGCTAGTGCGGCTGACCCGCTCGCAAAGCCTTCCCAATGCCCCAAATTCGGTTCATTGAAATGCACGTGAATATCGACCATGCCGGGCAGCACATACTGTCCCTCCGCATCGATTCGGGAGCCGGCCTCGGCACCTGCGAGTGACTGCTCCAAGGCAGCAATGCGGCCATCGCGAATGCCTATATCCAGCTTTTTCACTTCACCAGTCAAAACAACAAAACCATTCATAACGATGCAATCATAGTAGGAAGCCATGCCTATCCACCCCTTTTCCCCCATAAGCCAAGCCTATCTGTCTACCAAACTATTCTAAGAGACTACGACGAAATAAAGTGACGCTAATTTCCTCGCAGCTCCTAAGTACCGCGATAAGTGCTGTAGCCGCCCGGCGCAACAAGCAGCGGAATATGATAATGCGCCTGCGCATCGTTAACGCGAAAACGAATCGGTATTTGCTGAAAAATAAATTCAATCGACGATGCCTGCACCGTGCCACTATCGCGTGACAAAAAGCTTCCAGCCTCAAACACAAGCTCATAGACACCCGGCTTCATATCCTCGCCAGCAAGCAGCGGAGCCTCCAGCCGTCCATCCCCGTTGGTCACAGCCGATTGAAGCAGCAGCCGTTCCCCCGTTTCCTCACTCAACTGCCACAGCTCCAGCTCCATCCCTGCCGCAGCCTTTCCCGTGGAAATGTCAAGCACATGCGTCGTTATTTTGCCGCTCATGAGGAAGCTTCCTCATGAGCCAAATCCTCGCGGGTAAGCGTAAAGCCTTGGAAGCCGAATGGCGGGCGCGGTTCGGTATAGACAGCGGCTGCATCCTCCTCGGTATGGTCAACCACCGTTTCCCATGTCCGGTTGTTCGATTCAAACCGCACCTCCGCCAATTGCGGGAAACGGGTCAAAATACGCAAGCCGACTTGATAAATTAAATATTGAATCGATGGCGTTTTATATTCGTGAAACACATTATGGGTAATATCCCGGATATGCTCGGCTGCTACGTATTGCCTTGAGCCCGCTTCTACGGCATGTTCAACATCTCCATAGGTCCAATATATATTTAGAAAGATAAATAATGGCCGATCGAAGCTTTCCGGAAGTGTCGTATATTCGTCGCGGACAAATCCAAAGAAAGAGCTGCCGCTAACTTTAATAAGCTGCAAATCAGTAATGGCGCACTCATGCTCCACTATAACGGCCGCTCCCTCTTCGCCGTCACGGACGAGCTTCATCGAAGCGCTCGCATGATCATTATGGGAACGGCGGTATACAAGCGAGCTATCCACCAGTCCGTCACTGCCATCTGCCACTTCAAGCGTATGGAATGGAATGCGGTCTGCACTCAGCTCAATGGCGTCAATATGCGGATAGCGGCTAAGAAATTGCTTGCTGATAAACGCAAGCAGCCCTTCTGTCGTGCTCCCCTCAAAGTCGGCCGTTTGCCGCAAAATAAAATTTTTCATCGAATCCGTCGCTACGACCTGCGTATTGTCGCCTTTGGAGAAAGAGGTCAGCAGCGTCTCGCCACTTACTGCAAATGTAATATTATGGGCAAAAATCACGTTCGTATCGCCAGTAAAAGCCGATTCTGGAATGGACTTCACCACCAGTGGAGCAGCATAGGTGCGGTAAGTCAGTACATCCCCTTTGCCATAATAAAGTGTACGTCCGCTGTGAAGTTTCAACATGTATACCCTCTCCCTTTGTTCTATATCCATTTTGGTATAAACCTGTACGTTCTACTGCTCTATTAAATCGTTGAGGCGTAAGGATGTGATGCGGGCGATTTGCCATTTCGCCTCCTCTAGTTCCTCCTGAAGGCTGTTGTCGATGCGCGCTGCCATCGCTTCCTGGATGTCTGCTTTGCTTTTGCCACGAACCGCCAAAATAAATGGAAAGCCAAACTTCTCCGTATACTGGCGGTTCATCGCTGCAAACTGCCCATACTCCTCAGGCGTCAACTGGCTAAGTCCCGCCCCTTGCTGCTCTTTTGTGGAATATTCGCCAATGCTGATTCGAGTTGCCAGATCGGGATGCTCGCGAATAAGCACAAGCACCCGCTCCTCTCCCGCCGTATATGCCGCATTTACCATGCTCTCATGCAGCTGTTCAACCGAGCTGAACGGTTTATTCTCCCATGCCAGTTCCGCCACCCAAGGCGAATGTTCAAAAATTGCGCCAAGCGCTTCCGTAAATGCCTCACGGCTCATCGTATTTAACAAGTCCAATTTCATGGCGCTTCCCTCCTCCACTCTATCGCCCGCTGGGCGGCCCGTTTAATGCCTCCGTAGCCGGTGCATCGGCAAATATTGCCTGATAGTGCTTCTTCTACTTCTTCTTCACTTGGGTCAGGGCTTCGATCCAGCAGCGCCTTAACCGAAATAATCATGCCAGGCGTGCAGTAGCCGCATTGAAAGCCTCCCTCTTCGAGAAAAGCGCGCTGTACGGGGTCCATGCCTCCATCAGCCGCACCGATGCCTTCAATTGTCGTAATTTGCTTGCCCGCGCATTGGTAGGCCATCGTTAAGCAAGCATTGATCGGCTTGCCATCTACTAGTACCATACAGGCGCCGCAGCGCCCAATTTCACAGGAACGCTTCGTTCCCGTAAGCGCTAAATCGTCCCGCAGTACGGACAGCAGCCGTCTTGCTCCCGCCACTTCCAGCTTCATTTCCTCGCCATTGATGGTGCAGGACAGCTCCGACTGCTCTGCGCCTCGCGGCGTTCCCAGCATTTCATGCTTGCTCATCGCTTGATCACCGCCTCTTCAGCAAAAGCAAAAGCACAATCATTTTGCAGCAGCTCCGGCTCTATCGGCAGCTTCGTCACGCGAATGCCCACCGCCTGATGAATGGCAGCGGCGATGGCCGGAGCAAGCGTAATCGAGCCTACTTCACCAATGCCGCGCGGACCGTAGCTATCTCCATGCGGCAAATGCTCAATCGGCTCAACACTGACCGTACCGCGATGCTCCACAATCGTTGGAACTAAATACGTATCCAAATTTTTCGTCATATATTGTCCCTGCTGCATAACCGCATCTTCCGTAATCGCAAATCCAAGCGCCATGCTGCTGCCGCCTTCAATCTGCCCAAGAAAGCCTTGCGGGTTCATGACAGGTCCTGCCGCTACCGCATGGTATTGGTCAAGCACCCTCACTCTTCCCGTCAGCTGATTAATCTCGACCTTCACAACAACAGCCGCATACGTATATAAAAAATGGGCTCCTGTTCGTGGGGTATCTGATGTCGGGAACTGAAAGGCGGTCGAGCAGCTTATCCGCTTTCCTTCTGCCTCAGCCAGCTCCTTATATGTCAGCAGCAAGGAATCGCTTGCCGTCTCATAAATGCCTCCTACTCCCATTGCGAGCTTATCAGCTGATTTCCCCAGCAGCTCCGCCGCCCGTTCCAGCATTTGCGAGGTAAACGGCGCCTTCAGATTTTGCAGCGTCTTCCACATCATGCTGGTCGCTCTAGAAGCTGTTGTAGAGCCGCTGTCGGGCACTAGATCGGTATCCCCGATAATCATTCGGATATCGGATTCAGCCAAACCGAATTGCTCGATCAGCATCAGCGCAAGCGTAGCAAGCAAGCCTTGCCCAAATTCCTCGTAGCCGAATATCGCTTCAATACGGCCATCGGCTGCCAACAAGAGCCTGCCGCCTGCCGGATCGGGAATGCCTACACCCAGCCCGCCGCCGTGCATGGTGAAGGCTGAGCCAATACCCACCTTAATCCACGGCTCGCGCTCCTCTTCTCGATTCGGCACCCCTCTTTCCTGCCACAAGCCGCTCGCTTCAGCTGCATTCCACACCTGCATGGCACCTTCGGTTACGACGATTGGCTGGCCGAACGGGCCCGGATCATCCGGCATACGCATATTCATCCGCCGCAGCTCCCAAGGGTCCATGCCAAGCTTCTCTGCAAGCCGGTCAAGCTGCCCTTCCAATGCAAAAATCGCTTGGTTTCCGCCAAAGCCGCGAAACTCGCCGGACATTCCGTTGTTCGTATAGACGGAATAACCGTCTACCTCCACATGCTCGTAGCGGTATGGTCCAAGTACATGCTCAACGGCAAAGTTAAGTACCTCTGCTCCCAGCGTCGCATACGCGCCAGTGTCGGCGATAATCCGCACTTGATGCGCAAGCAGTCGGCCGCTCGCATCTGTACCGGTTTTCATCGAAATTTTCATCGGATGACGTTTGAGTCCCGCTCGAACCGATTCCCATCTGGAATGATGAAGCTTGACGGGGCGATTTGTTTTGAGCGCCAGCAGCGCGCCATAAGGCTGTACATTCAATTCATCCTTGCCGCCGAAGGAGCCCCCAATCGGGCTTGAGACGATGCGGATTCGCTCCTGCTTCATCGCGGTAATTCGCGATAATTGCAGACGATCCATAAACCCATGCTGAGTAGGCGAATATACCGTCAACCGCCCATCCTCCTCCGGCACAAACAAGCCGCCTTCGGTTTCCATATAGGTGTGCATCTGCCTCGGCGTGAAATACGTATCCTCTACAATATGCGTACAGGCGGCGAACCCGCTGCCTAGCTGCCCTCTATTAAACTGGCTGCGGTGAAGAATATTCCCCTGTGGATGAAGCAGCGGCGCATCCTGCAAAAGCGCCAGCTCCGCATCGGCAACGATCGGCAGCAGCTCATAATCGACAGCAATGAGAGTAAGAGCATATTCGGCTAGCTCAGCCGTCTCTGCGGCTACAGCTGCCACTGCATCGCCGACATACCGAACTTTATTTTCACAAAAAACAGGCTGATCTTGATGGGCAATGCCATAGCGGTTCAATCCGGGTACATCGAGATGGGTCAGCACGGCATGAACACCTTCAAGCTGCTGCGCCTTCTCGGTACAAATGCTGAGAATAAGAGCATGAGGATGCGGACTGCGCAGAACCCGGCCATAGAGCATGCCTGCTGCCGACATATCTGTCAAATAAGCAAGGCGGCCTGTTACCTTCCCCAGCCCATCCGGCCTGATTCGCCACCGTTTGCCACTTGATTCACGGTTCAACAGCATCGCTATCACCTCTCCTCTATGAACGCTAAGCTAGCTAGCATATTATGCTTTGGGCTGCATCGCTTTCCACAGCTCCGACACAATTAGATTGGCAGCTGTCTTCTTACGATAGCTTTCCGAAGCGAACACATCGCCTACCGGATGAAAATGCTCCATGACCGACGTATAACAAGAATGGAGCAGCGAACGGTCAAGCTTGCCGTCCTTAAGCAGCAGTTCTGTATGCTCAAGCCGCTTTGGCGCCGTCTGCCCGCCGCCAGCTGCGAGGCGTACATCCACGATATGCTGCTCGGAGCTTACAATGGCGCTTATAGCGACAGTCGCTATCGACGGAGTGAACACTTCGCGGCGGCCAACCTTGTGATAGACGTCCAACCTTCTGTCCCCCTCCTGTTCTGGTAGTTCAACTGGCGGCAATATAATGGCGAGCAGCAGACGATTTTTCCATGCGGCACTTACCTGGGCTTCCAATAACCATTCTGCAAGCGACTGCTGAAATTCTCCTTGCCCATCATGCCAGAGGAGCACCGCCTCATATACAAGCAGCGCTGGAAGTGCGTCGCCCACCTGGGAGAGAACATTGCCCCCTAGCGTAGCCAGGTTCCGTATTGATGGGGCAGCGATATTTTTCATCGCGGTTGTGAGCAGCGAATAATGAGTCCTTATATATGAAGCATTTCTGACCTCTGACAGCAGCGCTGCCGCTCCGATCTGACAAATTTGCCGATCATGGCTGCTTGAAACAAGCACAATCGGCTTCTGCATGTTGGCCATTCCGCTTATATCGATTAAATGGCCAGGCATACGGGCAGTTCCCGCTTCCCACCACGTACGAAGCAGCGTCCCTCCTGCAACAAAAACGCCATCCTCGCCAAGCTGCTGCTTGAGCGTGCAAGCTTCCGCAGCATCACTTGCCTGCCATACGATGGGAGACTCCGGCTTCGTTTGTTTATTTATGGCCATCGCTCTCCCTCCTGTTCCAAAAATCAATAGCAGCCAGCAGACTCTCCTCGTCGTCAATATCATGAAGCGCAAAGTCAGGCTCACCGTTTAAATCCAGTATTTTCCCTTTATACTTGCCTGTAGCAAAGAGCCGTCTTGCTCCTTGATCACCCTCCAGCTCCTCCAAAGCGGAAAACATCGTTGTTCGCAGCAGCGCCGGAGGCATCGTCGCCGCTCCGTAGCTGAAGGCCGCGTAATCAAGCGCAGAATCCTGCTCCAGCGCCTCAATCAAACGCTCTGCCATCCTTGCCGTCACAAAAGGCTGGTCAGCTAACGCAATAAGAACGGCATCCGTATGTGGATGTAGAGCAAGCAGCGCCTCAAACCCGCTGTGCAGCGAGTAGGACATTCCACGCGCCGCCAAAGGGCTTTCTCGCTTGTGCAGTTGTGCTGCGGTGCAAGCCCGCTCCAGTTCAGGAGTGTCCAGCCACTCCAGTTCATCGTTGGTGCGATGAACGACAATCCAGCTTTTGATGACACTATTTAATAGAGCATGAAGCGCCTGACTGCCAAGCATAGCTCCCGGCGATAAAGGAAGCCGCAGCTTCGGCTGCTTCATCCTGCTGCTGAGGCCCGCCGCCAAGTAAATGCCTGACACCTGCATCGCCAGTCGCCTCCTTATCTTTCGCACGATTCGCAGCCCTTACTTGCACTAGCTCGGAAGCGATGCTTAACGCAATTTCGTATGGTCCCTCTGCATCTATCGAAAGTCCAATCGGAGCATAAACATTTTCAGGAAGCTTTCCTTCACCAAATAATTGCTGCATTCGTTTACGAGAGCCCATGACGCCGATATAAATAGATTGTGCTGCCAGTGCCAGCTGAATCAGTTGATGATCATAGTGGAGCTGATGGCTGCATACGACGAAATAATCCGTTCTATTAAATTGCAGCTTCGAGGCAAGCTCATCAGGCTTACCAGTAACCCTCACCACGCTACCACAGGGGTTAACCTGATTTTCAGAGCTAATCTGTGTATGCCAACCCGCCACAACAACATCAAATCCGCAGCCCGGAAGCATCGTGCAAAGCGCCTCTGCATCTGGTCCAGCGCCAAATACAATCGCTCGTGAACGCGGCTCCAGCTTCACCGAAAATGTCCCAGCCTCTCCGTGCTCATCAGGACCAGCTTTCCATCTATTTCGAGAAAGGCTGACCACTGCTGCTGGCTCCAATTTATAGCAGATGCTATCCCCTACGCTCGACCAGCTTCGATTCAAAAAAATCGTCGCTCCCGCCCGCAGCCTATTTTTTGCCGTCAGCAGCTGCTCCCTGAGTACCGTCGTTACAGGCTCCAGCAGCACATGGATAATGCCGCCACAGCCGATGGTATCGCCCCACATTATGTCCTCTTCCGGCTGCATATTATAGATAATAATTTCAAAAGCTTCGGCAGAGCACACGCGGCTAACCCGCTCCTGCAAATCGGCCTCCAGACAGCCGGGACTAATACTTCCCGTCCTCGTTCCATCCAGTCTTAGCAGCATCGCTGCCCCTTCCTTACGGTAAGCATGGCCCTCTACCCGTATAATCGTTGCTAGCGCGGCCGGCTGTTCAAGTGTCGCAATTGAATCCAGCACTTCGTGCATATCCACAAGCAGCCACCGCCTTTTATATATATGAGGTTATTAATGAAATGAATTTCTGGCCTGCAGCCTATATGCTACAGTCTTGCCAGCAGTCCGCGAAGGGAACGATCAGCCTCCCGCAGCACAAGCGGCTTGTCAATCGTCTTCATAATGCGTTTCTCCATGACGATTTGTCCGTCAATAATTACGGTATCCACGTCGCCACGAGTTGCCGCATAGACCACCCGCGAGAACCAATCTGCATCATAGGACGGATACACATGAAAATCCTCCAAATCAAGCATTTGCAAATCCGCTAGCTTGCCTTCCTCTAAGCTGCCAATGTCGTCTTCCATGCCGAGCACCTTCGCGCCGCCCATCGTCGCCATCCGCAGCACGGTGCGCGCATCCATGACCGTGGGGCCATGCTTCACCTTCTGGATAAAGGCGGTCAGCCGCATTTCCTGATACATATCCAAATTGTTGTTGCATGCCGCGCCATCCGCTCCAATACCAATATCGATGCCTTCGCGCAGCAGCTCGGGAATTTCCGCAATGCCGGATGCCAGCTTCATATTAGAGCCGGGGCAATGGGTGACCTTCACGCCTCTTTCCTTAATAATCCGCTTCTCTTCCTCATCGAGCCAAATGCTGTGGGCCAAAATCAAATTCGGCTTTGCCAGCCCGATATGATCCAAATAAACGACGTTGCGCTTGCCGCGTTCCGCTTCCACAATTGCGATTTCTCCGGTATTTTCGGAAGCATGGGTATGCACCTTAACCTTATATTGCTCGGATAAATCGCGTACTCCAATGAGCAATTCCTCTGTACAAGACACAACGAACCTTGGACAAAAAGCATATTGGATCCGGCCTTCGCCAGCGCCATTCCATTTTTCGAGCAAATCCACGCTTTGCTGCAACGATTGCTGCGTATTTTCCTGAAGCGCCAGCGGCACTTCCGTGCCATGGTCCATCATCACCTTGCCGGAAATGGCGCGAATGCCGCTCT
The DNA here is from genome assembly GCF_055814915.1 of Paenibacillus sp. R-74696. NCBI lineage: Bacteria > Bacillati > Bacillota > Bacilli > Caryophanales > Paenibacillaceae > Paenibacillus > Paenibacillus sp. R-74696. Next base: position 57,253 of record NZ_JBPULM010000045.1, read on the forward strand.
CTAATATCGCCTGGAATGCCGACTCGGTATGATGCACCGTCTCCATATCCAAAATCGTTGTTGTCCCGCTGCGGATCAGCTCGCCGATGCCCAGCATAGCGGAATAATAAACCGAATCTGGGCTGTGAGCCGCCTCTAGCGGCCAAATCCGCTCGCGCAGCCATTCGATTAAAGCCAGATCATCTGCCCGACCGCGAAATAACGTCTGGCATAGATGTATATGTGTCTGTACGAAGCCGGGAAGTATAACTTTGCCATCAGCCTCAATGATTCGATCCACCCCATCAGCCGATATCTCACCGCCAATTTGAGCAATACGCTTGCCGCGAATGAGCAAATCTCCCGTTAAAATATCGCCACGTTCATTCATCGTCATTATCGTTGCGTTGCGAATAAGTATAGTCGTCATAGAATTGCCCTCTTTCAAGTTTGCGTTATGTTTTATAACATAATAAAGCAATGAACCCGATTTATCAATAGTATATGTAATTAAACTTAACATGTTGTCGTGGGTAAATGCCTAAAACACAATAAATATACCGCTTTCAAAGAAAAAGGTGACATGAACTGGACTCGCTCGTTTGATTTTCTCCTTACAATCTATCGAAAAACACTCACTATCGTTCGCCTTTTCAAGTATAATCCGTTCCCACCCTGAATCCTTAAACTACGGTATGAACTTTGAAAGCCGATGATAAAGATGAGTACGAACATACGTACTTTTTCGCCTCATTATTCTCTCGATTCTTTATGTCTACTCTATTAACTGAAATACAATGCATATGTTAAAATAGGATGAAAAAGGGGCGTCACTGCTGGAAAAACAAAAAGTAGTCATTATAGGAGCAGGAATTGTCGGAGCCTGTATGGCCTATCATCTAGCAAAACGAAATCAGGATGTAACCATTATTGAACGACACCCTACCGCAGCCCGTGAAGTTACAGAAAAATCATTTGCCTGGATACATACAACACATAGGGTGGCTCCCCAGTACAGACATTTGTATGACAGTGCTTCAGAAGAATACCTTGCACTGCAGCAAGAGCTACCCGAATTACAAATTCAATGGCACGGAGCATTAACGTGGGGCGATTCGAACCTAAATGAACAAATCTACCTACAAAATTTAAACCGAGAGCAGATTGAGGCATTGGAACCGAATCTGAAGGAGTATCCGAACGATGCGATGTTTGCCAATGAAGAAGGAGCAGTAGATCCGATCGAATTAACGGAACTATTGTTAAGAAAAGCACAGGAATACGGAGCAAAGGTACAGTTTGATACCAACGTTACACAACTGCAGCAAGAAAATTCACGCTTAATAGGCGTACATACCTCAAACGGATTTATGGAGTCGGATGTTGTGGTATTAGCCGCGGGTACAGGCGTATCCGAACTTTGCAATTCATTAGGCTGCCCTGTACCAGTAACGCCGTCACCTTCCATTCTGATTCGAATGAAGACCTCGAGTAGACTAATACATACATTAATCTCGAATGCGCAGTATGAAGCGCGTCAGCTAACCGATCATTCATTGCTAGCTGCGGAAGATTATATCGATGATTCGGAGGAAAATGGACCAGAGGCCGTGGGCAAACGTGCCTTTGAGACGCTGCGTCGCAGCCTGAAGGGTGGGGAGCAATTGGAGCTGGAAAGCATCAAAGTTGGGTTGAGACCAATGCCAGAGGACGGCTATCCAATTGTAGGCTTTCATAATCAGATGAAGGGACTTTATGTGACGGTGATGCATTCTGCCATTACTCTGGCTCCGCTAATTGCGCGTCTAGCTGCAACTGAAATAATCAATCGAGAATCAAGATGCGAACTAGAGCCTTGTCGTTTCTCCCGATTTAAGCAGTATGACGAGCTATCATAAATAATTCACATTCCATAACAAAAACTTTTTATCCTCTGATGGCTCACTGCCTAATGTTCGGAAATTCCCTATCGCAATAAAAAAAGCATCATTGTGTTCACATTTGTGAACACAATGATGCTTTTGCTTGAATTTGCTTGCTGTATTCGCTAGCTTTTCTTCTCTGGCATTGGCATAAACAGCAAATTGATTGGCAAGTTGCTGCCGGATGCCGGCGAGAATACAATCGTTACCGCTTCTGATGAGCTTCCCGTCCGGTACAGAACACCCGCTTCACCATTGTTCGCTAGGAAGGAGTTATTTGTCGTCAGAACCACATTGTTGTTGACGAGGAAGGCACCGCCATAATGTCCGCCACGCGGGTTCAAGGCAATAAGCGTATTAGGCTGAACATTGAACAGCTTCACGACGTAGACAACGCCATAGTTTCCTTCATTATAAATCGTCGCACCAGTAAGCTTGTCGATCGTTGTAAGGCGTGTATCGACTACTTTATCGCCAAATATCATACGGCCTGGCTCTGAGCCTACTGGCTGGGTCAGGTTGATCGTACGATCTGCCTTCTCGAAGGTACCGCGAATGTGAATGCCATCCGGCTCCAGATACGGCAGCAGCGGCAATTCGGATAGAACATCCTTGCCGTCATCAATAATGACGTAGCTGAATTTAATTGGACCGGAAGTCGAAACATCCGCCATCATTGTCAATACGCGGTCCGGCGAAATTTTCAAATCGCTGAGCTGCTTCAAAATAAGACGGCTCTCGCCCGCTGGAATCGTTGTAATATCATTCATGACCGGATTCATGCGCGAGGTCAAATATTTGCTAATAGAAGATTTCCCCGTTGCCGAAACGTACAGCGCAGGACCGCCAATACCGACGCGCTGTGTCTGAACCGTCGCTTCCTGATTAGTCTCGTTCGTAGCGACGATGTACATCCGCACATTGTTCAGGCGGTTGTTTACGTTATGCGACATCAAGCGAACGTTGCCCGATGCCGAGTCTGTATAATACACGCCTTCATTTACAATTCGCTCTGGACTGTTGCTGCGAAGCAGCGTCTGCTGTCCATACTCTGTCAATGAATAAGGAATCACATCATAATTCAGAACCGAAGCTCCATTAATCGAGAAGCGCTCACCCGGAGGCGTGAACAACATGCCAAAGTCCTGCTTGGAGTAAAGCTCTTGATCTTCAATCATAATCGAAAGCGAATATTCATTGCTTGCTCCATGCTTGTCCGTTACCTTCAAGGAAATCGTCTGTGGACCTGGCTCGAAAAAGCCTAGCTGTTTATTCGTCCAGCTCGTGCTCGTAATCGCGTTTTCTTCATCGCTGCTAAGGTCAGTATATTCAATCGGCTCGCCCATCATGTAGCTCGTTTTGTTGGTAACAAACTTCGCTACTGGCGGTAAATTCGGTTGAAGCACTTCAAGCGTCACCGTATAGGGTTCGCTCCAGACGCCATCCGAATCCTGAACCCAATGGTTTACCGTATACGTGCCTGGCTGGTCAAACATTGGCAAATTGCCTTCCCAGCGCTCGTCCACAATAGGGGTGCTGCTGGTCGTCTGGTTCGTATAAGTCACCTGCGTTTCATTCGCATAAATGACTTTAGGGCTTACTGTAAAAGTTGCGACCGGCGCGATCTTTACTGTCCACGTCAGCGTAATTTTTTTCTCCGCCTTGTTCACTTTCATCGTGATGCCCTGCGGCTGCAGCAGCGTACGAAGCGGAATCATCAGCGTACCCTTCAAGTTGTAAGGTGCTCCAGTAAACTTCTGTACCGTTCCGTTCACATTGTAGGTGGAGCTGCCAATGGCATAACGAAGTACGTTTTTTTCCGTCGTCAGCACATACTCCTTAGCTACCTTGTCAAATACGACTTTGCCGCCGAGCCGCTCTGCGATTGAGCGCGCCGAAACGTAGGTCGTGCCTTTCAGTTCAGTTACAGGCTGTGTAGCTGTATACAGCGTGCCATTATGATACATTTTATTCGACTTTTGAAGCAGAACGAGCTGCTCTTGACCTAGGACATTTTGTGCTGCTTCCGCCTGAATCGGCACAGCCAAAGTAAAGACAAAAAGGAATACGAGTGCAAATAAGCTGACTTTTTTAAGCATGTGAATCTCCTTTTCCAAAATAAAATTGCGATTTCTCTACATATCCGCCAAAAGTTTGGACGCAATATAATCTGAAAAGTTGCACTCTACCAATTATTTATGACAAATATTTTAAGAAGCGTGCTTCGTTTCCTGCCGCTCTGCCGAGGATATACGTGGTAAAGCTAGCGATACTACCCCGACAACGAGCGACAATACGACCACTATCGTAAAGATCCGGTGCAAGCTTTCCTCCAGCAATAGCGGGTCGATGATATTCGTGCTGCCAGTGTGCAGCAGAAGGCCGAATAAAGCAATTCCGATCGTCTGGCCGAGCGTCCGTATAAAGTTATTCGTGGCAACCGAGGCACCGCGCATTTGCCGTTCGACAGCGGATGACACGGATACGGTACAGCTGGTTAGCGCAAGCCCAAAGCTTAAGCCCGTTAAAAACATATAGAGCATAAACAAGGCAATCGGCGTCGTAGCATTCAGGAACATGAAGCCCAGGCTTCCTAATACGAGGGAAAGCGCACTGAGTAACGTTATATTTCTAAGCCCAATTCGCGAAATCCATGTGCCTGCCAAAATCGAACCGAGCGGCCAGCTAACCGAAAGCGGAATCATCGCCAAACCGGAATAGGTGGCGCTTTTTCCATAAACGCCCTGCACCCAGAGCGGCAAATAAAAAATAATAACGACGTTGACGACGCATAGCAAAAAGCTGAGCAAATTCACCATGCTGATGGTGCGATTTTTGAACAAAATGAGCGGAATCAGCGGCTCCTGCACACGCTTCTCAATATAGAAGAACAGCGCCAGCAGCACCGCAGCAACTGCAAAAAGCAGTCCGATTTCCGTATAGCTGGCTCCCTGCTCGCCCGTCTCTGAACGCAGCAGGGTCAAGGCATAGAGAAAACAGAACATGCCTACCGCAAACGTGCCTATTCCGCCATAATCAATCGATCGCTTCCGCTTCTCGTAAGCTTCCTTCAAAGTAGAGCCAAGCAGAAACATCGCGACAATGCCAAAGGGCAAATTCATATAAAATATCGCCCGCCAAGAGACATAATCGACTAGCAGCCCGCCAAGCAAAGGACCCGATATACCAGCTATTCCCCAAATGCTCGACATCCAGCCCTGTACCTTCGCCCGCTGCTCATAAGCGTATAAATCACCAATTATCGTATAAGGAATCGTTGTGAGCGCACCAGCCCCCAGCCCTTGTATCGCGCGAAAAATAATAAGCTGCGTCATCGTTTGCGCAAGGCCAGAGAGCATCGAGCCGCACAAAAAAATCGCAGCCCCAATCATAAACATATTTTTGCGGCCAAATAAATCTGACAGCTTGCCATAAATCGGTGTTGTGACGACCGTAGCAAGCAAATAAATGGAAATAACCCAGCTATACTGCTGGGTTCCTTGCAGCTCTCGCGTTATGCTCGGCATAGCCGTACTGACGATCGTCCCTTCGATCGCTGCCAGAAAGGTTGCTACGAACAGTGCGATAGTAACGCTGCGTGTATTGCTCGTATTAATCATAGTCGCCCTGCTTCCTTCCCTTAACAACAAACACGCCCCTTATGATGTTTTCATAAAGGAGCGCATCTGTGTCTGATTTAAATAAGCACTGCTTGCGATACGAAAAATATACCGGTCCCGTGCAGCGTCGGAAGTTTTCCAAAACTGCTCGTCTGTAAACAAGCGTTTGAGCAGCCATTCCGCCGCTTTCGCCGCCTGCTGCTCGTTTTGCAATAGCTTTAGGCATATCGTATAGCATATAGACTCGCATTGTCTTAAACGATTTATTTTATATTGAAAATCCGTCATAGTAATTGGACATCCCCCGGTTATATGTTTAGGTCACTCATCATTACTATGATAGCGGAAACCATACATATAAAAGTTACGAAATGTTTAAAATGGCCAAGCGTAAACGGCTGTCGCCGTCCTCTGGCGGCAAAGCTTCCGTTTCTCGTAGAAATATAGAGAAAGGATGGAACAATCATATCCTTTCCTATATTTTCAATAAGCGTAAGCGCTTCAGCGCAAATTATGCTTTACGAACAGAATAGGCCCAGCATGCAGCAATCCAGCGCTCAGCCATCTCCGGATTTGAGGCAAAATGAAAGTGCGTATAGCCTGCAACCAGCTGCGCGAGCTGCGCCCCTTCCTGCTTCACGCCGCGTCTGCCCTTTGTCTCATAGGCAGGCTCCGGCGTTTCACTATCGGTGCTTGGCACATAGACAGAATAATGAAATTCATGTCCGCGAGCCTGATCGCCCTCAGGCAGCAGAAAATTAGCGCCCAGCCCCTTTGCCTCCCTATAGCCTAACGCTGCAAGCTTGCCTTGCATGACCACGCTTCCCGGCAGCACGCCAGCCATCGCATAGCTATTGCCGCTCGTATTCGTAAGCTGCTCCGTTAGATACATATAACCGCCACATTCAGCAAGCGTCGGCATGCCGTTAGCAATGGCGTCCCGCACCGACTGGTGAACGTGCTGCTGCTGCGCCAGCTGCTCGGCAAATTCTTCTGGAAAGCCGCCGCCAATATACAAGCCTGATACATCATTCGGCACAGCTTCCCCTGCAAGCGGCGAGAAGTATACAAGCTCGGCTCCACACGCCTCCAGCAGCTCAAGATTATCCGGATAATAAAAATGAAACGCCGCGTCCTTGGCAACCGCCATTCGCACGCTGCCCTCGGGATTTCTCCTCACGAATAAGGAAGTACCTGCTGCTACTTCAGAAATTACTGGCGTTTCTGCCAGCGCAAGCACGCGATCAAGATCAACAGTCGCTTCGCACATCGCCACCAGTTGGTCGAATAAAGGCGACAGCTCGCCTCGTTCAATTGAAGGCACGAGACCCAAGTGACGTTCAGGTATATGAAGCTCGCTGCTGCGCTTGAAATAACCGACGACTGGAATGCCGCATTCCTGTTCGATAGCCGCTTTCACAATCTCATAATGGCTGTCGCTGCCCACCTTGTTCACAATAACGCCAACGATGCGCACATTGTCATCCAGCGCCTGAAAGCCCTTCACAATAGCCGCTGCACTGCGAGCCATGCTTTGGCAGTTGACGACCAGCAGCACGGGGCAGTCCAGCAGCACAGCAAGCTCAGCAGTACTGCCTTCGTTGGAAAGCGGATTTTTGCCATCATATAGCCCCATTACACCTTCAATGATTGAAATATCCGCCGTACTTGAAGCACGCGAATAAATTTCCTTCACCGTGGCAGGAGGACACATCCAGCTGTCCAGATTGCGTGACTGCCGCCCTGTCGCCGCCGTATGATAGGTTGGGTCTATGTAGTCCGGTCCGCTCTTAAAGCCTTGTACCGCAAAACCTCTGCGCGCTAAAGCAGCCATCAGTCCGACCGTTGTCGTCGTTTTGCCAACTCCGCTGCCCGTTCCGGCAATAATGATTCTTTTCTGCGTTGCTATCGTCATAACATGTGAATTCCTTTCGTTAAGGACTTGCCGCAAGGTGAAACGGCTGTCGCCGTCCTATGGCGGCACAGCGCGTTTCATTCGAGAAATATAGAGAAAGGATCGAACAATCATATACTTTCCTATATTTAAAAAAAGCTGTGCTGCACGGCTTATGTGAATGGAATAAGTCCAATTGAAATCGTGACATTGCCGGATTTTTGCTTGCCCAGCAGCAGCTCATTGTTTTTCGTATAACGCTTCGCCGCAGGCTCGCTTACCCCGTAAGCTCCAGTAAATTTAAATACCGTTTCAGAAGGCTCGCTAATTTCCTCTTCGTTCAGCTCCTCAGGCGTATAAGTCACTAGCGGCCAGCCATACTTGGCGCATACCGCGAGCAGTCCTTCTTCATCCTTTTTGAGATCAATGGTACAGATCGCCTTGACGCTTCGGATCGAAGCCCGGATTCCTTCCAATGCGGAAGCGATAACTGCTTCGATTTCCTCAGCAGACGTCCCCCGATTGCAGCCAACGCCAAGCGCCAGCACCTTCGGACGATAGAGCACGCCGTTATCCAGCAGCTTCTGCTCATCTTCCTCCAGCAGTCGGTGTGTGACTATAAGCGCCGCATTTGGAGCAGCCGCCTCTGCTGCGTCAATAGAGTCGTAAACAACCAGATTAGGAGGCATTGGTGTTTCATGCATCCACCAGTTCCGCTCGCCCGACTCCTGAACAATAGCAACAGGCTCCTCATTGACAACAGCGGCGCTGACAGGCGTCAGCTTTGCATCGCTCTCCCACTCCCAGCCAAAGCGCCGCCCGAACAAATCGACTGGCAGCGTACGCTGTACATCCGATGCCGTCGTCAGCACAGGACGCGCGCCAATAGCTGCTGCCGTCTCCCGCGTCAACTCATTCGCTCCGCCGAGATGGCCGGACAGCACGCTGATGACATGCTCCCCCTTATCATCAATAACGACGATGCCGGGGTCCTTCTTCTTGTCCTGCAGCAATGGAGCAATCATTCGCACAACTGCGCCAAGCGATATAATACAAATAATTCCTTTATATTTCGGAAACAAGGCGGGAAACAGCATGCGAACCGAGCCATTAAACAGCTGAATGCCACGGCTCTGTTCATCGCCTGCTTCGAATTTTCCCATGTAATATAAATCGACCGCACCCATATTTTCCAGCAGCCGTCTGCCTGTCTGCACGCCATGCTTCGTAATGGCAACTACCGCATATTCGTGCTTCTGGCGAATTACCGGGATGACGCCTTCCTCTAGCTGAATGATCGCGCTCATTCCGGCTTCACTCCTCTGCGGAAGCGGTGCGTGAAGGTTTTGTCATACAGCTTCGAACGATGCGCATCCTTGTTGTGCAGCTCCGGATCAAGCGCCCAGCCTGCCAAAATCATCGCATGCGCACGAATGCCATGCTCGCGCATTGCATTGTCAAGCTCGGCAAGCGTTGTCCGAATAATTAGCTGATCCGGCCAACTCGCGCGGCGAACGACAGCGATTGGCGTCTCGTCTTCCCAGCCGGCATCTTTAAATTCCTGCACTACTTTGCGCGTCAGCGTAGCACTGAGAAACAACGCAATCGTACAGCGATGCGCCGCTAAATCTTTCAGCTTCTCAAGCTCAGGCACAGGCGTCCGTCCTTCGGCCCGCGTCAAAATGACCGTTTGCGTCAGGTCAGGTATCGTCAGCTCAGCGCCAACCGCAGCAGCAGCAGCGAATACCGAGCTAACACCCGGCACGATTTCACAATGGATGCCTTCACGTTTAAGCAGCACCATCTGCTCCAAAATAGCCCCATACATCGCTGGGTCGCCAGTATGGATGCGGGCTACGCTTTTTCCCTGCTTTACCCGGTCTACGATGATGCCAACCATTTCGTCCAAATCCATGCCTGCACTTTTCAGCACCTCGGCTTCGGGCTTCGCTTTCGCAATCAGCTCTTCGTTAACTAGCGAATCGGTATACATGACGACATCTGCCGCTTGCAGCAGCTTGAGCCCTTTTACCGTAATGAGATCCGGATCGCCTGGACCCGCGCCAATAATATGTATGATCATTTTCTCACCACCATTAATGTCAAGTATTCAAGCTCGCGCCCTTGCAGCTCTTCAACATCCATCCATACCTGCTCCTCGGACGATGTAACCTTTGTCAAAACATAAGCATTCTTAACCAGCTTCAGGTCCCGCAATACGGTCAGCATCAAATCCAGCACCTTAGCAACTTTGATGAATACGACGCAGTCATGGCGCTCAATCGCTGTACGCATCGCTTCATAGCTTGGCGTTGCCGGAACAATCGCCACATGCTCGTCGCCGTCGGCAAGCGGAATGCCAAGGCGGGAAGCCGACGCATTAAACGAAGAAATGCCCGGGATTGCCTGCATTTCCACTTCAGGGTGACGCTCGCGCATAAGCCGCATCAGGTGGATATACGTGCTGTAGATCATCGGGTCGCCTTCCGTCACGAACGCCACATCGCGGCCTTCGCTAATCGGCTGCCATACCTGCTGCACCGTCTTCTCCCACTGGCGCTCCAGCGATTCGCGGTCCTTCGTCATCGGAAAGGTCAGTCCGAGCATTTCCTTCTCCGCTGCGTTCACATACAGTTCAGCAATCGTCAGCGCGTAGCTTTTGGCGCCCATCTTTTTGCGCGGGTATGCGATAACCGGACATTCCTTCATAAGCCGAAAAGCTTTAACGGTAATCAGCTCCGGATCCCCCGGTCCAATTCCGATTCCATATAATTTGCCGAGCTTAGTCATTGCTGCTTTCCTCCTCGGTGAGTATCTCTGGCTGCTTCCAAGCCGTAATTAGAAAAATCGGATTAAGCGCATCAAAACGCGTCAAATCCAATATCGGTTTGCTGCGCGACAGCTGTGCCAGCGTAATATCGGTTTTAAAGCCTTCATCCTCAAAAGCACTCATCGCTTTGCCCATCGTCTCAATCGTTGCCGCATTCACGACGATGCGTCCGCCTTCCTTAAGCCGCGTGCAGCAAATATGCAGCAGCTCGCGCAGCTCGCCGCCGCTGCCGCCGATAAATACAGCATCGGGATCGGCAAACGTGTCCAGGCCAACAGGTGCGCGTCCCAGCCGCGTCGTCAGGTCGGTTCTGAATTTCCGGGCGTTTTCCACACAATTGGCAAGATCGCCTTCGTTCTTCTCTATGGCATATACGTCGCCTTGGCGGGCAATGCGTGCTGCCTCAATCGCCATGGAGCCTGTGCAGGTGCCAATATCCCAAACCGTGCTCGTCTCCCTGAGCTGCATAGCCGCAAGGCTGAGCACGCGAATTTCACGTTTAGTAATTAGTCCTTTGTCCGGCTTACGCTGGGCAAACTCGCTGTCAGCAATGCCGAGCGGCCACGAGGGGCTCGTCCCTACACGCTTCAAAATCAAGACATTCAGTGGAGAAAATTCCGCCTCCGCAAGCTCACTCAGCTCATACCACCCCGTGCGCTCATCCGCTCCACCTAAATTTTCAGCCAAAAAGGCTTTATATTCAGTCATGCCGAAATCGAGCAAGTAGCGAGCGATTACGCTTGGATTGTTTTTGTCATCGGTCAGCAGCGCAATCTTCGCTTTGCCGTCGATACGCTGTGCCAGTCCCTTGATGCTCTTGCCGTGAACGCTAGTCAGCAGCGCATCATGCCAGCTTTCGCCCATTCGCGCAAAAGCAAGCTGCACCGAGCTGTGCGCCGGATAAATGTCCAGCTCCACCTTGCCCGCCAAATAACCGCCAATGCCATAAAACAACGGATCGCCGGAAGCGAGCACAACCGTCCGTCTGCTCTCCGCCTGCAGCTGCTTGGCCAAGTCAGTCAAGCCGCCTTTAATGACGATTTTCTCGCCTGCATATTGCGGAAAAAACGCCAAATGGCGCTCGCCGCCAACCAGTACTTCACTCTCTTGAATCCAGCCTTCATAAAGCGACGGCAAGCCTGCCGCTCCATCATCGCCAATGCCGATCATTTTGATTTTGTTCCCCAAGCTCTATCTCCCCCGATCCTTTGCTGCCAAGCAGCTTGCATGCATTTGAAAACGCTATTGCTCAGCCCTGCCTAACAGCTGGGCTTTCATCGATATAATGACCGTCTCGACGATCAGCAGTCCGCCCGCTTCCTTCTTGCTATGATGGCAGCACAGCTCGCTCATTCGTTCGAAAAAGGCATCAATGCCGCGCTCCTGCATCATATCGCCAACCTGTGAAGCGGTGTTCGCGCCGCGTATTTCTTCCACAAGTCCTTCGGGAACAGCTGCATATTCCGCTATTTCGGCGAGAAAGCCGAAGTCGACTGGCGCGCTTTTGGAATGCACCATCATGACGCCCTGCGCCACCTTCGAAAACTTGCCCATCATGCCGACAAGCGTTACTTTGCGAATTTGCTTGTTTCGGGCCATTTTCAGCGAAAAGCCGATAAAATCGCCCATCTCGATAAAAGCCTCCTCCGGCAAATCGGGATACAGCTCCATCCCAAACTTTTCCGTACGGCCACCTGTCGATAAAACAAGATGGTCGCAGCCGCTGACGGCTGCGACATTAATCGCTTGCGCGACGCTCGCTTTGTATGCTGCGGTAGAGAACGGCACAACGGTGCCTCTCGTTCCGAGTATAGAAATGCCGCCTAGAATACCAAGGCGACCATTTAACGTTTTGAGCGCGATTCGCTCGCCTTCCGGCACAGAAATGACGACGCTTACGCCTCGCCCCTCCAGCTCGAACGAGCGCAGCACCTCTTCGACCGCTTCGTGAATCATGCGGCGCGGCACCGGATTAATGGCAGCTTCGCCAACCGCCACGGGCAGACCGGGCTTCGTTACCCGGCCAACACCAATGCCGCCATCAAGTATAACGCCTTCGCCGTCATGCCATTTGACCTCCGAAAAAATGCTTGCGCCATGCGTAGCATCCGGATCGTCGCCGCCATCCTTAATCACTTCAGCTTTTGCGGCATCGCCAGTCAGCTCACAGCTTACAATGGTGAAAGTGACCCGCTCGCCAATCGGCAGCACAATTTCCGACTCGGTCTGCTGCTCACGCAAAATCAGCGCTGTCAGCGCCGCTTTCGTCGCAGCAGTTGCACAAGAGCCTGTCGTATAGCCATGGCGAAGCGGCTTATCCTCTTTCTTGTCCACGCTTTTTACACTTGGCGCTCTGCCAGCAGGGAAATCGCGTTAACCGCAGCCACGGCAACCGGGCTCCCGCCCTTTCGTCCGAGATTCGTAATAAACGGAATGTCCAGCTTGGCAAGCTCCTCCTTCGATTCTGCTGCCGATACGAAGCCGACGGGCACGCCAACGATAAGGCCTGGTTTGGCTTCGCCATTTTTCACCAGTCTAATTAACTCCAGCAGCGCTGTAGGCGCGTTTCCGATCGCATAAATACCGCCGTCCGCTTCACGAATCGCTTTGCGAATGGAAATAATCGCCCGCGTCGTATTGAGGCGCTTCGCCTCCTCCATCACATCTGCATCCGATATGTATACACGCACGTCGCCGCCAAACTTCTCAATGCGCGGCTTGCTGATTCCTACCTGAACCATTTGCACATCGGCAACTACAGGCTTGCCTGCGAGGATTGCCTTAATGCCTGCCTGTACCGCATCCTTATGGAACATCATGCTGCGTCCCAGCTCAAAATCGGCGGAAGCATGAATAACGCGCTGTACAACAGAATATTGCTCATCTGTGAACGGGTGCTCCCCTAGCTCCTCGGTAATCATTTCAAAGCTGCGTGCTTCAATTTCCTGCGGTTGTACAGTAAGCGGTTTAAAATCGGTCAAAAAATCCATGTTTTTCGCTCAGCTCCTTCAATTATGATGCAACGTGTATTTAACTCAACATTTCCTTTAATGTATCACTTATTTCGTCAAAGCGCGAAAAAACATGCCCATAGGCAAGCTTAGGACGCCCAATAATAATCGTCTCAACACCCATTTCAAGCGCCGCTTCCAGCTTCTCATCCACAGAGCCAACCTTGCCGCTCTCCTTCGTAATCATCAGCGTCACGCCGAATTGCTCATAAAGGGCGCGATTGAGCGCTTTGGAAAATGGACCCTGCATGGCAACGATATGCTTTTGCGGCAGTCCCAGCGCATCGCATTTCTCCATATTGTCGAGACGCGGCAGCATGCGGGCGATCAGCGTCACGTTAGGCAAGCCTAGCAGGCGCTCGGTAAAAACCTGCAGCGTTTTGCTGCCGGTCGTCAGCATCACGACGCCGCCTTTGGCAGCCGCCATTTCGGCTGCTTCGGCGTAATCATCCGCATACTGGATTAGCGGCTGTCCGTCAAAGGTCAGGCTCTCGCGCTCATAGCGAATATAAGGCACCGATGCTTGCTCAGCCGCAGCCATCGCATTGCGATGCGCCTCCTCAGCAAAGGGATGGCTGGCATCAACGACAGCCTTTACCTGATTTTCCTTCAGGTAAGCTGCCATTTCGTCTGCGGTTAGCCGTCCCACTCGCACGTCAAGTCCGGCCTCCTTCAAGCTGCCTGCCGCACTGTCGGTCACGACCGAAGTCAGCACGCTATAGCCCTGTGCCTTAATTTGTACGGCGAGCTCCCTCGCATCGCTCGTTCCACATAGCATAAAAATCATGGCCTAACCCTCCCCGACAAGCGTTGCTGCCTTGGACGGATCATTTTTCTGCGGGGCATCTTCCTTGGCATTAGCAGCAGGCTCGCCAATTTCAAGGTGCTCGTGGTCGTGGTGATCATGGTCGTGATCATGGTTATGCTCATGCGTATGGCCCTCATGATGATGCTCGTGATCATGCGCATGGTGTTCATGATTATGGTCATGATGATCATGATTATCATGACCGTGATCGTGATCATGATGCTCATGGTGGTGATGATGGTCATGATCTTTCATCGCCTGCAGGCGGAACTGGCACATATCGCAGTTCATCTTCACTTCGTCCTGCAGCGCTTCTGCGGCGCGATCTTTCAATATCTCTTTAAGCAGCGGGTGGAAGCCAAAATATTCCGCAAGCACAAATTCCGTATCCGGATAAGCAGCCGTATATTGCTCCATCGCTGCTTCCATCCGTTTAATTAAAACGCCGGTAAACAGGAAGTACGGCAATATAATAACTTTACGCGCGCCCAGCTTGAGGCAGCGCTCTACACCTTCATCCATCAGAGGCGCCGTTACGCCAATAAAGGCAGTTTCGACCCATTTGACTTTAAGGCGCTCCCAGAACAAACGGGAAATTTTAAATAGCTCGCTGTTCGCATCGGCATCGCTGCTGCCCCGACCGACGATCAAAATAGCCGTATCAGCAAGCTCGCTTTCCTCTGCCGCAGCGGCTTCGCCAAGGCGGGAGGTCAGAATTTCCAGCACTTGATCGTGAACGCCAATCGGCCGACCATAAATAATATTTATAGCTGGGTAACGCAGCTTTGCCTCATCAATTGCCGCAGGCATATGAAGCTTTGCATGCCCTGCCGAAAATAACGTAATCGGAATAACGGCGATCCGAGTCGCCCCTTTTGATACACAAATATCAAAGCCCTGCTTCATCGTCGGCGTGACAAACTCCAGAAAGCACAGCTCTACCAAATCTGCTTTCAGTGTTGACGCTACAGAGGCGACAAACTCGCGCACCTCTTCATTTCCTCTCTCATCCCGGCTTCCGTGCCCTACAAATAAAACCGCATCCATCTTCCTTCATCTCCCTTGCTGTCGCTAGTCTCCGCACAATGCGTCTTCGATATGAAAAACAGGCAGCTCTTGATAGCGATAGCCTTCTATTTGACCCATCCGTTTGAAAAATTTATGAAAGCGCTCATTCGGATGGCCTTCCGATTTATACAGCGCAATAATGCGTTCAATCAGTGGCACGATTTCATCGGCTGCAATGCCTTCGGCAACCGGCTGCGCCGCATGCGCATTGCGGCCGACGGTTTTGCCGCCGAGGAACAAATCAAATTTGCCACGGCGATACACGATGCCGATATCCTCGTTAACTGCGCCATAACAAGCCATGCCGCAGCCATTGAACCCGACACGCAGCTCCTTCGGCATGGCCATGCCGCCGATCTTCTCTTGCAGTTCATCGGCATAAGGCACCGATTCCGCCTTCTCCAGATTGCAAAAATCGCAAGCCTTCAGTTGCAAAACATCACCGATCGGCGCCAGACTGAGGCCATCTGCACGCAGCTTTGCCGTAACGCTGTCAGGATCAGACGTCGGGATCCGCACAAGCAGATGATGATGCGGTGTATATTCAATCGAGCCCTTCTCGCCAACCGCCTGCGCCAGTGCCACCAGCTGCTGGGGAGTAAAGTTCTTCGTCGCTACACCCGGGCTTACGGCGAACTCCAAAACCGATTGCTGCGTAAATACAGGCAATGGGCTCGCAGCTTCCGCATATGCCGCACTAGGCTCTATACCCTTGCTGCGATCATTAAGCAGTACTGCTTCCATTGCCAAATGAAGTGGCGAGACAGCTGGCATCGCGGCTGACTCCACCTTCGATGAAGCAGCTTTATCAACCGGAGCTGGAGCAGGCTTCACGGGTGCGACTGGAGGTGCTATGGCTACGGCTACGCCGCCGCCTTGCCCATTTTCATTTCTCGGCTGGTCTGGCACCGCCATTTGCGGCTCTTCCCGCTCCACCAAAGGGTCCGTCGCATCATATTCATCCTCAGGATAGTCTCCATCACCTGAGAGCTCCGGCATTCCTGCCGTATGAAGTGCCCACGGCTCATTCTTCTCTTGCAGACGCTGGTGAGGCTTCAAAGGCTGCGCGCCTTCACCCAGCGTATATTTGCGCTGATAGCCACGCGGCGTAATCATCAGCCCATCATAATTAACGGTTGTGGAGTTGCCAATAACGACCGTTGTCAGCATGCCGATATCATGATCAAGCATACGGGCAAGCGTCGTCACGACAATATCCTCACGGTCGCGATACGCGCTTTTCACAATACCAACCGGCGTATCTGGCGAACGGTATTTGAGCAAAATACGCTGCGTCTCCACGATTTGCCGTGTTCTTCTGCCGCTGCGCGGGTTATAAAGCGCAATGACGAAATCCGCTTGTCCAGCCGCTTCTACTCTGCGCGCTATCAGCTCCCAAGGGGTCAAATGATCGCTTAGGCTGATCGTGCAAGCATCGTGCATAATCGGTGCGCCGAGCAGGGACGCTGTCGAGTTAATGGCGGAAATGCCGGGAATGACTTCAACCTCTACCCCGCCATTACGCTTCCAGCCCTTCTCAATCAGCACCTCATACACGAGTCCTGCCATACCGTACACGCCCGCATCGCCGCTTGATATAACGGCAACCTTCTTGCCGTTCTCCGCCTGGCGCACCGCTTCCTGCGCCCGGCTGACCTCCTCCGTCATCCCTGTCCGCACAATCGCCTGATCGCTGATTAGCTCCCGAATCAAGTCCACATACGTGTTATAGCCGATGACTATATCGCTCTCCTGAATCGCTTCACGGGCGCGTTTCGTAATATGCTCGAAGCTCCCTGGGCCGAATCCGATAATTAACAGCTTGCCGACGCCTGCTTCACTCATTGATGCCCAACTCCTTCTATGTAGCAATTTACAATTTCTATCCAACAAAAAAAGCACCTCTAACGCTATGTGTTAGAAATGCTTGAAAAGACCAATGTCCTTGTTAAACGCAGACAGCGAAGGGCCATCCAATCTCTAACACCTTCCTAATATCCACGTAGGTTTACAGTGTCGTTGAAATAAGCAGGTCTCCTGGCTTTGAAGCGTCAGTCGCTTCATACAGTGGCGGGTCCGCGCCGGTCTCTCACCGACTTCCCTATTAAGTCAACTTGGGCGCCTTGCACGCCTGCTGACACTTATTCCCTTCCTATTAAATTGTAATCTTAATGATAACATTAGATTGTATGATCGACAAGTGCGTTTATGCCATCAGCCTAGACGCAAATAGAGCCAGCGCAAGCACGGACTGCATGTCCAGGCTGGCGCCAGCTCTATTTTTCAAAATATAAGAATTTATAAGTTTTGCACTTATAAATGGGCTTATATTGCATCCTCGAAACGGCAGCTTTGCCGTCAGAGGACGGCTTCAGCCATATACGCGTAAAGGTTTATTTCTTCTCCAGTGTTTCCCAAGCCGCTTTCACGAGGGAATCAAACAGCTCATCATCCTCTTCCAACTCATCCTCGACCGCTAAAAGATCTTCTTCCTTGCCCGATTCATTCAGAAAAAATAAACCGTAGCCCCACTCAGTCGCCTTGCGGCTGTGAAGGGCAATTTCGTATTGGTTCGTCTGGCCCTCTACTTCAAAATGAACCTTGCCCACGAAACCAGATTCCTTAGAGTTCGTCATGCTAGCATGCAAAATATTTACTTTCATCTTTCATTCTTCCTCTCTTTACCGTTACGACACCAGCTGCTGAAGTTGATTTACTTGATTTAACAGCTCGTTGATTTTGTTAATCGTATTTGGAATTTCCGTTGCGTCAACCAATGCTTTGCCGTCTTCGATCTGCTTCAGCACCTCATCAATGCTTTCCTGCAGCTTCAAATTATAATCGACCACGGTCTGATGGACATCCTTGGCAAAATCCGGCGCTTGCAGCTCGCCAAACTGCTTAATCGAGTCCTGCACAGCTACCAGCTGCTCCTTATAATCGGCGCGTGCACTCGCATCGTTTACGGCTTGCTCCGCAAGCTGCGTCGCCTGCTCGCTGAAGCTTGTCAGTGTCTGCATGTACGAAGCCGCCCCCGTCACATAGTCGGCCGAGCTCGATACGGAATTGACCGCCTGCTTGGCATCCTCGAATAACGAGCATCCTCCTAATAATAACATTCCAATGATTAAAAGTATGCTTTTTCCTGAACGAATGGTCATGTTTAATCTCTTCCTTTCCGCCTGTATGGCACAGAGCACTATTTATACGGCATAAGCGTCCAAACGGTTGCATTTCGTCTTATTAATAAGCTTGTCCATCATTTATGTGGGCTATAAGATCAAATGAGACAAAAACAGCCCGATGATTTCGTGGATTTCATTTAGACCATTTTCTTGTCAACCGATATTTCACACTTATCTGCCAGTTACTTGTACGACAAAAAGGAGCTGCCACGAGGCAAGCTCCTTCACTATCGTTTTACAGATGATTCTATGAATGAGTATTTCGATTCATTTTGAATTGATTTCTTTGCTTGATTTAATCGATAAAATTTACATATTGCAGGAACCTTTTCAGTATAACCGCTGCCTGCGCCCTCGTTACATTCTCCCTCGGGGCAAAGCGTCCGTCTTCCATTCCTTTTATAATGCCGTCTTCCGATGCTCGGACTACCGCAGCTTGCGCCCATGAAGAAATGGAGTCTCGATCCGTGAAAGCATCCAGATGGCCTCCCTTTTGCCCACCGCTACTGGTTCCATGGCTGGTGAAGGTTAAGGCGCCAGCAATCACAACGGCCATTTGCTCGCGGGTAATTGGATCGTTAGGCGCAAAACGGCCGGCACCGATGCCGCTAACCAGCCCGCTAGCCACTGCCGCATTTACTGCAGATGCATACCATGCGGATGCAGGGACATCCGCAAAACGATCACCGCCCTCGCTCTCCTTCACGGATAGCCCTAGCGCACGAACGAGCAAGGCTGAGAATTCTGCTCGTGTAATGGTTCCTTCTGAGTCAAAACGGTCGGCCGCCACGCCGTTCACCAGCAGCTTGGACGCCAGATGCTCCACATCCGCTTTCGCCCAGTGTCTGGTTAAATCGGCGAACGTTCGGGCTTGCACATTTACGACTGTGTACAAGCTGTTATGTGGCACGTTCAGAATCGCTTCGTTAGTGCCGTCTGGACCGGTTTCCATCTTTGCCGGAACAAAAACGACGGTTCCGTTTTCCGGGATATACTGAACGGCAACCAGGTTACCGTTTGTGTTCTCTCGGTCCAACTTAATGGTCCGGATCGAGTACGATCCGCCATAGTCGTGCACCTCCAACATTTGCCCGTTTGCTTCGACCATCACCTTGTAGTCAATGACGTCGGCGAAAACAGTAAAACCTTGGGAAACCCCGATCCGATTGATCTCTTGTCGAATATGCTCGCCGGCCAGCTCCTGTATGATGTTCACGGTCAAATTCGATATTTCCGCGTCGAGACGCTCCGCCAAGCCGATCAGATCGATCGCGCTTAACCGCAATTGGTAGCTAGAATTGTTCAACCTCACCTCGATAATGGTATTAGGATTAGCTTTGACCATATCCGCGATCCAGTCAGCTTGAAACTGTGCCTGTAACGCTTGCTCCCGATTGCCGATTGTAATGCTGACAAACGGTTTCATCGCATCTTTCAGGAGTTCCAGCACTTGCTCCCTCGTCCGTTCGGGGAGGAAGACTTGCTCGATCACCGTGCCGTCCAAACGCTTGACTTGTTTGATGTCGGATGGATCGACGAGAATTTTAATCCCGCCATTCGAATCTAACTTCACAGTCGTCCCCGATGTGACCGGTCGA
The DNA here is from genome assembly GCF_055814915.1 of Paenibacillus sp. R-74696. Lineage (NCBI taxonomy): Bacteria > Bacillati > Bacillota > Bacilli > Caryophanales > Paenibacillaceae > Paenibacillus > Paenibacillus sp. R-74696. Next base: position 77,168 of record NZ_JBPULM010000045.1, read on the forward strand.
TTGCCGTTATCCGACGAAGACGGGGTTGAAATCCCAGTAACAGTGATGGTTTTCACTGCTTCATTGCCTGCTTCGTCTAGGGCATAAACGGTATAGTCGCCGTTGGCAGTAATGGTGAATTGAGGTGTGGCCAAAATATCGGTTCCCTTCGTTCCACCGGCAAAATCAACCCCACTAAGACTTCCAGGCAGCCAACGGAGCTGCGTCAGCGCATTTCCCGCAGCTCCGCCGTACACGCTTGCAATCACACTGATCGCTTTACGTTCCGATCCGTTCGGTGCAACCGTCATGGCAACTTCGGGCGGTATCGCCACGATACGTATTCCGTTCGCGTCCGGTGCTACGTAAGTTAGCGAAGCGGGGCGTCCGCTGGAGGTGCGAACGATGCTTGCACCGTTCGGGAGCTCTAATGATGCAGCAACTTCAATTCCGTCAACATCCGCGAGCCCAGCAGGAACTTCGAATTCGAAAGTAAGTTTTGTCACTGCCTCGCCGCGCGCTCCCATATATGGGGCATATACCGTCTGAGTGGCGGAATTGTCTCCAACCATGATCGGAACGACCGGTGTCCCTATCACGGTTACTTCATATCCGTAAAATACCGTAAAGCGAAGCGTGTCGCTCGTTCCGTACAAATCATTGGCCGATGCGGTTAGCACCATCCCTACCCAAGCAGCTTCAAATACCGCCATAGCATCGTTCAAACTGACAGTAGCTTCATCCAAACGAGTCTGAGATTGATTTTCCGCATCGTCGGCAATAGCCTGCGCTGCATCTATCACGGTCTGCAGGGCAGCGCGGTCTCCTGCCGAAATCTGCCCTACATCCGTACCTTGCGGATGATCCGTCAACGCCTGCTGCGCCGCCGTGATCGCCGTCCCCAGCGCCGTTGGAATACCTGCTTGTATAACAGCAGCATTAAAGACTTGAACCGCTGAATTTAACTGGTTAACTGCCGTATCCAGTTGATCCTGCGTGTAATTGCCCGCGTTATCGAGAATCTGCTGCGCCGCATCCATCGCATTTTCCAGCGCGGTGCGAGTTCCTGCTGACACCTGCCCCACGTTCTCCCCTTGCGGATGATCCGTCAACGCCTGCTGCGCCGCCGTGATTGCCGCGTCCAGCACCGTTGGAACACCCGCTTGTATAACAGCAGCATTAAAGACTTGAACCGCTGAATTTAACTGGTTAACTGCTGTATCCAGTTGATCCTGTGTGTAACTGCCCGCGTTATCGAGAATCTGCTGCGCCGCATCCATCGCAGTTTCCAGCACGGTGCGAGTTCCTCCCGATGTCTGCCCTACATCCGTACCTTGCGGATGATCCGTCAACGCCTGCTGCGCCGCCGCGATTGCCGCGTCCAGCGTCGTTGGAATGCCCGCTTGTATAACAGCAGCATTAAAGACTTGAACCGCTGAATTTAACTGGTTAACTGCCGTATCCAGTTGATCCTGCGTGTAATTGCCCGCGTTATCGAGAATCTGCTGTGCCGCATCCATCGCAGTTTCCAGCACGGTGCGTGTTCCTGCCGAAGTCTGCCCTACATCCGTACCTTGCGGATGAGTCGTTAACGCCTGCTGCGCCGCCGTGATCGCCGCGTCCAGCGCAGTCGGAACACCCGCTTGTACAACAGCGGCATTGAAGATTTGAACTGCTGAATTTAACTGGTTAACTGCCGTATCCAGTTGATCCTGCGTGTAATTGCCTGCGTTATCAAGAATCTGCTGTGCCGCATCCATCGCAGTTTCCAGCACGGTGCGAGTTCCTGCCGAAGTCTGCCCGACATCCATACCTTCTGGATGATCCGTCAACGCCTGCTGTGCAACCGTGATCGCCGCCCCCAGCGCCGTCGGAATACCCATTTGTATAACAGCAGCATTAAAGACTTGAACCGCTGAATTTAACTGGGTAACAGCCGTATCCAGTTGATCCTGCGTGTAATTTCCCGCGTTATCAAGAATCTGCTGCGCCGCATCCATCGCAGTTTCCAGCACGGTGCGAGTTCCTGCCGAAGTCTGCCCTACATCCGTACCTTGCGGATGAGTCGTTAACGCCTGCTGCGCCGCCGCGATCGCCGCGTCCAGCGCAGTCGGAACACCCGCTTGTACAACAGCGGCATTGAAGATTTGAACCGCTAAATTTAACTGGTTAACTGCCGTATCCAGTTGATCCTGCGTGTAATTGCTCGCGTTATCAAGAATCTGCTGCGCCGCATCCATCGCAGTTTCGAGCGCGGTGCGCGTTCCCGCTGACACCTGCCCCACGTTCTCCCCTTGCGGATGATCCGTCAACGCCTGCTGCGCCGCCGTGATCGCCGCGTCCAGCGCCGTCGGAATACCCGCTTGTATAACAGCGGCATTAAAGATTTGAACCGCTGAATTTAACTGGTTCACTGCCGTATCCAGTTGAGCTTGCGTGTAATTGCTCGCGTTATCAAGAATCTGCTGCGCCGCATCCATCGCAGTTTCGAGCGCGGTGCGCGTTCCCGCTGACACCTGCCCCACGTTCTCCCCTTGCGGATGATCCGTCAATGCCTGCTGCGCCGCCGTGATTGCCGCTGCCAACACCGCGGGATTGCCGGCCTGGACAATTTGCGCATTGAATGCCGCGATTGAAGAGGTCAGAGGATTTGCTGCGTTAGCCAGGTCAGAGGCGATGGTGGCATTCCCGATTCCGTCGATAAAAAGCATGGCTGCGTCATAGTCTGCCGTTAAGTCGTTATAGGCATTGGCCGGAACTTGTCCTACGCTGGTGCCCACCAGATTACTTTTCAACAACGACTTGGCGCTAGAGACCGCTTGAAATAACGCCGTTCCGTCCACAAACGTATGTCCGTTGCTCGACGCATAAACGGCTACGGGAGAATTCGCAATTCCGAATATTTTCAGATTGCCCGGATTACCCTCAAATACACCTGTCCCAAAAGTTGTTGCATTGCCTAACACAGTTATGCTTGTTAAGTTGTTATTATAGAATGAACTACTGGCGACATTCGTTACGCTGGCCGGGATGACAAGTTTCGCAATGTGATTGGTGTCGAAAGCCCCGCCATTAATCGTCTTCAAATTTTCCGATAATTTAATCGATGTCAAATTATTCATATAAAAAGAATAGTTGCCGATCGTCGTTACACTATCTGGAAAAACGACTGTTGTAAGCGGATTGTTCTCGAATGCGCTGGAGCCGATCGTTAACAAACTGTCTGGAAGGTCTATGGAAGTGAGGCCAGTATAACGGAATCCATACGTTTGGATTACCTTCACGTTGTTCGGAATCACGACGCTTGTAATTTTAGGTTTGCCTGTACCGTATGTATCAAATGCTGATCTCCCAATTTCGGTTACCGTCGTACCCGCATACTCAGCGGGAATAACCACATTCAGATCCGTCCCCCTGTAGTCCGTGACCGTAGCGCCATTGGAACCGATTGTAAAAGTAAAATCGTTCTCTGCTCCATAAACAGGTAGAATCTGCGAGAATGAATTCCCGAACGTAAATAATGCAATTAATAGACATAAGACTGATTTTTTCATGATTTTTCTCCTTTACTATAACGCTTGAAGTGAGATGACGAAGAGTAGAAAATTGTCGCAAGAGCGGGTAGGGATAGGTTTCTGCAACTGGATGATAACTACATTTGATTATAACGAAGGCTAATAAAAGAATAATGAAAGAATAATGAAAAAATCAGCGAATTGCGCGCAGTATCAATGCTTAAGGATTCTTTACTTTATTGTAAAGTCGGTTTTGAAAAATTCCGTAATATCTAAAAGTGATATTGGAAGGTTCCTTTGGATATTTTTGGCGAACGAACGAGAGGAAATAGGAGTCGGGATGGTCAGGCAAATTAGTGTCTCAACGAGGCGATGTGAAGCACTCGGTAATCGCTTGCATGCTGTCGTCGATGCAGCCAACGCCAAATGATAAGAACTTGAGTATATAACTAAAAAAGATCGTGATTTAGTTAGTTATAAAATATCCCGATGTACCAAGGCTTTAAGCCACATCGGGACTGACTAAGTTGTGACAAATCTACGTTTCTAATCAATAACAAACTAAATTAAAAATCAAAACTGTTACAGCTTATTTTTTATGATTTTGTAATTTCAAATATTATAACATACCAATAACTAAAAATTATGTTGTAATACACACTAATAATATTATAATATGTATCAATTCATGTTATAACTCGCAATTTAGCAGAAAAATAAAACATAAGCCGCAGATGGCTGAATCGCACACTGGCTATTGCTTGCGTCTGCGGCATAACGATGCAGCCCTGTCAGGTGAGGTGAGCTGCGCCACTCCTTTTGGCAGCTAGCGCTTTGACTTGAACACTTGCCGGCGCCATATGACGACGATGACTAGAAATAAAGCAATTACACCCGTAAGCAGCCATCCCGCCTGCTCATCATTGAGCTGATCTCCCGGAGCGGTAGCAGCCGGATCAGAAGCACCATGGCCAGCATGCTCGTTACAGTTGGAGCCGGATGCTGGTGTAGTGGTCGCATTCGTCTGCTGCTCGGTATCAGCAGGTGTACAGACATCAGCAGCGGATACAGCTAGCAAAGCAGAACTCCAGAGGTTTATTCCAATAAACAAAACCACCATAAAAGTTAGACTGAGGAACCTCTTTTGCATTTGGCGAACCCCCTTTGCGCTTTCGTTTCCCTTTATTTTATTCCTGTGCGCCCAGAACGGAAGCTTGGCCCTGCGAATTTTAACAGCTACTTATGCTTATGCTTACGCTTATGCAAAAACGACCAAGCGTAAACGGCTATCGCCGTCCGTTGGCGGCAAAGCTACCGTTTCGCGTAGAAATATAGAGAAGGTTTTGCGCAATGCTATGCTTTCCTATATTTAGAAAAAAAGCGCCTTACTGTCTGATCATTTCGATCAGACAGTAAGGCGCCTTGCTGCTGCCAATGACGCAGCGACTTAAACGATTTGTTTTTGCTTGCCAGGCTTGCTTTTTCCCGCCTCCACAAGCTCAGCCCTAGCAGGCCAGAAGGCTCTTTTGCCAAGCAGCGTTGTAATGGCTGGCACGAGGAACGGTCTTACGATGAACGTATCCATCAGCACGCCAATCGCCGTAATAACGCCGAACTGGACCAATACCTGAATCGGCAGCGTCGCAAGTACCGCAAACGTAGCTGCCAGGATCAGACCTGCGGATGTAATTACGCCGCCAGTCTCTGCTACACCTTCACGTATCGCTTGCTTAAGCGGCATTTTCGCCTTTTTCTTCCAAATGCTCGAAATCATGAAAATATTGTAGTCCTCGCCAAGGGCAATAAGGAACACGAATGCATACAGCGGGATCGCTCCTTGAATCGCTTCTGCACCCATCCCATAATGCAATATAAGCCAGCCGAGGCCTAAAGCAGAGCCGAATGACAATAATACGGTGGCGATTAAATATAGAGCTGCAACAATGGAGCGCAAATAGACGATGAGCAGCACTAAAATCATCCCAATAACAAGAGGGATAATAACCTTATTGTCCCTATCGGTCAACAGCTGTGAGTCATGCTGCGTTGCAGTCTGTCCGCCTACCCACACTTTAGACGCCGCACCTGAAACGCCTGCTTTATCCAATGCTTCCTCAGCCGCCCCGCGAAGCAGCGGAACCAAATCCATGGCCTCCTGTGAATAAGGATTAATGTTTAGCGTAACTTGAACGGACTGCAAATTCGGGTCCTCTTTACTTTGAACCGGCTCCGATACCGAATCAACGAGATCCATATCCGAAAGGCTGGCAACAAGCTGGGCTGCCTTGCCTTCTGTTTGAACTGCCACGCCGACAGGAGCCAGCTGCCCAGGGGTAAATGCAGTGGAAATCGTATCAAAACCTTCACGCGAAGGCATATCTTTCGGGAAGGAAGACAATAAATCATACGTAAACTTAACCTGTGGAGCAAAACCTGCCAGCGCACCGAGAAAAATAACGCTCGCGATAACAACGGTCCAAGGCTTCGCAACGACTAAGCTTCCTACTGCTGTGCCTAGCTTGCTGCCTTGGCGACGTGGGCGATACGGCTTGCTGCGCTTCTCTGCACGCAACCGCTGCATACCTTCGGTGCGAGGAATGAACGGGAAGAATGAAGCTCTTCCCATAATCGACAATAGCGCAGGCACAAGTGTCAGGCTGGCAATGCCCATAATGAAAATCGACAAGCTGAATGGTATTGCAAAACGCTGGTAAGCACCATATTTGGCCGCAAGCAGTGCCAGCAATGACAGAACGACCGTGAAGCCGCTCATCGCAATCGCTCCCGATGCATCACGGAAAGCAATTTTGAGTGCTGTCATCTTATTCTCTTCCCGCTCCAGCTCTTGGCGGAAATGCGAAATAAAGAACAAGCAGTAGTCTGTGCCTGCACCAAACAACAGTACCGTCATAATCGAAATGGCTTGAGCATCTACTGTAATCCAGCCCTCAGAGGCCAGCCAGCCGAGAATAGGGCTCGTAACCAAATAAGCGAACCCTACGCCTACAATCGGAACGACTGCCAAAATCGGAGAACGATAAATAAGCAGCAATAGGATGAGTACAATCAGCACCGTAGCAATAAGCAGCGACACGTCCGCTCCTTTGAATAATGCTGATGCGTCGACTTGAATGCCCACTGGACCGCTGATCCTTGCGCTCAGCGCATCGACGCCAGTTGTAGCCGCATCAAACGGGCTCGTGCCCCCTGCCGCTTCTTTAACCAGCTCTTGAATTTTCTCCAAATTGCTGCGTAAAATTTCCGTATCCGCATTTTCTGCGAATGTAATTGGCTGAACAAGCGTGCCGCCGTCTTCCGATGCCAGTTTTGAAAGCGCAGGAGCCGGCATTTGATGCAGCGGCAGCAGTTCTCCTTGCTCTGGCAGCGGCTGCTCGCTAAGCAGCTGCGACGTTTTCTGAATGAGCGCATAATCCTCATCGGTGAGACCGGCATCCCTATGCCATACAAGCAAGGCAGGCACACCTGCCCCATTTGGGAATTTTTCCTTCATTAATTGATCTGCAAGCACGGAAGGGCTGTCTGCTTCCAGGTTGGGCGCATTATTTTTCTCTTGTCCTCCAACAGCCGGAAGCCACATCGTTAAAGCTCCCGCAAGTACTATCCACACGATTACCGTGACCCACCGCGTACGGCGGCCTGCAATTGCGCTGCCTAATTTCTCTAGCATTACTCCCATCCTCCGTTTCACATCTTCAGCCATTTGGTTTAAAATAGATTTTGTAGGCTAATTTAATTATATATACCCGAAGGTTAATTAATCAACTGCTTTTATTACAATTAGATGAACATGGAGGGTCACAACATGGTAGATGATCAAGAAAAACGCAAACCTGGCCGTCCAAAAGGCAGCAGCACCGCTCAAACGATGGAGAAAATTTTATTTACGGCATCTTATCAATTTATGGAGCTTGGCTTCGAAAAAGTATCGCTCGACGGCGTCGCCAAAGCATGCGGCGTTACAAAGGCAAGCGTCTATTACTATTTCAACAATAAAGCGGTGCTTTTTACCGAGGCGCTTTTATTCGTCTTAAACATGGCTTATCAAAGTACGCGCAAAATCATTACCGGCCCTGGAGAGCTTAAGGATCGACTGCTTATTGTAGCTGAAAGGCATATGGCGAACGCCCATGTCGACTTTGAAACGATGATGCGCGAAGCGGCTCCAGGCCTCAGCGAGGAGCAAACGCTAACGATCCGTGCCGGTGAATCGCGGCTGCATGAGCTGCTCGCTGACATTTTTCAAGAGGCTATGGATAAAAAAGAGCTGGTCCCAGGCAATCCGCTGCTGCTTGCCCATGCCTATACCGCTATGCTGAGCATCCGCAACCGTAAAAAAGTGGTCAACGACGAAGCTTCACTCAAGCAAACGGCACGTGAGCTTGTAGATCTGTTCTGGCATGGCGCCGCTCCCCATTAAAACGCGCGCCAGCTGAGAGCTAGGCGAGCGCTGCCGCCGCGAAATAATAAAAGAGACTCCCTTCAGCCTTCATAGGCCGAAGAAAGTCTCATAGGGTTTAAAGCTGCAGCTCTTTCCTTACATCGACTACAAAAGAATAAAAGCAAACACGATGGCAAGAGCAAAGCGGTAGTAGGCGAACCAGGATAAGCGCAGCTTTTTGATTAAATTAATAAAGGTAACGACAGCAATAAGCGCCACGATAAACGCAGTAATGAAGCCAATCAGAAACAGCGGCATATCCGCCATCGTCAGAAATTCACGGCTTTTAATCAGATCAATACCGCTTGCTCCCGCCATCATCGGCACCGATACGATAAACGTAAATTCCGCAGCAGCCTTTTGGCTTGCCCCGAAAAACATCCCCCCCGATATCGTCGAGCCGGAACGCGAGAAGCCCGGCCACAGCGCCAGTACCTGAAAGCAGCCGATCGCAAGTGCTTGCTTGTACGACAGATCATCCAGCTCCTCGGCCGTTACTTTCCGCTTAATGCGGTCAGCAACAATCATCAAAATACCGCCTGCGACGAGACCTACCAATACCGTTGTTGTACTAAACAAATATTCTTTAATAAATCCATGAAATACGACACCGATTAGACCTGCCGGAAGCATCGCAAGCGCAATATGCAGTGCGTTCATCCCGGATGATTTGGAGAAGTTGAAGTTCAATAGCTTCAAGAACCTTTTGCGATAAAGCACCAGCACGGCCAATACCGCTCCAAATTGAATGACGACCTCAAAGGTTTTTGCACGGTCTCCTGTAAAGTTAAGTAAATCTGCGAGTAAAATGAGATGCCCTGTCGATGATACAGGTAGAAACTCCGTCAAACCTTCCACGATTCCCATCAGAATCGCATTTAATAAATCCACCATTCTCCTGCCTCCTGCATCCTAATCTCTAATTTCTAATCTGAAATAAACTCTATTATTGTAACACATGACTTCCGCCAAGTCTTGCTCAGCAAGTCCCAGATTTTCGACAGCGACAGCTAGGTTTTTGCAACTTGTCCTAAGGGCCTTCCGTATTAGTCGTGTAACATTTCAGCGTATGTCATGAAGGGAGCCTGCAGCATTGAATCACCAAGAAGACATGTCAAAAAGCCCACTCCATACAAGAGAAGGCGACCCACCCGCGCTGAGCGAGAGCTCAGCGATTATGCAAACGAATACCGCTGCCCAGCTAAGCAGCACTTGGAAAAAGCTCGCGTTTTGGATAAAAATGACGGCCTTTCTAACGATGCTGTTCGGCTTGTTTCAAACCTTCGCCAGCCTGCTGCAATTTGGCCTCGGGACGATTGCCGGGCTGCTGGAAATCAGCGTCGCGGTCGTATTGTACCTGTTAGGAAAACAGGTTGGCAAGCTTGCTGGCCAGTCTGACGAAAATGCGATGCTCAAGCTGGCGCAGCGGCTGCTGCTTTATTTTCGGCTGCAAGCCGCCTTTATTATTACGTTCGCCATCGTCTTCATTATCATTGTCGTGACCGTCATTCATTTTCTCGTGGACTGGGACTGGGCCATAAACCTGATGCAGCACGGGAGAAAAACGAACAAGCTTCTCACGCGGCTGGAAAGCTTATATAACATCGTTGCAGGCTGGTTTTCGTAACGGCAGCTCATTCCCATTACAAGTCTCAACCGACGATAATTTCGATTTTACGAATGCGATGCGTCTCTTTCTCGCGAATGATGAATGTTAGCTCCGCAAACGTCCATGCCTCCCCGACAGGGAGGTCGGGCATGCGGTTAAACAGCCAGCCGCCAATCGAATCCACCTCTTCGCTTTCTAAATGGCTGCCGGTCGCTGTATTCACCTCGCTAATGAGCGCATTGCCGTTTACCATGAACCTTCCCTCACCAAGCTGATCAATTTCCTTCACTTCGTCCGCATCAAATTCATCGCGAATTTCGCCTACGATTTCCTCAATAATATCTTCGATTGTAATCAGCCCCGATGTGCCGCCGTATTCATCGAGCAAGATCGATAAATGCACCCGTTCCGTTTGCATCGTCCGCAGCAGCTTCTTTATAGGCATAACCTCCGGCATAAACATGACCGGCTGCATGAGCGAGCTTACCTCGGTCGTCTGCTGATCCACATAATGCATAAAAAACTGCTTCGTATTTATAACTCCAATAATATTATCCTTGCTCCCCTGGGCCACTGGAAATCGCGTATATTGCTCACGCTTTATGGTCGCGACATTTTCCTCATGCGGCTTATCGCTGTACAGGCACACCATATCGGTGCGCGGCACCATAATTTCTCTCGCCAGCCGCTCGTCGAATTCAAAAATCCGATTTACATAGCTAAGCTCGCTTTTATTGATTTTGCCGCTTTCGTAGCTTTCGGACATTATCAGCCGGATTTCTTCCTCCGAATGTGCCTCATGCTCCGTAGCCGGCTTAAAACCGACTAATCGCACCAGCCCATTTGCTGACCCGTTCAGCAGCCAGATGAACGGAAAAAACAGCCGGTAAAACCAAATGATGAGCGGCGCTGTGAGCTGACTAATTTGCTCCGACTTAATAATGGCCAGCGTCTTTGGCGCAAGCTCGCCCAGCACGACATGCAAGTAGGTCACGATACTAAAGGAAACGATAAAGGACAGCACATCGGCAAAATCGCCTACGATGCCTGAGCGGTGAAGCAGTGGATGCAGCACCTCATGAATCGTCGGCTCTCCGAGCCAACCAAGTCCGAGCGCTGTAATCGTAATTCCTAGCTGGCAGGCAGATAAATAGCCATCCAAATTGTTAATGACCTTTTCCACTGCACCCGCGTTTTTCACGCCTTCCGCTACCATCTGATGCACGCGGCTTGCCCGCAAACGGACGACAGCAAATTCAGTCGCCACAAAAAACGCGGTAAAAATAAGCAAAATTACGAATACCGTCAGCTTCCAAATCATGCCGAATCTCCTCTGTCATTTTGGACTATGCCCTATTGTTTCCATGAACGGCGAAAATCATTACAAAGGGGACGGCTGAAAAGAAAAATGCCCGCAAGACAGGCTGTAAAGCTACAGCTGCCTGCGGGCATTTTATAAGAAGCGTTGGACTAATCTCTGACTAATAGCCTACCTCAACGGATGCATTGACGATGTAGATCAAATCATTGCGATCTGCCTTGTCCGGAAGCACAATACCGCTTGTTGTCAGCATGCCTCCGTCCACAAGCTCCACAGTTACTTCGCCATAGGGGAGCACCGCTTTCACTTGCTCGATATCCAGCAGGTCCTTGTCGCATGGAACAGCAAGCCGCACTCTGACCTTCATCGCATCCAGCGTTCCGCCTGGCAAAATTTCAAGCAGGCCCGGCATGGAATTGTGATGAATCGCATTTTGCACAGCCCGTACCGCCGCTTTCGTAACATCTTGACCATGCAGGTCGCAGCCCATGCCAATTTCAATAAACAGCAGCTTTTCCACCATAGTACCTCCTTTATCTTCTTGTTGGCTTATTCCATATAGCTTGCCAATACAGCCGTAGCTGTTATTCGCCTTCGTAATTCGGGTCATTCGCTAGGTCATCCGCATAACGCTGCAAATCCTCAATGGCGCTGCTCTCCTGCTTGTGCGTCCCGATCTCAGGCAGCAGCTCCATTAAATCCGGCGGCTGCAGCAGCTCGATTGGCGACATCCCTTTATCAAACTGGAACGAATCCCCCTCAATGACGACAACATAACGGCCATTATGCTTGGCAAAATGCAGCGCTGTACCAAACTCCGCCAGCAAACCTTTAACCGTTACGCTGTCCAGCTTGAATGTAAACGGCAAATCCGGCTTCTGTTCCACCAGTGCTGCCGATGCCAATGTCACCTGCTCCTGTGACCAGTATTCATGAATATCGCGTTTCTCGCTATGCGCCCATACTTCAATCGCATTTTCTTCCTCGTGGCGCTCGGTGCTCTCCGTCACGCCCTCCCACTTTTCATCCATATATTGCTGCACCATGTCCAGCAGCTGATCGCTCATCACTTCCGGTAGCGGCTTCTCATATGATACGTATTTTAGAAAATCTTCAAAATAGCGGGCATGCGATGCCTGATGAATTTTCAGCTCCCAATGCTCAAGTATCCCCTCCTCGGGCATATGCGGGTATTGAATCGACTTGATGCTGCGGGCGCTAATCGCCATTTCCACCTGCGAAATCAAATTACGCTCATCGGAAATGCGGGCGATTTTCGGCTCAAAATCACATTTTAAGAGGAATAAAAAAGGTTCATCAAAATAAGTGTTCAGCTTCGCTCTTGCAATAATAAAAGCACCGCCGCGCACTGCGCTCGTATCCATATAAATATGCACCAGCTCGTCAGCAATGCCTATGTAACGCTCCTTATTGTCCGCATCACGCAGCCGCTGGAACAAATTATAGTTTTGATTACTGCCCAGCTCATAGCCAGGCTCAACCATGAACCGTCCGATTTTAGTCGGCGCATTTTCCGAATTCGGGTTGCGCTCTACTTTGCGCTTGACGATGCGGGCAAATTCCCCGTCCAAAAATCGCTTAATCTCACTATCTTCATAGTCCTCTTCCTCCAGCGTCTGATAATGCTTGTATCGCTTGGAGGAGCTGCTGTCTTCGCCCTCGGTAACAATGACGAAGAAGGATAAATATTCCATTATAAAATCCACGTTTATGACCCTCCGCTTGTATACGCCTTTTCCTGATATAAATAAGCTGGCTTTAATTCCGTATCATCATAGCTCCGATGCCATACCGCTGTTGTTGCCGGAGACATCGGCGGTATAAGCCATGACCAGCGGCCGGTAACCGCACGTCCCTGTTCCTTCTCCTGCTTCTCGAAGCGAGTAAACTGCTCGGCAGCCGTATGATGGTCGACGATGCTGGCGCCATGCTTTTTGAACGAATGAATGACCGCCGCGTTCAGCTCTACTAGCGCCCGATCTTTCCACAGAGATGTATTCGTCGTCATATCCAGTCCCATTAACCTAGCTACGATAGGCAGCTGATTGTAACGATCCGTATCTGCCAAATTGCGCGCCCCAATTTCCGTCCCCATATACCAGCCATTAAACGGCGCCGCTGTGTAGGAAATACCGCCAATTTCCAGCATCATATCTGCGATGAATGGGACCGCGTACCAACGCAGGCCCAGCTCCGCAAACGACTCCAGCTCCGGATGCGACAGTGGAATTTCCAGCGCCAGCCCTGCGGGAAGCTCGTACAGCTTCGGTTCTTCTCCGAGCTTCTGAATAACAAGCGGCAGCACATCGAACCTTGTTCCTGCACCTTGCCAGCCCAATGCTTCGCAAGCCCTCGTAAATGGCAGCGAAGCCGGATCGCCTATGACACCGCCATTCCCGTCCTCATAGCCCGCATAACGAACAAACTGATGGTTCCACAGCCGGATTTGATTTTGCTCTTGCTTTGCTGCAAAAATCGTAATCGCCGGGCGGACTTTGCCGCCATTCGTCGCATAGCGAATATGCGAAAAGATCGCATTTGCGATATCGTCTTCCTCGTGGAGCTGACGGGCGTCAAACACCTCCATCGTCTGCCAAAAAAGACGGCCAATGCAGCGATTGCTGTTGCGCCAAGCCATTTTCGCCCCATGCTGGAGCTCTTCATATGTATGCTCATAAAAACCTGTGCGCTCAACTTCAGAGCGGATTTCCGCCAGCCGATGCACAACCTCCGCTTCACTTTTGCCAAGCTCGGCATAACAGGTAAAGATGAACTGCTCTGCTTCTCTATATAGCTGCTGCTCCACTTCGATCATGGTGTTCCCTACTCTCTTTATGCTTTCACACCTGCTACTTTTAAGATAACCCATTTTGCTTTCATTCGCTAGCCGATTGCTAAGGGATTAGACATTAGGGGGAGCAAACTTTAGGCGTTTGTTCACTGCCTTGTCACTTTATGCTGCATCCCCAATATACAAAAGCAAAGCCCCGAATGGCGACATCCGCCTCGGGGCTTTGCTTAGGAATACCGTTAGTTTTCGTTTGCTTCTTCGTCTTCATTGCTTTGGCGAGCCAGCAGCAGAAACACGATAATAAGCACAAAAGCGATCATCGCCATCATCGGAATCGTCAGAAAGCCAAACCAGTTCAAATAGTCAAAATTGCACGGGATGCCGGAACGGCAAGGCACCAGCTCGCCCACCTTCGGAAACCAAATCTCGAAGTTATGGAAAATGGAAATCGCAAGCCCGATTATATTAATCGGCAGTAAGTATTTAATGATATTCCGGTCCCCGCGATACGTTGCAATACCTAAAATAATGACCTGCGGATACATGAAGATGCGCTGATACCAGCATAAATCACAAGGTAAAAACCCTTTAATTTCACTAAAATACAAGCTGCCCCCCGTTGCGACTAGCGTAACGATCCAGGCAAAATATAATGCATACCGTTTCAACCACGATTCATAGGGTGGCGTTGTCATTTTTGACCGGGCTCCTTTTTAATCAAGGCCCCTTATTTTAGAGCTGCCTCGATTGTTGATTTGATCGTTGCGTAATCGAGACTTGAAACCGCCTTGCCATTAACAAAGACGGTAGGCGTTCCTCCGATATTAAGCGGACGAACGAGCGAGTTATCGCGGTCGACCTGCTTTTGATAGGTTTTATTCTCGATGTCGCTTTTCAGCAAATCAAAATCGATAGGAAGTTTGGCGTCCTTTGCAAGCTGCACCAAATGTTCCGGCGTTGCCCATTCGATATTTTCATTCTGTTGATTATCATAAATCGCTTGATTATAAGTCCAGAAGGCGTCATTATTTTGCTGATAGACCGCTTCCGCCGCGAGTGCAGCAGTCACGGAATCTTTACCGATGAACGAATAGTTTGCAAAATAAAAGGATGCTTTGCCTGTTTCAATAAATTCTTTCTCCAGCTGAGGTTTGATTTGTTGCGAAAAATCACGGCAGATTGGGCACTTGTAATCGCCGAATTCAACGATTTTGACAGGTGCATCTACGCTGCCCAGTACAGGCATTGCTTCATAGTCAAATTCAAACGGCTTGGACTGATTGTTAATGCCGAGTACGATGACGACAATGACCGCCAAAATACCGACCGTCAGAAAAATAAGCGCGCTGTTCGAATTTTTCTTGGGCTGCTGCCTTTGCTGCTGATTACTGCTAGAACCTTTTTTCTTTGTTTTCGTCACTACCGCTCAAATCCTCCTCAATAAATACAGGTATATACATCTTGTAGCAATTTTAGTTACAAGGCCTGCTAAAGTCAAGAATTTGCGGCAAAATGCCTTAATACTGTCATAATTCTTGCACGCCGTCGGCAACGTCTGCTACTAACGAGGTAAACGAGCCTTGATAAACTAATTTTAGCTTATGAAGCGCTCTCGTACAACCAACATATAGCAGCTTGGCATCCTGATCGGTATAAGCAAGCGCACCGGCATCAGCAATGAGCACCGCATCAAATTCCAGCCCTTTGGACAAGTAAGCGGGCACGACGGACAAGCCGCCGCTGTATTCGGGCTGTCCCCGTTCCACAAGCGAAGCTTCTACCCCCGCAGCATTCAAAGCTGCATGGATAACCGCGCATTCCTCCGTCGTCCGGCCAATAACTGCGATCGTCTGATAGCTGCCATCCGCCTGCCATTCCCGAATCGTTTGCTCCAGCATGTCCATCCACTCACTTGGCTCAGCTGGCGCAAGCTCCACGGCATCTCCGCTCCGGAATACAGGTACGGCCGCCTTCACGCCAGCCCCCATTGCACCAAGAATCCGATTGGCGAAGGCAATAATTTCCATCGTTGAGCGATAGCTGCGGTTCAGCTCAAAAAATCCGGTCTGTTCTTCATCATACAGCGCAGTCAGCTCCTGCCAGCTATGAATGCCTGCATAGGCATGGATGCCCTGCTGCAAGTCGCCCAGCACGGTCAATGACGGCGTTTGCTGGCAGAGACGCAGCGCTTCCAGCTGGAACGGCGAATAATCCTGCGCCTCGTCAATGACGATATGGTCATAAGGCGCTGTTTGCAGCCCAAACAGGCGCAAATGAATATAGGCGAGCGGCGCCAAATCCTCCGGCGCAATCGTTCCTGCTTTCAGGCGGGCAGCCGTTGCCGCCGCTATTGCTTTTGGCACCAGGCTCATCGCCTGCTTGCCTTGGAAGAAAGACGCATATAGCTTCGGCGCGGTGTAAGCCGGAATTTTTTTCGCTAGTGCATTTAAGCGGGTTAATGCCTTGGCCCTTACTTTTTTATCATGCATGCCGCGCATTTTCAGCTCGGATTCCAGCCATCTGCGAATACGGCTGACGAATCGCTCGCGCTTGCGCATCAGCGGCTCCTCGCCATAATCGGTGCGATACCATTCCAGCATTTGCTCCGGAGTCAGCACCAGCTTATCTACAGGCTCAAACGGCTGCAAAGGCACGATGCTTAGTTCTAGCTGCTCCAGCCGCTCGTCAATGGCCTGCTTAAAATCAAGCGAGCCCTTCAAGCGTCCCGGCGCCTCCGCAATTTCCTCCGCGCTGCGATAATGCTCAAACCAATATTCCAATGTATCGGTTTTATCATCCATTCGCACTTCAAGCTCCAGCAGATCCAGCGCCCAGTCGGCAAACGTCGTCTGCTGAATATCGCCTACGCCCAGTTCCGGCAGCACGCCGGAAATATACTCAAGAAACATGCGGTTAGGCGCAAAAATAACCATCCGCTCCGCCCGCATTCGATCCGCATACTGATAGAGCAAAAAAGCGAGCCGGTGCAGCGCTACCGTCGTCTTGCCGCTCCCCGCCACGCCTTGAATAAACAGCGCCTTGCTCCGTCCCGTACGGATGATCGCATCCTGCTCCTGCTGGATCGTCGAGACGATATCTCTGAGCCTATTGTCTTTATTTTCACCTAGTCGATAGAGCAAAAACTCGTCGGTGACCGCTTCTTCTTCCTGACCGCGTGTGAAGCTGTCCACCATTCGGACAAGCTCGCCCTGGCGAACCATCAGATTGCGCTTTAAATAGACGATCCCTTCGATTTCGCCATCAGGAGAATCATAAGTGACCGCCGCTTCACCGCCTGTAAAAGAATAAAACAAGCTGGCAATTGGCGCACGCCAGTCAATAACGAGCAGCTCCTTGCCACCCTCTCTAGCTACGCCTGCCTTGCCGATATAGAGCTCCTGCTTAGCATCATTTGGCAGCTCCTGAAAATCAATCCGTCCAAAATATGGCTCGCGAAAAGCAATTTCCAGCCCCCGCTTCCGTTCCTCTCTTTGCAAATCGAGCATTTGCTCCGTAAAATCATCGCCTGTGTAGCGCGGGCCTATCGCGCTTAGCTGTGATTGTATTTCTTCAAGCGAGCGCGCTAAACGCTCTTGCTCTTCTTGATAGGCACTTTGAACCGTCATTTCAGCCAGTTACCTCCTAAGAATATAGTGGGAAAACGAACTGTCAATATACCATAAGAGAATAGCGGGTATCAACTTCTTATTTCCAATCAAGGTGAAACGGCCGAAAGCCGTCCTCTGGCGGTGCGGCGCGTTTCAGTCCGAGAAATATAGAGAAAGGATAACGAAATCATATCCTTTCCTATATTTTTGAAAAAGCCTGCTGCGCCCGTTGCGCTATTTGAAAATCGAGATGTCGAACACATAGTGGAATACCGTTGCAAATAGAACCAAATTCAACATCACAAGCAGCGGCATTCCCAAAACGAAAGAGCGATGCTTCGTCTTGTGGCGCCATGCCCGCATGCCGGCGTAGGCGCCAATAGCTCCTCCAAGAGCGCTCAAAGTAAACAGCCGTTTCTCCGGAATACGCCTTTGCTGGCGGCGAGCGCTCTGCTTGTCGAGATACATGAGCGTAAATGTCCAGCAGTTAATCGCGAGTATAAATAAAATAAAAAGCTCCATCGACATTTTTAAGCCCTCTTTTCCTTGTTGCTATTGCTATGAATGCCGCAAGCTACTTGCGCGGCTTTACCCGATTCGTCGGCTGCGCCGCGTAAGGGTCGTCCGGCCAATAATGCTTCGGGTAACGTCCTTTTAAATCCTTTTTCACTTCAAAATAAGTATGGCTCCAAAAGCTGCCCAAATCGCGCGTCACCTGAACCGGGCGCTGCGAAGGCGAAAGCAGCTGGAGCGTTAGCGGCAGCTTGCCGCCTGCGAGCATTGGCGTGTCCTTCATGCCGAACAGCTCCTGAAGCCGCACAGCGATGAACGGCGCTTCCGGGTCATTGTAATCGACCGGAATGCGCGAGCCGCTTGGCACCGTGATATGCGTTGGAACCTGCTTGTCCAGCTCCTGCCGCTGCGTCCAGGTAAGCATGCCTTCGAGAAGCTGCTGCATACTGAGGCGCTGCAGATCGGATTTGCTCTTCATCCCTTGTATATGCGGCAGCAGCCACTGCGCGAGTGCTGAGGAGGACAACAGCCCTTCCTCAGATACATCCGGCCAGCTGCTGTCATAGTGTCTCATCAGCCGCATACGGGCAAGAAACTGGGCAGCTTGCTTAGATAACGGGAGCAAGGCCAGGCCCTCCTGCTGCACCCCCTGTGCCAGCGCCGCAGCGACGAGCTCTGCATCCGGCTTCGCCAGCGGCTTTTCCTGCAAAAGGAGCGCGCCAAGCCGGACGCGCTCACGCGCCCTTACCGCTTGGGCGGACGCGTCCCACTCCACGACGCGCTCCTGCCGGATTTGGTCGCGAGCTGCCGATGCCAGCTCGCCTTCCGTCAGTTCAGCCGCGAGCCGGATACGGCTCTCCATTCCGGCATCGTCGAGCTCCGCCGCAACGAGGTAGGCTGCGCGCGACAAGGGCTGGGCTTCCGGCAGCGCTGCACCGCGGCCGCTTGCGAGCAAATACCTGCCGTCGCTGCGCCGCTGCGCGATGCGATCGGGATATGCGAGCGCCAGCAGCGCGCCGCAGGACATCGCGGCGTCCTGCTGGCGCGCTCCGGCAGCCGCTGCTCCGTGCTGCGCGGCCAACGCTGCTTCGCCGGCTGCTGCGCTAGCCAGCAGCCGGCTCCATTGCTGCGCCTGCGAGCGTATACGCTGCACGGCGCTGCGATCCACGTCTGCACCGCTGCTGCCGCGGTGCAGGGCATCCAGCCGCAGCTGCACATCCGCGCTGCGCTGCTGCGGCAGCAGGTCGCGCTCGCTAAGCAGCGCGGCCAGCTCACAAGCGCGCTGCCCCGCGCCATACTGCTGCGCGCGGAGCAGCATATACCCGAGCCTCGGATGAAGCCCGAGCCTCGCCATTCGCCGGCCCGACTCCGTAGGCCTGCCTAATGAATCAACAGCCTGCAGCAGCTCAAGCAGCTGCAGCGCCTGCTGATACGCGCCGATCGGCGGCGGGTCAAGCCAGCCGAGCTCCTCCGGCTGCTGGATACCCCACACCGCAAGCTCCAGCGCGAGCGGCGCAAGATCGGCCTCCAGCATTTCCGGCTGGCTGAACGGCTGCAAATACATATGCTCCTGCTCCGTCCACAGCCGGTAGCAGACGCCAGGAGCAAGCCTTCCGGCGCGCCCCCGGCGCTGGTCGGCTGACGCTTGCGACACCAGAGCCGTATCCAGCCGCGTCATGCCCGTGCGCGGCGAAAACCGCGACACTCGCATCAGGCCTGCATCGACGACGATACGCACGCCTTCGACCGTCAGGCTGGATTCGGCAATTGCCGTTGCCAGCACAACTTTGCGCTCGCCAGCAGCGGACGGCTGAATCGCCTGATCCTGCGCTTCCAGCGGCATCGTGCCATAAAGCTCCGCCACCTTAACGCCCTTCATCCGCTCCTCTCTTGCCAGCAAAGAGGCAACGCGCCGAATTTCGCCAACGCCCGGCAGAAAGACGAGCATATTCCCTTCATTTGCCGAAAGCGCCTGCAAGATCGTGCTTACAACATTCGGCTCGATACGCCCTTCCACTTTCGCGGAGCGATAAATCGTCTGCACCGGAAATACTCTTCCGGCACTTTCGATAATCGGCGCTCCACCGAGCAGTTCTGCAACGGGGCCTGCTGCAAGCGTCGCCGACATCACAAGCAGCCTCAGATCGCTGCGCAGCAGCGCCTGCGACTGCAGGCTCAGCGCCAGCCCAAGATCACCATGCAAATGGCGCTCATGAAACTCGTCAAACACAATAACACCAACGTCCAGCAATGCCGGGTCTTCCTGAAGCATGCGGGTCAGTACGCCTTCCGTCACCACTTCAATGCGGGTCCGAGCGCTCACCTTCGTATCCAGACGAACGCGGTAGCCGACCGTGTCGCCTACCTGTTCTCCGAGCATCTCCGCCATATATTTGGCGGCAGAGCGGGCTGCAAGCCTTCGCGGCTCCAGCATAATAATTTTACGGCCGTCCAGCCAGGCCGCGTCCAGCAGGGCAAGCGGCACGCGCGTCGTCTTGCCGGCTCCTGGCTCGGCGACCAGCACGGCGCCGCTTCCAGCAGCCAGCACCTCAAGCAGCTCCGGCAAAACCGCATCAATCGGAAGTTGATTCATCTTTTTCTCCTCAATAAACCGTCTTATTTCATAATGCGCAGCATTTGCACGACGGGGCGGCTATCTCCTTGCAGCGTCGCCTCCGCACTACGCAGCTGCGAGGAGCCGTCGCCATCGAGAAAGATGCCGCCTGACAGCTTGTTGTCGCCAACCTTCTCGATAACTGCTTCGCGAAAAGCAGCCAAGCTCCCCTTCGTGCTGCTGACTACCAAATAAATATTGCCCCGCTGATCGTATACGGCAGCAGACCTTAAGCGCGCGTCGTCGGGAAAAGGAGCATTTTCCTGTTCCGCCTGCGCCAGCCAGCCCGCATCATTGCCGATACTCATGCTAATGCCGCCCTGCGCCCAAAAGCGTGTATGATCCTGAACTTTAAGCTCGGATGCCTTGCTCGCTATTTGTACGCTAAGCTGATCCTTAACGCCATCCCATACGAGCGTTCCGCGGGCATATTTGGCATTTTCGCTGCCGGAGCCATAGGCCCCCTGCTCTTCATTGACCGCAAGGCTGTTGACCACGGCAATGCTAAGCAGCGATTTTTCATAAAAAAATCCGCCATTAATGCCATAATACGGCGTTAACGCTACATTATTTTGCACCAATTGAGGCTTCACATTGGATGGCCGGGTTTTCAAAACATGCAGCATAAAGCCATTAGTCGCCTCCGCAGCTTCATAGCTGTAATTAACAGGCTGCTGGGTGCCGTCGCTTGCCGCTCCACCCTTATGCTGCATCGACTGAATCATTCCGTAAAGCAGCAGCGCGCAAAAGGCAAGAAACGCCAGCATAATGCCTGCGATGATCCAGCTTTTTTTCTTTCCCAAACGCTGCGCAGCTTGCTTCTCCATGACTTCACCCACTCCCTTTCCAGCTGTTTAATTAATCATTTCATACCATTAGGCCCGATTCTTAAGCTAAGCACCAAGCTCTCCGCCCGCACCAAGCAGCTTATAAACGAGCGGCATATTCAAATGCTTGCGCGTATGTGCTGCAAGCCGGTCAAAAGCCTCCTCACGGCTTTCACGGAAACGCAGCTCTGCCGCAAGCGGCTCCCAGCCGCGCTCCTCACGAATATTATTCAGCCACGCCCGGCGCAAATCATCATTATGTAAAATGCCATGTATAAATGTGCCCCAAAGCCGGCCATCCGCCGAGCATGCCCCTTCACCTTCATAGGCAAGCTCGCCCTCTTGCAGCGATGCTGCACCAGTCTGCTGGCTTCGAATGGCAAAGGGCTGAAGAAGCTCTCCATGCTGGATCATTTCCCCCATATGAATTTCATAGCCTTCAACGGGAAGCTTGTCTGCCAGCCAACCTGAGGCAGCATGGGCAGTCCCCTCTATACGAACCGTCTTCTTCTCCCCTGCAAATTTTACGTTAAAAGGAAAAAAGCCAAAGCCCGGTGTTTCCTTATGCTCGGACTCCACACCTGCCGGATCAAGCAGCATATCCCCAAGCATTTCATAGCCTCCGCATATGCCGACGAGATGTCCGCCCTTCTTAGCGAACGCGCTTACCTGCTGGGCTAGTCCCGTTTCGCGAAGCCATAGCAAATCCTCGACCGTATTTTTGCTGCCTGGCAAAATAACAGCATCAGGATTGCCCCATTGCTCAGGCCTGTCTACAAAACGCAGCATGACATCCGCTTCAAAGTAAAGCGGATCAGCATCGGTAAAATTAGATATACGAGGCAGACGCAGCACGACAATATCCAGCGTATCAGGCCGACCCTTCACCTGCTCTTCGAGCTTCCGGTCCAGCGACAGCGAATCCTCATCCTCCAGCGCAAGTCCCGGCAAGAACGGCAATACGCCAAGCACTGGCTTGCCCGTCCGCTCCTCCAGCCAATCGACTCCGGGCTGCAGCAGTCCTATATCGCCGCGAAATTTATTGATAACGAACCCGCATACGCGCTCGCGCTCATGCGGTTCAAGCAGCTCAAGCGTACCGACAATTGAAGCAAACACACCGCCCCGGTCAATATCCGCCACAAGAATGACGGGTGCATCTGCCCAAGCAGCCATGCGCATATTGACAATGTCGCGATCTTTCAGGTTAATTTCCGCTGGGCTGCCTGCACCTTCCAGCACGACAATATCATTGCTGCTGCGCAGACGGGCGAGTGCTTCCCGCACAATAACGCCAGCCTGCGGCAAATAGCTCTCCCGATATTCGCGCGCGCTGAAATCTCGCAGCGGCTTGCCATGAACGACAACCTGTGAAGACATCTCCTTCGTCGGCTTCAGCAAAATCGGGTTCATATCCGTCGTTGCCAGCACGCCGCAAGCATCTGCCTGCATGCCTTGTGCCCTTCCAATTTCCTTGCCATCCCAGGTGACATAGGAATTAAGCGACATATTTTGTGATTTGAAGGGAACGACTGTATAACCATCCTGCCTAAAAATCCGGCACAAAGCGGCTGTCACCAAGCTTTTCCCAACATCAGAAGCGGTGCCCTGCACCATTATCGTCAGCCCAGCCTTGTTTTTTGACTGATTACTCATGCTTATCCCTACTATCTTCTTTAAAATCATCCAGACATTCTGTCAGTGCTTCCAGCAGCTTTTCATTATCACTGCGCAGCTTAATCGCAAAGCGGCAATAATGGTCATCAAGCCCGACAAAGTGGGAGGCATCGCGAATAAGCACCCCGCGGCGGCCCATTTCCAGCTGCAAAGCAGCTGCCGTTAAATTAGGCAGCGACGGCAGCCTTACAAGCACATAATTGGTTTGACTAGGCGTGACGAAAAAACCAAGCTCCTCCAGCTTCGAAATGAGCCAAGGCCGTTCTTCGTCCAGCCATTTCAGCGTCTTCTCCGCATATTCCGCATCCTCCAATACGCCCTCTCCAATGAGCTGCGCAAGCGAGTTGACGCTCCACGGAACCTGCAGCAGTCGCAGCGCTGCAATCCGCTCTGGCGTACTGACCATATACCCAAGCCGAATGCCTGGAATCGCATAAAATTTCGTCATGGAACGAATGACATACAGCCTGTCATTGCTGGCAGCCTCCTTCACCAGCGAATAATCCGCTTCTTCAGGCACAAAATCCATGAAGGCTTCATCTACGACCACCTTAGCGCCACTGGCTAGAAGCTTTCTGATCAGCTCCGGCTGGACTAGCCGACCCGTCGGATTATTCGGTGAGCCCAGCATATAGAAAGGCTCCTCCATCTCGGTCGTCGTGCTTTGAATGGCCTCTTCGGTCAGCTCAAAGCCATTTTCCGGCTTTAGCATAATAGGGGCAATGCCGCTGCTAATTTTATGAACGGCGTCGCCATATTCGCTAAAACAAGGAAAAGCAAGGCTCGTAATGATAGGATTTACAGCACGAACAGTCAGGTCGATCAGCTCTGCCGCACCATTTCCGATTAAAATGCACTGTTCGTCAATGCCGTGCAGCTTCGCAAGCTTTGCCCGCAGCCCGCGTACCGCAGGATCAGGATACTTGCCAATCTGCTGGGCATACGAAAGCAGCGCCTGATGTACCAAGGGGGGCGGGCCTAACGGATTCATATTGGAGCTGAAGTCGACAAATTGATCAGCTGGCCGTCCGAAATTTTCCTCTGCCGTTCGCAGGTCACCGCCATGTCCGTATCTTTCAAGCATGGTGAGTATTCCCCTCTTCTAGTGAGTTATCAATAATAGCAGTGCAAACAACAATATAGCTTCAATCGCTTCATTCATGGCACCGTAAGTGTCTCCAGTCAAGCCGCCAAGCTTGCGGGCGAGCCAGAAAGACATTAGCGTCCCTGTCACCATCGTCACAGCAGCAGCACCTGCCACTGTGAATACGGATGTGCTGAGAGGCAATCCGAATGCCAGACCGATGCCACAGGCTAGCAGGAAGGTAAGCACAAACCCCGTCCATACATGCCGCAGTGAGGCCGCTTGGAATAATGCGCCGATCCCCTCTCCCTCACGGGCACTCGGCCAGATGACAATCGCCGCCGCCATCCACCAGCGGCTCCACACCGGAATAATGACCAGCATCTGAAGCACATAAACAGACTCTGTATGACTAAGCAGCTCATATAACACTGTAAATTTGAACAACAGCAGCAAAACGGCGGCAATGACACCCATAGCGCCTACTCGGCTATCCTTCATAATTTCCAGCATGCGCTCCCGCGAGCGATGGCTCAGCACGCCGTCTGCCGTGTCCATCCAGCCATCCATATGTAAAGCGCCACTAAGCGCAAGCCATAGTGCAAGCAGCAAGACAGCTCCCGGCCCAACGGGCAGCCAGCTTTGAACAGCAGCAAAGCTTAATGTGACGATACCGCCAATCATGCCTCCAGCAATCGAAAAATAAACAGCGCTGCGCGCTAACACCTGCGGCTCAAACGGAACGGTGACAGGCACCGGAATTCTAGTCAAAAATTGAATAGCGGCGACCAGCGCCTGAGCATGCAGCTTTAATGAACGAACAGCCATAATGCCAGCACCCCAACTACAAGTAATAGACTGACCAGATACAATAATCTAGTCGTGAAAATAATATCCTGCGCCGTCAATGGGCGCATAGGCTCTCCCATTCTCGCACGTTCGCTAGGCGCGCCAAAATAATAATTGAGTCCGCCTAGCTCAATACCGAGCGCCCCGGCAACAGCCGATTCAGGAATGCCGCTGTTTGGGCTCGGATGCCGATGGGCGAATTTTCTTATCGCAGCGACCGAGCGCCTGGCAGACATGCCCGGCAGCAGCCAAGCCGACAACGCGAGCAGAGCTCCCGTCAACCGGGCGGGTATATAATTAAGCACATCATCGGTTCGTGCCGAGCACGAGCCGAAATCAATATACTTATCATTGCGGTAACCGACCATTGAGTCAAGCGTATTTGCCGCCCGATACAGCATAGCAAGCGGTGCTCCTCCTATTAAAGCGAAAAAGATAGGTGATACAAGCGCATCGACTGTATTTTCAGCCACCGTCTCCACAGCAGCACGGGCAGCTTCTGATTCATCCAGCTTGTCCGTATCGCGTCCGACAATGTAGCCGACATATTTGCGCGCTTCCTGAAGGTTTCCAGCTATTAACGGAGTATAGACGAGCATCGCTGCCTGTTTTAATCCTTTGACCGCGATAGTCGTCGATATAAACCAAATGGTCACCGCATAGCCGAGCCAAGGATGGATAAGCGAAGCGACCGCGACGACTCCCCACATGACGACATATGAAATGGCTAACGTAATGAGCATTAGCAAGGTGCCCTTTAGTCTCAGGAGCTTGGAGGATTCGGCCTTATCGCTCCTGCGCAGCTTGTGCTCCAGCCAAGCAATGAGCCTGCCGATCCAAATGACGGGATGTGTCGGCCATTTTGGATCGCCAACGATCCAATCGACCAGAATAGCTGCGGCGGTCAGCCACAGCATGTCCGGCAAGGAATAGAAGATCATAACTGCTCCCAGCGGAAAGCCGCTGCCTTGAGCTCAATCGGAATGCCAGCTGTTACAAGAAATACTTTATCGCAAACCGCGGCCACCCGCTGATTCAGCCTCCCTGCCTCATCGCGAAATTTTCGGCCCATTGGATAGGCAGGCACAATACCCGCCCCTACCTCATTTGTAACGATTACGAGCGGATAAGGATAAGCGGCAATAGCGGCAATGAGTGCTTCCGTCTGGTGTTGCAGCTGCTCGTCTGCTTCTGTGCCGGGTTGTCCTGCCTGCTCCTCTGCTGCCATCAAAGCATTTGTCAACCAGAGAGTCAGACAATCTACAAGCACAACTGGCGGCTGTTCTCCAGCTGATGCCATAGCTGCGGCTGCCCGTGCCTGCTTCGCCAGCAATTCGGCCAGCTCAAGCGGCTCCTCCACCGTTTCCCATTCAAAATCTCCTGTGCTGCGACTTTGCTGATGCCTATTTACGCGCTCAGCCATTTCTTCATCCCAAATACGGCTTGTTGCCATATAAATACCCTTTTTGCCAAGCCTCATCGCGAGCTGCTCGGCGAATAAGCTTTTGCCGCTGCGCGTACCGCCTGTTACTAACATTGCCATTTCAGCCTCACCTACGCTTTCGATACCCCTGCACTTTCAAAAGTAGCCATTTCCTGCATGAGCTTTAATGCCGCATCGATAAAATGGAAGCATAATACCGCACCTGTGCCTTCTCCGAGCCGCATATCCATATGAATCATCGGGCTTAAGCCCACGGCTTTCAGCAGCTTCGCATGACCCTGCTCATAGGAAAGATGGGACGCAATCATGCATGGCTTCGTTTTATCGGAAATACGCGAAGCTACTAAGGCTGCTACCGAGGAAATATAGCCGTCAATAACGACCGGACAGCTATTGGCCGCCGCTCCAATAATAACGCCTACCAGCCCAGCGATTTCTAAACCACCCAGCTTCATCAGCACGTCAAAAGGATCGAGCGTGTCTGGTGCATTAACCGCGATAGCCCGTTTAACAACCTCGACTTTATTTTTCCAAGCCTCATCATTAATACCTGTTCCTCTGCCAACGGTTTCTTCGGGCGCAAGCCCTGTCAGTGCCGTCGTAATCGCTGCGCTTGCCGTCGTATTGCCGATGCCCATTTCTCCTATGGCAAAGGCGCGATAGCCTTTTTTGTAAAGCTCATCCACAACTTCTATCCCTGTCAAAATAGCTCTAATGGACTGCTCTTTCGTCATCGCAGCGCCTTTGGCCATATTGGCGGTTCCATACATGACCTTGCGGCTTAAAAGATTCGGATGCTCAAGCTCCGCGTTCACGCCAATATCAACGCAATACACGTCAGCTCCCGCCTGCCGGGCGAGTACATTGACGGCTGCGCCGCCATTCAAGAAATTAAGCACCATTTGAGGGGTTACCGCTTGTGGAAAGGCGCTGACCCCTTCCTCGCACACGCCGTGATCGCCAGCCATAATAATGACCGCTTTGCGCTCCATATCCGGCCAGCGCTCCCCCGAAATTCCGGCAAGCTGGCAGGCCACATCTTCAAGCTTGCCCAAGCTGCCCGGCGGCTTCGTTAATTGGTCCGAATGGCGTCTTGCCGCCTCCGCTTCCTGTTCATTAAATGCCGGGATTCTCCCAATTGCGTTCGCCAGCAGCATGCATAATTCTTCTTTCATCCCTTCATTCCAGCTCCCCATTGTTTATTCTCACATTGGGCGCGAGCAAAATTTGCGGCGCCCCTGTTAACGGATGATTCATAATCGAAGCCTCAGCGCCGTATACATCGCGAATCAGCTCCGTCGTATAAATATGCTGCGGTTTGCCCAATGCTGCGATGCTGCCCTTATGCAGCACCAGCACTTCATCGCAATATAAAGCGGCTAAATTTAAATCATGCAGCACGGTTACAACGGTAATGCCTTGCTCACGCTGCCAGCTCTTTACCGTATCGAGCAATTGAATTTGGTAGCCGATATCCAAATAGGTCGTAGGCTCATCCAGCAAGATGACTTCCGCTTGCTGCACCATCACCTTGGCTAACGCGACGCGCTGCCGTTCGCCGCCGCTTAGCTCAGCCATTTTGCGCTGCTCCAGCTTTTCAAGCCCCATTGCTGAGATTGCCTGATTAATGATTGGCGCAGAATCGCTTGCTTCATTACCGAACCAATTTTGATAAGGAAACCGGCCTATTTCAATTACTTCACGCACCGTAAAGCCTACTGGCGGAAGCACACCCTGCTGAAGCACAGCAAGCTTGCGTGCTGCCTCCTTGCGTGAATAGGCGGCAATGCTGCGCCCCTCCAGAAAAATATCACCCTGCGAAGGAGGCAATACGCCGGAAAGCAGCTTCAGCAAGGTGGATTTCCCAACGCCATTGGGGCCGATAATGCCATATGTATACCCTTTTTGAAAGGAAAAGGTTACGTCATTCAGCACTTTTCGCCCGCGTATCGTCGTACCAAGCTGGCGTGCTTCAAGCATAACAGCCATTATGCCCCTCCTTCCAGCCGTTTGCGCCGATGCAGTAAATAAGCGAAAAATGGCGCACCAATCAGCGCAGTTACTACGCCTAGCGGAATTTCCTTCGGACTTAGCGCCATGCGGGCAAGTGTATCGGCCCAGAGCACAAATATGCCGCCGCCAAATGCGGACAGTGGAATGAGCAGGCGGTAATCCGGCCCAACGATCAGGCGAATCACATGCGGGACGACGAGGCCGACGAAGCCAATCACACCAGCCACCGATACGGCAGCAGCCGTGAGCAGCGTCGAGCAAGCCAGCACAATCAGCTTTGTTCGCTCTACGCGAATGCCTAAATGTGCCGCCTGCCCCTCGCCAAGCAGAAAAACATTCAAATGCTGCGCATAGGCAATCAGCACAATAAGCCCAATAATAAGAAAAGGAATAAGCATGTAGACGTTCGCCCAGCTTTTCATCGCCAGCGAGCCCATTAGCCAAAACAAAATCTGGTTTACTACGCTATTGGAAAGCGAGACCATAAAGGATACGAAAGCTCCGAGAAAGGCCTGGATAATAACGCCGGATAATATAAGCGTTTCCAACTGCAGTCCGGCCGAGCTTCGCGCTAGCCAGAAAACGACCAATAGCGTCGCAATTCCCGTTATGAAAGCGACGATCGGAATCGTCCAAATGCCTACTGCCGCCTGATAGCCGAATAAAATCAATGCCGCAGCACCGACTGAGCTGCCAGAAGCAACCCCGAGCGTATAAGGATCGGCCAGCGGATTGCGCAGCACACCTTGAAACCCGCTGCCCGCCAGTGCCAGACAAGCGCCTACAAGCACCGCCAGCAGCACCCGTGACAGCCTCACCTGAGTAACAATAGCAATTTCACCTTCACTCCAGCTAACCGGCTGATCTCTAAGCCATGGCAGCTGATGCAGCAAAATGCCCCACACATCAGTAAAGGAAATACCTGCGGAGCCAATCGACAAGCTTGCGATAATAGAAACAGCAAGAAGGAGCACTGCTGCTCCTCCGTAGCCTAACCATTGATGTCTCATCCGCTATTTAACGAGGTCTGGATGAACAGCCTTCGCAATTTCCAGCAAGCCATCGGCAAGCCGCGGGCCTACACGAACGAGCGGATCTTCCGAAACCGCGATAACCTGCTTATTTTTCACCGCGTCAATGACGTTCCAGCCTGCCCGGCTGTCCAACGCTGTAACGATGGGGTTCGGTTTCACCTTCATATCCGGGTAGATGATGATTTCCGGATTTTGCTTCACGATCTCTTCGGCGCTGACTTCGTACCAGCCTTCCTTCGAGCCCGCTACATTGGTGCCTCCCGCCATCGTCAGCAGCTCATCCAAAAAAGTACCTGATCCTGCCGTATAGCCAGGGCTAAACTCCAAATATACCTTTTTCGCAGGCGCATCCTTCACCGCATTCATGACCTGATTCATCACATCACGCATATGTTCAGCAACCGTTTCGGCATCCTTCACATGGTTCAAAATTTGGCCGACCGTCTCAATATGGGCAATGGTTTCGCCATATGTTTTCGAATCGGAGGCAAATACCGGAATATTCAGTTCGCGCAGCTTGGCAATCGCATCTCCATTCATGCTGGAGGATGC
This sequence comes from Paenibacillus sp. R-74696, assembly GCF_055814915.1. Taxonomy (NCBI): domain Bacteria; kingdom Bacillati; phylum Bacillota; class Bacilli; order Caryophanales; family Paenibacillaceae; genus Paenibacillus; species Paenibacillus sp. R-74696. The sequence goes on from NZ_JBPULM010000045.1 coordinate 107,078, forward strand.
AAGCACGAGGTCCGGATTCAGCTTCACGACAGCCTCAATATTGGTCGTCATATCGCCAATTTTCTCAATGTCATTCGCTTCTTCTGGATAGTTGCTGTACTGATCCACGCCGACTACCTGCTTGCCCGCTCCTACAGCAAACACAACTTCTGTCTCGCTTGGCACAAGCGTTACAATTTTTTCAGGCGCTTGCTCAAAGGTTAGCTTGGTATCCGTTGCGTCGGTTACGGTGAGCGGATATGCGGCGCCTGTCTCTGCAGACGGAGCAGCGGATGGTGCGATAGATGGTGCAGCAGATTCCTTGCTATTATTCACCGCACCGCCGCAAGCGGCAAGCAGCGTCAGCATAGCAATCAGCCAAATGGCAAGGCTTGTTTTCAGCATGGTATTCATTTTAACTTTCATTACTCGTATACACTCCTCTAAAATGGTTTGTTCTCTCCAAGCGGAAGGCTCTTTCAGGCTAATCAGGCATAAAAAAAGCATTCGCGGCAGCTGTGCCGAAAATGCGGTATCCCTGCTTGGCGCTGGCCCTCATCATTATGTAGGTTAGACGTAGTAACTATACCATCGTTTTTCCGTATTTGTCCACCTTGGACTAGGCAGGGAGCTGCTTGTGCCGCCGCAAAATATAGCTCAGCCGCATCGCATTTCCGACTACCGACACGGAGCTAAGCGCCATCGCTGCCCCTGCCATCCATGGCTCAAGCAGACCGAACGCGGCGAACGGCACGATGCTGCTGTTATATAGGAAAGCAAGCAGCAAGTTCTGCTTAATATTGCGCACCGTGAGCCGGCTTATGCCAAGTGCATCAACAATCGCAGTCATGCGCGGCTGAAGCAGCGTTAAATGTCCGGCAGCGAGCGCCGCTTCCGTACCATTGCCCATCGCAATGCCCACGTCGGCAGCAGCAAGCGCCGGTGCATCATTCCAGCCGTCTCCAGCCATGCCGACCCGTTTGCCCGAACGTTTCAGCTGCTCTACCAGCTCCAGCTTCTGCTCAGGCAGCAATCCGGCGAACACTTGCGTAATGCCTGCTTGGCGGGCGGCATTTTGAGCAGGAATTTGGTGGTCGCCTGTTGCGAGCATCACCTGCAGTCCATATCGTTGGAGCTGCTGAACGGCAGCGAAAGAATGAGGTTTAACCCGATCCGCAAGTGAAATACACCCAATGAGCAGACCATCTGCTGCCACATATAAGAGCGTTTCTCCTCTTTTTTCCCGTTCGGTGCAAAAATTAGCTACAGCTGCTGCGACCTCCGCATTCGCTTTCCACTGCTCGGCTTTCGCAAAGGTTGCATTTCCGACGGCTATGCTCCTTCCCTCAACTACTGCTTGAACGCCTTTGCCGGGAAAATAAACCATATTAAGCGCGCTTGGCGGCGTCAATCCTACTCGCCCTGCTTCACGTCCTATCGCTTGCCCTAGCGGATGAGCGGAACCCGCTTCCGCGGCTGCAGCCAAACGAAGCACGGCCGAGCGCGTCTGAGTCGGCGCAGCCCATACGGCGCTAACTTGCGGGGTACCTTCGGTGAGCGTTCCGGTTTTGTCTAGCAGCAGCGTATTAAGCCGTGCAAGCCGCTCCAGCGCCCCGGCCTGTTTGAGCACAATGCCCAGCTTTGCTAGGCGGCCAGAAGCGATAACCAGTGAAATAGGCGCGGCAAGCCCCAGTGCACAAGGACAGGCAGCGAGCATAACAGCGACCCCACAGCGGAAAGCTTGATGCCAATTGCCAGGTTCCAGCAGCACCAGCCAAAGCATAAAGGTGAAAGCCGAAAGGGCAAGCATCGCCGGAACGAACCACGCGGCCACCCGGTCCACCTGCTGCTGAATCGCAGATTTGGAGCGCTGCGCCTGACGAAGCAGCTCGCTAATGCGGCTGAGCAACGTCGCATGTCCCGCAGCCGTTGTACGGATGCGTTGCATTGCTCCCACATTCGTTGTTCCTGCCCAAATTCGATCTCCCGCTCGTTTAATCACCGGCAAGCTTTCTCCAGTCAGCAGCGATTCATCCATTTCGGTTTCCCCGCTCGTTAAAACGCCGTCAACCGGGACCGTCTCACCCGGTGCAATGCGCACAATCTCGCCTTCCCGTATGAAAGCGGTCTGTACACTGACCCACTGGCCTGACCGTTCTACAGTTGCGGATTGCACCTGCAATTGGCTGTACCCGCCCGCCTCATCCTGCGCCCGCGATGCAGCTGTCATCTCCAAATATTTGCCGAGCAGCACCGCGCTAATAACGACAGCAGAGGTTTCAAAATAAAGCGGCAGCGTATGCCCGGCGGCAAGCGTTTCTCCAGTCGGAAGGCGTGAGAAAACAATATAATGGCTGTATAAATAGGCAGCAGACGTTCCTGCTGCGACTAGCACGTCCATATTCGCTGCTCGCGAACGCAGCGCATGGTAGGCGCCGATATAAAAAGGCAGCCCAATGACGAATTGAACTATCGTAGCTAGTGCGAGCTGAAGCCATGGATGCAGCAGCCAAGCCGGAATGGAAAGCCCGCTTAGCAGCGGGAGATGCTGGGTCATTCCAGCAAGCAGCGGCAGCGTAAGCAACAGCGAGATCATCAGCCGGAGGCCGAGGGCGCTGCGCTCCTGCTTCCATTGTTCTTTGCTGTGCTCAGCTGCCGATGCTTGAAAACCGATATGTCCGATTTTCGCCATAACCTCTTCAGACCGTATCCGCCCAGGCACAAACTGCACCCAAGCCGATCTTGCCGGATAGCTGACGGCGACCGACTGTACGCCTTCCATTTTGCCCACAGCTTTCTCGATCCGTGCCGCGCATGCTGTACAGCTCATGCCGCCCACTGCATATTGCGTCGTCACGCTATTCTCACTCTCATTATGCCGCTGTTCCAATGGCACACCCGCCCTTTCGCCCTTCTTTTACAACCGCCGCCGCAATATAGTAGATCAATTCAAAATGATCTTAATGATTTATAATCTTACTATCATCATATGTTCGGCATGGGGCCAACATGTGTACAGGCTGAGTGTGTCAATATAGATCAAGCATAAACAAGTGTGAGCAGATGTTGCCGTCCTTTGAAGGCAGCTCTTATTTCGAGTAGAGGTAGAACTTGTTTAAAAACGTTTTACATATGCATTTTATTTCGATAAGCCTAACACTTCACGGTCGTTTTTTGGTGCGAATGTGAAGCTCACATAAAAACCCTAGGTCACTCGCACCTCATATTTTGTCGAATTATGCCGAAAAAGTGCTGTTTCGATAAAAGTCAATACCTCGGTTGATTTTTCTTTCATTGATTTTGTTGAAAAAATACAGCATTAATGCGATTATGGAATAAATTATGTACTTTTCCGCTGTCGCACTCTATGTGAGTGCGTGGATTGAAACTTATGTGCTCAGAGCGCCTATAACAGCCGAGGACCGTCGCACTCTATGTGAGTGCGTGGATTGAAACAATATGAGCCGCTTTTAATCTCTCGATCTCAAACGTCGCACTCTATGTGAGTGCGTGGATTGAAACATTGTCGCGAAGCGGTACGGATTAGTAGCAGAGACGTCGCACTCTATGTGAGTGCGTGGATTGAAACTTCTCATCGCCGGACAGCGTACCAAGGATGGCTTGTCGCACTCTATGTGAGTGCGTGGATTGAAACTACTTTGAACCGTTTAATATCCCAATCTTCTACCCGTCGCACTCTATGTGAGTGCGTGGATTGAAACCATTTTATTAATGTTAACAGAAGGGAATCGCTCGGTCGCACTCTGTGTGAGTGCGTGGATTGAAACTATAATGCGTCAACGGTTGACCGTCGTATTAAAGTCGCACTCTGTGTGAGTGCGTGGATTGAAACCTCCGAACGACCTCCGAATTACCAAAAGCGTCATAAGTCGCACTCTGTGTGAGTGCGTGGATTGAAACATCGCGATCATCTCCCTTTTTTGTTGCTACATCTGTCGCACTCTAAGTGAGTTCGATGATTGAAAAATATTGGCTTGAGTCGAACTCGCCAATCAAGCTTTGTTGCGCTATTTGTGGGCATGTGTTTACAGGCGCCTAATATAGCCTCTTTAAACACAGTCGCACTCAACTAAACAGAAACAAACGTGCTCGTAATTAATAGTCTTAGTTCGACAATATACACCTCTATGCAAGCAGAAAATCATAATGTATGATTAATTTTAATTTACTTATTATTACCATTTAAGTAAATTAATCAAAAGGGAGGTTCAAATGAAAAAATCCATTCAGAAAATCTTTCTCGCCACAACCTTAGCACTCGCATCCTTTACAAGCTTCGCATTATTAGCTCCAACAACGGTTTCCGCAGCTGGAACAACCTTTACAACTTTGAAAAAAGGAAATTCTACGTTACTCATTGGTGCAAATAACTATGTTGTTGCATCAGGAACATCTGTTGTTTCAGTATCATCTTCTGGATGGCTAACCGCATTAAATACTGGGAGCGCAACAGTCCGTGGCTACAGTACCAGCGGAGTCCTTCTTTGGACTTGGTATGTTACGGTAACCTCATAAATTTATCTCTCAGACCGTCATAAAAGGCGGTCTGTACTTTTTATACAGTCAATTGACGATTTTTTTTGTAAAAACAACTCCTTAAAGACAAAACGAGCCGACCGCCATGGGTCCGCTCGTCTCTATTTTTAACTACTCGACTTTAAATCATTGATCTCTTTCTCAGTTAGACCGGATGCTTCAATGATGACGGATAGCTCAACTCCAAGAGTAAGAAGCTTTCTGGCAATTTCCTTTTTCGCCTCCGCCTTTCCTCTTGAGTTAGCTGCTTCATACATCGACGCCTCATCATGCAGATACTTCTGACGGTCTTCATATTGTCTTCGCGCTTCTAAATCCTGACTCAAAAATTCCAGCGTATCCATGGCCTTTCTTAGTACCGGTTCATTCATCGTTAACACCTCCCATTTAGATTGATCTGCACCTTTCAGGAATAACAGCCAGTTCACAAGTCCGCCTTCCTCAATGGAAATGGCTTGTTCGTCTAGCTTCGGCAGCTCTAGAAAGTGAATTTCAATATCGTCAATTAGCGAAATTCCGGTTCGATCCTCCCGCAGATGAAATACGTTATGGTACAAATCATTCGGCAGCAAGGCGTAGTTCAAAATATTAATAGTCACACACCGTTTCAGTTGGCTATAAGGCTGCCCTTCCTGCAATTGCCCAGAGTATTGCTTACTCCAATAGAAAAGCGTTCTTTTCTCCGTATCATATTTATTAAAAAGCTGCATTTCAACATTAATAATTTCACCTTCAGTTGTCCTGGCTCGAATGTCCAGAATGGATTGCTTGTCGCGCGGAGAGTCCTTATCTGTATAAGGGTTGAGCAAAATAATCTCTGTCAATGGAGGCCTGCCAGCCTCATCAAATGTTCGATTTAAAAAGGTTAGTAGGACATCGCGATTCTCTTCACTCCCAAAAATGCGTTTGAACAAAAAATCATTTCTTGGATTTAGCAGATTCATGAAGGATCAGCTCCGTTTAATTTTTATTATATCATGATCAATGCCTTTTTTCCGAATCGGAAAAAGTGAAAAGCAGCCTTGCAATCCGCCAACATCCGGTTGCAAAGCTGCTTTTGATTTTAACGCTTTATGCTACGCTCCAGTAACGATGGCTCCCGGCCATGCGAGCATGCCGCCCATCATATTGGTCACGGAGTAGCCCTGTGGCGCGAGGAAGTCGCATACTTTGCCACTGCGTCCGCCGCTGCGGCATACGAAAATTATATTTTCATCCTTAGGCAGCTCATCCAAACGCTCCTGAATTTCAGACAATGGCAAATGCGCTGCTTCGGCAATATGTCCCTCCTCCCACTCATCAAGCTCACGAACATCGATTAAATGAAACTTTTCCTTATTATTCAGACGCGCTTCAACTTGCTCCGGCGTGATTTCGTTATACATCGTTACGTCAGCTCCTTAGAAAAAATCGTTTATGTGCATTGTAACTTTCGACGCCGCCGTTGTCCATTCCTCTAAACAATGCCAATATTTTAGCCCCGCATCCGTTCAAAAATGCTACCGCTTGCCGCGCTTCTTGGCAGCAAGCAGACGATTGACCGTTGCCTGACCATCAGCCTGCTTTGTCTCTGGGTTCGAAGGAGGGGCCGACGGCTGGCTGCTGCCGCCTGAAGCGTTAGCCTGTGAGTCTAGCATTTCTCGCTGCTGCTTACCCGCCTGGCCTCGACCATCTGGCTTCGGAGCCTGTGCTCGAGACGGACGACTAGTCGTTTGCGACATATTGGCCGAAGCTCCCTGAACGCCATTAATCTCTCCACTCGCTCCCTTCACCTGACCAGATGCTGGCGAGGTTGGAGTTGGAGTCACGTCACTTGTATCCGCTCGCTCACCATAAAAGCCAGCGGTGCGGCTTTTCCGCTGCTGCAGCCTGCTCATCGCACCTGACGGAGCGGCGGCTGGCTCATTCCTCTGCAAACGTCCACCTACGAGCCCGAGTCTCGCCAAAAGCATCCGCCCGATTCGCTGCCATGGAAGCGACAGCCTGCGCAGTAAAATGTCGACCAGCCAAAGCGCCAAAATCAATAAGAGCAGCTCACGCGTCCAATCATAAGGCTGCCTGGACTCTACTGGATTGAAGCGGTAAGCCTCCTGCGGCGCGTCCAGCGACAGCAAGCGTCCGCCTGTAGCGTCAGCAAGCTGCTGCAGCGCTGCTGCTCCATTTTCACCCGTCAATCGATACTCGGGCGAATAGGGGATGACAAAACCCGTCGTCGTGCCGCTGCCCGTATTGGGCGCTTCCGCTCCGCCCGCTGCAGCGCTCTGTTCATTCACTTGCATTAAATACACGCCCGGCTTCGATATCGGAAGGCTTGCCGCATATTCGCCTGGAGCTGCTGGAAGCGGCGAAAGCGTCGTGCTTTCGCCTGCTTCATCCGTGACTACAGCCGACAGCTTAGCAGCTGTATCACTGCCCTCGGTGCGCAAGCGCAGCATAGCCTCTCGACCATCAAGCGCAGCTGTTGCGGAATAAGGCGTGCTCTCAAACTGGGGAAACGTCCACTTAATCCACTCGGCAAGCACATTCGGCAATGCGGCCCACTGCACCCAGTCTCGTGACCATTTCCCAGTCAAGTCACTCGTCCAGGCTACCGTTCGTCCTGAACCGTACGCCCAGCGCGCCAAAATCGGATCACCTTGCGGCGACAGCAGCGCGACCTCTGCCGTTTCCTTCGCTGTCGTTGCGATGTACGCCTGCAAGCTCGGCACGCCATTTTGCCACATCGACGACCAGCTTCCGGCTTGCCCGACGAGCGGCGGAGCATTTTGCTCCACAATATAGGTTCGCGACATTAGCACCGTCTCACGGCTGAAAATAGCCGGAAGCGTGCTTTCATCATTTGTAAAATAAAACCGTCCCTTTGCCTGCTTCGCAAGCTGCTCCAGCATCACCTGATCCGCACCGTCGCCGACTGCAACTGTAGACATCGTCATTTTATTGTCCACCATGCCCTGTGTCAGCGCAGCATAACCCGGGTTGGAAGCCGATTGCCCATCGGTGAGCAAAATAATATGCTTGCGCTGTGCATCCATTTCCAGCAGCTTGTTATAAGCGGTATCGAGCGCCGGAAAAATTTCCGTGCCCCCATCGGCCTGAATGCCCTGGATTTTATCCAAAACCTCCTCGCGATCCGTCAGCTTGGTCGGTTCCACGATCCACCAAGGCGTCGAGTCGAAGGCGACTACGCCTACTGAATCCTCTGGGCGCATCAGCTCGATCGTCCGCATTGCCGCTTCTTTCGCCAGCTCCAGCTTGCCGCCGACCATACTGCCGGAACGGTCAATTACCAAAATCAAGCCGAGCGAGGGCAGTTGGCGCTTGCCCTTCAAATCCATATAGACCGGCAGCGCCTTCTCTATAGGCGTTTGGAAATAGCCACCCAAGCCAAAGCTGTTGTCGCCACCCAGCATGACTAGGCCAATGCCATAATCGCTGACCGCCTTGCCAAGCCACTCCATCGGTTTAGCCGCAATGCGGGTTGCTGAAACATTGTTTAAAATAATGCTGTCATAGGCGGCATATGAAGCCAGCTGTACAGACAGCCGCTCAGGCGGTATCGTCTCGTAACGAATGAGCGAAGCTTTCAAAGCTGCCTCCACATTGCCTGATGAGCCCGGCACACCTTCGACAATGAGCACAGCGGGCGGGCCGCTGACTCTGCTGAACGCATAAGCAGTATTGTTCTGCTCACGTTCATCCCCTTCGGCATACAGCTCAGCCCGAAAACGGTGAAAGCCCGGTTCCAGCGCAGCGCTTTGCAGCGCAAAACGATTTTCGCCCGGCTCCAGCACAATTTCGCTTGTTGACAGCTCGCGGTTGTCTTCATAGAGCCTCAGCTTGGCCGTACCTGATGATGTGCTGTTAATCGTAAATTCAAACGTAAATTTCTCGCCTTGACGCAGCGTTTGCGGAACGTCCATCGCTTCGAGCGAGGCGTCCACCCGCTGCGGGGCAGCTACCGGAACGACATCCACCTCAATGCCTGCATGCCCCAGCAGCTCCGCTTGGCGCAGCATGCTTCCGGCGTTTTCTGCGCCATCGGAGAGCAGCACGATTTTGCCGCCTCCGGCTTCATGCAGCATGCCTGACGCAAGACGCAGCGCCTGAGACAGATCCGTGAAGTTTTCATTCACGCCTGATCGAAACGTATATCGTTCCGCACTCGGAAGCTGATCAGGCGAAAGCACTTTATCGATGGCGGCATCTAGTCCGATGGACACAATTCCGCTCTGGTCGGCTTCGTCTTTCGCAGCCGAGGCTTTGGCAATCCACTCTCCTAGAGCGGCATCGGCATTGACGGATGCGGAACGATCTGCTACAAAAATAACGTTTCGCTGCTCGATACGCAAATATGGCTGCACACATGCAGCAATCGCAATGACCAGCAGCAGAATAAATGCACGCAGCGTTATGGCTATCTTTTTACGAGTGCCTTGCAGCCGCAGCGTACCTCGAATCATCCACCAAACCGCCACTGCCCACGGAATGAGAAGAAGGAGCGCCCAAGGCGAATTAGCCTGCATTCCCACGCCTATACACCTCCCATTCCACCAGCATCAGCATAAGCAGTGCAAGCGCGAGCCATACGGCAAAAGCGTTTGCAGCATTTGCCGTCTCCACACTTCCCGCAGCCCCCCCCGCTTCAGCCTGCTTTTCACTTGTCTCAGTTGAACCAGCGGCAAGCGGCTTGATTTCGGAATTTGCGGACATCGATGCGCTTTCGGAGGGAGCCGCTGTTACAGCAAGCATCCTCTTACCGATCGTTTCCGCTTCTGCATCTTGCTCGATTAAACGGTACAAACCCGGAACCGCCGGGGCGACAGCTGGCTCTTGCGCTGCAAGTGCGGCAGCCAGCTTGCTGTCGGGCAGTGATTTTTCGCTATAACCGCCTAGAGCTTCGATCATTTCCCACTTGGCACTAACTGTCTCATTTAAAAAAGCAAGCTGGAGCGTACTTCCGGCATCCGCCGTCCCAAGCTGTGCCTGACTCCCTCCGCTCATCCAATCCGCAGCCTGCACGATTAACACGGGAAACTCCGGCCGCAGCGGCAAATCGCTGCTTTGCATGTCAAAGGTAAAGCGCAGCTGCGGCCTTCCTTGCACCGAGCCAGCATAAATGGCTGGCAAGCCGCCATATGTAACAATCGCTTCTCCCCAAGTCCCAGCATCCTTCGCCTTCACCATCCGTCCGATATGGGTATCTTCAAATGAAAGATAGGCGGTAACGGGATGCTCGGACAGCGCCACCCTGCTATTCGCAGGCGAAGCTGTCTCTTCCTCGGTCGCTTCCGGATGGTCGATATACCAGACAGGCTTGGAGGAAAACAGCTCCTGCCAGCTTTTGTCCGTTCGAAGCTTTGCTGTGTCGCCATCCATAATGACCCAGTCGATATCCTTAACATGTTCATTGGAAGGAACATACTGCGATGGATCAACCTTTATCGTTTTTACGCCGGCAAGCTGGAGCGCTTTTTCCAAAAACAAGTTGCCTGATGTAGCCAAAAGCACCTGCTGCGCTTTAGACACGATCGGAAACTGGTAGGCGATATTGTCAGCGGCATAATCATCAGTCGCTCCGCTGATTTTGGCGGTGTAATAGCTCGCTTCTTCCGGCAGACCGTTAATATCTACGCTCGTCCAGCCCCCAGCCTCAAGCTTGACCGACCTCTTCACCGCAGGCTCCGCTTCCTTGTCCGCATATACGGCAAGCTCAAGATGCTTAGACGCAAGGCTGTCATTTCGCAGGGTCACTATGCCTGCACGTTTGCCGTCTTCCCCAACTGCTGCATGAATGCCAAAATACAAAATAGCGCTATTATTGCTGCCAGCTTGCGGGGCAGAAAGCTTGAATTGCTCAAGCTTCGCATGAAGGGTCAGCAGGTTAACGGAGTCTGCGTCCTGCCACCTGCCATCGGTTAACAGCAATATCTGACCGCCTTGTTCATTCGCAAGCAGCGAGTCCGCTAGTGATAAAGCTGCTACGTTGTCCTGTGTACCAAAATCTGGCGTAATGGTTTTCAACTGCTGCAGCACGAGCTCATGGTCCGTTTCCTTGGACAAAATAATGCGGGGCTGCTCGCCCGTTACAAGCAAAGTGATAAGCTCCCCTTTCGGCTGCTCGCTCAGCCACAGCTCCGCCTGCTGTACAGCGGCGGCCAGCATGCTGCCTTGCGAGCTTCCGCCAGGCATAGCCGCTGTCATGCTTGCCGAGCGGTCAAATACGATGACGGTATGACTGCCGCTGCGGCTATCTGTCGTGAGATACGGCTGCATGAGCGCCAGCACTAGAATAGCAGCTGCGAGAAGCTGCAAAAGCATAAGCGGCCGTGTACGAAGCTTTTGCCACGGACGATTCGCCTCCTGCTCTCGCAGCATGCGATTCCACAGCATATGACTCGCAATTTCGGTATCCATATACGTGCGCTTGAATAAATACATTAAAACAATAGCTGGAAGCGCCAAGCCGAATAATGCAGATAGCGGCGATAGCAGCTGCATTTTCCCTCCTCCTTTCACCTGAGTTCTAAGTTGCTCCTCATTATTAGTTCCAGTTCAATCTTAACTATGGCTGTGCAGCACACCAGCGCGAAGCAGCGTATGCTGAATCGTTTGTTCCATTGGCTTGCTCGTATCAATAAAAATATAAAGGGCTCCGCGCTCGGCGCAAAGCTTCTTGAGCTCATTACAGTATTCGTTCACCGTATCACGATATTGTTCCAGCAAACGACTGCCTAAAGCAACCTCTTTGCCCGTTCCGAGTTCACTGTCAAGCAAATTCAGCTCGCCTGTCAAAGACGGATTTAGCTCTTCAGGGCTCAATAAATGGAGAAAAACAACCTGCTGCCGAGCAGCAAGCAGGCTGAGCAGCGTATTCTCAATGCCCGCTTCATACATCGCATCGGATACAATCCAAGTAACGCCCGTACGATGCGGAAGCTGTCCAGCCTGCGCAGTAGCTTCCCGCATGGACAAAGCTGCCGCCTGCTGCTGCATAGCTGCTGTCCCTTCACCCATCGCAGAAGACTTAAGCCCATCGTCTGGGTGAAAAGACTGCTGCTCCGCTGCCTGCTCTAGTGCCGCTGCCAAAAAATGAAACAATCGCGCAGCGGAACCCCTTCCGCGCAGCGCTGGAAGCTCTGCCGGAGCTGAGCCGCCAAACAGCTTGACCGCAATGCGGTCCTCGCCTGACAGTGCAGCGTATCCGCCGCAAGCTGCAAGCTGCAAGGCGCAGCGCAGCTTATTGGCCTGTTCGCCGCCAAAATTCATCGAAGGGGATATATCAACGTACACATGCAATGTAAGCTCCTGCTCATCCCAATATTGCCGCATATATGCTCTGCCCGTTCGCCCATACACATTCCAATCCAAACGGCGAATGTCGTCGCCGGGCGCATAAGGGCGATAGTCTGCAAATTCCTGCGAGCCGCCGAGCGTGCTGGAGCGGCGCTTGCCAGCCATCGTGCCCTTTACTCGGCTGCCCGCAGCCACTTTCATGCGCTCTAATCGATTCAGCAAGGACGTATCGGGGAATAGCTTGGCTAAAGCGCCGCTGAACGCTGAATCCCGGGCTCCGCTCCCAGAACCGCTGCCTTGCCCATTCATCTTGTCAGCTCCAATGCGTTTAAGATGGATTCGGTCATCTGATCCGTCGTTATGCCTGCTGCCTGTGCCTCATAACCGAGCACGACCCGATGTCGAAGCGCTGGCACAGCTACCTCGCGAATATCACTCCACGATACATGCAGCTTGCCGCTGCAAAGCGCCCTTACCTTGCTGACCGCCACAATCGCTTGCAGCGCCCGCGGTCCAGCGCCAAATCTGACATAACGCTTCACATCGTCAGGGGCATCTGCCTCTGCAGGATGCGTCATCATCACTAGCCGAACCGCCATGTCCAGCACATCGTCTGCAACCAGAATATGCTTGGCATACACTTGGAGCTCGGTCAGCTCATCCCCAGTCATCTTGACCTCAGCGCGGCGCTGAGCTACTGCCGTTGTCCGCAGCACAATTTCTTTGAGCTCCTCGCGCGTCGGATAGCTGACGCCGATTTTGAGCAGAAAACGGTCAAGCTGCGCTTCCGGCAGCGGGTATGTCCCCTCCTGCTCGATTGGATTTTGCGTCGCCAATACAAAAAAAGGACGCGGCAGCTGGCGAGTTTCTCCGCCAGCTGTCACCGTGCCTTCCTGCATCGCTTCAAGCAGTGCGCTTTGTGTTTTGGGCGTAGCACGGTTAATTTCATCGGCCAGCACTAGATTACCGAAGATCGGTCCAGGCTGAAAGCTGCGTCCCGCCGCGCCCTGCTCGGTAAAATCAATCAGCGTCGTTCCCGTAATATCTGCGGGCATCAGATCGGGCGTAAATTGAATCCTTGAATATTGCAAGGAAATCGTATCCGCAACCGTGCGGACAAGCATCGTTTTCCCGAGACCGGGGATGCCTTCCAGCAGCGCATGTCCGCCTGCGAGCAAGCACCATAATAGCTGCTCAACTACCGTTTTTTGCCCTACAATGACGCTTCCAATTTCCTCTTTCAGAGCAGCTATACGCTCAGCCGCCTGTGTAATCTGTTCCTTGGATTCAATCATTTGTCCACCACGCTCCTTATCGATTCGGCTGTATGTTGTCGAAATATTGCTTTACTTTATCCTGCATGGCCTGCGGCAGCTGGGAGCGTCCAAGCGCTTTTTTCGCCTCGGTTGCATACTCACTGTATACTTCCTCGTAAGGGCGTGTCGTTCCGTCAATCATCGGTGACTTGCCCCCCGTTTGCTCCTGGCCGCCAGTCGATGGTCCGCCATCCTCCTGAACATTGCCCTCGCCTGCCATCGTGCGCGGCGTTGTTACAAGCGTTCGTCCACCCGCTCCGGTACCGCCTTGCAAGCCTCCTTGCCCACTGCCCGAGCCGCTGCCAGCGCCCTGGCCTTGACCAGACCCGGCTCCGGCACCAGCGCCTGCTCCTTGACCGGCACCGGCTCCTGTCCCAGCACCGCTGGATGAAGGCTCGCCGCTGCCGGAGGCGCCAGAGCTTCCCGACGCCGCGCTCGATCCGGGCTCGCTCGGCGAGCCCGATGCTCCGCCAGCGCTGCTGCCGCTCGGCGAGCCATTGCCGGAGGCCGCCGCTGCCCAGCTCGGCGGCACGGAGCCGCCGCTTGCAGCCAATTGGCCCGCAAGCGGCTGTCCGCTTTGCCCAAGCTGGCTCGCCATTGCGCTAGCCAGCTGTTCCAGCTGAGCCTGCGATAATTCGCCGGCCAGCGCTTCTTCTAGGGCGGCGAGGCCATCGCCGCCCTCCGTCTCGCCCGAAGCGTCACCTTCCGCTTCGGAATTGCGCGCCTGCTCCGCGGCTTCTGCCAATGCGGAGGCGAGCGCCTCCTTGTCTTGCGGCAGCTGCTCGGCAAGCTGCTCCAACGCCTGTGCCAGCTGCTCCTTCTGCTCAGGCGTCAGCTTGTGCAGCTCCGAGCGCATATCGCTAATCGCTTCGCTCATGCCCGATTCCAGCCGGTCCTGCAGCGCAGCTCCCAGCTGTTTCAGTGCGGGCTCGCGCTGCATCGCTTCCGCCGCCTCATCCAGCTGCGACGCCGATTGCTTCGCCAGCTCCGCCGTCTGCTCAAGCTCGCGCATCGCCTCGGCCAGCTCGGCAAGCGCCGCCTCTATGTCGCTGTCGTTTTCTTCCAGCTTGCTGCGCAGCTTCTCAAGCGGCTCAGCAAGCTGCCGCTTCGCCTCCTCGGGCACATCTGCCCGCTCCGCTTCCTCCGCGAGCGCAGCCGCCTCTTCCCGCAGCTCTTCAAGCTGCTGCCGCTCAGCAGCCCGCTCCTCCGCCAAATGATCCAGCGGATTCGCCCATACGAGCAAAAGCGCGGATATGGCCCATACCGCGCTAACCCCCAGCACGGCCCGCTTCCACGCCGGCCATGCGGGCCAAGGCAGCCGCTTGCTCAGCATAGCGGCATAAGCTTTCGCTGCAGCAATGGCTTCCTGCCGCTGCAGCAGTACAATTGCAGATGGCTGCCCAGCCGGGCGCAGCCATCCATCAAGCGCAGTCGACACGGCATCATCCGTGTCGTGCCGATCCATCGCTCTCGCCGCATCGCGCAGCGAGGCGCGCCGCCAAAGACCGTACAGCAGCCCCGCCAGCAGGCCCACTGCCGCCAAAACCACAGCCGCTGGCCGCGCATGAAGCAGCGGCCACAGCCTGCTTGCAACGAGCAGCAGCAAGCCTGCCGAGCTGCCTATAAGCAAGCCTTTCAGCCCATGCTTGCACATGGTGAACATGGTCAATCTCAGTCGCACCGGCAATAGCAGCTCAGGAAGCTGCTGATCTTCTTTAGCCTGACTGCTTCCGCTTGGCGCCATTTGCGCTCCCTCCTACTTTAAACCCGACTTCTTATATGCTACTTCCCGCTTTGCTTCATACGAGGACGCAGGTAGCGAATGCTTAACCAAATGGCTAGAGCGGCCAATACGAGATAAATGAGCATAAACTCCTGCCAGAGCTGCAGAAACGGTTCAGATGCTGTTGAATTAGATCCCGTATAAACAATTTCTCTGGTTATGTTAGGGTCCAAAATGCTGTACATCGCCACCGCTGGATTCCATGCAAAAATATGAGCGATCCATTCGTTAGAACCGCTGTATCCTGAAACCTGCATAGATACCATTAGCGCTACATAACCAATGAGCGCTGTGCCCGCGTACAAAAACAAGGTCACGCCATAGGTCAAAATAACAGCAATCATCGTCCGCTTGATGATGGTGGAGAACAAAACGCCGAAGGCTCCTATGACGATCATCAAAAATAAATAAAAGAAAAAGATGAGCAGCAGCTGCGACGGCGATATGCCGCCGAACAGAAAGATCATGCTGTATACAGGAAGCGTACTAATGACGATTAAAATCATAAAGCTTAGAGAAGACAGCAGCTTGCTTAAAATAATCGTCGTCGAGCTTTGCTGCGTCGTAAGCAGCAGATTAAGTGTCTGCCGTTCACGCTCGCCGCTTATAACGCCAGCCGTGAGGCCCGGGGCCATAAAGGAAATGAGGCCGAGCTGTACGAAGCTGAGAAAATAAAACAGCATCCGGCTTTCGCTCGGATTAAAGGAGGCCGCATTGCCCGAGCTCATATTAAGCAAATAAATGGAGCTAAGGGCAAACAGCCCAATGGCGAATAAATAGGCAAGCAGCGTCCACATCGTGCGCGGCGTCCGCATCCGCAAGCGGAATTCCTTATCCAGCACCGGATTGATCAGCTTGCTGCGCCAATCTTTGCTTACGGTATCGTTTCTCATTCGAAGCCGTCCCCTCCTCTCGTAATTTCCAAAAAGACATCTTCCAAATTCGTCTGCCCTTCGCTAAACGAAACGATGCGGTAACCCGCAGCTATCAGCTCGCTGATCAGCTCTGCCTGTTCGAGATCCTGTCCGCTAAAATGAACATGTATGCCCCGCTCATCGCGCATCAGACGCGTCACATGCGGCTGCTCCTGCAAAAACTGCTCAGCCTCTTCCAGCCGTTCCAGCAGCCGAATATATAAGATCCGCTTCACCCGCAGCCGGTTCTGGATTTCCGACACATTGCCTTGGGCAATCATCTGCCCATGCTCAATGACGCCAATTTCATCGACCATCTCCGCAAGCTCTGGCAAAATATGCGAGGAAATAATGATCGTTTTACCCATTGCTTTCAGCTCAAGCAAAATTTCCCGCATTTCGATTCTCGCCCGCGGATCAAGACCGGAAGCCGGCTCATCGAGTATAAGCAAATCGGGATCATGCACAAGGCAGCGCGCCAAGCACAGCCGCTGCTTCATGCCGAGCGACAGCGTATCGACATAAGCATCCCGTTTGTCGCTGAGATTGACCAGCTCAAGCAGCTGCGGAATAAGCTCTTCCCGTTCCTTCTTGGGTATTCCATAGCTGGCACCATAAAAATGCAAATATTCGACCGCTTTAAATTGATCGTACACACCGAAGAAATCCGGCATATACCCAATCCGCTTTCTCACTTCTGCCGGATGCTTCGTCACATCAAAGCCATCCACTTTCGCATAGCCCGACGAAGGCGAGAGCAGTGTAGCCAAAATGGACATCGTCGTTGATTTCCCCGCGCCATTCGGCCCTACAAAACCAAACACTTTGCCCCTGGCAATCGTCAAATCAAGCGACTTTAAGGCATGGAATGAGCCAAAAGACTTGCTGAGTCCTTTAATTTCAATCATCGGAACGACTGCCTGATCCTGCTCGGGCGAACCCCCCGCTTCATGCTCCACTTTTTCTTGCGCCTGCTCTTCCTTATTCATGCTTTGCCACCTCGCCTTCCACTGCCACTTGCGGCATTCTCGTTTCTATATCGGTATTAACGATCAGCTTCATCCGCAATTTGAAGCCATCTATGAGATAATTCGAAGGATCTTCCATTTCCGCTGCTACTTTCAGCCATTTACCTTGTTCTTCATCCCAAATGAGCCACTTCAAATTTTGCCCGGATTGGGAAGGGTCAAGGTGAATGTCCAATTGATCGTATGTCAGCTGTTCACGCTCAGGGAATCTGTATTCCAGCACCAGCTCACCTTGCCCAATCGAAAAAGTAGAGTTCCCAAAATTCTCTAATCGATTGACACTTTTTTCAATAATAACGGGATTTACGAAGCCTGCAGGCACGATTAGGCGGCCGTTTTCATCCGGCTCCATCTCACCCAGGCTTTGCACCCACATCGTCAAATTAGCAGCCTTCACCTTATTGTTATTAACGGTAAAAAATGCATCTTCATTTTCACTGAATCCGAGCACAACCGGACCATAAATCATCGGCATAGTCGAGGAACTGTAGTTCGTATTGAAATACGCATCAACCAGCGTACGCTGCCTGCTGAACGTATCCTGACTGCCGCCCTGATACGGGAATATCAGACTGCCGTAGTTAAAATATCCCATGCCTGTGTTGGGACTATTGGAAATGAGCACAGAACCTTCTTCGCCTTGCTTTAAATCACCAATTGAATAGCTGCTGCCGTTCATCACGACAACCACCTGATTTAAATCATTCAAGGTGTCATTTTTAATTTTATAACCTATTTGCCCGTTGCTGCTCTCGTAGGACACCTTGAATTGTCCGACCTGCTCCTGCATCGGGACATTTTCAAATACGGCTTTGCGTGTCGACCAATATTCTACATTTTTCCACTCAGCTGTCGTTTGTCCTTCTAGGCTCACCACTCTGCTGTCGCTGCGCAAATTCAAGTCGCCGGTGCTGCTGCCTGATGCATAAGGTGTTAGGGGGAGCGTTTCATCGAAACGGGCAGCTACTTCGCCGCCATTCGGAACGAAAATCGAAAACGCACCAGATTTAACTCCTTCGCCTTGGCCAGATAATTGCACCGTTTGGACCGAATGGGTAGACATAAAACGTTTATTTTCAGCGCCGAAGAAGAAAATAGCGGCACCGCAAATGATGGAGATGAGCGGAATGAGCCACCACGACCACTCCCGCTTGTCTACCCTTCGCAGCACCAAATACAGCACCGGAGCTACAACAATCATATAAATGATAAACATGACGAGCAAGAGACCAAAATTAGGCGGTGAAATGGATGGAAACTGATCTACGATTTGTTGAAAGCTCCAATACGTATTATTGCCGTTCGTATAGCCCTGCTGCATTGGAAATAGCGAGCTTTGCAGCCAATTGGCGTACAATGTGGCACTTCCCGACCAAGAAGCAATCGGCTCCAATGCGGGATCAAAGGCAATGTACAGCACCTTGCCCAGTCCCAGCTTGCGCTCGGCCGCAATCGGCGTTTCCCCGCCTAACAGCTTTGTTGCCCCAGCAGCAAGCTTGCCTGTCGACAGCGTCATATCACCTGCGCTTGCACTTTTCGCTTCACCTGCGTTCACCATTTCAGGCGATATCGGCTGTGACACCGTCCCGCCATCCGACTCAACCGGCGCAATAGCTGCAAAAGCTTTCGCTGTTTTGCTGTAGCCTGCGCCTCCCGAGAGAATAAGCGTGCCTCCCTTGCTGATCCAGCCTGTAATGGCCGCCACCTGCTGCTCGCTCCAATCCGAAGTCGCTACATCATTAATGGCAAGGACATCAAAATAATCAAGCAGTGAAGCTTCATCCGGCAGCTGCTCCGGCGTCAGCGGCATGACGGAAATTTGGTAGCCTCGCACATTCAGCGAAGGCATGAAATTTAACGTATCGGGATCGCTTGCGAGAACCCCAAAGGTGTAATCGGCTGTGCTATTGCTGTCCAAAAAGGCTTTGCCAATGATTGTTACTTCCTTCCCTTTGGCAGAAGCGCCTTCAAAAAAGCGGATTTTGTTATTGTCTTTGCTCAACTGCGTACCTGGCAATGAAACCGTAAGCTCAACAGGCGTTTCTTTCGGCAGTTCGACCGGTACGACATAATCGGTCGTCATCCCGCCATAAGGCGAAATAACCGAAATGACGACCTCGCCCTTTAAGTCGGTATTCGTCCGATTCATCAGCGTAAGATGGGCAGGCATTCTTTTATCCATTTTCACACTGCCCTGATAGCCTGCTTCCGTTTTCAGCTCAATGCCTGCCGCTTCGGCATAGGCTCTCGAGCCCGTTGTTCCAAGGTCTGCACATAAACTAACGATCATAATCATCATGACAAAAAGCTTGAATTTAAAACCTATTCGACTCACAGACAGACCCCTCCCTATTTTTATATGTACTCATCCTATTACCTAACGCAAAAAACGACGAAAATGTTTCATAATTTTACATAATTCATCCAATGCAGGAAAAAGAAAAGCCTAGTTCGCATAAAGCGATCCCAGGCTTAAGCATAACGTATTTATACTTGCTGCTTTTTTTAAAATGATTTTGGCCTGCGGTGAAAAATTTCATAAAATACAGGAACGATTACCAGCGTCAGCAAGGTTGAGCTCGTTAAGCCGCCAATAACAGTCAGCGCCATCCCTTTTGTAATAAGCCCGCCTGACTCAAACCCGAACGCAAGCGGCAGCAATGCGCCGACCGTCGCAATAGCGGTCATTAAAATCGGACGGAGGCGCGTGCCTGCTGCTTCGAGCAGCGCCTCACGGACAGATAGTCCCTCCGCTTCCTTATGGATGACCCGGTCCACCAGAACAATCGCATTCGTAACGACGATGCCAATAAGCATCAACGCGCCAATGAGCGATGTAACGCTTATCGTCTCCCTGCCTAGAAGCAGGCCAAGCAATGCGCCTATTACCGTAAATGGGAGCGAAAGCAGCAGAGCAAGCGGAGTCAAAGCGCCGCCAAACGTAAGAACAAGCACAAAATAGACAATCGCAATGGCAGCCAGCATTGCAATGCCAAGCTGCGTGAACGATTCATTAATTTGTTCGCTCACCCCACCCAGCTTGTAGCTGATCCCCGCTGCAGCCGGCATATCATCCAGCATTTGCTGCAGCTCCGCCGATACAGCTCCTACATTGGAAGAAACCACATCCGCCGTCACCTCCGCAAAAACGCGCTCATCCTGCCGGGTAATCGTATTCGGCGATTGTCCCTCCTTAATCGTTACGACATCGCTGAGCGCTACTTGCGCCCCAAGCGGAGAGATCAGCACGACCTTTTCGAGCTCTGCTTTGCTGGCATAGGCTGCCTGCTCCAGCTTCTCATAAATGTTTAGCTCGGCTCCTTCCTGCTTAACCGTTCCAAGTACAGGCTGGCTCCGAACGGGGCTGAGCGCCGCCGCCACCTGTCCTGCCGTCAAGCCATATTGGCTTAGCTTCCGCTGATCGGCGACCAGACGGTACTGCTCATAGGTTGCAGCAAGGCTTGTTGCGACATTTGTCAAATGAGCATTCTTTTTGAGCTTCTCTTCCAACTGTTTGACAACGGGTTCCAATAGAGCCATATCTGGGCCAAATGCAGTAATGGACAAGCCAGATCCGCCTAGCGCCCCGCCGCTAAACTCCTGCTGCTTCCACTCGCCACGTCCCCCAACCTTCCCGAGCAGGGCGACCACCTGCTGCTTTTCATCGTCAAACGCCGGAAAGGTATTCTCATATCGCAAATTAAACACAGCCTGCTTCGAAGCACCTGGACTAAACGGATTGGCACCGCCCACCGCATATTGGACAATGTTCAGTCCCGGCCGTCCGAGCAGCCGCTTTTCTGCCTGTAACGCCAGCTCCTGCACCTGCTCCTTCGTCTCCCCTGGAGCCGGGTTATACGTAACCAGCATCATTTTCTCCTGATCGGACGACAGGAAGCTCACTCCAATAATCGGTACTAGAAACAAGCTCCCTACGAGCAGTATTACTGCAGCGCCAAACGAAGCAGCCTTATGATTGAGCGACCAGCGGAGAATGCTTTTGTACCACTCGGCTAAGCGACCAGGCTTGTCCGCATGTCGCTTGCCTGAAGGCAGGCCGCCCCGGAACATGAGATGCGCCAGCATCGGCACCACCGTTACCGCCACAAGCAAGGAGGCAAGCAAAGCAAATACGACTGTTAAGGCAAAGGGCAGAAAAATTTCGCCGATCATGCCCGACACAAGGCCCAGCGGCAAAAATACGGCTATCGTCACAATGGTCGAGGCAAAAATCGGGATGAACATTTCACGGGTCGCATCCAGAAACAGCTCCTTGCCGGACAGTTTTTCACCTGGAAGCGAGAGCCTTCGGTAAATATTTTCGATGACGACGATGGAATCATCAATGACCCGGCCAATCGCCACCGTCATGGCACCAAGCGTCATGACATTCAACGTAATGTCCATCTGGCTTAGCAGCAGAACAGCAATTAGAAGGGATAGCGGAATCGAAATGACGGCAATAATGGTCGAACGAATGTTGCGTAGAAAGATCAATATAATGAACACGGCAAAAATGGCGCCGATGACCGCTTTGCTGACCATCGTCTCCACCGATTTTTTAATCGGCTTCCCTTGATCCAGTGTCGTTTCCACGATAAGCGCAGGCTGCGCTTGCTTCAGCTTGACCAGCTCAGCATTCACTGCATCCACGACCTCAACGGTATTGGCATCAGCCGCCTTTACAATCGATACGCCGATCGATTCCTTCCCATTCGTCCGCGATATCGATTCGATCTTGCCGATGATCGATATATTTGCAATTTCGCTTAGCTTTACGGTAGGGAGCGTGCTCATGCTGGCTATCGCCTTAGCTAAGCCCTGATCAGAGTCAACCAGACCTGCCGCCGGGGATAAAGCTTGCCCGCTGGCAGCATTCAAGCCACCTGTAAAGGAAGAGACCGGCTGCATCGATTGCCCTGTTTGCCGGTCTGTTGCTGGGGGAGCAGTATTGCCTGCCCCATTCCTATTAGCTGGATTGTAGGGAATGTCCATGTTTTTCAAATTTTCTAACGTCGCAATATTTCCGTCCACAACGAGCGTTTTCTCCGACTGTCCAAATTCAAACACGCCGAGCGGGACGGTCAGCGCCGAGCCTTGAATCAAGCCTTTGACCGTCTCCTTCGTCAAGCCGTATTTCGCCAACTGCTCCGGCTTAAAGGCTAGCTGGATCTCATTTACATTTTGTCCGGATACTTGCACACTAGCTACACCATCAATACCTTCGAGCATCGGCAGCACGTCATTTTCGACTGTCCGTGTCAGCTCCTTAATATCTGCTTTTTCATTAGAGAAGCTAAGCGAAAGCACAGGAAATGCATTCAAGCTAATTCGCGATACTTGCGGGGTTGCCACACCTTCGGGCAAGCTTAGCCCATTCAAATCTTCCTTGGTTTGCGCTGCCGCCTTGTCCATATCGGTACCATAGTCATACTCAATGACGACGGAAGATGCATTTTCATAGGAGGTCGAGCGCACGACACTTACCCCTTCCGCATGGCGGGTCCGCTGCTCGATAGGCTTGGTGATTTTCTCCATCACCTCTTCTGGTGCGGCGCCTGGAAACACCGTCGTAATGCTAACAATCGGCACGGTAATATCGGGCAGCGTCTCCATCTTCATACGAAGGCCTGCGTACATGCCTGCTGCCAGCACAAGCAGCGTCAAAATCCACAGTGCTACTTTATTATTGAGCGAAAATCGGATGATGCTTTTCACTTTTGCCTCACTCCTAGTCCATATCCATACTTGGCAGACGTTCGCCCATTCGGACCACACTTCTGCTTCACGGTACTAGTAGCATTTAACTTAAGTAGAAAATATAAACCTCTACTGAAGGTAATTTGATGTTTAACAAGCAAAGCCGAAAAATGATCCCTATTAACGCTTATTCGCCTTGAATAGACAACCGTATTTATGGGTGACAAAATGCGTGATCGTAGGCTAAAGTAGTGATGAAAGGGGTTTTATTAAAATGTCTACTGCTTCACAGCGCTTGGTGTTTACGGTTGTTACGCTTTTATACTGGACGTCGATGTACGTTTATGTACCAACGTTATCGCCTTTTTTGAGCGGCCGCGGCTTGTCGATGCAGTTGATAGGCATTGTGCTTGGCAGCTATGGCTTTGTTCAAATGCTCATACGCTTCCCCGTTGGAGTTGCCTCTGACCGCTTCGGCAAGCGCAAGCCGTTTATAATACTGGGAATGGTGACTGCTCTCATAAGCTGCTTGCTGTTTCTAGTGCCGGGACACTGGCTATGGCCGCTCGGAGGCCGGGCAATGGCTGGCATATGCGCCTCGACATGGGTTGCTTTTACAGTTATGTATGCCAATTATTTTGCCGCAGAAGATGCTGCACGGGCGATGGGCAGCATTAGCGTGATGATCGTTAGCGGCCAAATGCTCGGCATGCTGATGAGCGGAACGGTGACCGATATGTGGGGAGATGCCGCACCTTTCATTACTGGTGCTGTTATCGCTGGGGTAGGGCTAGTGCTAGGCCTGCTTTTAAAAGAACCGCCGAAACAGCCGCATGAGCGCGTCGGCATGACACTCGCAATGGCGCGCAGCATTATCGGCACAAAGCTGCTGCTTCAAGTATCGCTGCTCTCCATTCTCGCACATGGCGTGCTGTTCATTACAATGTTTGGCTTTACGCCACTCAAGGCAGAGACGCTGGGCATTACTGGATATGGGCTGACTTTGATTGTTTTCGCCTTTATGCTGCCGCATGCGCTCGCTTCAATGTTTACGGCCAAATGGTTCGCCCCGCGCTTCGGCAATTGGGTCACCATTGGAATCGGCTTCGTGCTAAGCACAATATGTACGGTGTCCATTGCCTATACAGATTCATTCGCTATACTGGCGCTGACGCAGGCGATAAACGGCTTTGCCCAAGGCTTGCATTTGCCGCTGCTGCTCGGACTTGCCATTCGTGATGTCCAGCCAGCGGGGAGAGCTACTGCCATGGGCCTTTATCAGGCGGTGTATTCGATTGGGATGTTTTCTGGCCCTTTTCTAGCCGGCTGGCTCAACGACAGCTGGGGCATGAACAGCGGCTTCTGGTTCGGCGGCATGCTTGGCGCTGCCGCAGCACTGCTTAGTGTATGGTGGTATATGAAGGAGCGAACTACGAGCAGAAATGTTGCGGGGAATACATGATAAATCATTTTATTTCGATAGGTTGACTAGGGCGTGTCTGAGAACTCTGAGGACAGCAAATTTTGCCGAATTTTCGTTCCATGCAAGGCGCGCTTGTGAAGGCGTACCGGGGGTACGTCAAGCAAACGGAACGAAGCAGGGGGCGAAAAGGCGGTGAAAGGTGCCACTGAACGGGTTTTCAGACACGCCCTAATCCAAATCATTGACGCAGCGGCAGCCCTAGACGAGAAAATTATGTCTTAGGCTGTCGCTGTTTGATTGAACGATCGTTGTTTCTTTGTATTAATAACAGAATTAACTTCTAACCAAATAACGCTAGCTTACCTATCTAAATATCTAGATAATCGAATCATATCTCGGCATTGAATTCCATTTTCATAAATTTCTTCTGAGTAATGCCTGATGAAAAAGTCTAAGTCAACACCAACTATTCTAAAACCGCACTTTTGATACAGAGCCAATTGTCCTATACTTGAATTTCCAGTACCGATTTCAATTGTATTATATCCTCTCTCCCTGGCTGTTTGAACGGCATGCAAAACTAGCATTTTTCCTATTCCTCTTCCATGCATCGATTCCACAACGGCTATGTTCACCAATTCAACCGTTTCAGGCCTTGTAGGCAGAAGCACATAAATTCCTATCATTTGATTGTTTTCCTCAGCTACAAAACACTCTCCTCGTTTAACGTATTCCTCAACAAGATTTTGAGAAGGATCTGCTAACAGCAATAGATCCATTGTATAATTTTCGTTTGAGCCAAGTTTCCTAATATTCATTTCCTGCTCCTTATATCTAAACGTGGCATATCTTGCTGCTAATCATATTCTGAAGTTAAACAGCTCTCCGGCCCCATCATCTTATAGAAAGCCACTAAATCATTATGATCATAAAAGCTTTAAAGGGTAGCCCACATATATAATACGACCGAGCCACTTACCGCTACTCCGAGCAGCAGTACATCCTGACGGCCAAATCGCAAGCGGAAGCCTTGGGTCGAACGAATCTCATTGTTGCCAATCCCTCTCGCCTCCAACGCCTCTGCCATTTGCTCGGCTATTCGCAAAATCGAACGAATGTAGGGGATAATCGCCGATGCCAGCATCGAAGGCGGCAAAGCGCCGGCTGGCGTAATTGCCTTCCCCCGTGCATGGGCGATTTTCGCAAAGCGCTCCCATTCCTTAAGCAGCAGCGGAATAAATCGAAAAATTAAGGTTACGGTCAAGGTGATCGCTGAGATCGGGACTTTAAATCGACTCATCCAGCCAAAGGTTTGCTCCAGCGCCCGCTGAATCCGCAGCGGCGTCATAAGCAGCAGCATCGGCAGGCCAAGCAGCATGGCGCAAAAAAGCGTCGCCAAGCGGAGCATCGTTCGTGCCGATTGCTCCCAATCAAACGATAATGGCTGTAGATGTGCTCCGGCTACAACACCGAAGAGCAGAACGATTAAGGCGTAGGCTCGAATAAAACCGAGCCACGGCCGCATTTGAGTGCGCAGCGGCAGCCATATCGCGGCTGCAAGCGCTCCAGCAAGCAGCAAGCCGCTCCAGCTATGCTGCATGATGATGGTCGCCGCCAGCAGCATATAGGCGGCGATGAGCGCTCTTGGATCGAAGCGCGCCTCTAGGCGCTGCGCTTCGGGCTGCGCCGGCGGGAGTTGCCGGCGCTTGGGTTTAGGCAGCGGCGGCGAAGCGTCCGCCGCTGTGGGCTCTGCGCCCGGCGATGGGCGCAGCTCCATCGCCGGAGGCGCCTGCGGCGCGGCGAGCGGCATAGCCGCCGCGCCAGGCAGCGCCGCTGCGGCCGGAGCGTCCGCCCGGCCGCTCTGCGGCTGCGCGGCGGCGGCATGAATCGCCGCCGCAAGTGCCTTCGGCGCCGGCCATACGGCGGCGCCACCGCCCGGCGGCTGCGCCGCGAAGCCGCGCAGCTTCGCCAGCGCGCGCAGCGCCTGCGGCGCAGCTGCATCTGCAGCATGGGCATTCGCCCACGCCGATGCAGCGACCGCTTCGCGGACCGAGCCGTCCACGACCACGACGACTTCGTCCGCAAGCGGCAGCAGCGCGCCCGGATCGTGCGTTGCCACGACCGCTCCGCGCCCAGCCGCCTTGTGCGCCGCTAATACGGCGCACAAGCGGCTGATGCCCTCGGCGTCCAGCCCCGCCGTCGGCTCATCCAGCAGCAGCCATTGCGGCTTGCATGCCAGCAGGCAAGCCAGTGCGAGTCGCCGCTGCTGTCCGCCGCTGAGCGACCAAGGATCGCGGGCAAGCAGCTCGGCAGGCAAGCCTGCTGCTTGCAGCGCATGCTGGAGCCGCCGTTCCTTCTCCGGCGGCTCCAGCTTATACGGCTTCAGTGAATAGAGGAGCTCCTCCTTCACGGTCGCCGCAAACCATTGCGACTCCGAATGCTGGAGCGCTATGCCCGTATTCAGCACGACGCTGCGGCTAAGACGTCTGCGTCTTCCCTTTTTCACCCAAAGCAAATCAGCACCAAGCGCAATCTCACCCCCGCTTAGCTTGCGGAGCCCTGCCATTGTTTCCAACAGCGTGGATTTTCCTGCACCATTGCTGCCGATAAGCAGCGTAATCGTACCTTCTTTAAATACGAGCTTTTCTTTTATAGCCAGAAGCGTTTGGTCTCGTTCTCCTGCTGCACAGACGCGTACGGCTTCCAGCCTCCAGCTAAAATCGATCATCTTTGCAGCGCCTCCGCGAGCCTGTCTACGGTCAAAGGCAGAGGCTTTAAAACGATGCCCAGCTTCTCCAGCTCCCAAGCTGTCTGTACCGCATAGGGGGCCTCAAAACCGAGCAGCTCGCACCAGCTCCGCCCTCCTTCTTCATTTCCCGTCCCCTTTTCAATACCACTGCGCTCATAAAACATCTCCGTCGTCCCGTCAAAAACGAGTCGCCCCTGCTCCATCACGACGACTCGATCACCATGTCGCAGCTCAGCCAGCTTTTGCGTAATCCATATGATCGTGCTCCCTGCAGCGTGAAGCTCGCGCACTTGCTCGCAGGTGGCCAGACTTGCTTCAGGATCCAGCATTGCAGTCGCTTCATCGAGCACAAGCACAGGGGCTTTTACCGCCAGACAACCAGCAATGGCTGTCAGCTGCTTCTGCCCGCCCGACAAAGTGCCAACCGCTTGGTCCTTCCGTTCCAGCAAGCCGGTTAAACCAAGCGACTCCTCCGCAAGCGCAGCTATCGCCTCGCTGTTAATCCCATGCTGCTCCAGCATCAATACAATATCCTCCCAAGGCGTTGCGCCAAGCATGGAGGCCTCGGGCTGCTGCATGACAATTGGAATCGGTTTATTGTAGGCAGCAAGCTTCGCTCCAAGCAAATAGGTCCCGCTTTTCTCACCCACAGGAAACCCGGCAATGACTTTAGCGAGCGTACTTTTCCCACTCCCATTGCTCCCCAGCAGCGTCAGCCAATCCCCTTCGTTCAGAGTGAAACTGACATCTTTAATAATGGGAAGCTGCTCACTTGCCATGTCAAAAACGCGTGGCCTGACCGTCAGACCTTCAACTTGTATCAAATAATCGTGCAAAAAATTTCACCTGCCCTCTTCCCCAAAGCGCCGCTCTGTGCTACAATCCATTTTGTTAACCATAAATGAATAATATATGGTTAACATTATAAAAGCAATCATCATTTTAAAGGAGACGATTTCATTGATCAAACGCAGTACGAATATTCGCAGCCTGGTGTACATAGCCTTATTCGCTGCCTTATTTATTGTCATGAGCAGCCTTCAATTCAAGTTTGCCGCCTCACCCGTACCGATAACTCTGCAAACGCTGGCCGTTGCGCTCGCGGGACTATTCCTCGGTGCACGCAATGGATTTTTATCCATTTTGATTGTCGTTGTACTAGCAACGATCGGGCTTCCGCTTATTAACGGAAATGGCGGCTTCGGCATGATAGCCGGACCTACCGGCGGTTTTCTCGTAGCCTTCCCCTTTTGCGCTCTGCTTGTAGGCTTCTTCTCATCCAAGCTGCTTCATAGCTCTTTTGCAGCAAAAAACCGCATCGCAACCGCTATTTTGCTGTTTGTCATTTTCGAGCTGTTTAGTTCTTTTTTCGCTTATGTAATTGGAATTCCTTGGCTAATGCAAGTAACAGGCCTCTCCTTTCAAAAAGCAATGATTAATGGCTGCTACCCATTCCTGCCAGGCGATGCTGCCAAGTCCGTATTGGCGGTCATTATAACGATGGCGTTAAAGCCGTATATTTTAAGGATTCAAGCTTCAACTGGCAAGAAAAATACAGAAGCCGCTGCTTCATTCCCGACAGCCGTTTAATGCGTACGCATTTATAATGCACTCTACCGTACTTTCTTTATAAAAAAAGGGGCTGCAAGCAATGGTATTTCGCCATTGCGCAGCCCCTTTCCTGTTTCATTCGCTTTCCCGATTCCACGAACGAAAGTCTAGACAAGTCGTTAGTCGCACTCAGCAGGCGCTTCCTCAGAGCCTGCCTCAACGTTGATTTTCTCAGAAACCGTATCCCGTACAATGGAAATAACGAGCTGCAGCAAATAGTTGATGTCGGACTGGCTTTGCTGGAATTCCGTTACGATCGGAATGCCGTCCAGCTCATCCTGAAGCACTTCCATTTCCTGCTCGATCTTTTTGACCATCGTTTCGTTTTTGAAAGTCGTTTCAAAGGCGACAAGTTCCTTTTGCTTTTTCTTCACAGTCGCAATCAATTCCTGAATTTTCGTATTGCCTTGAATTTGGTTTTCCGCACGGCGGTACTGCTGCACTTCCTCAGAAGTATAAATCAGGTCAGCAAGCTCTTTCGCCTTCTTCATAATGTCTTCGCGAATTAGCAAATCACGCGTATCAAACTTTGGAATCCCGCATCCTTCGCCATGCTCATGATGGTGATGGCCATGCTCCGTATTTCCTTGGACCGTTTGTTGCTCAGACATTTATCATCTCTCCTGTAATTGGTATCAAGTTTTGCTGTTAACCTTTTATCGTTTAGAGCACAACCGCTTCACGCAATTGCGTTTCTGTAGGCTCTGCTTTAATATACCAGGTTTTCGCTTCCGTCACTTTCGCTTCAATAAGCTGCCCAATCCATTCCTGCGGACCTTCCAAATGAACGAGCTTGTTCGTACGAGTACGTCCAGCTAGCACATTAGCGTTATTTTTGCTCTCACCTTCAATCAGCACCTCGATTGTCGTGCCGATCAACCGCTGATGGCTTTCCAGGCTCATCTGTTTAAGTAAATCATTCAGACGCTGCAGCCGACGCTTCTTGACATCAAGTGGAACATTATCCTCCATACCGGCAGCAGGCGTACCTTCACGCGGCGAATAGAGGAAGGTATAGGCGGAGTCAAAGCCCACCTCGCGAACGAGCGAGAGCGTGTCCTCGAACTGCTCATCCGTTTCGCCAGGGAACCCGACGATAATATCAGAGGTCAGCATCGCATCCGGGATAGCCGCCTTAATTTTACCTACAAGCTCTAAATACATTTCACGCGAGTATTTGCGGCTCATCCGTTTAAGCACTTCCGTGCTGCCCGATTGAACAGGCAGATGAATATGCTCGACCAAGTTGCCCCGCTGTGCCAGCACCTCAATGAGATGATCATCAAAATCTCTAGGATGGCTCGTTGTAAAACGAACGCGCGGAATGTCGATTTTAGACATATCGTGCATGAGATCGCCAAAGCGATAGGCGATATCTTCAAAATCTTTGCCATAAGCGTTCACGTTTTGCCCCAGCAGCGTCACTTCCTGGAAGCCTTGTCTCGCCAGCTCCCTTACCTCGGCAATGACGTCCTCCGGCCTGCGGCTCCGCTCCTTGCCCCTTGTGTAAGGCACAATGCAGTACGTGCAAAATTTATCGCAGCCATACATGATGTTAACCCAAGCCCGCATGCCTTCACGTTTCTTCGGCATGTTTTCAATAATATCGCCTTCTTTGGACCATACCTCGACAACCATCTCTTTGCTGAAATAGGCATTTTGCAGCAGGAATGGCAAGCGGTGAATGTTATGCGTGCCAAAAATCATATCGACGAAGGAATGCTTTTGCAAAATACGTCCGACAACCGATTCCTCCTGCGACATGCAGCCGCATACGCCGAGCAGCAAGCCCGGCTTCTGCTGCTTCAGCACCTTAAGATGTCCCAGCTCCCCGAATACTTTATCCTCGGCATTTTCGCGGATCGCACATGTATTAAGCAGCACCACATCCGCCTCAGTCCGATCGTCCGTCGCCGTATAGCCCATTTCCTCGAACATGCCCTTCATAACTTCCGTGTCATGCTCATTCATTTGGCAGCCGTACGTTTGAATCAAATAAAACTTGCCTTTGCCCAGCGTCCGGAATTCCTCCGGTATGGAAAAATCATAATGAACCTCTATGTCCTCTTTGCCCCGTTTTTTCTCTTCCTTGTGGTTCGGAGCAGCATTGATTTGAATATTGCGCCCTTTGATTCGATAGGTGATTTTGCCGTCTTCCTCGCTAAGCACCTTCGCATCAGAGAAATCAAAATATTTCGAGTAATCCCTATCTTTATTAGCGGCTTTCAAATCCGCCGAGTTCCCCTTTGTCATGCTTTAGTCACATCCTTATATCCTTGTGCTCACCCGTGTTTAAACATCAATAAGAAATTATAACACATATAAGTCCATCGAATCCATTATTGATGCTGCTAATGCTCTATTTTTTCCAACAAATCTTGAAAACGCCTTCCTATTTTGCTTTAAAAAATAAAAAAACGGACAGCAGCTCATTCGCCGCTATCCGTTTCAATAATAAGTAGGACCTACTACAAAATAATGATTAGCCTACAATTTCAGCTGTATCGCCATTTTTAATGCCAGCCGCATTCGCTTCGTCCGTATCAATATGCATGTCCAATGCGAAATCTGGGGATACACGGGCGATCACTTCCTCAAATACGACGCCACGATCTCCACCAAAACGCACTTTCAGCTTTTGCTTGTCGGCAATGCCCCACTTTTCAGCATCGCTCGTGTGGAAATGAATATGGCGGGCTGCAACGATAACGCCTTCCTCAATCGTCACTTCTCCAGCTGGACCTTTCAGTGTAATGCCAGCGGAGCCGCTAATATCACCGGATTCGCGAACCGGCGGATTTACGCCAATCGAGAAAGCATCCGTTCGTGAAACTTCAAGCTGTGTCGCCTTACGGACAGGCCCAAGAATTCTTACTTTAGGAAAAGAAGATTTCGGTCCGATTACGGCAACCGTTTCATTTGCTGCATATTGTCCTGGCTGAGAGAGTGCTTTCGCCTCCGTCAGCTCGTAGCCTTCTCCAAATAAAATCGCGACATGCTCTTCAGATAAATGAATATGGCGTGCCGATACCCCTACAGGTACTAATTTTTGTGTCATTGCATTTACTTCCCTTCGCTTATTGATCTGCTTTCCTTGCCACAAGGATCATGCGTCTTATCTGCAACCTGCTCAATAATCATAACATTTATTTGTTTTAACTCACAACAACATATGTCACTATAAAGCAAAAAACCTGCTTACGCGAATGTAGGCAGGCGTTACATATGAACTTTTTTCTACATTTCTCTAACGACTTAAGGCTTCGTTTAAGCGCTTATCTAGGCTCAACAATGAGCTTAATCGCCGTCCGATCCTCGCCATCAATCACAATGTCTGTAAATGCTGGTATACAAATTAAATCCACCCCGCTGGGAGCAACAAATCCTCGCGCAATCGCAACTGCCTTAATCGCTTGATTTAGTGCACCCGCCCCGATAGCTTGTAATTCAGCGGCGCCGCGTTCACGTAAAACTCCGGCCAGCGCACCTGCAACGGAATTTGGATTGGACTTTGCTGAAACTTTTAATACATCCATAAAAATGTACCTCCTCGGGAATGATGGATGGATTCCACTACTAGCAATAGTATTCGAGAGAGGTAGAAAAATTCCTGCTTTTATCGCCGAAATTAACGAACTGTTCTGAATTATCTAAATTTTAAACAAAAAAAGACTGCTACATGAGCAGCCAATCTTCTTCAACCAGTCTGATTTTTTGGAATTTGGTCGTTTCGCCTGTCGCATCATCGATTTGGATCGACACGCCATGCAAATGCCACTTGCCTTCATCCACGACAAAACGGGTAGGCATTTGAGTCATAAACCGATGCAGCACCGCATTGCGCTCCATCCCCAGCACTCCGTCCTTCGGGCCCGTCATGCCTACATCCGTCAAGTAGGCTGTGCCGCCTGGCAAAATCGTGTCGTCATTCGTCTGAACATGCGTATGCGTTCCTACAACCACAGATGCATGACCAGCCAGATGCCAGCCCATTGCAATTTTTTCCGAAGTCGCTTCCGCGTGAAAATCGACCAAAATATTTTTCGTCGTTTCATGCGCCACCTCGATGAGCTCATCCGCTTTGCGGAATGGACAATCAATCGGTGGTAAAAACGTTCTTCCCTGCAAATTTATTATCGCCAGCTGCTTGCCGTTCGCTTTAATGATCGCCATGCCTTGTCCCGGCGTTCCTTCCGCGTAGTTCGCAGGTCTTACAATACGGGGCTCATCATCAATCCAATCAAAAATATCTTTGTTATCCCATGTATGATTGCCCATCGTAATCCCGTGAACACCGCATTCAAACAGCTCATTGACAATGTTTTTAGTAATGCCCCGGCCTGCTGCTGCATTTTCACCGTTCACGATAATAATATGCGGGTTGTATTTCGATTTAAGCGCTGGAAGCACTTGCTTAACGGCTGCACGCCCTACACTTCCAACAATATCCCCAATAAATAATACGTTCATTGCTGCTCACTTCCTTTTACCTATTCAGACAGGAAAAGTGGCTGCAGGGCAGCCACTTTTCCGCGTTGCTATGCTTTTTACTTCGCGTATTCCACAGCTCGTGTCTCACGAATAACGGTGACTTTGATGTGGCCTGGATAATCAAGCTCACTTTCAATCTTCTTCGTAATGTCGCGAGCGAGTCGGAATGCTTCTGTATCGTCAATCTTCTCAGGCTGTACCATAACGCGCACTTCACGTCCGGCCTGGATGGCATACGATTTCTCAACACCATCGAATGACTCCGAAATATTCTCCAGCTTCTCCAGACGCTTGATGTACGTTTCGAGCGTCTCACGGCGTGCGCCTGGACGTGCTGCCGACAAAGCGTCAGCTGCACCAACCAGCATTGCGATAACCGAAGTGGCTTCACAATCGCCATGGTGGGAAGCAATACTGTTAATAACAACAGGATGCTCTTTGTATTTCTTAGCCAGTTCAACGCCAATCTCAACGTGTGAGCCTTCAACCTCATGGTCAAGTGCTTTACCGATGTCATGCAGCAAGCCTGCACGCTTTGCGAGTGTAATATCCTCGCCCAGCTCGGCAGCCATAAGTCCAGTCAAGTAAGCAACCTCCATGGAGTGCTTGAGCACGTTTTGACCGTAGCTTGTCCGATACTTGAGTCTTCCCAAAATCTTAATCAAGTCAGGATGCAAGCCATGTACACCCACCTCAAAAGTAGCTTGCTCCCCGTATTCACGGATACGCTCATCCACTTCCTTGCGTGATTTCTCAACCATCTCTTCAATACGAGCAGGATGGATACGTCCGTCAGCGACAAGCTTCTCAAGTGAAGTTCGGGCAATTTCACGCCGGATAGGATCGAAGCCAGACAGGATGACCGCTTCCGGTGTATCGTCGATAATGAGATCGATACCGGTCAATGTTTCCAGAGCGCGGATATTACGACCTTCGCGTCCGATAATGCGGCCTTTCATTTCCTCATTCGGTAAGGAGACGACTGATACAGTCGTTTCTGCTACGTGATCAGCCGCACAACGTTGGATAGCGAGCGATATAATATCACGTGCCTTTTTATCTGCTTCTTCTTTTGCCTGCTGCTCGATTTCCTTGATCATCTGCGCTGTCTCATGTCGTACTTCCTGTTCAACATTAGACAAAATAATCGATTTCGCACCTTCCATCGTCAAGCCGGAAATTCGCTCCAGCTCGCTAAGCTGCTGCTTATAGATGGTATCAATCTGTTCTTGGGTTTCATCGATCCGTTTCTCTTTGTTGGCAACTAATTCTTCTTTGCGTTCCAGCGCTTCTAATTTTTTATCCAACGACTCCTCTTTCTGGAGTAAACGTCTGTCCTGTCGCTGAACCTCATTACGACGTTCACGAATGTCTTTTTCAGCTTCGGTACGAAGTTTGTGGACTTCATCTTTCGCTTCCAGCACCGTTTCCTTCTTCTGGGCTTCTGCTTCTTTTTTCGCATTTTCTACGATTTGGATAGCAGCCTGCTCAGCACTGGAAATTTTGGCTTCGGCAATCGACTTTCGAATAAAATAACCAACTCCAAAGAAAATAACGCCAACAACGAGACTGATCAAGATCGTCCAAATAGGATCCATCCTCTTGTTCACCTCCTCGTTGCATTCACAAAAGCAAACGCTTGGAATGATATTTGATTTTAGTCGGTTTCCATACCGTTTTCATCTTCTAACAACTTGCCGAAAATAATCTTCTCAAATCAATTTTTGGAAGGAAAATAGATTTGATGTGGAAGGAATACAAACTCATTTTATCTTTTGGTAAAATCACTTGTCAAGCAAAAGCCCAAGTTGATCTTTTTGCTTCATTGATTATGCATTCTCTTCCGCTGATTTTACTGCGGCTTTAATAATGTCTACAGGAAAGCCCCTTCGTATTAAAAATGCCGCCAGCTTGCGTCTGCGCTCAAACAGCTCTCCTTTTATGGTTCGCCACTTTTTGGAAGCGGTAGCAATAGCTGCGTTTAACTCCATATCACTGTCAATTGCTGAAGTAGCAGCAAGCGCTGCTGTTTTCGACACGCCCCGCTGCATAAGTTCCTGCTGAATGTAACGCCTGCCTTTCTGGCTGCTTTTCATTCGCTGAGCGGCAAATTGCATCGCATACTGTTCATCATCCACAATATGTTCCTTTTCTAAACGCTCTATGGTGTAATTAATATGATCCTGAGCAATTAGCTTCCGATGCAGATACTGCTCTATCTGCTTGCCTGTCCGCGGCTTGAAGCCCAAATAATAAACAGCCATCGCATAAGCGCGATACCGCTCGTCCTCGCTGCCAATTTCTTCTATTTGCGACTCTGTCAGAAGTTGTCCTTTAAACAGCGTATGGCGGATCAACAGATCCTCATGAACCGATAAAATCGGCTCTTCGCCTTCCGCGAATATAAGATAGCGGCTTCGGTGCTTACTGTCTTTCTCGACCGCTCTGATTTCAATCATAGGCCCTCCAAATTACATTTTGCAACTAGTTGTAAATGTTGCCTAAAACAAGTTCGCCGTCCCTAAAAAGGAACGGCGTCTTCATTATTAATTATCCATTTCGCTACTAATTTAGCGTATTAATCCAATTCAGACTCGTCGAAATCGTCTTCGTCCTCTTCTTCTTTACCAAGCCCTGTCGCCTGAGTGGCAGTCGCTACCAAATTGCTGGCATCACGAATCTGCTTGTCAATGACGTCGGCAATATCTGCATGATCTTTCAAAAACTGCTTAGCATTTTCACGGCCTTGACCGAGGCGCTCGCCATTGTAGGAAAACCACGCACCGCTTTTTTGTACAATATCGAGTTCAACACCCAGATCAACAAGCGTGCCCTCTTTGGAAATGCCCTCACCATACATAATGTCAACCTCGGCTTGCTTAAACGGCGGAGCCACTTTGTTTTTGACAACTTTAATACGTGTACGGTTACCAATCATATCATTGCCTTGCTTCAGTGTCTCAATACGGCGGACATCAAGACGTACGCTGGAATAAAATTTCAAAGCGCGTCCACCTGGTGTCGTCTCAGGGTTACCGAACATAACGCCGACCTTCTCACGCAGTTGGTTAATAAAGATCGTAATCGTCTTCGATTTGCTGATCGCGCCAGACAACTTGCGAAGTGCCTGAGACATTAGACGTGCTTGCAAACCAACGTGCGAGTCACCCATGTCGCCTTCGATCTCAGCCTTAGGTACAAGTGCCGCAACGGAGTCAATAACAACAATGTCAACCGCGCCACTACGAACGAGCGCTTCTGCGATTTCTAGCCCTTGCTCCCCTGTATCTGGTTGGGAAAGCAGCAATTCATCGATATTGACGCCTAGCTTGCTTGCATATAACGGATCAAGTGCATGCTCTGCATCGATAAAGGCAGCTTGTCCACCTGCACGTTGAACTTCTGCAATCGCATGAAGCGCAACGGTCGTTTTACCAGAAGATTCGGGTCCATATACTTCAATAATACGTCCTCTCGGGAAACCCCCGATTCCAAGTGCGATATCTAAAGCAAGCGAGCCGCTCGGCACGACCTCCACTTGCATATGTGTTGATTCCCCTAGTTTCATAATAGAGCCCTTGCCGAATTGTTTCTCAATTTGACGCATAGCCATATCTAACGCAGCACGACGATCAGCCAATCAACTCACATCCTTCGTTATTTATAATATAATGATAACCTTTTTCCGACCCTTTGCCAAGCACTTTTTCGAACATACATTCGTTTTTTTGTGAAGACGACGGTAGGCATGCAGCTTTGAAATTTCTAAAAATATAAGCATTTATAAGTTTTTCACGTATAAATTAGGCTTATATTTCTCGGACTGAAACACGATGTGCCGCCAGAGGACGGCAACAGCTGTTTCACCTTGAACCAAACAAAAAAAACCGCAGCAAAGTTATCTTCGCCACGGTTCTTCCGTAAGTTGTATTCAGTATACGCCCGTTTCCGGCAAAAAGCAACACCTTTCGCCTGGCTTTGGACATTCTACTTCTGATCTTTAGTTCTGGATAGCAAGCCACAAACGGTACAGAAGCGTTTTCACAGCACGTACGCGAATAATCGTCCGGCTGCCGCTTAATTGAAGCGGATAAACCGCCGTCTCCTTGCCACGCTCGGCAATAGCTATATAAACAAGTCCTACAGGCTTGCCTTCGCTTTCTGCGGGCCCTGCCACACCTGTTATAGACGCGCCAAAGTCGCTGTCTGCAAGCTGCTGTATCCGCTCAGCCATTAACGCAGCTGTCGATTCGCTGATCGCGCCAGGGGCCCCTTCGCCCTCTAGCTGTGCCAAAGGTATGCCAAGCAGCGCATGCTTCATCTCATTCGTATACGTTACAACGCCGCCCGTATATTCCCCACTGCTTCCTGGAACGCTCGTAATCAGCTCAGCTAACAGACCGCCGCTGCAGCTCTCAGCACTGGCCAGCTTGCGTCTGCTCGCACGAAGCAGTCTTATGACCGCCTCCTCCAGTGGAATGTCTTCTTGGGCATACAGATGCTCTCCAATGCGTTCAATAATCTGTTCCACTGTCGCATCTATCTTGCTGTCAGCCTCTGCCTGCGTTGCCGCTTTCGTAGAAACACGAATAGCTACCTCGCCTTCCTTCGCATAAGGAGCAATTGTCGGATCAACCTGTGCTTCAATTAAATCGAGCAGCTTAGCCTCCAAGTTGGACTCCCCAATACCTGCGAACTTAAGCAAACGCGAATAAAGCGGCTGCTCGTGTCCCAGAAGCGTCAGCAGCCATTCCTTGCCCGGCCCGTCGATCATCGGCTTCATTTCCCTAGGAGGCCCAGGCAGCAGCATGTAATGCGTGCCATCCTCTGTCAGGGCGTTGCCTACGGCAAGGCCCGCCGCATTGTGCAGCGCCACGCTGCCATCGATAGACAATGCCTGTCTGCGATTGCTTTCAACCATATGCATGCCTCTTGAGCTGAACAGCTCTTCGATTTTATCCATAGAAGGCTTGTGCAAGGACAAACCGCGGTTCAAATAAGCAGCCAGCACATCCTTCGTTAAATCATCAAGCGTAGGTCCTAAGCCTCCGGTAAACACGAGCAAGTCGGCGCGTTCTCTCGCTGTTACAATCGCTCTGCGAATACGTTCTGGATTGTCTCCGACTACCGATTGAAAATATACATCTATGCCAAGCCCAGCCAGCTCTTGGGACAAATACTGTGCATTTGTATTTACAATCTGTCCAAGCAGCAATTCAGTACCTACTGCTATAATCTCTGCTTTCATGCTATTCATCCTCCTTTAGGTAATGGCAGCGCTATAATTCGGTAAGCAAAAGCATCCTCCCCGAAACAGGGAAGATGCTTTTCAAAAAACGGCAAAGCGCGTTTCATCGTTATTCTACCGGTATTAAATGTTTATTTTTCACAAAATAATCAATTCCGGAATAGAGCGTAATCGCAACTGCGACCCAGCTTGCAATCAAATCGAATGGAAACGAGATGAAGGCGAACGGGAAATTGTTAAGCAAAAGCGATATGATCATCGTAATTTGTATAGCTGTTTTCCACTTGCCCCATTTACTAGCCGCCATTACACTGCCCTCAAGCAGCGCAATTTGGCGAAGTCCAGTAACAGCGAATTCACGGCTAATAATCAGAATGGCAATCCAACCAGCCAGCTTATCCATCTCCACCAGTGAAATCAGTACAGCCGCAACAAGCAGCTTGTCAGCGAGTGGATCAAGAAGCTTGCCCAAATTGGTTACAATTTTGTTCTTGCGGGCGATATACCCGTCCAAACCGTCCGTACTCGCTGCCACAATAAAAATAATTGCCGCAATAATCTGGTTATATGTAATGGAATAGTCATCAAATACAACTGAGCCCACATTCATATTAACGAGTAGGAAAACCATAATAATTGGCACTAAAATAATTCTAACCAGCGTAATTTTATTGGCGAGATTCATGCCTTTTCCTCCCCGAATAAAACAAAATCTGTCCTGCCATTGCGCGTCATTACACTCACCTGTTCTGTCATCTGCGTCTCCCCAGATCCCTTCCGCGAAACTATCTTACCAAGTATAATACATTGCTTAATCTGGTGTCAAAATGAAGAAAAACAGGTTTAACAAAGCCCCCTTCTTCCGCCAAATAGCGAAAAAAGAGGACCTCTATACCGTCACATGCGGTTAACGATAATTTGTGAATTGCAGCTCAATCGGCAAATTAGCACCGCGCAGTAAATTCATAACGGCTTGCAAGTCGTCACGGCTTTTGCCACTTACGCGAATTTGGTCGCCTTGAATCAGGCTTTTCACCTTTAGCTTCGAATCGCGAATCAAAATATTAATTTTTTTGGAGTGCTCCTGATCGATGCCCTGCTTGAGCTTAACATGCTGGCGAACGGTATTCGCCGAAGCCGACTGGATTTTGCCGTAATCCATATTTTTGATCGGCACGCCGCGTTTAATCATTTTCGATTGCAAAATATCAATAACGCTGTTGAGCCTGTATTCATCGTCAGAAACGAGAACCAGCTCTTCATTTTCAAGCTTAATGCTGCTCTTGCTTCCTTTGAAATCAAAGCGCGTCTCGATTTCACGCTCCGCCTGCTGAATCGCATTGTTTAGCTCCTGCATGTCCACCTTGGACACAATATCAAATGAACTTTCTGAAGACATGTAACTCCACTCCCCTATAAAATAGCTTTAATCACTGTTACGGCGTAGCCGAGACAGTCGCTTCCGGACTGCCTGTATTCGCCGATGCCGCCGGATTCAGCTGGATTTTTTTCGAGCCTGCCCGATCCCCATCTGGAACAAGCACGCCATCAACTGAAATCGTGACCAGATCGGCGCGGCCAACGTTAATATATAACGGCTGCGTCAATTCAAAGTTCAGCGTAGAGCCGTCGTTTGCATTTTCCGATAGCAGCGCGCTGCCCTTAGATCCACCTTCGCGAACTTCCATCCAGCTTTTTCCGCCAGCGACCTTGATTTCCAGCTTGTGAACGGCTGTTCCTGGACCTACATCATAATGGTCGACCTTGCCGATTTTCGATGAAAAAGTAACCGTCACATCCTCCTGAATCGTCGGAGTAGGAGATGGAGTAACCGTAGGTGCAACAGCACCCGTTGTCGCTCCAGCTTCCGGTGTCGGCGTAGGCGGCGCAGATTCATCGGTAATTTTCGTTCCTTGATCGATCATATCAGACGGTTTGTCTTTTTGATTTATGACAAAAATCCATACGACCGCCACAATCAAAATCAAAAATGACCACATCATCACATTAAAGCCTAGCTTGCCAATACGGTCAGAGCCGACAGACTGTACGCGTCTGGGCGGCCTTGTCGTAACAGGCTCCGTTAACGTCTCTGTAATGGTATTCGGTACTTCCTTCTCGTGCAGGCGCAGCACCTCTTCGGTATCAAGTCCTACAGCCTCGCAATAATTTTTCACGAAGGCCCGTAAATAGAAGCTTCCCGGCAGCACGCTGTGATCGCCGGTTTCAATGGCTTCGAGGTAGCGTTTGCGAATTTTCGTCGTTTCCTGAA
The DNA here is from genome assembly GCF_055814915.1 of Paenibacillus sp. R-74696. Lineage (NCBI taxonomy): Bacteria > Bacillati > Bacillota > Bacilli > Caryophanales > Paenibacillaceae > Paenibacillus > Paenibacillus sp. R-74696. Next base: position 147,442 of record NZ_JBPULM010000045.1, read on the forward strand.
TATCGTCAAGCGTCAGCCCGCGTTCTTCACGCGCCTTGCGGAGCAGCGCTCCAAGATTAGACATGCCTGCTTCCTCCTTTCAGCTTAAAAATCATCCGAGTAATTTGCAGTGAACGATTCGTACGTTATTTCCTCATCCGGCGTATTGCGCAGCTCTATTATAATATCAAAATGGCTGTGATCGTATTGGGATTCTTTAATAAAAATATCGGGATGCTCAATGACCTTCGTCGAAGGCATAGCCATAATTTCCTGCAGCAAGGCATGATGTCGCTCATTGGAACGAATCGTACTCACAATGCCGTCGATGATAAAAATATTATTTTCGTTCATTTCTTCTTCCGACAGCTGGCTTCTTACCGTTTGGCGCAGAAGCGTAGAAGAAACAAACGCCCACCGTTTATTAGAGCATACGCTGCCAGCGATGATGGATTCCGTTTTTCCTACGCGCGGCATGCCACGTAAACCTATAACCTGATTACCTTCACGTTTAAACACTTCGCCAAGAAAATCAACGAGAATACCAAGCTCATCCCGTGTGAAACGGAATGTTTTGCGATCGTCAGAATCACGTTCGATATATCTTCCATGGCGCACAGCCAAAATATCTACGATAGTTGGTGTACGCAGCTTGTTCACTGTAATGTTATCAACCTTTTTCAGCATTTTGCCGAGCAGCACGATTTTTTCTTCATCATCAGTTTGCAGCAGCATGCCACGCGTCCGGTCTTCCACACCGTTAATCGTCATTATATTTACTTCCAGCATACCAAGCAAAGAAGCTATATCACCGAGCAAGCCTGGCCTATTCTTATGTATCTTATATTCCATATACCATTGTTTTGATTCCAGCCTAATCACCATCCCAGCACATTGTTGACCATACATATCCAGTTGTCCGTCAAAATCTTATTCTACAATTTTCGCCACAATCCTGCAACCTCACATCAAAACTATTGAAACGGTTGCGGCCTTTGCCGGCATTTATTATTCATATTCGCAGAAAAGCCTCCGTGCGGGAGGCTTTTCTGCGAATAACATGTAGCGAATTACGCCTTTTGTACCAGCTTTAACATGAGACGGGCTAGAACTTTGCGCTCGGAATCGTCGCCTGCATCCCACAGCTCCTTTAATACGCGCTGCTCCTCATTTTTCGGATCGACCTTTTCATCGAGAAAAGATCCGATTTCGAAGGCCAGGTTCGCTATGGACTCGTCGTCCATACCGATTTGCTTCGCATGCTGGACCTTGTCAGCCAAAAACTGCTTCCACGTATCGAAGTTTGTAAGAACGGTTGACATTTTCCTTCGCCTCCTTGTGTTGTGAAGAATCATCAACAGTTATTATTCTGCTTCGATAAGAGGCAGATTATGCGGAGCTTGTAACATTAGAAAACAGCATTTTTCCTTACGTATGCCAGCCGCCATTCGGGCTGATGACTTGGCCTGTAATGTAGGAGGATTCCGGCAGGGAAAGAAAATAAACGAGCGAAGCAACTTCATCCGGCTGGCCCAGACGGCCCAGCGGAATCTCCTGCTCCAGCGCTGTTTTCTCATCCTCATTAAACCCATCCATCATTTCCGTGTTGACCGCACCTGGGGCAACCGCGTTGACCGTAACGCCCGACGGAGCCAATTCCTTAGCCAAAGCTTTCGTAAAAGCGTTCATTCCTCCCTTGGAGGTGGAATACAGCACTTCACAGGAGGCGCCCGATATCCCCCAAACGGAAGATACATTAATGATTCGGCCAAAACGATTTTCGATCATGCGCGGCATGAAAATCTGACTGCACAAAAACATTCCCTTGAGATTGACGGCCATCAGGTCGTCCCATTCTTCCTCCGATACGTCCATAAGCATGCCGTAATGCGCGATACCGCCATTATTGACGAGTATATCAGGCATTCGGTTATGCGCCTCAAGCTTGTCTCGCATGCGCAGCAGCTGCTCCTTGGAGCGCAAATCAGCGGTAATGGTCATCGCATCTCCGCCAAGCTGCAAGCATTCCCTCGCAGTTTCATTTGCCGCCTCATGGGCATTCAAATAATGGATGACGACATTCATGCCTTCTGCCGCGAAGCGCCGCGCAATTGCGGCGCCGATGCCACGGCTTCCCCCTGTAATAAGCACAGTCATCTCCCCCAGCGTCTTCACGCCTCAGGCTTCTCCACTATCGATACCGCCAGCTGATTAAAATCAAAATGCTCACGCAGACGCTCATTCGCCTGCTCAAGCGTACAGCTTTCATACAATGGCAGCACATCAAACATGTCACTGTCGCGGAAGCGGTAGCGCGTAAATTCGCCAGCGATGGATTCAGGGGAGTTCAGCATCCGCAAATAACCGCCGATTTTTTTCCTTTTAGAGCGTTCAAAGGCGATTTCATCCAGTCCGTTCTCTAGCGCCTGCTCAATAGCAGCCTTAACACGAGCAAGCAGCTGCTCTGGATCTGGCGTATCTCCGCCAAGTACCGAGAACGCATAGCCTGGATTTGCATTATATTCGGTTCCAAAGGAATCGGATATGAGCTGGCTTTCATAGAGCTCTTCATACAAAGCTGAGCTCGGTCCGAACAAAACATCGAGCATCAGCTTGGAGGTAACTTCCTGACGCAGCAGTTGCTCACTGGATAACCCCGTATTTTTCTCCTTAAAGCCAAACATGCATTTCGGCAGCGATACCGGAAGCTTCGTCACTTTATGCGGTGTTTTGACCGAAGTCGGCTCTTCCTCAAACAATCGGCGAATTTCGCCCTGCGGCGTGAAGTTTTTGGCTGCCTGATTGTTCCTTACCAGATCAAATACTTCCTTCGCATCTACGCCGCCAACGACGAACAGCAGCATATTGGATGGGTGGTAAAAGGTTTCATAGCACTGGTACAGCGTTTCCTTGTCAATTTGATAAATCGACTCCACAGTGCCGGCTATATCAATATGAACCGGATGGGTATGGTACAGCGCATCAATGAGCCCAAAATAAACGCGCCAGTCGGCATTATCCTTGTACATATTGATTTCCTGCTCAATAATGCCTTTTTCCTTGTCCACATTCGTATCGGTGAAATAAGGATTTTGCACAAAATTAATGAGCGTCTCCAGGTTGGCAGGAATTTGCTCCGTCGCCGAAAACAAATATACCGTGCGGTCGAAGCTTGTGAAAGCATTAGCGGAAGCGCCTTGGGACGCAAACGTAGCAAAAATATCGCCCGTCGGCTCCTCGAACATTTTATGCTCCAAAAAGTGAGCAATTCCGTCCGGCACTTTGACCGCTTCCCCTTCGCCGACTGCGAACCAATTATCTACTGAGCCGTATTTCGTGGAAAATGTAGCGTATGTCTTATGAAAGCCCTCTTTAGGCAGCACTATGACTTCAAGTCCATTATCCAGCACTTCACGATAAAGCGTCTCCTGTACGCCCTTATATTCCAATGGTTGCACGGTGGTTACGCCTCCTTCCGATCACGCAAATAATAAATCGTATCGAGCTGCACATTTTGTGCGACTCTGACAATATCAGCAGCGGTAACAGCCTGCACCTGCTCAAGCAGCTTCTCGGCGCTTCTTTCCTTACCGGACAGCACCGCATTAAAATCGTAAGCGATCATTTCATAAGCAGAATCCTGAAGCTCGCGCAGATGGTTCGCTATCATTGCTTTCGTCTGGCTCATTTCAAGCTCGGACAGCTCGCCTTGACGCATGCTCTCAAGCTGCTCGCGAATAATTTTGACCGCTTTCTCATAGTTCTCTATTTCGATACCTGACTGCACCGTGCATATGCCTTTATGTCCATCCAGACGGGAAGCGGCATAATAAGCCAGGCTTTCCTTCTCGCGCACATTCAAAAACAGCTTGGAGTGAGGGTATCCGCCGAGCACACCATTATACATAAGAGCTGCTGCATAATCATCATCCCCATAAGCGACACCTGTACGCAGACCCAAATTCAGCTTCCCTTGAGTCACATCCATTCGCTCTACAACCGTATGAACCTCGCGCACCTGATGAGTAACGTCTGCCGCTGGATAGCTCGCCGCTGCTCCGTCAGCCAGCTTAAACGCATCACGTACGTAGGCTGTCACTTCCTCAAGCGTAGTATCGCCAACTACGTACAAATCGAGCGCCGCTTCCCCAAGCCATGTCTTGTATTGCTTATGGAGTGATTCCGGGGTTATCCCTTCAATCGCAGCAAGCTTGCCAAGCGGATGCAGCCGATAAGGCTCATTCGCGCACATTTCTTCAACGCATCGCTCAGCGGCATAGCGGATTTTATCATTGACGATTGACTCCAGCCGTTTCGTCAGCGTCACTTTTTCCGCATCGACATATTTACGGCTGAATGCGCCATTCTCGAGCAAAGGCTCGGTCAGCACCTCGCCAAGCAGTCCCAATGACGCTGCAAGCAGCGGCGTGTCGGATGCTACGAATTGATCGTTAATGACATCCATGCGGAATTGGACGATTTGAGAATCTCCACGCTTATATACATCAAAGCCGAAGCCGGCACCGTACAAATCATCGAGTCGCTCGCGAAATGCTTTCGTCTCAGGCGTCGCCGCCGTCCCTCTGCGCAGCACAAAAGGAATAAGAGCTGTCTCTGTAACCGTATCTTCTGCAAGCACGCGCCCGGCAAACAAGGAAATCGCGAACGTCTTGAAACGCTTAGTTGGCAGCACATGCAGCCGTATTCGACCAAATTGTCCTCTTTCGAAAAGTGTCACCTTCGCTAGCTCCTTCCAAACTAAATTTTTATGCATACGAAAAGCATAACGTTCTATGCTTCAAGTAAATGTATTCCAATTTCGAGTATCCTATACCATTCTAACCGATGCGAAAAGGAAGAAGCAACCAGAGCTGCGTTAAGGCAGAACGGTTGCTTCTGTACAGGCGCTACATGCAAAAAATGTGCTTGCCTATCGTTTTCACTTGAGGCCTGGTCCATATCCACTTAGAGGTTGCCGTTTCTGGATTAAAATAATACAAACAGCCATTTGATGGATCCTGGCCGTTTATCGCATCCATAACCGCACGGCTAGCTGTTTCATTTGGCGTCAGCCAAATTTGGCCATCCGCTACCGCGGTAAAGGCACCCGGCTGAAAAATAACGCCCGAAATCGAATTCGGAAAGCTAGTTGATTGCAGGCGATTTAGAATGACCGCTGCAACGGCTATTTGCCCTACGTAGGGTTCGCCTCTAGATTCCCCGTATACGGCGTTCGCCATCAGCTTCAAATCATTGGCGCTGAGACCCAGCTTGTTGGACTTGGAAAGCGAGCTTCCACCTCCGCCGCCATTGCTAGGAGCAGCTGTATTCCCCGAACCAGCTTGTCCGGACGACGAATCTGCTGCTGCTGTCGGCTTCCAAGCTTTGGTCGCTTCCCAAAGCTTCAGCTTTGTCGAAGCCCCGACCACCCCATCCGACTTCATTCCAAATTTCCATTGGAACCAGGTAACGGCATTTTTCGTGCTTGCTCCAAACTGCCCATCTACTTTCCCGCTGAAATATCCCAGATGTTTCAGCCTGCCTTGCAGCTCGTACACATCCTTGCCCGAGGAACCAATCTTGAGCGTTGCACTGCTGAATGTCTCCGATGTCTTAACTTGATTCATATGCCGGAGTGAGTAGGAGCCGAACAAGGCGATAACGAGCACTGCGGTTATGACCATTAGTCTTTTTTTCATAGAAGGATCTGCCTTTCTCTTACAAGATAGTACGCTAATTAACAGCGTTGCCTAAGTCTAGTATGAGAAATCAGTCCAGCTTCTATGCAAAATTTTTCGCTGCTGGCATTTAAGAGCTAATTCGCCCCGCTTCGAGCTGATCTATTGTAAGCAGCACCTCACGCGGCTTGCTGCCTTCGTATGGACCCACAATATGACGGGCTTCCATCTCGTCAATGAGCCTTGCAGCCCTAGTGTAGCCAATTCGCATACGGCGTTGAAGCAGGGAGACCGACGCTTGCTTTGCTTCGACGACGATTTGAACGGCCTGATCATACAGCTCGTCCATGACCTCTTCAGAGCTAGCCGTCTCCTCGTCAATTTCCGGTACAAGATCTTCCTTGTATTCCGCTTCTGCCTGCCCTCTGGCGTAACCAACGAGCGCCTCGACCTCCTGATCGGAAAGGAATGCTCCCTGTACCCGCGTTGGCTTGGAGGTACCCATTGGCAAGTAAAGCATGTCGCCGCGGCCAAGCAGCTTTTCCGCTCCGACCATGTCGAGTATCGTTCGTGAATCGACCTGAGAAGACACACCAAAAGCAATTCGCGATGGAATGTTCGCTTTAATGACACCGGTAATGACGTCAACAGACGGACGCTGAGTCGCAATAATAAGGTGAATGCCTGCCGCGCGAGCCATTTGCGCAAGTCTGGCAATGGCGTCCTCGACATCGTTAGCCGCTACAATCATTAAATCGGCAAGCTCATCGACAATGACGACAATGTAAGGCAGAACCGCTTTCGGATTATCTGCCATTAAAGTGTTGTAGCCCTCAATATTACGAGTTCCCGATTTTGAAAACAGCTCATAGCGTTTTTCCATCTCGACAACGATTTTCTTAAGCGCAAGCGATGCACGACGCGGATCTGTTACAACAGGAGCCAGCAAATGCGGTATACCGTTATAGACGTTTAGCTCCACCATTTTCGGGTCAACCATGAGAAACTTAACTTCATCTGGCGTTGCTTTGTACAAAATACTAGTAATAATACCGTTTATACAGACTGATTTACCGGAACCTGTCGCTCCCGCTACAAGCAAATGGGGCATTTTTGCCAAATTGCCCACGATTGGCTTGCCCGCAATATCACGGCCAAAGGCAATCGACAGCTTGGAAGGCGATTCATAAAATTCCTTTGTTTCCATTACTTCTCGCATCGTAACGATGGAGATTTCCATATTCGGCACTTCTATCCCGATAGCCGACCTTCCTGGAATAGGCGCTTCCATCCGAATATCCTTGGCTGCAAGCGCAAGTGCGATATCATCAGTCAAGCTGACAATTTTACTAACCTTGACGCCCGATGCCGGTTCAACCTCAAAACGGGTAACGGCTGGGCCGATAACGGGATCAAGCACCTTCGCCTTCACGCCAAAGCTTTCGAGCGTCCGCTCTAGCTTAAGCTTCGCCTCCATGGAACTTGAGCCAATGCCGCCTCTGACCATATGGCTAGGCTTGGACAGCAAAGTAAACGGCGGTAAAACGTACGGCTTGACCACTGGCACACTTGATGGTGCTAGCGCCGGCTTGCTTTCCGCTGCTTGATGATTCACTTCAGTTGTGCCAGCATTAGAGCCAGATACAGCAGTAGCAATCTGTTGGCTCTCTGCCGCTCTCACGCCATCCAATAGAGGTTCTTCATACTCTTCGATATCCTGTTGAACAGCCTGCTCAAATTCCTCATTCATCTGCTCAACTGCATTATTTTCCGCTTCCTCTGCTTCGTTTCCTTCTATATGTACCAGCTCTTGCTGCTCCTGCGTTTCTTGCGGTCTCCACGGCTCTGACCATTCCTGCTCATCAGTTATGTCGGTATGAGCGTATGACTGAGCAGCTTTGGCAGCCAAATCCTCCTGCTCGCTAGGCCATAAGCTAGCGCTTGTCTCTGGCATCGGAGCTGCGGATGATGAAGCAATAGTACCGGTCGATGTTTGGGCAGCAGATCCGTTCTGCTCATTGTCCCAGTCCTGATCCTGATCCCAATCTTCCGCCCAATGCGGTACTGCCGCGCCTTCTTCGCCACGACCAGCCTCACCATGAAGCGGCTCATCCTCCAGTTCCCATTCGTCATGGCTTGCGGCAGCTTTCGTCTTATCGGATTGCCTCCAGGAGAAAAACAGCGACTTTTTATTTTTGGCAAGGCGAGGCACAAAATCTTCATCATCATCAATCGTATTGTCCGAAGTGAGCACGGTGCTTGCTCCCGATACTACACTTGCATTTCTAGATGATTGCGCCGCAGCCCGCTCGGCGGAATAATCCGACCATTTTGCTGCGAGCAGCTTGAGCATACGAACAAAGCGGGTACGAAGCGTCTTGAACAGCTCCACATAGGACTTCCCTGTAATGAGCATAATGGAAATTGCAATCATGACGAGCATTAGCAGCTGGGCGCCAATTTTACCAAATAAGGTGAAAAGCACGGAATATTGCAGCGCTCCAACGTAACCTCCGCTAATTGCCTTGTCCTTAAGCGGGCGCAAATCCTGCGGATTGGAAGCAAGCAGCTCTCCCCTTAAGTCGCTGTCCAGCTGATTCAAAATCACCTTGCCGGACAACAGCGTCGTATCCCCCAGCTTGCGGTCAATTTCCGCAATGGAGCTCCACAGCGTAAAGGCTAACACGAGCACAAGCATGCCTGTTTTCCGGTTCGACCATCCTTTCGGCCACATTCGTTTGACCATCACGACCAGCCCCACATATATGCCAATCAGCGCAATCACAAAGTAAAATTTACCCAGAAAGAGGCCGAACAGTTTGGACAATGAACGTCCAACCGTCGCCTCTCCCGATAAAGCAATAATCGATACCGTAATGAGTAAAATACCGTAAACCTCATATTTCAAATTTGCTGCGAGCGATTTCTTGCCCCTTCTCTTCTTAGCCAACGTTCGTCACCCCCGGTAAAACATTATACCATAGGTGGACAAATGTTCCTATTCGTTCGTTAGTCCCTTAAACCGGAAAATCCATTTTCAATATTTGACAACAGCTCCTGGCGAAAGCTGCGGATTTAAGTAATCATCCAGTCCGCAATGAATGAGCCGAATGACTTTGCCCATCCCTGGCGCAATAGGCTCTACCTGCATATAAACGCCATCCACCCAAACTTCGCGGCCCTGATTGATTTTCTCCTCCGCCTGCCAGCCTGCAAGCACTTCTTCCAGCGGAACAATCGTATACAGAACGGACATTAGTTAAACACCCCCGGCATACCGGCCACCCTGCGCTGCTCTACCAGCCGCCTAAGCTCCCGAAGCGCGTCGCCAAGACCTCCTACCGCATCAATCAAGCCATGGCTCACCGCGTCTCCGCCGACGACGGTTGTCCCGATATCGCGCGTCAGCTCGCCTGTTTTAAACATCAGCTCTTTGAAAGTCGCTTCCGGAATCTTGGAATGCATCGTAACGAAGCGAACGACGCGCTCCTGCATTTTATCCAAATATTCGAATGTTTGGGGAACACCGATCACGGTGCCATTTAAGCGAATGGGATGAATCGTCATCGTTGCTGTCGCAGCAATGAACGACATGTCGCCCGCAACTGCTATTGGAACACCTATCGAATGCCCACCGCCGAGTACAAGCGTAACGGTCGGCTTTGACAAGGAAGAAATCATTTCAGCAATAGCGAGCCCCGCTTCCACATCGCCGCCAACTGTATTGAGAACGATCAGCACACCTTCGATCTTCTGGTTTTGCTCGGCAGCGACCAGCTGCGGAATCAAATGCTCGTATTTTGTCGTTTTGTTTTGCGGTGGCAGCACCATATGCCCTTCAATCTGTCCAATAATCGTCATGCAAAAAATATTGGACTCGGCCTGCGGAATGCTCACCTGGCCCAGCTGCTGCAAAGCGTCAAGCGCCCCAGCCGCCTTTTTCTTCTCTTCATCATAAGGCTCAGGCTGCTCTCCTGTTAAACTCATTGAATACGGCCACATCGGCGAATTCCCCCTCTTGAACAAGGCTAATACCGTTTTGACAGAACCTACGGCTCGTCATAGTATGGGAATGTCGCATTTATTTATGCTTGATGCTCCTGTAAATATTCAATGTATGGCCGGATGCTTACCGCACTTGTCTTAAAGTCCGGCATTTTGCAAAAAGGGTCCAACTGTGGACTAGTCGCCCGATTTACATTTTGCACACCGCCCCAGTGCATGGGAATAAATACGGTGTCCTCACGAATGCTGTCCGCCACCTTGCAGCGTAATATGACCACTCCCCGCTTCGATTGCACAGCTACCAGCGAGGCATCTTCAATGCGGTATTTCTTTGCAGTATTAGGGTGAATCTCCAAATGATTTTCCACATTTCTCGCTTCCAGCGCAGGGCTGCGGTGCGTCTGCACGCCCGTCAAGTAATGGGACAGCTGCCGTCCATTGGTCATAAGCAGTGGAAACTCACGGTCTGTCTTTTCAGCCGGGGAATCGCTCGCAACCGTTTGGAAGGCGGCTAGCCCATCCTCATGGGCAAAAGACTTCTCGAACAGCCGTTTCGTACCCGGATGATCAAGCGATGGACAAGGCCAATAGATGCCCTCCTCCTTGCGCAGCCGGTCATACGTAATGCCATAATAATCGGCAAGCCCGCCCTTGCTTGCCAAACGCAGCTCATTAAAGATTTGCTCCGAATTTTCAAAGGCAAAATACTCGCCGCGGCCAAGCCTCTTGGCCAGATCGCATAGTACTTCCCAGTCATGACGGGCTTCGCCAGGCGCAAGGCGACCCGCTTCTCTAAGCAAAACGCGACCTTCCAAATTGGTCATCGTTCCGGTATTTTCCAAATAAGCGGATATTGGCAGCACAACATCAGCTAGCAGCGCCGTTTCGGACAGAAACATATCTGCTACGACGGTAAAATCAAGCTTGGCGATTCCTTCCTCCACGAGCGTTGCATTCGGATTCGAGACGATTGGATTCGAGCCCATGACAAGTAGAGCTTTAATCTCCTCACGATGCACCATTTCCATCATTTCATAAGCGGACACCCCTTTGCCGGGGAGCTCCTCTGGGCGAATGCCCCAGACGCTCGCCACATAAGCGCGATCACGCTCATTTTCGATCAGTCGATAGCCAGGAAGCTGATCAGCCTTTTGACCATGCTCTCGTCCCCCCTGTCCATTGGCTTGACCGGTGACCGCCCCGTAGCCACAGCCCTCACGGCCGATTTTCCCCGTTGCCAGCACCATATTGAGAAAATTCCGCACCGCCAAATGACCATCGGCATGCTGCTCAACCCCACGTGCAGTAAAAACCATCCCCGTCTTCGCCTCACCAAATGCGAGCGCAGCGAGGCGTATGAGCGACTCGGAAACACCAGTGCTTTCGGCAATATCAGCCAAATTCAGCGCCTTTACATGCTGCTCCAGCTCTGCGAAGCCTTTCGTACGGCTGCGAATAAACCCCCGATCAATGAGTCCCTCGTCAAAAATAACTTTTAGCATGCCATTCACAAGCGCAGCATCCATGCCTGGCTTCACCTGCAAATGAATGTCCGCAAGCTCGGCCGTTCCCGTCATTCTTGGGTCAATGACAATGAGGGTCGCCCCGTTTTCCTTTGCCTTTGTAAAATAAGGCATTAGCGTCGGCTGGCATTCCGCTATATTCGTTCCGGCAAGAATCAGGCATTCCGACCGTTCGATTTCCTTCAACTGATTCGTTAATCCCCGATCAATACCAAACGTCTTGCTTCCTGCGGAAGCGGCCGCAGACATACAGAAGCGTCCATTATAATCAATATAGCGAGTACGCAAACCAACACGAGCGAATTTGCCAAGTAAATAAGACGTTTCATTCGTCAACGAGCCACCGCCATATAAAGCGACGGAATCCACACCATGCTCGGCCTGCAAAGCTTGGAAACGGCTGGAAACCAGCTCGAGCGCCTCTTCCCATGTCGCCTGCACAAGTTTCCCCTCCCGTCTAATGAGTGGATGAACAAGGCGCTCGCGATGCAGCGCATGCTGATGCGCATTCATCCCTTTCACACATAGCCGTCCTTCCGATGCGGCATTCGGGATCGCTGTCACCTTATAAGCAAAACGTCCAGCCGCCGAGCGCTCCTCTTCGACGCGCATTTTGCATTGCACGCTGCAAAAAGGGCACTGTGTATCCATGACTGCCGTTATTTGCGCTTTCGGCTCAACTACTTTTAGCTCTATCATTATTTTTCCTCCCTACTCAAACGGTGCATGTCTCTCGGTTATGTTCCAGCTGCCAGCTGCCGAGCAGCTCCTCGCGAAAATCAGGGTCAAGCAGCTTCTCTCTTACCGCAATAAGCCCTACTCTCTCCAGCCATTTCCATACAGCTTCCCCATAATAGGCGGTTTGACGGTACCACTGCATACAGGCTATCGCCGTTTCTGCCGCTCGCTGCTCCGTTGCCTCTATCATAAGCAGTTGAGCTTGCTTGACCGGGCTTTCCATATGTCCGCCAATATAAAGCTCCCACCCTGCTGGCGACGCTGCAATACCGACATCATGAACCAGCACACCGGCAGGATATAAGGCACCCGCAGATACAGAAGCTTTGAGCATGGTCGGCGATGCCAGACTTCCCAGCGCCTTCTCCAGCTCTGCAGCAATATAACCCGGCCCACCAACTTCGAGACGGTCGGCATGCGAAATCGGGCAGTTGGAGGACGCTCCCCCTTGGGTAGAAGCAGATAGGAGCACGGACTGCAGCGTCGGGTAATGAAGCTGCGCCTGACCTAGGACATCGCCTGCCTCACTTGTTGCAGCCAGCCGCAAATAGTAGCCCATCGCTGTCTGGCAAATGAAGCAGCCTTCGGACTTGTTCCATTCAAGAGTCATTCTTGCTGAAGCAGCATCGCTGAATGTATCCCCGAGCATAGCTTCTTTAAGCCCTGCCGGGTCAAGCTCCGTACAGCCGCAAATTGGCGCCGCTTTAACTGCTCCCCCAACTCCTGATAAAGCATATGCTACGAGCGCCTCCACCATTGGACGGCATCCGCCGCAGGAGCCGGAAGCTTTCGTCTTGTCGCGCACTTGATCAGCCGATTCAAGCCCCTCAGCATGTATTGCCGCTACAATAGCCGCTTTGCTTACCCCATTACAAGCACAGACCGTTTCACCGTCCGGCATGGCAGCTGCAACAGCATCAGCTCCGCCTGTTTTGGAGCCTGAATCACTTTCCTTGAGCACGCCTATTCCAGCGCGGCGTTTCAAATACCCTAGCAGCTTGCTGCCTTCGGAGCTGTCTCCGAATAATACAGCTCCAGCTACAATACCGCCTTGCATCGTTACTTTTTTATAAGTACCTTTCATCGCATCATAATGCTGCAGCGCGGTTTCCGCTTCTTCATCGCGGATAACACCCGCGGAAAACACCTCCACGCCTGAAACCTTTAATTGTGCATACGGTATGGAGCCGTGATAGCCTTCCGTTTCTACCTCGCACAGATGACGCGCCAGCACCTTAGCCTGTTCATAAAGCGGAGCAACTAGTCCATATACGGTTTCTTGATGCTCAGCGCACTCCCCTACTGCGTATATGCCTGCTATATTCGTTTCCATATAATCGTTAACGATGATTGCACGGTTCGTCCGAATGCCGCTATCCGCTGTAACCGCTAAATTCGGGCTAATCCCGATCGCTACGACGATGAGGTCCGCAGCAAGCGTCGTTCCATCCGAGAACAGCAGGCCACTTGCCCTGCGGACACCTGTTATTTTTTCCGTCCGCTTGTTAAGCCAAAAACGCATGCCCTGCTTCATCAGCTCATCCTTAAGCAGGTTTGCTGACATCCGGTCAAGCTGGCGGTTCATTAAATAGCCGGCGTTGTGAACGACATCAACCTCCATCCCGAGATTAAGCAGCCCTCTCGCCGCCTCAAGCCCGAGCAGCCCACCACCAATAACGGCAGCACGCTTAAAGCGCTGGGAAGCCTCCATCATCGCCTGGCAGTCCTCCATATTGCGGAACGCCGTTACGCCGGGCTTTTGAATGCCTGGCAGCACGGGCATGAATGCCGATGAGCCGGTTGCAATAATCAGGCGGTCGTAGGCTATCTTTTTCCCTGATGCTGTCAGCACCCATTTCTCCTCCGCATTGATACGCTCAACCCTCTCGCCAGTTAACAGATTAATGCCCCGCTCACTGTACCAATTCCAATCGTTCAACGTAATATCAGCTAGCGCTGTATTCCCTTGCAGCACTTTGGAGAGAAGAACACGATTATAATTGGGATGTGGCTCTGCCCCTATAATGGTAATGTCATACGCTTCAGGAGCCAGCTCGTATATTTCTTCTACGCATTTAACGCCAGCCATCCCGTTGCCGATAACGACAAGTTTTTGCTTCATCAAAGCCGTTACCTCCGTTCTATAGTAAAATGGCCAAAATGGTATTCGCTTGTTAAATCAAACTAAGAAACGCGGCATGCCTTCCTGCCTGAAGACCTTCACCCGGAATTGCCGCGAGTGCATTCGCACCCGCAAAAGCAGCAATATTGCCCGATTTATCGTTCGGCAGCGGCTTAACCCGCCATTCCCCCGCCTCCATCCATACAAAAGCACGGATATAACGAGGATAGGGCGAAGGCTTATCCACATCGTCCATTAGTACAGCTTGCTTCCACTCCGCCTTTCTTCCATTGAGACCTATCCAATGCTGTACGATTGGCTTCACCAACAGTACAAGCCCTGTGTAACACGCAGCAGGATTGCCAGACAGGCTAATCAACAGCTTTCCTTGATGTATAAATGCCGACGAATGCGGCCCAGGGCGCATCATCACTTTAGTGAACAATGGCTCAAAACCGAGGCGATCTGCCGCGCGGGCCACACAATCATAATCGCCTACCGATATGCCTCCCGTAGTAATAACCAAATCCGCATGCTCCGCAGCTTGCTTAATCGCCGAAGCAATCACATCCGCATCATCCTTTATTGGCAAGGAACGAACCACCGAGGCACCCAGCTCTTGCAAATATGCTTCCACAGCGAAGCCATTGGCATCGTAGATTCGATTCGGCTGCAAGGGCTGGCCCGGAAGCAGCAGCTCATCTCCAACAGGAATGATGGCGACCTTGGGTCTTGCGACTACAGAAGCCCGTTCCTGCCCATAAGAGGCAAGAATGGCGATTTCCTTCGAACCAAGTCTGGTGCCTTTTTTAATGACGAGGCTGTTTTCAGCAATATCTTCGCCTGCCTCGGCAATATTTTTTCCCGGCTGTACGGGCTGATTGATTTGAATTTGCGGCATTCCCCATACCACTGCGTCCGTTTGCTGTCCTTGCAAGCTCGGGAGCTGAATTTCCTCCTGTCTAATGACTGCATCAAAGCAGTCAGGCACAGGAGCTCCTGTAAAAATACGCACGGCCGTCAGCTGTTCATTAATGAGGGGACGACTGCCTGAGCCTGTATGCCAAGCTATTTCTCCTGCCCCCGCCTGCACCTCGCCAGTTACGATAAGGCGAATCGGATTAGCGGGTGAAGCTGTCTGGGTAAAAGCTGAATGCAGCGCATAACCATCCATTGCTGCCCGGCGAAAAGGAGGCATAGGAAATGGGGAGTAAAAATCCTCGGCAAGCACTCGCTGAGCGGCTTTCTGTAGAAGCACTTGCTCTACCTTGCCCGGCAGCGTACGTTCGATTAGACTATGAACCGCTTCATCAACGCTTAAACCTTTTTTTATATCAACACGATCTACACGGGCAACCGCCATGGGGGGCTCCTCCTTCATTTAGCTGAAAATAAGCATAAAAGCCCGTTCCCTGTCAGCAGGGAGCGGGCTTCATTGCCGGTGGGCGGCGGCACACCATTGTGCGGCCTTTATATGGATTATTATGAGCATAAAAGAATTCGACACATGTGTCAATATATATGACGCGATTTAGGCATTTAAATCGATTAATTGTTTTATGTAATATTTGTTGACATGTAGTGGAGGTTATTCTATAATTCAGCTTGAGTTCACAATGAGGTGAGCAACTATCGTCCGCACAGAGTCGTGCTGGCGTTCGGCAATGAGGCCGCAATCCGTCCGAGCTTTAGCTTGGGGCAGACTGCGGCCTTTTCTTCATATGTACAGCTGGAATTGCGGTGCGCCATGCACCCCGGGAATGCGAAAACCGCCATCACCCACGCTGACTGAGCACGAGAAAACGAATCATAGAGGAGATAGAGACATGGTAGATAAAAAAGCGTTTTGGAAAAGTGGACATAAACCATCCTTGTTCAGTTCTTTCTTGTATTTCGATATCAGCTTTATGATTTGGATTTTGATGGGACCGCTCATTGTTGTTATCGCCAGCGATTTCCCGATGGATGCCGCTCAGAAGGCTAAACTCGTCGCTTTACCTATTTTGGGAGGCTCGATATTGCGGCTTGTGCTAGGTTTTATGACAGACCATATTGGACCTAAGAAAACCGGCCAAATCGGCATGCTCGTTACAATGATTCCGCTCATTTGGGGCTGGAAATTTGTTGATTCCTTAACAGAGCTGCATTTCGTTGCTCTATTGCTCGGCGTGGCTGGAGCTTCCTTCGCAGCAGCACTGCCGCTTGCAAGCAGATGGTATCCCCCGCAATATCAAGGGCTTGCCATGGGGATCGCTGGAGCAGGCAACAGCGGTACCGTACTGACGACGCTTTTTGCTAATCGGCTGGCACAGCATTTTGGTGGCTGGGAAGCGGTTTTCGGACTTGCGCTTATTCCCATTGCAATCGTATTTGTCATCTTTACGATCTTTGCCAAGGAAAGCCCCAATCAGCCCGCTCCGAAAAAGCTGTCCGAATATGGACAAGTGCTGAAGCAAAAGGATGCATGGCTGTTCTGTCTTTTATACGGTGTTACATTCGGCGGCTTCGTCGGCATGTCCAACTATTTGACGATTTTCTTCAACACGCAATATGGACTTTCCGCGATTCAGGCGGCAGATTTTACGACCATTTGCGTGATCGCCGGAAGCTTTTTCCGTCCTGTAGGCGGCTGGCTCTCCGATAAGCTTGGGGGTATTCGTGTCCTGATGACGCTGTATGTCGGAGCTGGTGTTATGTTAGCTTCCGTCTCCCTGCTGCCTTCACTCTACGTGGTCTGCACCTTGCTGTTCCTTGGCATGATGTGTCTCGGCGCGGGCAATGGCGCTGTATTCCAGCTCGTGCCACAGCGTTTCGGCAAGGAGATCGGCATCATGACCGGGATTGTTGGCGCAGCGGGCGGTGTTGGCGGATACTTCCTGCCGCTTATTCTCGGCAGCCTTTATCAATCGACAGGCTCCTATACACCGGGCTTCCTCATTCTAAGCAGCATTGCCCTGCTCAGCATGCTCATGCTGGCGTTCATTCAAAGGGAATGGAAGCGCACTTGGATTGGCAGCGGCGGCAAAGCCAAAATAGAAGGCGGCCAGGCAGTCGGCAGCTAAATTTCACAGCGTTGGAAAAACTGCACGAAAAAAAGAGCGACGAACGGTCCGGTTATCCGGGCGTTCATCACTCTTTTTTATTTTTGTTCAACTACACTTCCATAATGATTGGCAAAATCATCGGTCGGCGGCGCGTCTTCTCATAGAGGAAACGACCGAGCGCGTCCTTCACATTCGTCTTCAGCGAAGCCCACTCGTTCACTTTATCGTTCATCAGCTTCAGCAGCGTCGCCGATACAATTTTGTTCGCTTCGTCGAGCAAACCTTCCGATTCACGTACATAAACGAAGCCGCGCGAAATAATATCAGGTCCAGACACAATGGTGCCCTCCTGCTTCCGCAGCGTCACCACGACGACGAGAATGCCATCCTGCGACAGCAGCTTGCGATCTCTAAGCACAATATTGCCGACGTCGCCAACGCCTAGGCCATCAATCAGCACATTGCCTGCCGGAACCTTTGAGCCTCTGCGTGCCTTGCCGCCCTGCACCTCTACCGTATCGCCATTTTCCATAACGAAAATATTCGATTTTTCAATGCCAACTGCCTCGGCCAGCAAAGCATGCTGCCGCAGCATCCGGTATTCACCATGTATGGGGATAAAATATTTGGGCTTAATCAGATTAAGCATCAGCTTCAGCTCTTCCTGGCTGCCATGACCAGAAACGTGGACACCGGATACCGAGCCCGGTCCATAAATGACGTTCGCTCCAAGACGGAACAACTCGTCCACTGTCCGCCCTACATACCGCTCGTTGCCCGGAATTGGCGTCGCTGCAATAATGACCGTATCTCCCGGTAAAATATCGACTTTACGATGCGTTGAACGCGCCATACGTGTCAAAGCTGACATGGGCTCGCCTTGGCTGCCCGTACATAAAATAACGACGCGATCAGCGGCCAGCTTATTCACAGCTTCCGGTTCTACAATCATGCCGTCTGGAATGTTCAAATAGCCTAAATCTCCAGCGATGCCCACCACATTGACCATACTGCGTCCAACGACTGCAATATAGCGATCCGTAGCAATAGCGGCGTTTATCACCTGCTGAATGCGGTGAACGTTGGAGGCAAACGTTGCAACTACGACCCGCTGCGGCGATTTGCGGAATATATCTTTGAGCTCTTCTCCTACATTTTGCTCCGAAGGCGTATAGCCTGGACGTTCCGCATTGGTACTGTCCGACAGCAGCGCAAGCACGCCCTTCTGCCCAATTTCCGCCATGCGCTTAATGTCAGCATATTGCCCATTGACTGGCGTATGGTCAAACTTGAAGTCACCCGTGTGTACGACGACACCTTCTGGCGTCTCCAAGCATACGCCTACGGAATCAGGAATGCTGTGGTTCGTCTTGAAAAAGGACACATTGATACTGCCCAGCTCTATCTCCGATTCCGCATTAATGAGTATTCGCTTGGTTTCGCCCAGTAGTCCTGCTTCCTTCAGCTTGCCTTCAATGAGTCCCAGCGTCAGCTTCGTGGCATATACCGGAACGTTAAGACTGCGCAGCATGTAGGAAAGCCCGCCGATATGATCCTCATGTCCATGCGTAATGACAATGCCGCGTACCTTCTCGCGATTTTCCTTCAAATACGAAATGTCCGGAATAACAATATCTATGCCGAGCATATCCTCCTCCGGAAATTTAAGCCCCGCATCTACAATCACAATATCATTGTCATATTGAATGACATACATATTCTTTCCAATTTCTCCAATGCCGCCTAATGCAAAAATCAACAGTTTATCCTGCACATTTTTTTTGGACAATGAATATCCCTCCTTTTTCCAACCTGATGAGGTCATGTTTTTTTCCTGTTAAACAAGAAGGAAGCTGCTCCATTCTTCGCTTAATTTGCAAATCATTTCCGCACCCGATCACTTGAACTCATTATACATGATGAAAAAGATCGAATACAAGGCTGAGGGACCGGGTGAGTGGAAAAGAATGGGAAGACGTTGGGGCGCTGCGTGAAAGGTTTGGGGGTCGATCGCCATTCCCCTGTGATTTCCCCGAACTGTAAAAGCTTTAGCGGTAGAAATCACAAGGCAAAAGCGAACGCTTGCGCTTCTCACTCCCAAACCTTACACTCCGTTTGTTTCCTCTTCATCCATTGCTTTTAAAACCGCAGACTGCCCATGCAGCTGTGATGGCATGAAAAAGCAGAATTGCGCCTTCACCATGGTCGATTTGATAGCAATTATAAATACAACTGCAATAACGATAAATAATATTGCACGGTCAGCCACCAGCCGCATCCGTAAAATTGGAAGTGCAAATGAATGGAACATAACATGAATGTGCATGTCGGAAAAATAAATGGGGTGAATATAAAAAAAGCTGTTGCCAAGGCAACAGCTTCATGATTTATTAAGAGGTTACATTAAAATGCGGTCGAGGAATCGACGAGGTTTTGCAAAAATTCAGCTTCCGATTCGCTAACGCCTACCAAAGGAAGTCTAACCCCGCCAACCGGCAAGCCGCGCAGTCCCAGTACATGCTTTAGAGCAACAGGGTTCGGTACCGGATTCGGACAATCGAACAAGCCTTTAAATACCGGGAAGCATTCGGCGTTTAGCTTGGCCGCCAAAGCAACATCTCCACTCACATAAGCTTCGATAAGCTGCTTCATTTTTTTGCCGATAACATGGCTAGCTACACTGATAATGCCATAGCCGCCCACTGCTAATGTCGGGAGCGTCGCCGCATCATCACCGCTGTATACTTTAAAGCCCTCTGGCGCGCCTGCTACAAGCTGAATGATCTGATCGGATGACGCACAATCTTTGGTAGCTACGATGTTGCTAATCGCCGCTAGACGCAGCGTCGTTTCAACTGAAATATTCACGACTGTCCGGCCTGGAACGTTGTACAATACAACCGGAAGCTTCGTCGACTCTGCAATCGCTTTAAAATGCTGATAAAGGCCTTCTTGGCTCGGCTTGTTGTAATATGGCGCTACTAGCAGCACACCGTCAACCCCGCTCGCCTCAGCCACCTTCGTCAAATGAATGGAATGCGCCGTATTATTGCTTCCTGTTCCTGCAATAATTTTAGCCCGTCCAGCAGCGCGCTCTACCGAAAAACGGAATAACGCTTCTTTCTCCTCATCCGTAAGTGTAGGAGACTCGCCCGTTGTTCCAGATACAACAAGACTATCGCTAAGCTGTTCTTCAATTAAGTAATCGATTAATAGTCCAGTCGCATCCCAATCAATTTCGCCAGCAGCATCGAATGGGGTGACCATCGCTGTAACTAACCTTCCATATTCCATTCTGACTCCTCCTTGAAGTTTTGCGGATCAAAACTCACATCGTAAGCATCTACTTTAAAGTTTTGCGGAGCAAAACTTTCTTCGTAAGCATCTAAATCTAAGTTTTGCGAAACAAAAGCTTCTTCGAAAGCCCGGGCCCAAAGCGTTGCTTCGCAAAACGGGTCTATTGCGGTTGTTTCCTGCTACAAATGAAGCTCGAACTTGGCATGAAGCGCGCGCAGCGCAGATGCCATGTCCACATCCTTGACCAGTACCCAAATGGTCGTATTGGAGTCTGCGGCTTGCATAATGGAAATTCCTTGCAGCGTAAGCGCCTCTACAATACGTGCCATAATGCCCGGAACACCGTTCATGCCGCCGCCAATGACTGACACCTTTGCACAACCGCTAATCGCTGTCGGTGCATAGCCACAGTCCGCCAGCACGGCTACAGCCTTCGCTGCATCGTAGTCAAATACCGTGTAAACGACTCCGCTCGGCGTTACATTTATAAAATCTACGCTAATATGATGACGGGCCATCGTTTGAAAAACTTGCAACTGGACGTCCGCCTTGCCTTCCACCGTCTGCACCGAAATTTGAGTAATGCCCGCTACATGCGCAATGCCTGTCACATGACGGTCACTTACCATTCCGGTAGCATGGAGCGGACTGTCCGTTACTAACGTTCCTTCATCGAGCGAAAAAGTTGAGCGTACACGAATCGGTATTCTCGCTTGCTGGGCAATTTCAACAGCACGGGGGTGAATGACCTTAGCCCCTTGACGAGCCATATTGCAAATTTCTGCATAGCTGACGACAAGAAGCGGTTTTGCATCATTCACAATTCGCGGAT
Organism: Paenibacillus sp. R-74696; assembly: GCF_055814915.1. Taxonomy (NCBI): domain Bacteria; kingdom Bacillati; phylum Bacillota; class Bacilli; order Caryophanales; family Paenibacillaceae; genus Paenibacillus; species Paenibacillus sp. R-74696. The sequence continues at coordinate 168,660 of NZ_JBPULM010000045.1, forward strand.
CAGCTGTCAGAATACCATTGACATCTGTATAAATATCTACCCGTTCTGCACGCAGCGAAGCGCCAAGTGCAGTCGCCGACGTATCGCTCCCGCCGCGGCCGAGCGTAGTCAGTTCTCCACCTTCGGTGCCGCCTTGAAATCCGGTAACAATAACGACCTTATTTTCACCAAGATTCTTTAGAAGCTGCTCCGGACGCAAATCGTTAATTCTCGCTTGACCGAAATGCCCGTCCGTTATAATGCCTGCCTGATAACCGCTTAAAATGGTAGCCGGAATCCCCTTGGAACAAAGCAAGCTGCATAAGACCGCGGCAGAAATCATCTCACCACAGCCCAGCAGCATATCCCGCTCACGCAGCGGAAGCGAATCTCCATTGCTTCGTACTAAATCAAGCAGCGTATCCGTAGCATATGGGTCGCCTAAGCGACCCATAGCCGAAACGACAACGACGAGCCCAAAACCATTTTCGCGTTCACGCTTAATATGCTCCAAACAATGATTTCTGGCAAAATCAGATGATACTGAGGTTCCTCCAAACTTCTGAACGAGAGTGCGCATAAACCTCTTCCCCCATCACCGAAAGGCAAGATGCCGCCAGCTATCATGTCCTTGCACCGTTTATTCGTTAAGCCTGTGCGATGTGCTCGGCGATTTGAACCGCATTCCATGCGGCCCCTTTAAGCAGGTTATCCGATACGATCCATAAGTTAAGCCCATTTTCATGACCAAGATCGCGTCTCAAACGTCCGACAAATACTTCCGGTTTGCCGGCTGCTTCCGTTGCGAGCGGGTAAAGCTGATTCGCCGGATCATCAACCAGCACGACACCCGGGGCGTCAGACAACAACTGCTTGACATCTTCCAGATCGTAGTTATTTTTCAGCTCAACAAAAACCGATTCCGAATGCCCGTAAACGACTGGAATACGTACGCAGGTAGCAGTAACCTCAATCGATTGGTCATCCAAAATTTTCTTCGTTTCATTGACCATCTTCATCTCTTCAAGCGTATAACCATTTTCTTGGAACTTGTCGATTTGCGGAATCGCATTAAAGGCGATTTGATGCTTCACAGGCAGCGAGCCTACAGGCAAAATAGCCGGATTAACTGCTTCGCCGTCCAGGGATGCGCGCGTCTGACGCAGCATTTCCTCAATCGCCTTTGCACCCGCTCCAGATACCGCCTGATAAGTCGATACGATAATGCGGTTAATGCCGTATTTATCTTGAAGAGGCTTAAGCGCAGCTACCATCTGAATCGTCGAGCAGTTCGGATTGGCAATAATACCTTTATGCTCGCTAACCTTGTCAATATTCACTTCAGGCACAACAAGCGGCGTATTTGGATCCATACGGTACGCATTCGTATTGTCAATACATACCGTTCCATATTCAACAGCATGCGGCGCGAGCGCCTTCGTAACGTCTCCACCAGCGCTGAATAATGCTATATCAATGCCCTTAAAGCTCTCCGGCTTCGCTTCCTCCACCGTCACTTCCTGGCCCTTGAATGTGATTTTCGTACCAGCAGACCTCGCTGAAGACAGAAGCTTCAGTTCCTTAATAGGGAAGTTTCTCTTATCGAGCAAGTTTAGTATTTGTTCCCCTACTGCGCCTGTTGCGCCAACTACTGCAACGTTAAACAATTTTTGATTTGACATTTGCCGTAATGCTCCCCTCGGTCTTATAAAAACTCAGAATAAAAAGCTTAATAATTAAAACGCTCAATAATGAGCGGTTGTAACTGTTTGCCTTGCAGCGCCGCCTCGCATGTTTCCAGTGCCAAATCCATTCTCGCTACTAGCGAATTAGGCTTCTGAACCGGATTATCTTGGCCAAACGGTACAAAATAAATATTTTTCGTTACGATCAGCTTCGCAATATTCGCCAAATTAAGGCCAAGGCCATCATTCGTAGAAATTGCAATGACGATTGGCCTTCCATTGCGCATCTGTGATTTAGATGCCATAAGCACCGCACTGTCAGTCTGCGCATTAGCCAGCCTGCTTGTTGTGTTGCCTGTGCATGGAGCAATAAGCAGCACATCAATAAGCTTCGATGGACCAAGCGGCTCGGCTTGCACGATCGTCGAAATAATTTCATTGCCAGTAATCGCTTTGAGCTGTGTCTGCCACTGCTCCGACGTTCCAAATCTCGTGTCCGTCGTCATTATAGTCTGCGATACTATAGGTACAACGTTCGCGCCTGCGTCTACAAACCGCTGGATTTGCGGCATAACCTCGGCAAACGTGCAGTGTGACCCTGACAATGCATACCCTACTGTAAGCCCGGACCAATTCATTCCCCATTCCCCCGATTTATCAAGTCGTCCATAATCAATTGTGTTAAACAATCGGCTATGATTCGTCCAGCAGTTCTGGGTGCGACGATACCGGGGAGTCCGGGCGCGAGCATCGCCTTAATGGCCCGTTTCTCAGCAAAGCGGAAATCAGTTCCGCCAGGCCTCGAAGCCAGATCAATAATGACGCTTCGCGAAGGAAGATTTGCTATAATTTGCGCTGTGACTATCATAGTCGGAATTGTGTTAAAAAGCAAGTCAATATTGCCCGTATATTGGCGCAAATTGCTGGTGTAGAAAGGCTCGAAGCCCATTTCGAGCGCTCTTGCAAAATGCTCACCCCGGCGTACCCCGACAAGTACATTCGCTCCTAAGCCCTTTAACGTCCGCGCCAATGTAAACCCCGTTCTCCCGAATCCGAGCACCATGCAGGTGGAGCCATGAATCGTAATATCGGTATGTTGAATCGCCATCATCACCGCACCTTCAGCTGTCGGAATAGAGTTATAAATCGCAACATCGTCGCGCTCAAACAACTCTACCAATTCCAGCTGATGCTGCTTGCAGAGGTCGCTCAAATATGGTTTTGCCATACCCGCGTACACTTTGCAGTGCTTAGGCAAGCGAGCCATATGGCGCTCTTCCAGCCTGATCTCGCTATCGCTGAATACAGCGCTAATGACGCCTTGGTCATCGGTACCGACAGCAGGCAGCACTAAGGCGTCTACCCCATCAAACAACCGTTCATCATATTCAGCTTGAACGGCTCCCTCGGGCGTTGACTGCAGGCCGTCAAAGCCCGATATGACCACGGTCGCATCCAGCTCCGTCAGTTTGCGAATCACCTCGAGCTGCCTGGCGTCGCCGCCGATCAGCAGCACCTGAACGCCTGTTAGCATCGGCTTCACTCCTCTCTCGCGCATGTAGATATAGACTATCTTATGCCTGGGCCCAGAATGGGTGAAAAAAAAGACCGGAGCAGCTGCTCCGGTCTTAATCATTAAACGCCAGTATGTCCGAACCCGCCGCTGCCACGCACCGTATCCGGCAATTCGGCTGCCTCTTCAATAGTAACAACCGGCACTTTCTGGAACACCATTTGGGCGATGCGCTCGCCACGTGCAATCGTGAACGGCTCCTGCCCCAAATTAACGAGCAGCACCTTCACTTCTCCGCGGTAATCGGCGTCGATCGTTCCTGGGGAGTTCAAGCATGTAATGCCATGCTTGTAGGCCAGACCGCTGCGTGGACGAATTTGCGCCTCCAGCTCAGCTGGCATTGCCATCGCAAAGCCTGTAGGAATGAGCTTGCGCTCACCTGGTGCAAGCTCAACAGGCTCTGATACAGCGGCTTGCAGGTCGAAGCCTGCAGCCCATTCGGACATTTTGCAAGGAAGCTTGATGTCTTCGTTGCCCTCTACTCTTTTAAACAGTACGCGATACAAAACGATCCCTCCCAAGTTTAGATGCAGCCTTTTCGCTTGAACCTACCATTGCCACAGCAAAAGGTGCCGCAAGCAAACGCTCCGTTACGCTTCTCACATCGTCCATCGTCACGGAATCAATACGCTGAAGCAGCTCATCGAGCGTGTAATGCCGGCCCAGCATTAGCTCATTTTTCCCAAGACGGGTCATTCGGCTGCTTGTGCTCTCCAGACTAAGAATCAGGCTGCCCTTAAGCTGCTCTTTGCCACGATGAAGCTCAACATCCTCAAGTCCCTTGGAAGCAAGCTCCTCGAGCTGCTCCATCGTCAAATCGAGCACTTCCTTCGTTTGCTTCGGCGCTGTACCCGCATATAGGGTGAACAAGCCGCTATCCGCATAAGAGGAGTGATAAGAATAAACCGAATAGGCTAGGCCGCGCTTTTCACGAATTTCTTGGAACAGGCGCGAGCTCATGCCGCCGCCAAGCGCATTGTTGAGCAGCACCATCGCATACAGCTTCTCATCAGAAATCGAACAGCCTTGAAAGGACAGGCAAAGATGGTTTTGCTCGGTTTTCTTCTTATAGAAAATATAATCTCCACGGAAATCCGGCGCCTCCACCAGCTGAGGCGTACCTTTGCGATCAAACTTGCCAAAATACTGCTCCAGCAGCTCCAGCAGCTTGCCCTCTTCCACATTACCTGCGACACTGACAACGGTGTTGTCAATCGTATAATAATCGTTCATATAAGCGCGCAGTGTATCAGGCGTCATTTCGGCAAGACGCTCCTCTAGGCCCAGAATCGAATAAGCGAGGGGGTGATCGCCATATGCCGCACGCGATGCTTCATCATGCACCTTGTCATCTGGCGTGTCCTCATACATCGAAATTTCTTCTAAAATAACATTACGCTCTTTCGCCAAATCCGCCTCGTCCAGCTTGGAATTGAAAAACATGTCCGAAAGCGCATCTACAGCGAGCGGCAAATGCTCATCCAGCACCTTGGCATAATAGCAGGTATACTCTTTCGAGGTAAACGCATTTACATTGCCCCCGATACCATCGAACAGGTCGGCAATGTCTTTGGCACTGCGCTGATCTGTCCCCTTGAAAAGCATATGCTCGATAAAATGGGAGATCCCGTTATTTTCCGGCGTCTCATTGCGGGAGCCTGTTTTTACCCAAATGCCAAATGAAACCGAGCGGAAGGTGGGAATATATTCAACTACGACTCTTAAACCGTTGCTAAGCGTATATTTTTTCACGAAGGGTCCTCCTGTAAGCATGAATGTAAACACTATATCAAAATTATGGTTGCGGCTCAACATTAGCGGGAATCCGCGCCTCCGACAGCGTCTCGCTTACGGTGCCAAGCGCATAGCCCTGGCGTTTGATTTCACGAATCATTCCGGTTAAAGCATCGCGCGAGGACGCTGTTGGATGCATCAGAATAAGTGCGCCTGGCTCCAGCCGCGTTGAAATGCGCCGAATGATCCAGTCCGCATTCGGCTTCGTCCAATCGACCGTATCTATCGTCCATAACACCGTGCGAAGCCTCTGCTCCGCCGCCACCTGCACCGTCATTTGGTTAAAATCGCCCGAAGGCGGGGCAAACCACTTATTCCTAACGCCAAGCGTCGATTTGAGCAGTTCCTCCGTGCGGGAAATTTGCAAATAGGCAGCATTGCGGCTGAGCTCGCTCATCTTCGGATGCGTATACGCATGATTGGACATTTCATGCCCTTCCGCCTGAATCTGTTTGGCAATTTCCGGATATTTCTTCAGCCACGAGCCATCGAGAAAAAAAGTTGCCTTTACCTCTTCCTTGTTCAAGGTTTGAAGGATCGGCGTTATGTATTCATTGCCCCACGCAACATTGATCATTAGCGAAGCCATTTTTTTGTTCGGATTGCCTTTGTATACCGGAAGCGGACCTAAATCTGTCAGCTTAATGCGCGGGGCCGTTTCCTTGTACACATATAAAATCGGCGAGAGTGAACCCGACGCTATCGTCTTCTCCACCGTGCTCTCGATGTCTACCTCCAGCCCATTATAACCAGGAATCGCCTTCCATACGCGGTCAATACGGGCATCGACTGGCTTAATGGAGCGGCTCTCAGCTTCCGCTGTGACAGCAGCACGCAGCTTCGCTTTATTTTCATCCAGAATCGACTCATCCGTCTGCGTCATCATACCGCTTTCCCGTTTAATTGCGCTGATATAATCGGCAGTCCCTCCCGCGTTCACGCGAATAAACACGACCATAATCAGCATGCAGCCTATGGCTGCTCCTATTTTTCTCAGCACCTTCATTCACCTCGTCCCTCATTGCTCCATATGTATGAATAATAGGACGAGATTATGTTAGAGAGAAATTGCCGACTTTTATAGGAGAGGAATTTTTGACGGCAAAATAAAAAGAGACAGATGGAATCTGGCTCTTTGCTTCGTTTATAAAACAAGTATAAACGGCGTTGCCGTTTTTTTGCGGCAACAATCCGTTTGGCGCAGAAATAGACTCGTAAAAATAAGAGAAAACCTCTGCACGCTTATATTTTGAGAAAGCACCTTGCGGTGCCCCTACCTTGTAACGCTGCAGCCGTTATTGTGCTGGTACAGTTGGCGTCAATACAGCTTTACGGGACAAGTTAATACGGCCCTGCTGATCAATTTCCGTTACTTTAACTGTAATTTGGTCGCCGATCGCAATGACATCTTCCACTTTAGCGACACGTTCATTCGCCAGCTGGGAAATATGCACAAGACCGTCTTTGTTCGGTAAAATTTCAACGAATGCCCCAAATTTCTCGATCCGCTTAACCGTACCTAAATAAATTTCGCCAATTACAACTTCCTTCACAATGCCTTCGATAATCGCTTTGGCTTTTTGGTTCATCTCTTCATTAGAAGAAGCAATGTAAACCATGCCGTCCTGCTCGATATCGATTTTCACGCCGGTTTCTTCAATAATCTTGTTGATGATTTTACCGCCGGAGCCGATAACATCACGGATTTTGTCCGGATTAATGCGAAGCGTGAGAATTTTAGGCGCATATTGTGAAAGGTTTGGACGAGCAACAGATATAATCTCTGTCATTTTACCTAGAATATGCATGCGTCCTTCGCGTGCTTGCTCAAGCGCCTGCTCCAAAATCGAACGATCGATACCGTTAATTTTGATATCCATTTGAATGGCCGTTACACCTTCTGCTGTACCCGCTACTTTAAAGTCCATATCGCCGAGATGATCTTCCATCCCTTGAATATCGGACAAAATGGAGAAATGCTCGCCATCTTTAATCAGACCCATCGCAATACCAGCAACCGGAGCTTTAATCGGAACGCCTGCGTCCAGCATAGCAAGTGTACTCGCGCAAATACTAGCCTGCGAAGTCGATCCATTGGATTCAAGCACCTCGGATACAAGACGAATCGTATACGGGAAATCAGCCTCAGATGGAATAACTTTCGACAATGCGCGCTCGCCGAGAGCACCATGTCCAATTTCACGACGACCTGGAGGACGAAGCGGTCTTGCTTCACCTACGCTGAATGGCGGGAAATTATAGTGATGCATAAAACGTTTCGTTTCTTCCGGGCTGATGCCGTCAAGAATTTGCACATCCCCAAGCGGTCCAAGCGTACAAATGCTGAGTGCTTGTGTTTGTCCACGTGTGAACAGTCCAGATCCGTGTGTACGCGGCAATATCGCCACATCACATTCAATTGGACGAATTTCTTCTGGCGCGCGGCCATCAGGACGAATTTTCTCATGTGTAATCAGGCGGCGAACTTCTTCTTTAACGATATCATAAAGTACTTCTTTGACATCGCCAAGCAGCTCAGGCGTCTCCGCATATACTTCTTCGAAATGCGCAACCGTGTCCGCATTAACGGCATCAATGGCATCTTGACGCTCATGCTTCTCAGGAATGCGAATCGCTTCAACCAAACGAGCAGATGCAAACGCGCGAACTGCGGCATTTACTTCTTCGTTGACTGCATGAAGCTTAACTTCCATTTTTTCTTTGCCGGCAACAGCCTGCAGTTGCTCGATAGTAGCAACGATTTTCTTGATTTCATCATGCCCGAACATAATCGCTTCCAGCATAACATCCTCAGGAACTTCATTCGCCTCTGCTTCCACCATCATAATGGCATCTTTCGTACCAGCTACGACAACGAAAATATCGCTTTTCTGCTCTTGCTCAACGGTTGGAATGATCACGAATTGGCCATCAACACGACCTACGCTCACACCGCCGATTGGCCCGTTAAATGGCACATCAGAAATCGCCAGCGCTGCGGAGGTACCAATCATTGCAGCCATTTCAGGCGAGCAATCCTGATCCACGCTCATGACGATATTCGCGATTTGAATATCATTACGGAAGCCTTCAGGGAACAACGGACGAATCGGACGGTCCGTCAGACGGCTTGACAAAATCGCTTTCTCACTTGGACGTCCTTCACGCTTAATAAATCCACCAGGGATTTTGCCAACTGCATACAGACGTTCTTCATAGTTCACGGTAAGCGGGAAAAAATCTAAATCCTTAGGACCTTTAGAAGCGGTCACTGTACAGAGTACAACGGTGTCGCCATAACGTACGGTTACAGCAGCATTCGCTTGCTTCGCAAGTCTGCCTGTTTCCAGAACAAGCTTCCGTCCACCCAAAATCATTTCAACCTGTTGCAAACGTATCCCTCCTGTGTTTCAATAATAATTTTAAACGATTGACAAACATAACATTCGCCAGCAGGACCTCTATATCCTGCTTAACTCTCGCATATTACAAAAAGCAACCCGATTTTGCCAAGTCCGTAATGCCGGACAGCAAAACAACCAGGTTGCTTCTCTTGAAACATGTTTTAGCGGCGAAGGCCGAGTTTTTCGATCAATGCGCTATAACGGCTAACATCTTTGTTTTTAAGGTATCTCAACAGCTTACGACGTTGACCTACCATCTTGAGCAAACCACGACGGGAGTGGTGGTCTTTCTTGTGCTCCCGGAAATGTTGCGTCAAGTTAACGATGTTTTCCGTTAGGATAGCTACTTGAACCTCCGGTGAACCCGTATCGCTCGCATGCGTTTTGTGCGTATCAATCAATTCTTGTTTACGCTCTTGTGTAATTGCCATCCTAAAGTCACCTCCTTGAACTTATATTCAATAATCGCCATTAGCCCAGGCGCCGTCGGTGAGAGCGGACATCCAAGCTAAGGTTCCAATTGCAGCTGCGTATTCTGACAAAAAGTAGAATCGCAACGTGTTTTAGTATATCACAAGCCTATAGCAAAAGTAAATGCCAATAGGTAGTTATTCCACGCCAAACTGACGCTTCGCCTGCTCAGCATCCGCATGGATTTGCCGGATAAGCTCATCCACGCTGCTAAAACGCTGCTCAGGACGGATAAAAGAATGAAATTGCAATTTAATGGGCTCATCATAAATAGCTTGATGAAAGTCGAATAAATGGGCTTCCAGCACCGGACGAATATCTTCTTTATTAAAGGTCGGTTTCATCCCATGATTTAATACGCCATAATACGACTTGCCGAGTACGACCGCTGAAATGCCAAAAACGCCGAGGCGCGGCATGACATAAGGCAAGGAAACATCCACATTAGCCGTCGGGAAGCCAATGCTGCTGCCTCTGCCATCACCGTGCACAACCGTTCCTGCTATCTCAAAGGGACGCCCAAGCAGCTTTGTCGCAAGCTCAATATCACCGTCGCTAAGCGCCTGTCGAATATAAGTGCTGCTCACCTTCAAGCCATTATCGTACAGCGGCTCAACAATTTCGACCTGAATGTCCGGCTCGCATAACGCCTTCATTGCGGCAGCATTTCCTTGGCCCTTGTAGCCAAAATTAAAGTCAAAACCAACTACAATTTGTGCAGCTCCTAAACGGCGAAGCACTTCGTCAACAAACTGCTCCGGCATAATCGCTGCAAAATCATGATCAAATTTGACGACTAGCACCAAATCGACACCTAATTCAGCAAATAGCGACTGTTTGACCGCAAGCGGCGTCAAACAGTTGTAATATTGATCGCCACGGCCAAGCACTTCCTTCGGATGCGGGTTAAACGTCATAACCGCCGACAATCCTCCGGTTCTCTTGGCTGCTGCAACAACTTGCTCAATGACATTGCGGTGTCCGCGATGTACACCGTCAAAATGTCCAATTGCAATAGAAAGCGATTTATTTCGCAGCTGTTCCGGCAGCTCAATTGCCGGATATTCCAATGAAATCATTTCCAACGCTGATGCACCTGCAATTCCTATATGACTTTCCGATAACCAAGTATAAGCCCAGTTACGAGAACACCTTGATAGGCGTGAGCACCGATAAAGCATAATCGGCCTCGAAAATACCAATAAACAATTCATTTTCATCAAAAAGACGTATCTGCTGGTCCGTTTCTAGCTCTTCAGCAAGCAAACGAAGCGGGAGCTTCTGTCCTTTCAGGGCAAGCGAGGCCGAATGAGCATCGACCGTAGCGCGAGGCAAATGCTGGATACCCAGCTCAGCAGGCAAAATAAACGGCCCAATCCCCTCCGTGCCAAGAGCTTCAATCTGCTCTAGGCTTACGCATTGCTCCTTCGTAAAACCTCCGGACATCGTCCGGGTAAGCTCCGCCATCGCTGCTGGAACGCCTAGCGCCTGGCCGATATCTACACATAATGTGCGTATATACGTTCCTTTGGAACAGACAACCGAAAATGAAAAACGCGGAAACTCCAAATCAAGCTCCAGATCGAGCAGCTCAATTTGATGAATCGTTACTTGCCGCGCTTTGCGCTCTACCGTCTTGCCTTCACGTGCCAGTTCATACAAACGTTTTCCATCTACCTTTACAGCAGAGAACATCGGCGGAACTTGTTCGATAACGCCAACGAAGCCGCGCAGCACGCGAATAATATCTTCACGTGTTACCTGCACACCTGTTTGCTCCTGCGTGACCGCCCCTGTCAAATCCTCTGTATCCGTTGCAAGGCCAAGCTGGATAACAGCTTCATAAGCCTTGGGACGCTCCTGTACATATTCGACTACACGGGTAGCCCGGCCGAGACATAGTGGCAGAACACCTGTCACCATCGGGTCCAGCGTTCCCGTGTGGCCGATACGCTTCATCTTCAGCAGTCTTCTCACCTTGGCTACGACATCATGCGAGGTCCAGCCGGCAGGCTTCCATACTGCGATAATACCGTCCATCTGTTAGCTCAACGCCTTTCTGACCGCATCGACCAACTGGGCGATTGCTTCTTGAAGCGGCGCATCAATACGACAGCCAGCAGCACGGACATGTCCACCACCGCCAAAAGATTGGGCAATCGCGGCAACATCCGCCGTCCCTGCTGATCTCAAGCTGGCTTTCACTCCGCCATCTTCCGTCTCTTTAAACATAATGCCGACTTCTACGCCGTCAATATTCAGTGCATAATTGACGATGCCTTCCATATCTTCCGATACCGCACCTGTCTCAGCAAAATCATCCTTATTGACATATAGCCAGCCAATTTGCTGATTATCGCTAAAAGTAAGTCTGCTAAGGCAGCGCTGCAGAAGCTTAAGCTTTGACATCGTCATTTTTTCGAGCAGCTGATCGGCCAGTTTGTGACCCGGTACACCAATCGACAGCATGCGCGAAGCAATATTCATCACATGTGGTGTCGTATTGGAGTAGCGGAAACCGCCAGTATCTGTAATGAGCCCTGTATATATAGCCGTCGCGCATTCCAAATCAATGGAAATGCCCGCACGTTCAATTAAATCATATAAAATCTCAACCGTAGCTGCTGCATTCGGACGAATCAATTGAACCGTACCAAAGCCATCATTAGTCGGATGATGATCAATATTGAGCAGTTCCACTCCCGGAGCAAACAAGCTCTCCACTTTACCCATCCGGCGATAATCAGCGCAATCGACCGCAATAACGCGAGCATACGATTGTGTTGGCTGTGCTTTCGCATAATTAATAATCGTATCGAATGAGCGCAAATGAGCAAGCCTTGAGGGCAGCTCACTTTCGTTAATCAGCGTAGATTTTTTCCCAAGCTTCTCCAGCAGCCAACCGACGACAACCGTCGAACTAATGGCATCGCCATCTGGCTGCACGTGGGAGACGACCAAAAAGTCGTCTCCACCGCGCATAAAAACAAGTGCTTCATCCAACTGCTGCAAATAGGTCGCAGCAGCCGTCATGATCCTTTGTTCTCCCCGTTAATTTCCTCGAGGATTCCTTCAATCCTGCTTCCATACTCAATGCTGCTGTCGAATTTAAAGATCAGCACTGGCGTATGGCGCAAACGCATCCGCTTGCCAAGCTCAGAACGGATAAAGCCTGTTGCACGGCCGATTGCTTTGAGCGTTTCTTCCTTTTGCTCTTCGCTGCCCAGCACGCTCAAATATACTTTGGCTTGGGACAAATCATTACTCGTTTCAACGCCAGTCACTGTAATAAAACCGACGCGTGGATCTTTAATTTCTGTCTGGATAATTTGGCTGAGCTCTTTTTTAATTTGCTCGCCTACCCGACCTACACGAATTTTAGCCATGCTTTATTCACCTCTCTACTGACTCCATTACGAAGGCTTCAATAATATCCCCTTCTTTGAAGTCGCTAAACCGCTCAAGCGTAATTCCGCACTCGTAGCCCTGAGCAACTTCCTTGACATCATCCTTGAAGCGTTTGAGCGTATCGATTTTACCTTCGAAAACAACGATGCCGCCGCGAACGATCCGCGCTTCAGAAGAACGAGTAATTTTACCAGAAGTAATCATGGAACCAGCGATTGCTCCGACTTTGCTTACTTTAAATACGTTGCGGACTTCAGCATGGCCGATAATTACCTCTTTGAAGATTGGATCAAGCATCCCTTTCATCGCTTGTTCAATCTCTTCAATTACGTTATAAATAACGCGGTGCATACGAACATCAACTTTCTCCTGCTGCGCGGCCAGATCAGCCTGCGGCTCCGGACGAACGTTAAAGCCGACAACGATTGCATTCGAAGCAGAAGCCAGGTTGATATCCGATTCGGTAATCGCACCTACACCGCTATGAATGATTTTGACACGTACGCCTTCGATATCAATTTTCGCGAGCGAGCCTTTCAGCGCCTCTGCCGAACCTTGAACGTCGGATTTAATAATAACGTTGAGATCCTTGATCTCGCCATCTTTAATATGCTTATACAAATCATCAAGCGTTACGCGGGAGTTTGCGCCAAGCTCGGATTGACGGTGCTTAATCGCACGGCGGTCAGCAATTGCTCTCGCTTTACGCTCGTCTTCAAATACCATGAACGGATCGCCAGCAAGTGGAACCTCTGTCAAACCAGTAATTTCGACTGGTGTCGAAGGTCCAGCTTCTTTTAAGCGACGGCCCTTGTCATTAACCATAGCCCGGATACGGCCGAAGCAGTTGCCCGCAACGAAAGCATCTCCGATTTTGAGCGTACCATGCTGTACGAGTACACGAGCAACTGGACCTTTACCTTTATCGAGCTCAGCCTCAATGACTGTACCGCGTGCACGCTTATCAGGGTTAGCTTTGAAATCATTGACTTCAGCTACAAGCAAAATCATATCGAGCAGTTCTTCCAGACCAATACGCTGTTTCGCTGAAACGTTAACGAAGATTGTATCCCCGCCCCACTCTTCCGGAACCAGCTCATACTCGGTCAAAGCTTGCTTGATTTTATCTGCATCAGCATCTGGCTTATCGATTTTGTTAACCGCAACGATAATTGGAACGCCCGCTGCCTTCGCATGGTTGACTGCCTCAACCGTTTGCGGCATAACGCCGTCATCGGCTGCAACAACGATAATTGTAATATCCGTTACCTGTGCACCACGGGCACGCATGAGTGTAAACGCTTCGTGACCAGGTGTATCGAGGAACGTAATCTTTTTATGGTTAGCTTCGATTTGGTAAGCACCGATGTGCTGGGTAATACCGCCAGCTTCTCCGCCCGTTACATTCGTTTTGCGAATCGCATCGAGCAATGTTGTTTTACCATGGTCAACGTGACCCATGATCGTTACAACCGGAGGGCGAGGCAACAAATCAGCTTCCTCATCCGTTTCTTCAACCGTTTCGAACGTATCCTCTTCAACCGGAATTTTCACTTCTACTTCAACGCCATATTCACCGGCAAGCAGAAGGATCGCATCCATGTCGATTTCTTGGTTAATGGTAGCCATCACGCCAAGAACGATCAGCTTTTTAATAACTTCTGAAGCATCTTTATGAAGCAATTTCGCCAATTCGCCAACAGTCAACGTACCGCGTACGATGATTTTTTTAGGCGTATTGTCGATTTTCTCACGGAATACTTGCGGCTGATTGCGTTGGTTGCGTCCTCTGCCACCGCGATTATTGTTATTGTTGCGACCAAAACCGCCTGGTCTGCCATCTTCAAACCGTTTTTGCCCTTGGTTTGCACCTGGTTTTCTTGCGCCTGGCTTGTTATTCGAATTGCCGCTTGTGCTTCTCGAAGCATCGCCTGCCGGACGGGACGGACCTGTTCCAGATGGACGATTAGCTCCTTGTGAAGCTGGTGGACGCGATGGGCCGCCACTGCTTGGACGGTTGCCTTGGCCTGATCCTTGGCTCGGACGGCTGTTTTGCGATTGTCCACCTTGGCTCGGACGGCTATTTTGCGTTTGACCGCCTTGACTAGGACGGCTGCTGCTTTGCGATTGGCCAGAACCTTGCGCTGGACGGCTGCCGCTAGGTGCTGCGGACCTGTTGTTGCTGCTTGGGGACGATTGGGACGGACGTTGCTGTTGGTTGTTTTGCGTTGTCGTTTTAATAGAATTCATAGGCTCCTGTCTATCTTGCGTAATTTTTTTATTGTTTAATGCGGAAGCTTCAAGCTCCGGTTTAATGGCTTCTTGCTGTGGTACTGGTTGCTGCTTCGGCTGAGCGGGCCTAGATGGCGCCTGCGATGTAGAAGATACGGTTGCTCCGCTTGATTCTTTCGCCCGCTTCGCTGCTGCGTTAGCTTTAATATCGCGGAAGAAGCCTTCCACTTTATTAACCATTTCGTTTTCCATCACACTCATATGGTTGTTAACGGGCATATCCAGCCGTTTAAGAATCGTTATAATTTCTTTACTGCTCATACTGAGGGATTTCGCATATTCGTATACACGCAGCTTATCTTTATTGTCCTTGCTGTCCTGTGGTTTGTTCAATATGATCCACCTCCGAATTTTGATTCAGATGACCCGCAATCATTTTTCCGAACTTTGCGTCAGTTACCGCCAGTACGACTCGGTCCAGCTTTCCTATAGCTTTTCCAAGTTGATCGCGGTCGAACGCTTCGGCGAGCTCTACCCCATAGGTGCTGCATTTATCTTGAAACTTTTTTTTCGTATTTGGAGATGCGTCACCCGCAATAATGACGAGATGCACCTCTCCCTTACGTACCGCCTTGAGCACAATTTCATCGCCAGTAACCAATTTTCCAGCCCGCATGGCCATGCCGAGCGAGGACAAGCCTTTATTCATCTTCATCGCTTACCCGCTCCTTTTCTGCCAGAAACTCTTCCTCTACCGCAATGAAATCCTGTTCAAGCTGGTCGTAAATGGCTACGCCAACAGGTTGCTTCAAAGCTCGATCCAGTGCTTTTGTCTTTTTGGCCAGCTTAAAGCAGCTGACTTTCCCACACAAATAAGCGCCCCGACCGGCTTTTTTGCCAGTAAGATCAATTAGAATCTCCTCATCAGGCGTTCTAACGACCCGAATAAGCTCTTTCTTCGGTTTCATTTCCTGACAGGCTACGCATTTGCGTAGCGGCACTTTTCTCGGTCTCATCGCACATCCCCCCTTTACCCGTTGATGAACGCAGCCGATATATTAGTTAAGCCAGATCAATGGAAACCGAATCTTGCGGCATAACTGCCGTCATCGTTTTCGGACGACCGTACTCCTGCTCAGCTTGCGATTCACTCTTAATGTCGATTTTCCAGCCAGTCAGCTTCGCCGCTAGACGAGCGTTTTGCCCTTTAATCCCGATTGCAAGGGAAAGCTGGTAATCCGGCACGATGACACGAGCCATTTTTTCCTGCTCAAATACGATAACTTCGAGCACTTTAGATGGGCTAAGCGCGTTCGCAACGTATTCCTCGACATTTTCAGACCAGCAAACGATATCGATCTTCTCGCCTTTCAGCTCGCCAACAATCGTTTGTACACGCATGCCCTTCGGACCTACGCATGAGCCTACAGCGTCAACCTCATCATTGCGCGAGAAAACGGCAATTTTCGAACGGAAGCCAGCTTCGCGCGCAACCGAGCGAATCTCAACGACTCCATCGTAAATTTCCGGAACTTCTAGCTCAAATAAACGTTTAAGCAGACCTGGATGCGTACGGGACAAAATAATTTGCGGACCCTTTGTCGTATTCTCCACTTTCGTAATATACGATTTCACGCGGTCTCCGTGCTTGAATTTATCAGTCGGCATCAGCTCTGTAAGCGGCATAACCGCTTCTACTTTGCCCAAATCGATAAACAGGTTGCGAACGTCCTGGCGCTGCACGATACCATTCACAATATCCTCTTCTTTGTCGATAAAAGCATTGTAGATCAGGCCACGCTCTGCCTCACGAATGCGCTGCGTCACGACCTGCTTCGCAGTTTGTGCTGCAATACGTCCAAAATCACGAGGCGTCACTTCAATGTCCGCCACATCATCCAGCTGGTAATGCGGATTCACTTCACGCGCCGCTTCTACTGTAATTTCCAAACGGGGATCAAGCACTTCGTCCGTCACCGTCTTGCGGGCATATACTTTAATAACACCCGTGTAGCGGTTAATATCGACACGCACATTTTGCGCAGCGTTAAAGTTCCGCTTGTAGCTTGAAATCAGCGCTGCTTCGATCGCATCAATCAGCACTTCTTTGGCTATCCCTTTATCCCTCTCTATTTCCGATAATGCTTCAATAAAATCCATGCTCATTGGAACTCTAGTCCCCCCTTCAATAATAACAAACGTTGTTTAAAAAACGATAGCGAGGCGTGCTCCCGCCACTTTAGCATAAGGAATGGCATGCTCTTTCTTGCCGACTTTGACCACAAGCTCTTCTCCATCGAACGAAATAAGGTCACCTTCAAATTCCTTGGATGCGTTAATCGGCTCATAGGTTGTGATATATACGTGCTTGCCGACGGCTTTGCGCACATCTTCGGCTTTCTTAAGCGGCCTTTCGGCGCCAGGCGACGACACTTCAAGAAAATAAGCATCCGTTACCGGATCGTTCTTGTCCAGCTGTTCACTTAAAAATTCGCTAATACGGCCGCATTCGTCAATATCAATGCCGCCTTCCTTGTCTACTGAAACCCGGAGGAAGAAGTTGCTTCCTTCCTTGACGTACTCAATATCAACAAGTTCAAATCCATTTTCGCTTAGAAACGGTGTAACCATTTCTTCCACGTCGGTTTTGATTTTGGAAATGCTCAAATTGCTGCTACCTCCCGTTCGGTCCAAACGATTGATTTGGCCTTTCAGACCCTTAAAGACCCGAAAACAAAACGTAAAGAGTGGGTTTCCCCACTCTTCTGCATCAAACGCTTATCAACATCATTGCCACGAAAATTATAACATAACCGCATAAGTAGTGACAAGAAAACTTTTCAAGTTGAAATGCTGTACAAATGCCGATATACCACGTTTTAGAACAGCGACAGCTGGTTTGATTCCGGCAATCCGCGGAAGCAGCCCATCCCGTTTAGCACCTCAACAATCGTTTTACTTGCCTTCGACCTTTGCTGGAAATCCTCAATCGACAAGTACTCGCCATCGTTGCGGGAAGCCGCTATATTGCGTGCGGCATTTTCTCCAATGCCCGGAATCGCCGCAAACGGAGGCACGAGTGAATCGCCATCGACTTGGAATTTTGTCGCATCCGAACGGTACAAATCAATCGGTTTAAAAGAAAACCCGCGCGCTGTCATCTCAAGGGCCATCTCGAGCAGCGAGATGCTCGCTTTCTCCTTAGGCAGCGCCGCAAAGCCTTTTTCTTCAATTTCAATCAGCTTGCGTTTGATTGCATCATAACCTTGGCACAAAATTTCAAGGTCGAAATCCTCGGCGCGAACGGTAAAGTAGGTCGCATAATAAGCAATCGGATAATACAGCTTGAAGTAGGCTGTGCGCACCGCCGAAATAACATAGGCTGCGGCATGCGCCTTTGGAAACATATACTCAATGCGTAGGCAAGAGTCAATGTACCACTGCGGCACCTTGCAGCGTTTCATCTCTTCGATCCATTCGTCGGAAAGCCCCTTGCCCTTACGCACGCTCTCGGTAATTTTAAAGGCTAGACCCGCATCCATGCCCGCCTTGTAAATTAAATAAAGCATAATATCATCCCGACAGCCGATAACGGTTTTGATATTGCAGGTTCCCTTCTTAATGAGCTCCTGCGCATTGCCTAGCCAAACGCCGGTTCCGTGCGACAAGCCGGAAATCTGCAGCAAATCGGCAAAAGAAGACGGCTGCGTCTCCTGCAGCATTTGCCGAACGAACTTCGTCCCCATCTCTGGAACACCGTAGGTCGCGACAGGCGTGCGAATTTTCTCTGGAGAAACATCAAGCGCTTTGGTCGAGTTGAACATGCTCATCACTTTAGAATCGTTCATTGGAATCGTTGTTGGATCAACCTCAGTCAAATCCTGAAGCATGCGCATCATTGTCGGATCATCGTGTCCGAGTATATCGAGCTTGAGCAAATTGGTCTCAAAGGCATGATAGTCAAAATGGGTCGTTTTCCATTCCGCATTTACGTCATCGGCCGGATATTGAACAGGTGTGACATCCTCTACCTCAATATAATCCGGAACAACGACGATCCCGCCCGGATGCTGGCCCGTGCTGCGCTTGACGCCCGTTACGCCGGCAGCCAGTCTGGACAGCTCGGCGCCGCGCCATTTTTTACCGTTCGCTTCTTCATATTTCTTGGCAAAGCCAAAGCCCGTTTTCTCCGCTACCGTACCAATCGTCCCGGCCCGGAATACCGCTTTTTCCCCAAACATGATCTTCGTGTAATTATGGGCAATCGGCTGGTATTCGCCAGAAAAGTTAAGATCGATATCGGGAACTTTATCGCCTTTGAAGCCAAGGAACGTTTCGAACGGAATGTCCTGACCTTCGCCCTTTAGCGGCTCTCCGCATTTTGGACATATTTTGTCGGGTAGGTCAAAACCGCTTGGTATGCTGCCATCGAGAAACCACTCGCTATGCTTGCACGCTGGATTTTTGCACATATAATGCGCTGGCAGCGGGTTAACCTCGGATATGCCGAGAAATGTAGCTACGACGGAGGAACCAACCGAGCCCCTGGAACCGACCAAATAACCGTCCTCATTCGATTTTTTCACCAACCGCTCGGAAATTAAATAGTTCGCGGCAAATCCGAATTTGATAATCGGCACGAGCTCTTTCTCCAGACGGTCTATGACGACTTGCGGCAAATCCTCGCCATAAAATCCTTTGGCTGTATTGTAGCAGGTGGTACGAATTTCCTCCTCCGCTCCCTCCATAATCGGCGTAAACAGCTCTGGTGGGAACAGGTCAAACGGTTCAAAGCGTTCTGCGAGCTGCACCGTATTGGTCACAACAACCTCATACGCCCGCGCGTCTCCAAGGAATGCAAATTCCTTAAGCATTTCATCGGTTGTACGGAAATGGGCATCTGGCTTGCGCATATCCTTGAGCGGGCTAAAGCCCGTTATGCCATGAATGGCAATGTCACGAAACAGCTTATCCCTCGGGTTCAAATAATGGACATTGCCTGTTGCAATAACCGGCTTGCCCAGCTCATCGGCAATTTGGCACACACGACGGTGCGCTTGCTCAATTTCTGCACGGCTGCCAACTAGACCTTTGTCTACTAAATGCATGTAAAAATCAATCGGCTGAATTTCCAGCACATCATAAAACCGCGCGACTTCTACTGCTTCCTCATAGGATTTATTCAGCACCGTTTCGTAAAACTCGCCTTTTTCACAGCCGGATATGACGAGCAGTCCTTCTCTCAGTTCCACCAGCTTCGTCCTTGGGATGCTTGCTACCCGTTTAAAATGCTTGGTATGGGAAAGCGACACGAGCTTATATAAATTTTTCTTGCCGACCGCGTTCAGTGCATAAATACAGCAGTGAAACGGGCGGCTGTTCGATAAATCGATACCAACATAATCATTTAATTGATGAAGGCCTGTCACATTTCGTTCTGCCGCATCGCCAATCAAGCCGAATAATACGCCGCCCAAGGCAATGGAGTCATCAATCGCCCGGTGATGGTTTTCCAGACTGATTTTGTATTTAGCCGACAGCGTATTGAGACGATGGTTTTTCAAGCTTGGATGCAAAAATCTCGCCAGCTCCAACGTATCGAGGACCGGGTTTTTAATCTCGGGCAGTCCAAGCGATTTGCAGTTAGCTTGCAAAAACCCAATATCAAAGCGGGCGTTATGGGCAACGAGTACAGTATCGCCAATAAATTCAATAAATTCGCGCAGCTTCGGTGCAAGCTCCGGCGCATCCTGCACCATTTCATCGTTAATATTCGTCAATTGCTGAATATGATAAGGAATTTTCTCATGCGGATTAATGAAGGTAGCGAATGTCGCTATTTCTTTGCCATCTTTCATTTTCACGCCAGCAAGCTCGATAATTTTGTTGTTAATAACCGAAAGTCCCGTCGTCTCAATATCGAAAACGATATATTCAGAGCCAGCAAGCGGCTGCTCCCGCGAATTAAGCACCATCGGGACCGCATCATTAACCACGTTAGCCTCTAGGCCGAATAATAGCTGAATGCCATTCTTTTTCGCTGCTTTCGCTGCTTCCGGGTAACATTGCACATTGCTGTGATCAGTGACCGCCATTGCTTTATGTCCCCATTTGGCTGCCATCTTTACATAAGCGTCAATGGGAGCCACCGCATCCATCGCGCTCATCGTCGTATGCAGATGGAACTCTACCCGCTTCTCCTCCGCATTGTCTTTGCGCTCCGCTGGCGCATGAACCTCATGCAAATCATTCGGCATCATGACAAGCTCAGGCTCCTGCATAAAGCGGTCGTATTCGACTCTGCCTCGCGCCTTCACCCATTTGCCGTTGGACAATAGATCCAGCACCTTGACATCATCTTTTGTTTTGGCGAACATTTTTAGAGACAAGGAATCAGAGAAATCGGTCAGGTTGAAGGTAAAGAGCGTGCTTCCGTTGCGCAGCTCCTTCTTATCTAGTCCGAAAACGGCGCCTTGCACCGTTATTTTCTTCTCTTCCTCGCGAATGTTCATCAACGGAACTGGTTCTTCGCGAATGTCATATCCAACCGCTAGCTTTGCTGGCGGCTCGCCGTCATCACCCAATTCCTCAGCTGCCGCGCTGGCCATAATTTGCTGAATGACCTCGCGTTCTTCGGCTACCCGCCGCTGCTCAAACTCTTCGTAAACCTCTGCTTTTGCTTCGCCAACGGCAAGCTTTACTTTATAGCTGCGGCTAAATTGCTGCTCGTAAAATCGAGTGATTTCTTCGTCCATTCGCTTTTTGCGTGCCAGCTCAAGCCCCATTTCATCGAGCATCAGCAGCGTAATAACATCGCCTTCCGTCGTAATCGTTGCTTTGAGCAGCCAACCGTTAACCGAAGCAATTTCCTGCTGCGCCCACTCTTTGAAAAGCGGCCAATATTCGCTCGCAAGCTCCTCTGAAGAAAGCTGTTCATCGTATATAAATTGGAAAGAGGTATCGGCAATATGGGCAAACTTTTGCTTGACCGCCTGGCATAGTCCACTATAGGTCTTATAAGGAACCAAAGACGTTTTGCGAATGCAAAACGTCCACTTGCGGTTGTTTTTGGCGACTACAACCTGATCTATATAACCATCCTGAAAAAAGGATTGTATCATTTCCTGCGGTAATTCCGACTGCTGCAGCAGCAGCTCAAAGCGCTGCCTCTTATTGTCGGTTTGGCTCATGAATTTATCCACTCCTAACGCTCGCTGGCTTATTTTCGGTATTGTATAGCGAGAGATATGGATCGGCTCGGTTAAGGGGGATCAACGCTGCGTGAAAGGTTTGGCTTACGATCGCCATTGCCCTTGGAATTGTTGGAATAAACCGCTCAGCGGTACAATTACAAGGGCAAAAGCGAACGCTAACGCTTCTCCAGCTCAAACCTTTCACTCCGCTTGCCCCCTTAACCTCGCTCTCCCCACCGCAAAAACCGTTGTATAAGCGCTCGCTAAACCAGCACTTCTCATAGAAGCAGGGAAATGGTTGATTCCATTTCCCTGCCTTGAAATTGCTTTGAAATTAGCATAACACATTGAAACACAATACAGAACCATAAAATATAATACTCTTTCTAGTAAGCGCGAGCGAAAACGACCGTATGCTCGGCGGCATCGCCGCAAACGAGGCATGTACTCTTTTTCTCGGCAGGCTCGAAAGGAATGTTGCGGCTTGTGGCGCCCGTCTCTTCCTTGACCTGCTTCTCGCATGCGTCCGAACCACACCAGCCCGCAAGCACAAAGCCGCGCTGCTCCTCTTGCGATGCCTTCATTTCATCCAGCGTATCTACCGAATAGAAATGATCCTCACGGAACTGCTTCGCTTTCTCAAACATCTCATTATGGATTTGTACAAGCATCGCCTCTACTTCAGCGACAAGATTAGCCTGCTCGACTACCTTCTTTTCGCCGCTAATGCGGGATACGAGTACAACTTGTCCATTTTCCATATCACGTGGCCCGAGCTCAAGACGAAGCGGAATACCGCGCATTTCATATTCATTGAACTTCCAGCCTGGGCTTACGTCGGAACGGTCATCAACCTTGACGCGAACGCCCGCTTTTTTAAGCTCGGCATACAGCTCATCCACCCGGCCAACAACTTGGTCGCGTGTTTTTGCTGGCCCAATTGGGATCATAATCACTTGTGTTGGAGCCACTTTAGGCGGCAAAGCAAGACCACGATCGTCACCGTGCACCATGATCATCGCACCAATGAGACGGGTACTCACACCCCATGAGGTCGTGTGGGCAAATTGCAGCTGATTTTCACGATCCAAATATTTAATGTCAAACGCTACGGCAAATTTTGTTCCCAAGTAATGAGAAGTTCCCGCCTGTACGGCACGGCCATCCTTCATCATCGCTTCAATTGAATACGTATCTACAGCGCCAGCAAAACGCTCCGAAGGCGTCTTTTGGCCTACGACAACTGGAATGGCCAAAAACTCCTCAACGAAGTCACGGTAAATGCCCAGCATTTGCATCGTTTCCTGACGCGCTTCCTCTTCATTTTCATGCGCCGTATGGCCTTCCTGCCATAAAAATTCGCTTGTACGCAGGAACGGAAGTGTCCGTTTCTCCCAGCGGACAACATTCGCCCATTGGTTAATGAGCAGCGGCAGATCTCGGTACGATTGAATCCATTTCGCATACATATGCCCGAACATCGTCTCCGAGGTTGGACGAATAGCAAGGCGCTCCTCAAGCTTCTCGCCTGCTGCTTCCGTTACCCAAGGAAGCTCAGGATTAAAGCCCTCAACATGCTCCTTTTCCTTCTGGAAAAAGCTTTCTGGAATAAAGAGCGGGAAATACGCATTGCGATGGCCGGTTTCTTTAAAACGGCGGTCCAGGTCACGTTGAATATTTTCCCATATCTCATAACCTTCCGGGCGAAAAATAATACATCCGCGCACTGGCGAATAATCCATAAGCTCGGCTTTTTTGATGACATCGATATACCATTTCGAGAAATCCTCGCTTTGCGGCGTAATTTCCGAAACAAATTTTTTATCCTTAGACATAAAAGATTAAGACTCCCCTCGCACCAATCGCAAAATATCGTTATAGGTTACTACCAGCATCAGCAGCATAATGAGCGCAAAGCCGACGAAATGAACCATGCTTTCCCGGTTCGGGTCAATCGGTCTGCCACGCAGTGCCTCCAGCCCGAGAAAAATAAGTCTGCTTCCATCCAGTGCTGGAATGGGCAACAGGTTGAAAATCCCCAAATATAAGCTCAGCATGGCGGTCCACCGCGTCAATTCGGCAATTCCCTGCTTGGCAATTTGGCTGGTCACCTCTGCTGTACGCACAGGCCCGCCTAAATCATCCAGTTTAAAATCACCGGTTACGAGCTTTTTAAGACCTTCGAAAATAATAACGGTCATCTGCTTCATCAGCTTACCCGCACCCGTTACCGTTTCTGTAATGGTTGCCGTGCGCGTCTTGTAAGTAGCAGTGATGCCGACTTTACCGACTCCTTTGTCATCCGAAGCTGGAGTCAGCTCTATCTTCTGCGCTACGCCGCCGCGCACAATGTCCATTTGGATCGGCACGCCAGGCGAGCCGCCAATAATCTCAATCATTTTATCATAATCCGTACCAATCGGCGTACCATTAATCGCTTGAATCATGTCGCCGCTTTGCAATTGGGCCTTTTCAGCTGGCATCCCCTTGCTAATCGAATCAACAAGTAAATTTTCCGGTGTACCTGCGAGTTGAATATAAGCGCCACACAATACAAACGCCAGCACAAAATTCATAAACGGACCTGCAAAAATAGCACGCGCACGCGCAGCTACCGATTTGCTGCCAAACTGTCTGTCCAGCGGCGCAATTTGCGTTTCTTTGCCTTTAGTAATCATCAAGGCTTGTGGATGCAAGGAAAAACGTTCCTTCTCGCCCTCAATATCGAGCGTAACGAACAAATCCCTTTCGAGGTCTATCTGAGTCACTTCACCACGAATGACGCCGCTGCGCTCATCCAGACGGTCCAGGTACAGTCTCGTCACCTTATCGTCTTTAAGCTTAATCGCAATCGTCTGCCCAGAGGCCACGTCTACAATTTCCGGATCCTCGCCTGCCATGCGGACGAAGCCACCTGCCGGAACAAGGCGAATCGTAAATCGCGTTTCACCGCGTTTAATGGAAATGAGCTTAGGTCCAAAACCGATGGCAAATTCCCTGACCAATATTCCTGCTCGTTTGGCAAAATAATAGTGGCCCCATTCATGGATCGTCACAATCACGAAAAACACGAGCACGGTTAATAAAACAATTTGAATCGTCTCCATATAGAGCCTCCTGTTCGTAACGGCCTGTACATAGATTATCATTATTCTCCTACCCGTTACAAGAGAACCGCGAGGCAAAGCTCAAGTTACACAGTAGCAGCCATTTGACGCGCCCAGTTGTCGACTTCAGCGATAGCTTCGAGCGTATCGACCACCGTTACGGGATGGCGAGAAAGCACTTCCTCAATCGTGCGCTCAATATCCAAAAATTCGATTTCGCCAGCAAGAAACCGCGCCACCGCTACTTCATTTGCCGCATTATATACCGTTGGCGCTGATTGTCCCGCTTTGCCGCATTCGAAGGCGAGACGCAGGCACGGATAACGTTCAAAGTCCATCTCTCGAAAATGAAGCTTGCCAATCGCCGCCAAATCAAGCCGGCCTGTAGGCGTTGGATAGCGATGCGGATATGTCAGCGCATATTGAATCGGCACGCGCATATCAGGGAGCCCCAGCTGCGCAATTACGCTATGGTCAGTAAACTCCACATAAGAGTGAATAATACTCTCTGGATGAACAAGAACATGAATTTGATCATATGTAACATCAAACAGCCAGTGGGCTTCAATGACTTCCAGCCCTTTATTGGCCATTGTGGCAGAATCGATTGTGATTTTGGCCCCCATGGACCAGTTAGGATGATTCAGCGCTTCCGCCACAGTAACGCCTTTCAATTGCTCGCGCGTGCGATCGCGGAATGAGCCGCCTGAGGCCGTCAGTGTAAGCTGGTTTAGCGATCTGCGATCTTCTCCATTCAAGCATTGAAAAATAGCCGAATGCTCGCTGTCGATCGGTATGATCGGCACACCCTTTTTCCTAGCTCTCTCCATCACGATATGACCCGCTGTTACGAGCGTTTCCTTGTTCGCAAGGCCAATCGTTTTGCCCGCTTCAATTGCTGCAAGCGTCGCAGGGAGTCCTCTGCTGCCCACAAGAGCCGTAACGACGATATCAGCCTCTGTTGCTCCGGCAAGCTCAATCAAGCCCTGCTCGCCATAAATGACCCGAGTTCCCGCAGGCAGCGAAGAGGCAACCGCTTCAGCCGCTTCCTTCGTTGACAAGCAAACGATGGATGGCTTGAAGCGGATTGCCTGCGAAATAAGCAGGTCCGTATTGCTGCCCGCCGATAAGCCGACAACCTGAAAACGTTCCGGGTCGTTTGCAATAACATCCAGCGTTTGCGTGCCAATGGAGCCTGTTGATCCAAGAATCGTTATTTTTTTCATCTCAATCTCCTCTGACACTCGGATTATACATGTGCTTTTTGTCTGTTTTACAAATTATAAAGGAAGCAGTCCGGAGAGCACGATCAATGGAAACACGATAATCCAGCTGTCGCAACGATCCAAAACGCCGCCATGACCAGGCAGTACATTTCCTGTATCTTTTATATCCCGTACTCGTTTGTAAGCCGATTGAATCAAATCACCAAACTGACCAGCTACAGCGGCGAGCAGCCCAATAAGAAGCGCTTTGCCAAATACGATGAAGTCGGGGAATAAAAATGCGCCGATAGCCGCCACAACAAGCGACAGCACAACGCCTCCGAGCGCCCCCTCAATCGTTTTATTTGGACTAATGGACGGCCAGAGCTTGTTTTTGCCAAAAGCCTTCCCCGCAAAATAGGCGCCAATGTCTGAGGACCATATGCAGCCAAGAAGCAAAAATGTCCAAAACAAGCCATGATCGTCCATCTGTCTTACCGTATTCATCGCTCCAAAACCCAGGCCAACGTACAGTGCACCAAGCAGCATAAGTGCCGCATGGTCTATCGTTGTTTTGTTTTTGGTCAAAACCGTTAAAGCAAGCAGCAGGAATGCCAGCACCCATGTTACAAACATGAAGGATGGCGTTTCTACCCCAATCAGGTTCCATGGTAGCACAAAAAACAGCACACCCGCGTATCCGAGCAATGAAGCCGGATGAGCCCAAGCTTGGCCGTTCATCTTGACATATTCAGTAAAGCCTACCATCGCGAGCAATACGAGCAAAGCGGCATATAGCCAGCTTCCCGCTACTGCAAGCGCAATAAAAAATGCGCCTGCTACTACTCCCGTCACTATTCGCTGTTTCAATGTATAGGTCACACTCCGTTATCGAAGCTTATAGTCCGCCATATCGCCGTGCGCGCCGCCCATACTCCTCAATCGCTTCTTCCAAATGGGTCTCCGAAAATTCAGGCCAATAGACGTCTGTAAACCACATTTCGCTGTAGGCAAGCTGCCAGAGCATAAAATTGCTCAAACGCAATTCTCCGCTTGTGCGAATCAGCAGATCAGGATCTGGAAGGTCGCGGGTCAGTAAATGGGAACTCATCACATGATCATCTATTTGGTCACAGGTGAGTCGTCCTTCTTGCACATCCGCTGCGATCTCCTTGATCGCTTCAAGCATTTCCTTGCGGCTGCCATAGTTTAGCGCAAAAGTAAGTACGAGTCCCGTATTATTTGCGGTCTTGCTCATTGCTTCGTCCAACGCTTTAATGGTAAAGGAAGGTAGGTCCTCCCTGTGCCCCATGACGCGAACTTGAACATTTTTCTCCATTAAATCATCTATTTCAATTTCCAAAAATTGCTGAGGGAGCTTCATTAAAAAATCAACTTCATCTTTAGGCCTTTTCCAGTTTTCCGTCGAAAAAGCATAAAGCGTTAAATATTTAACGCCGAGCCGGTCTGCTGCCATCGTAATGCGTCTGACCGCTTTCATCCCGGAATGATGACCCGCTATTCGCGGTAATCCACGGTCTTTGGCCCAACGCCCGTTTCCATCCATAATAACGGCAACATGTTTAGGCACATTGTCTAATTGTGGCGGCGCTGCCGGACGTGGGGACGATTTGCTAAATTTAGCCCAAAGTCGACTGATCATCTTCGTTCCTCCAACCCGGATTTAACAAGCGTAAACGACTGCCGCCTGCCAAATAGAAGGCAGCTTGCGTTTCGCGTTGATATATAAGGCATTATACAAAATAAAGCCTTATATTTAAACCAAACCCCACCTAACGGAGGGGCTTTAGCGAAATTATACTTCCATAATTTCTTTTTCTTTAGCTACCAATACTTTATCTACTTCAACGACAAAACGGTCTGTCAGCTTTTGAATGTCATCTTGATGACGACGGGACTCATCTTCTGAAATATCCGTTTTCTCCAGCTTTTTCACATCATCATTCGCATCGCGACGGATGTTGCGGACAGCAACCTTCGCTTCTTCACCGAATCTTTTCGTCATTTTGACAAGATCGGTGCGACGCTCTTCGGTAAGCGGCGGAATCGAAATGCGAATCATTGAGCCGTCATTAGCTGGCGTTAAACCAAGATCCGATTTCATAATCGCTTTTTCAATAGCTGCAAGAGATGTTTTATCCCATGGCTGAATCATCAGCGTACGGGAGTCCGGCGTGTTTACGTTAGCCAGTTGTGCCACTGGTGTCATTGCACCGTAATATTCAACTTGTACACGATCAAGCAAAGATGCTGATGCGCGGCCTGCACGTAGGCTGGCCAAATCGCGGCGCAGCGCACCGATTGCTTTCTCCATACGCTCTTCGGCATTTTTCTTAATAGCTTGAGGCATTATTTCGCACTTCCTCTCACAATGGTGCCAATTTTCTCGCCCAGCACAACTCTCTTAATGTTATCCTGCTCTGTAATTGCAAATACAACGAGCGGAATATTGTTGTCCATGCATAGCGAAGATGCTGTCGCATCCATAACACCCAGATTTTTATTTAAAACTTCCATGTAAGTAAGCTCTTCGAACTTAACTGCAGTTGGATCTTTGAATGGATCAGCAGAGTATACGCCATCCACTTTATTTTTAGCCATCAAAATGACTTCAGCTTCAATCTCAGCAGCACGCAAAGCAGCTGTCGTGTCTGTTGAGAAAAACGGATTGCCTGTGCCAGCAGCAAAAATAACGACGCGTCCCTTTTCCAGGTGGCGAATAGCACGACGTCTAATGTACGGCTCAGCGATTTGCTGCATAGCAATCGAGGATTGTACGCGGGTTGGCACTTCAATTTGTTCCAATGCATCCTGTAGAGCAAGAGAATTCATAACTGTAGCCAGCATCCCCATGTAATCCGCCGTTGCGCGATCAATCCCTTTAGCAGTTCCTGCGATTCCGCGCCAAATATTACCGCCGCCTACAACAATGGCAACTTCAACACCGAATGCTACAACTTCCTTTACTTGCTCTGCAATAGAAGCAATTATCGAAGCCTCAATACCGTAGCCATTATTTCCTGCCAACGATTCGCCGCTAACTTTTAATACTATACGTTTAAACACGGGTTTTTCCAACGTTGCTTACCTCCATGAATGAATCTAAAGCTCTTAGATTGCATCCGGTTATCAAAATATAAAGTTTCTCCGCTTACGAAAGCAGGCGAGGCGGACGCCCCGCCCCGCCTTTGCGATCGGTTTACAGTTTAGCTTGCGACATAACTTCTTCTACGAAGTTATCAACTTTTTTCTCAAGACCTTCGCCCAGCTCATAACGAACGAAACGACGGATTGAAATGTTTTCACCAATTTTGTTGATTTTATCGTTAAGAAGCTCGGAAATCGTTTGGTCTGGGTTTTTGATGAACGTTTGCTCAAGCAAGCAATATTCTTCATAGTATTTGGAAATACGGCCTTCAACCATTTTATCAACGATTTTCTCAGGCTTGCCTTCGTTAAGAGCTTGTGCACGCAAGATTTCGCGTTCTTTTTCAAGCTCATCGCCAGGAACTTCTTCGCGGCGAACGAATTTAGGGTTTGCTGCAGCGATTTGCATCGCGATATCTCTTGCAAACTCACGGAATTGGTCTGTTTTAGCAACGAAGTCTGTTTCACAGTTAACTTCAACTAGAACGCCAATACGACCGCCAGCGTGGATGTAGGATTCAACAACGCCTTCTGTTGCGATACGGCCAGCTTTGTTAGCTGCTGCTGCAAGGCCTTTCTCACGAAGGAATTCAATCGCTTTCGTGATATCATTGTCTGTATGATCCAAAGCTTTTTTACAATCGAGCATTCCTGCCCCTGTTCTTTCGCGAAGTTCTTTTACTGCGCTCGCACTAACTGCCATTTTGAGCCCTCCTGAAGGTTTCGATTTATTTATTTAGGTATTCGTGAGAAAAGGGCGGTGAGAGGCTTTCACCTTCTGACCGCCCTTCGCCTAAAAGCTTACGTTTATTGAATTAAGCAGTTGTTTGCTCACCTTGGTTAGCTTCAACAATTGCATCAGCCATCTTAGACGTAAGCAATTTAACTGCACGAATTGCATCATCATTACCAGGAATGACATAGTCAATTTCGTCTGGATCGCAGTTTGTATCAACGATACCTACGATAGGAATTCCAAGTTTGCGTGCTTCAGCAACAGCGATACGCTCTTTACGAGGATCGATGATGAACAAAGCGCTAGGCAACGATTTCATGCCTTTAATGCCGCCGAGGAATTTTTCCAAACGATCTTTTTCTTTGCGAAGAATAATAACTTCTTTCTTAGGAAGAACTTCGAAAGTGCCGTCCTCTTCCCATTTTTCCAAAGTTTTCAAACGATCGATACGTTTTTGAATCGTTTGGAAGTTAGTCAGCGTACCGCCGAGCCAACGTTGGTTGATGTAGAAGTTGCCGCAACGCTCAGCTTCTTCCTTAACGGAATCTTGAGCTTGCTTCTTCGTGCCGACGAACAGCATAGTGCCGCCCTCTGCAGCGATCGAGCGAACGAAGTTATAAGCCTCGTCAACTTTTTTAACTGTTTTTTGCAAATCGATAATGTAAATTCCGTTTCTTTCAGTGAAGATATAACGATCCATCTTCGGGTTCCAACGACGAGTCTGATGACCGAAGTGTACCCCAGCTTCAAGTAGCTGTTTCATGGAAATAACCGCCATTTCTTCAACACCTCCTGATAATGGTTTTTTTGTAGTGCCCTCCGCCGACGTCATCTTTCGCTAAAACTTCCACCTAAGCAGAAGCACCGTTAACGAAATTAATCAGCGTGTGTTTTTAACACCGTCAATTAATATACCATAATTGCATGCCATACGCAACAATCTCTACCCGAAATTTACCGCATTCCGCCATTTTATTGTGGTTTAAACGCTTTTACTTCCTCTGGCGTCATTGGCTGCGTCGTAATGGTTGTAATAACTTCTGCAAGCGAAGGGGTTCCTGTAAATAAAAAATAACCGGCGCGAACCAGTTTCTTTTCTTGCTTCATTTTGCGGATAAATGCCGTTTTATCGGTAATAAGCTGTTCCTTGGCCAGCAGCACAGACGCCGCGGTCAAATTCGTTCCTGCCTGAATGCGAACCATTTTGCGAATGGTATCCTCCCCCGTGTCCGCAGCTGGTGAAGAATGCTCCGCTGGCGGTGCCGCCTGGTTTGGAGAAGCTGTGGCGGAGGCTAGTGGAGCAGCGCTTTCAGATGGAGTTGGTTTAGGTGATGCAGCTGGTGAAGGCGCAGCTGTTGCTTCGCTTTCTTCTTTTAGGCTGCTCGTTGCCCGCTGCGCTTCAAGAATGGCGTCGACTTCACTTTGCGAATATATCTTTTCCCCTTGCTCTGTACCTGCGTTGTCGCGGTTACTGAGCTTTTGCTGGCTGGATTCGCCAATTATCATCATTTGGAGCAATAATGCACCGATAATAATGCCAATGCCAAGCCCGGTTAAAAACAAGCGATTTTTAAACACGGGCCCCCTCCTCCTGTTTCGCAAGCTGAAGGATAAGCTGAACCTCGCCCTTGTTCATGTTCAATTTTTTAGCAATAGCCTCAATAGACTTGCCTTGCTGATGAAACTCAAACAAATCTGGATAGCGCTGCTGGATCGTTTGCTTCGCAGGCGGAGCTGGCTCTTCTAGCTCCTCAGGCTCGTCGAGCAATACCGCAGGAACATGGGGAACGGCGGCAGCAGCCTTAACAGGCTGTACCCAAGCAGTTGGCATTGACACAGCAGAGGTCTTCTGCTGCTCCAAAAGCTGCTCCAAAGCGCTGTATTTCCGCTCCAGGTCCGCTAAACGCGCCTCGCTGCGCTGCGCCTTAGTACGTGCTTCCTCTTGCGATTGCACGATAAGTGCAGTAAGCTCCCGATTGTCCTGCTCCATGTTCTCCATAAACTGTTCCAGCGAAACTTCCATATTATTGACGGCTTGAGCAGCTGCAGGTTGTTTCCTTCTAGGTAAAAGCAACCCAAAAACAACGACTACTGCGCCAAGCAAAACTATGTATTGCCAGTTAGACATGATTGCTCCCACCTGCCTTTAAAGCGAAATATCTACATGATGTCCCTTATAGGGATGCACAGGGGGATGGCTTTCTTCATGCTTATCCTGCCCATCCTGTTTTTTTTGTTTGCCCTTGCGTTCATCTGATTGCTTGCTTGATTCTTGATCCTGACGAACGTTCAGGCCTACGGAATGCTCTACTTCCGTATTTTTGTGGCGAACTAGCTCGGTCTGGGCAGCTTGCTGCTCGGCAAGCTTCGTCTGATCCGACAACGGCTTATGATTCATCTGCCCTTGAAGTCCGCTGGATTCCGGTGTGCGAGGAACCGATATTTGCAAATCAATAGGTTTGAAAGCCATCTTGATTACCTCCCTCTTGGGTCAGCTTGCTCAAGTTTTTACGAACGGTAACTAACCTGTGAGATGTCTCCATCTAAATACTGAAAGGAAACACGCTGCAGCGGGTCTTTAATATATTTCGTATATCGGCCAATTACAATTTTGATTCCGCCATAAATCGTGTTATTGACGTCAACTCCAGCTTGGTCGCTATCTTCCAGCGTACGCTCAATATCCAAAATTCGCTCACGGAACTGCTCGACTTCGGTCATCGACTGCCGTTTAGTCGCGCTCAGCTTGATGCGCATGGCCATTTTGTCATCGGTCAGCTGCCCAATCGCAGCCAATTGATCCAAAATCACAAGCGCTTTATCCGCCTTATCCATGCTCTCATTGTGTTGTTTGAGCTTTGTGCGCAATTCCAGCAGCTCCGAGCGATGCTCCGGCTTTACACCTACTTCAACTACTGTAGCTGTAGACATTGTATTCCCGATTGTGCGAGCCTTAACCCGTTCGCCCGCTTGAATGGTCCCGCCAACCATTAGTCCCTTAGCCCCTGAGCAAATAACGTTTTTACCAGCGCGAACATTCGAATGCATAATACTTTGCGATACGAGCACATCATCGCCAGCAATAACATTGCCGTCCTGAATAAAGGAACATTTCACATTTTTACCGGCTTTGACAAAACCTTTGTTTCCCGCCATAATGCCGCCTGATATTTCAATAGAGCCTTCAGCGTCCAAATCGGCGCCTTCAACACCGCCAATAATGCGAATATCCCCCGCAGATTTGATACGGAAGCCGCTAAGCACATTTCCGCGGATGACTACGGTACCGACAAAATCAATATTTCCTATTTTATAATCTACGTCGCCATTTACCTCGTAAATAGGAAATACATTGATTTTATCCTTATCCGTCATCGTAATGAGTCCGTCCAGCGCCGCATACATGGCAGTTTGCTCATTGTTCAGCACAACATTTTTTCCTATTTTAAAACGCGCTGCCTTGCCTTCTTTCGAAGCTACCTCATCTCCGGTTACCGTTATACCCGGCTCTCCAGCAGCAGGGGCTACCAGTTCAGCAATCAGCTGACCACGCGTCACATTTTTCAACTGCGTCATTTCCTTAAAATCTACGGTGCCATCCTCATTTTCGGCAGGACGTCGTTCCTTGTTTTTCATATCGTAAATAAATTGAACAAAACCGTCCTTGCCAACTTCTGCAGGCTTACCTTCGGCAATTAAAGTTTGCTCTTTATAAAAAGCGAGCGGATTGTTACAAATGTTTTGAAGGACGCCGGGTATAATTCCTTCGCTCACTCCACTACTTTGCACAAACTGCTCTAATTGTTCAAGCGAGCATTCGAAATCATCCGTCAAACGTTTAAATGTCAAAAATGCTGACATTTTATCGGCTGATATTTGAACGCTCATAATGGTATCCAATAATTGACCTTCCATTTCACGCCTCCACTCTAGTACTGCATTAGTTGATCTTTATGCTTGGATAAAGCTCCTCTAAGACGTAAAATAGCTTTGGAATGGAGCTGGGAAATCCGTGACGGCGAGAGCGACATCACTTCTGCAATCTCACTTAAAGACAGCTCTTCATAATAAAAAAGGGAAACGACGATACGTTCCTTCTCCGTCAGCTTCTCTATTCCATTAACTAGTGAATCTTTCAAATATACTTCATGGACTTTATGGTCAGGATTTTTTGCCCGTTCATCCACGAGCAGAGAAAGTCTTGTTTCCGATTCTTCCTCTCGAAGAGGATCCTCAAGCGAACATACAGTCGTTACCGCAATCTCTTGAAGCATCGTTGTAAACTCCTTTTCCGTTATGTTCAGATAATTGCTAATTTCAGCATCGGAAACCGAGCGTAAATACTGTTGTTCCAGCTTTTGATAAGCCTCTTCCACTTTTTTCGCTTTCTCTCTCACGGATCGCGGTACCCAGTCGCCTTGACGGAGACCGTCAATAATTGCGCCGCGAATGCGCCAGGAAGCATAGGTCTCGAATTGCAGCCCCCGACAATAGTCAAACTTCTCTATCGCATCAATTAATCCCATAACGCCATTGCTGGCGAGGTCATCCTTTGATACGTTTTTAGGCAGGCCAATAGCCATACGATTGGTCACATAATCAACAAGCGGCAAATATTGCTCAATAAGCCGCTTCTTCGCTTCAATATCCCCTTCTTCTTTCCAAGCTTGCCACATCGGAATGTTTAAAGAAGCAATCATATTTTTCACCCTCCTGTCAGGTGACGTACTACTTTAGCCAGTTCTTCCGGTTCTTTGTTTTGTGCAGACACGAGCTGCGGCGGCGCTAATGGCCGAAACGGATCTTGCTCTTGCTGCATTTGCTGCTTGCCATCTGCCTCACCTTGTGCAGGGCGAGTATCCAGTCCGTCTTTCAACAGCTGATTTAAATCTTCGCTTTCGTCCGGCGTAGTCAAATCAAACTGTGATCCTATTCCATCTTCTTCTATAGCGCCGTTATCCAGTAGTGCCGGAGGCTTCAAAATAAACGTAAGCACCGCACGCAGTATAAACGCAATGACAACAAAGGCGATGAATGCATATACACTGCGCAGCAGTATGACTGTGACCGCATTTTTACCGAGTGAGAAAAGAATCGTTAATATAACACCCGTTAGTCCTAATCCGACATTCCATCGCCAATTTCCGATCATATTAATTCAAATCTCCTTTATTCCAAGCTGTACGCTGCGAATGAGTAGCAGACCGCTTCCGCTATCGAACTCAATGGTGCGACCATAATTGCCGCCTGTATCCTGTGCAAAAACGGGAATCTTGAATTTGTTCACGATCTCAAGACAAGATTCGACATTTCTTGGACCAATACGCATAGAGTCCGACTGACCTGAAAAAGCGAACATTTGTGCGCCGCCAGCCATTTTCGCAACTATGCGATTTTGCTGTGCACCCACATGCTTCATCCGTTCTAGAAGCTCAGGAATGGCTGTATCCGCATATTTCGCCAAGTTAATCGTCGACTCTCTTGCAATTTCGGAGGAAGGCAGCATAACATGCGCCATTCCGGCTACTTTATTATACGGATCATAAAGCGTAAGCCCTACACAAGAACCAAGCCCTGTTGTTTTGAGGACGGAACCCTCAGTTGCGATATTTAAATCAGCCATTCCTACCTTAATCAAATTTTGCTGTATCATTCGACGTTTACTCCCAAAGCGCGGAAAATTTTTGTGAATGATTCAGGATCGGGTATGAGGAAAAAATGGCCTTCCAGGTCTTGGCAGTCTTCTAGAAATGTCGTTTCAATCAACAGCGCGGAATCGCCCATCTCGCCATATTGCAGCAAGCCATAGCTTAAAATAGCACCCGCCATGTCCAGTGCAACGGATGGTACCGATGGAGCCATCGCCAAGTGAGTAAAATCAGCTAACGAAGACAGATAAGAGCCTGTCAAAATATTTCCGATTTCACATAAAGCCGACAGCTCCATTTCGGAATAGCCGTTCTCATCATCGTGAGGCAATGACAGCAGTTGAGTTAGCAGCCGCTTTGCTGCATCCTCCTGAATAATGAAAAACATATTGCCTGGCGCTTCGCCTTCCACTCTTAAAAACACTGCAATGACAACCTGCTCCATACCGCCAACGCGATCGGCAATTTCTTCGAAGGGCAACAGGCTGACCTTCGGGACACCCATATCGACTGGCTTGTTAAGGAGACGAGACAATGCAGTAGCTGCATTGCCTGCGCCAATATTGCCGACTTCCTTTAGTACATCAAGCTCAAAAGCTTCAAACTTGCTGAATTGTGCCACTTTTATCCCTCCAGTTGCATGAGCTGTTCGATCTCGTTTTTATTCAGCACCTCAACTAGATTTAGCATAATAAGCAGTCTGCTGTCCCCGAGCTTGGCAATGCCATGCAAGTATTTCGCTTTAACGCCACCTACGATTTCTGGTGGAGAATCGATGTTGTCCGTATCGATATCTATGACATCATTCGCGGAATCGACAATAAATCCTACTTCAAGATCATCTACCGCTACTACTATAATTCGCGAATTATCTGTCGGTTCCTGCTCAGGTAGGCCAAAACGCCCACGAAGATCGACAACCGGCACAACCACACCGCGCAAATTCATAACGCCTTTAATAAAAGCAGCTGTTTTAGGCACGCGAGTAATCGGCGACATCCGCTCTATTGTTCTGACTTTATCTACTTCAATTCCGTATTCCTCTTCAGCTAGCGCGAAAACAATGACCTTCAATTCTTCTCCCATTGTGAAAACCTCCTATTTGATTAATGCGTTAGGATCAATAATTAATGCCACTTGGCCGTCACCTAAAATCGTCGCTCCAGAAATCGCCTCGATATTGGTCAAATATTTGCCAAGCGTTTTGAGCACAATCTCGTTTTGGCCGATAAACTCATCAACGGTGACTGCCGCCCATTTTTCTCCCTTGCGCACCACCACAATTTCGGTTTCTTCCTCGGCGCTATCATTGAAGTCAGGTGTCTCAAGCACACGGCTCAGCGATACAAGAGGAATAACAGTATTGCGGAATTCAATCATTAAATTGCCATGAACGTTCAAAATTTGCGTTCTGCGGATAATGCTGGTCTCCACAATGGAGGATAGCGGAATCGCATATTTTTCCGAGCCCAGCTTGATCAGCATGGCCGAAATAATCGACAAAGTCAGCGGAAGCTGTACCGAGAATTTCGTTCCTCTGCCAAACGCCGAGTCAATGGTCACATTTCCGCCGAGCGACGTAATTTTGGAACGTACAACATCCAGTCCTACACCACGTCCAGAAATATCCGAGATTTTCTCAGCCGTACTAAAACCTGCTGCAAAAATCAGCATATTAATTTCGTCGCTGGACAGCTTTTTCGCCTCATCTTCGGTAACGACGCCGTTTTTGATCGCCGTCTTCAGCACACGCTCTTGGTTAATGCCGCGTCCATCCTCTTCCACTTCAATGAACACATGGTTGCCGCTGTGGTAAGCGCGCAGGAAAATGGTTCCCACCTCCGACTTGCCAGCAGCAATGCGTTCCTCCACCGTCTCGATGCCATGATCGACTGAGTTGCGGAGCAAGTGAACGAGCGGGTCGCCAATTTCATCAATAACAGTACGGTCAAGCTCTGTATCCGCGCCTGTAATGACCAAATCGATTTTTTTATCAAGCGACTTCGCCAAATCGCGAATCATGCGAGGGAAACGGTTGAATACCGAATCGACGGGAACCATGCGCAGCTTGAGTACGATATTTTGCAAATCCGTACTTACACGCGTCATATGCTCAACAGTCTCGGTCAAGTCATTGCGCTTAATTTCGCTTGAAAGCTGTTCTAGTCGTACGCGATCAATTAGCAGCTCGCTAAACAAATTCATCAGCGTATCCAGACGGTCGATATCAACGCGAATCGTCCGATTAACCGCTGCTGGCGCAGCTTGGGCAGGCGCTTCCTTGCGAGGCGCAACCGCGGCAGGAGCCTTGGCTTCTTCTTTTTTCTCGACGACAGCGATTGCCGCTGCAACCTCTTCCTTCGCTTTCTTAACCTCAGCCTCAGCTTGCTGGTTCGCTGTTGGCGTGCTGAGCAGATGAAGTGATTCCTCATCAAGTAAAGTCACAACTGCCGACTCTACTTCGGATACATTCATAATTTGCGTATGCAGATCTTCCAGCTTCGTCTGTGTAATTGTAAACACAGTGAAGGAACGATCGAATTTTTCCTGCTCCAAATCCTGTACAGAAGGTTCCGATTTCACAATCTCTCCGTGTGCTTCCAGCAGGTTGAATACCATATAGGCACGAACCGCCTTCAGCAAACAGTCCTCGCGAATCGTTACATGAATATGATAGGCCTGATGTCCGCTATCAATGGATTGCTTAAGGACCGAAGTCTGATACTCATCCAGCAGCAAAATAGGCTTGTCCGCATTGGTAGAATCGCCTGCAGCTGCGGCCTTTTGATCCGACTCCGCTTGTTTATGCTCTCCGCTAAAAATCGACTGCAACGCGGACACAATTGATGTCACATCCGCTTTACCAGTACCACCGTTAACGACATCCTGCACCATCGCCTCCAGCGCATCAAGACCCTTGAAAAGCGTATCAAATATAAAGCTGTCCATCTTGAGCTTGCTATTGCGAACAAGATCAAGCACATTTTCCATTTCATGTGTCAAGGCAGCCAGATCCTCATATCCCATCGTAGCCGACATGCCTTTCAAAGTATGAGCTGAACGGAATATATTTTGAACAATTGATAGATCTTCCGGCTCGCCTTCCAGTCGCAATAAGTTTTCATTCAAGCTTTGAAGATGGTCGTTAGATTCGTCGATGAACATCGACAGATAGGCATTCATATCCATTGTATCGCACCTCCTGCTAGACTTGTGATTGCTTCAATCGTTATTTAAGTACACAGCTTTCTATACGTGCAGCGATTTGCTGAAGCGGGAGCACGGTCTTGACTGCTCCGCTTTCGTAGGCGCTGCGCGGCATGCCGTAAACGATACAAGTTTCCTCCGCCTCGCCTATAGAGGTTACTGCACCGCTCTCAACAAGCTGTTTAAGACCTTTCGTACCATCGCTGCCCATTCCGGTCAGGATGACCGCGTGACGCTTAAGCTCCTTGAAAGGAACCAATGATTCATACATCACATCTACCGATGGACGATGCCCATTGCGCTGCGGCTGCTCTGTTAAATGAATATAATAACCGGAACTATCTTTGCTAAGCTCTAAATGATAGCCTCCGGGAGCAACATAGACAACGCCGGGATGAACTCGGTCGCCTTGAGCCGCTTCAACGACATGCAGCGCACTGAAGCTGTCGAGACGCTGAGCCAGCGATTTTGTGAATTTTGGAGGCATATGCTGGACCACTAGGACAGGTGCACCTAAATCGCCCGGCAAAGCGCTAATGACCGTATGCAAGGCACGCGGTCCACCCGTTGAAGCGCCGATTGCGA
This sequence comes from Paenibacillus sp. R-74696, assembly GCF_055814915.1. NCBI lineage: Bacteria > Bacillati > Bacillota > Bacilli > Caryophanales > Paenibacillaceae > Paenibacillus > Paenibacillus sp. R-74696. Next base: position 208,055 of record NZ_JBPULM010000045.1, read on the forward strand.
CAATATGCTGAAACGATGTAGACCTCGGCAGCTCTTTTTTTGGTGGGGCGGGCTCTTCCGTTTTTTTGCTCGCTATAATCGGCGGAGCAGTTGGTTTATATGTAGAGGAAGGCGCCACCGCTTTGGCTGCCGCTGGCTGTTCCGGCTTTTTGCTAATGCTAGGCGGCTTTATTGGCGGCGTAATTTCCGGTCTCTTCTTCGCCGTAGAAGGTGCAGCAAGCCGTGATGCTGCTTTTGTTGGTGCTTCGGTTTTTAGGGGCTTTTTCGTTTCTAGCTCCTTTGACTTAACTGGCAGCTCCATCTTCTCTTCAATGAAAGAAGGCTTCCTCGCCTGTACAGCTGTTTTTAGCTTCTCAATCAATTGCTCGCCAACTTGGATAATGTCATTCGTTGCAATGCCTGATGGCTTGCGTATAAAGTCAAACGCTCCAAATTGCAAGGCTTTGATCGTATCCCGCGTGTTATCCTCACTAATACCAGACAGCATTATGACCGGTGTCGGGTTTTGTTTCATAATCTTTTGCAAAGCCTCAAGTCCATTCATTTCAGGCATTTCTAGATCAAGCGTCACAACATCGGGCTTCCATTTTTCCACTGCTTTAACAGCTTCGGCCCCATTGGTTGCAGTCGCTATTATTGAAAACATTGAATCCTTTAAAATTAAGTCACTAAATATTTTTCTCATAAATGCAGAATCATCTACAATGAGTACACGATAAGGAGCCATCTTTTCCCCTCCCCTGATTAAAAGGACTATCTCGTTAGCTTGAATAATTTATGCAAAAATCCCTTTACACCGTTTTTAGCATCAGATTCCGGTCTCTTGTTTTCTAGAAAACGAACTGCAATTTCATGCATAGCTTTCGATGCTTCACTGCCTGGGTAGGCAATCGTGAAAGGTATCTGGCGTTTTACCGCCTTGCCTACATGAGCATCATCGGGAACGAGCCCAAGAAATGGCAAGGAGGCTTCTAGGAAGCGCTCGGCAGCCAAATTGATTTTATCTGCTGTCAGTCGGCCTTCCCGCTTGCTGTCTGCCCGATTAACAATAAGTCTGAAATTAGGATGGATGCCCATCGCTTTTACCATCTTGATCAAGGCGTAAGCATCGGTTATAGAAGTCGGCTCTGGCGTCGTTACAACGATGGTTTCCTGAGCTGCAGCGATAAATCTCGCCGTTTCCTTGGAAAGTCCCGCTCCAGTATCGAACACAATGACGTCGTACAGACCTTGAAGCTTGGAAACCTGCTCCGTAAACAAAGTCAGCTCTTTCTCCGACAGCTCCAGCAAATCCTTGATGCCTGATCCGCCTGCAATAAAATGCAGTCCTTCGGGCCCTTCCTGAACGACATCCCAAATCGTTTTGTCCTGCTTGAACAAATGGTATAAATGGTAGGAGGAGCGTACGCCCATCAGTATATCGATATTCGCCATTCCAATATCGACATCAAAAACGAGAACCTTCTGACCCAGCTTCTGAAGCATCAGCGCAAAATTGAGACTAAAGTTGGACTTGCCAACACCGCCCTTGCCGCTGGTGACAGCCAAAATGCGCGTTTCGCGCTTGCCGCCTTCGCTGCTGCTTGCCTTTACCAGATGTCGCAGCGCTTCAGCTTGATCATTCATCGTACGCTTCCCCCAGCAAGTCATTCATATAAGCAGCAGCGTCAAAACGATCGATATCATCCGGCACCGTCTGCCCTCTTGCCACATAAGTCGGTGTTAAACCAAACCTCAGCACAAGGTTGAAAATAGAGCCGTACACCGCCGTTTCATCCTGCTTCGTAAACAGCACCTTCTCGATGCCGTATTTCACAAAATTTCCGGCTACTGATGTCATATCCTTCGTTTTGCCGGTAAGACTCAGCACAAGCACCGTTTCATTTCGGTCGTGCGATTGAAGCAGACTGTTCACTTCTGACACATTCAGCTCATTACGGAAGTTGCGGCCAGCCGTATCCATATAGATGAGCTCTCGGTCTTCAAGCTGCTTGAATGCCTTCGGCAAATCCATAGGAGAAAAAACAACCTCCAACGGAATATTTAAAATATTCGCGTACGTTCTCAGTTGGTCAACGGCGGCAATTCGGTACGTATCCGATGTAATAAAGCCTACTTTTTTGTTATGCTTAATCGTTTGATTAGCCGCAAGCTTAGCGATTGTTGTCGTTTTGCCTACGCCCGTTGGACCAACAAAATGAACGATTCTAGCCTGTTCATCGATCATGCCAGCTGCATATGGAGCCATCCATTCGAGCAGCTGCCGTTTGGCTAGCTCCCATACTTGCGAACGCGTCAATGGCTCCCTTTGCTGCGCTTCCTGCTCAGAGATGATCGCCATTAGCTGGTCGATCCACTCCACTTCCAGCTCCTGCTCTTGAAGACGGTCATGAAGTGCTTGTGCAGCTTCCGAAAATGAATTTCCTGCTTTCTGAGAAGAAAGCTGCAGGAGGGACTGCTTAATCCCTTTAATTTCATCCATCAGCTGATCGCTGACCGGAGACGCCACTGCAACTGGCGCAGGTCTTGCCGGCGGTTCAACCGTAGCTGTAGCAGCAGCGGTTGCCGCTGCTACACGCTGCTGCTTCTGCATCGTCTCCGTAATGGCAGCCATAACGGCACTGACATCATCCGGCGCCTTGCGCTTCTGGGGCGGATTTTCTGGAGCAGCTGCGTTTGACTCAACGGCGGCAATAACTTCCATCTTCTTTTTGCGGAACATGCCCATGAAGCCGCCAACTTTGACTTCTTTCGTATTCAATATAACGGCATCTTTGCCAAGATCGCTTCGAATCATTGGCAGCGCCTCGGGAAGGGCATTGACCACATAACGTTTCACTCTCATAAATTCACCACCCCAACGCTCTGAACTTCAACGCTAGGTTCAAGCTCACTATAAGAAATGACCGGAACCTCCTGCATCGTCCGCTCCACAATCTGGCGCAAATACATGCGGATTGTAGGTGAAGTCAATACAACAGGCTGCTGTCCAGACTGAATTTGCCGGGTAACCTGCTCATTCAGCTTGGAATAAATTTGTTGAGTGACGATCGGATCAAGCGCAATGTAACTCCCCTGATCGGTCTGCTGCACGGATTCAGCGATTTTCTTCTCCATCGCCGGCCCGACTGTAATCACTTTAAGCTTGTCTCCCGTTGCCGCAAACTGCTGGGTAATTTGCCTTGACAGCGCTTGTCTGACATATTCCGTCAGCACATCGGGATCTTTCGTGTAATGTCCGTGATCGGCCAACGTTTCAAAAATGGTCACCAGATCGCGGATCGAAACTTTTTCACGAAGCAGCTTGGCAAGCACTTTTTGCAAATCGCCAATCGATAGAACAGATGGAATGAGATCGTCGATAAGCGCTGGATACGATTCCTTGACATTTTCAATAAGCGCCTTCGTCTCTTGACGGCCAAGCAGCTCATGCGCATGACGCTTAATAATTTCAGTCAAATGCGTGGCGACAACCGAAGGCGGATCTACGACGGTGTATCCCGACATTTCCGCTCTTTCCTTCATCTGCTCGTCAATCCAAATGGCTGGAAGCCCGAATGCCGGCTCTGTTGTTTCGATACCGAGTACCGATTCATCGTCGAAGCCTGGACTCATTGCCAAATAATGATTGAGCAGAAGCTCGCCTTTCGCAACCGTATTCCCTTTAATCTTAACAACGTATTCATTTGGCCTTAGTTGAATATTGTCGCGGATTCGAATAACGGGAACGACAAGACCAAGCTCAAGCGCGCATTGCCTTCTGATCATAATGATACGATCCAGCAAATCCCCGCCCTGCTGCGTGTCTGCCAGTGGAATCAGGCCGTAGCCAAATTCAAACTCGATTGGATCCACCTGCAGCAAGCCAATAACGCTCTCCGGATTGCGAACCTCTTCAATTTGCTGCTCTTCCACAAGCATCTCCTCTTGCTCCACTTGCTTCTCCTGCAGCTTCTTCATTCTCCACGCTCCAAATGCGAGCAGTGCCGCAAAGGGGAGCGTACGCATAACGCCGATTGGCGAAACGATACCAAGCAAAGCTATTGTTCCTGAAACTATGTATAAAAGATTAGGGTATTTAAATAACTGTGCTGTTAAATCCTGCGCCAGGTTGCCGTCCGATGCAGCTCGTGTAACAATTAAGCCTGCTGCTACCGAAATAAGCAATGCTGGAATTTGACTGACGAGACCGTCCCCGATCGTTAATATCGAGTAAGTTTCGAGTGCCTCGGCAAAGGGAAAACCATGTATGGCCATCCCGATTATAAATCCGCCAACCAGGTTAATAATGAGAATGATGATGGATGCGATCGCATCCCCTTTTACAAACTTGCTGGCACCATCCATAGCTCCATAGAAATCTGCTTCTCTTTCAATTTTGGAACGACGGGCCCGCGCCTGCTGCTCATTAATGAGCCCCGCGTTTAAGTCGGCATCAATACTCATTTGCTTGCCGGGCATCGCATCGAGCGTAAACCTTGCTGCAACCTCGGCGACCCGCTCAGATCCTTTCGTAATAACGATGAACTGAACGACGACGAGAATAAGGAAGACGATAAACCCGATCGCGATTTGCCCGCCGCCAACCCATCTACCGAATGTTGCGACAACTTCCCCCGCTTCTGCATGCTGCAAAATGTTCCGGGTTGTAGAAACGTTGAGCGCTAATCGGAATAAGGTCGTAACAAGCAAAACTGCGGGAAAGATGGAAAACTCCAGCGCTTCCTTCGTATTCATTGCGATAAGCAATATCATTAAAGCGACTGAAATATTCAGAATAAGCAAAATATCCAGCAAAAGAATAGGGATGGGAATAACCATCATGAGCACGATGCCTATGATCCCGATTAACACGATAAGATCTTTTGGTTTCATGACGCTTCCTCCTCCCTTAAATTACGATGATTTAACACGGCCTTTCAACTTGTAAACGTATGCGAGCACCTCCGCCACAGCCTGGAACAAATCTGCCGGTATGGCATCTCCGATTTCGGCGCGTTCGTATAATGCTCTGGCAAGCGGCTTATTTTCCATCGTAATAACGCCGTGCTCTTTGGCGATTTCCCTAATGCGCAGCGCCACATGATCCATGCCTTTGGCAATAATAACGGGCGCCTCCATATTAGAGGAATCATATTTCAAGGCGATTGCAAAATGCGTCGGGTTCGTAATAACGACATCTGCATTCGGAATTTGCTGCATCATCCGCTGGATGGCCATTCGACGCTGCTTTTCACGGATGCGGCCTTTAATAAGCGGATCACCATCTGATTTCTTATGCTCATCCTTAATGTCCTGCTTGGACATTTTCATGCTTTTCTCATTTTCATACTTCTGATACAAATAATCGGCAAAAGCGAGTATGACAAGTGCAGCACCGATTTTAATCCCCATATTTACTGTCAAGCCAGCTGCAAAGGCAAAAATTTGTTCAACAGATAGATCTGAGAGCGAAAGCAACCGGCTCCAATCACTGGCAATCGTCTGATAGACCAGCAATCCAATGATTGCAAGCTTAAGCATGCTTTTAAGCATTTCGACAATCGAGCGCATCGAGAATATCTGCTTTAATCCTTGGAGCGGATTAAGCTTGCTGATCTTCATCTTGAGCGGCTCTCCTGTAAGCAGGAATCCAAATTGAGCAACGTTACCGATAATGCCAACCAAAATGGCTATCGTAAATATCGGCAACAAGAACATCAACATTTGGGTTATTAGCGTATAAAATAAGTTGAAAACATTTTCTGAGGTCAGCTCCATCAGCAGCCAATTTTCGAATATATCATCGAACATCGTCATAATACGCTTTTTGTAATAGCCGCCAAACATAGCAAACCCAGCAAACGTAAACAGTAAAATAAAGGAACTGGGAAAGTCCGCCGATTTGGAAACCTGCCCTTTTTGACGTGATTCCGAGCGTTTCTTCGGGGTTGCAGGTTCCGTTTTTTCTTGGCTGAACAGCTGCAGGTCGAGCTTTAAACGATACATTTGCACGATTACAGCCCCCTTTACCCGTCCGGCCCTTTGAAAATAACGAATAGCTGCTCCAGATTATCGAACATAATAGAAAAGAGACGTTCATATAATCCGGCAAGTCCCGGCATTAAAAGCACAAGCAAAATCATTCCGATAATGAGCTTGAGCGGTATTCCGATTACAAAAACATTGTATTGGGGCGCTGTTTTGGCTAGAAACCCCAGCCCAACATCGGTTAGAAACATAGCAATGACCAGCGGAGCTGCAACTTGCAAAGCTAGAAGGAATGTGTTTCCAACTGCCTTTGTTAAAAACTCGCTAATGCTGCCACTGCTGATTCTCGCAAAAAAGTCTCCAGCAAGCGGCATCCATTTGTAACTGTCCATTAACCCTCTAAGCAAATAATGATGACCGTTCAAGGAGAAGAAAATGACAATGAGCATAAGGTATTTAAAATTGCCCAGCAATGGTGCCGAAGTACCTGTCAAAGGATTGACGACGTTCGCCATTGCAAAACCAATCTGCAAATCCATTAATGCCCCTGCTGTCTGTACCACCACGAAAAATAAATAAACAACAAATCCGAACAGCAGGCCAATCAATATTTCCTGTACAATGTAAAGCACATAGCTTGCATCCGTAGCCACCGTCTGGTTCACGCCATAAGTGAGAAACACAATAAAGGATATAAAAAAACCTAAACCAAGTTTCGCAATATTCGGCACCATTTTACCTGAAAACATCGGAGCTACGACGAAAAATGATGTAATTCGACAAAAAATAAGCAAAAAAATAGGAAAACTTTTTTCGATAAGCTCCATCGCTGCGATTCACGCCTATCCGATATATTTATACAGGTTGTCCAGCAGATTATAAGTGAAATCGACGATCGTATTTAAAATCCACGGCCCAAACAAAACAACGGATGCAAAAACCGCTACGATTTTCGGAACAAATGCTAAGGTTTGCTCTTGAATCTGGGTAGTCGCTTGAAAAATACTGACCAATAGTCCGACAACAAGAGCGATAGCGAGCATTGGTGCGCTGCCTTTTAAGACTACAAATACAGCCTCGCTGGCCAGACCGATAATAAAATCGGCACTCATTGAACATCCCCCTTATACAGTCGTCAGGTATTGAAGCTTAATAACAAGGATTTGACTATCAAATACCAGCCATCTACCATGACGAACAGCAAAAGCTTGAACGGCAATGAAATCATTACTGGCGGCAGCATCATCATTCCCATCGCCATCAATGTACTCGCTACAATCATATCAATGACGAGAAATGGTATGAATATTAGAAAGCCCATTTGAAAGGCTGTCTTAATTTCGCTAATCGCATATGCCGGAATGAGAACCGTCAGTGGAATATCCTCGAATGTTGCCGGCTTTTCCGTCTTCGTGTAGTCCATAAACAGCTTTAAGTCCTTCTCCCTCGTCTGCTTGAACATAAACGCCTTCATCGGCACAGACGCCTTCTCGAATGCTGCCGTTTGGGAAATTTCCCCTTTCAAATATGGCTGCAAGGCTACCTCGTTTACTTGACCAAAGGTAGGGGCCATAATAAAAAAGGTTAAAAACATCGCTAGTCCGATTAGTACCTGGTTCGGCGGCATCATCTGCGTACCGAGGGATGTCCGAACAAAGCTAAGCACGATAATAATGCGTGTAAAGCTGGTCATTAATACTAGGATAGCAGGTGCTATGCTTAGTACAGTAATAAGCAACAAAATCGATAATGCGCTAGGGTTCGGCTGATCGCTACCCGTGCTGCCAAAGTTAATTTCTACGTTCGGCAGCGGTTCAGCAAAAGCATGCGATTGAAATATGAGTCCGGCTAACTGTACCGCAACAAGAGCTATCCACCATTTATTTTTCATGATCATCATTCAACCGTTCATTAGGGTTAGGGTCTTTGAGGAGTGCTTCGAGCTGCTGCTTGCGATCCGCCTGACGATTCATCTTGTCCTTGAGCACATTCTGAAACGAAGAAGCGTCGTTCCACTGTTCATCCCGTGGTTCCTGCTCGCCAGAGCCTTGACGAAAACGTGAAATCAAGTCCGTCAAAGCGCCAGGCGACCAGCCACCTTGCACTTGCCTCTCCATTGCCTCAATAATTGCCTCAGCCTGTGTTTCATCATCAATCTTGTCCAGTAAGGTAATGTTCTCACCAACCCCTACAATATATAGACGGCCTGCAAGCTCAACAACTTGAAGCGAATGATTTTGACCTAAGGAAATGCCCCCGAGCGAACGAAGCGAACGATTTGTTCCTCCGAACGCCCGGTTGCGCCGCGAGAGCCATTTAATAACAACAATGATCAACCCAATAATTAGCAATAAAGAAAATATAACCCATACCACACTACCTGCCATGTTGGACGGGCTAGTATATGGCGATTCAGGCTGGCTCGTCTGAGCTGCTCCCGCTAAAGCGGCGGCAGGCAGAACGGCCATTCCTGAAAACAATATAAGCGTTACACGAGCTTTAAGTTTGACCATCGCATACAACCGTTAGCCCAGCGTTTTCTTGATTGCTTCAATAACACGGTCCGCTTGGAAAGGTTTAACGATGAAATCTTTTGCTCCAGCTTGAATGGCATCAATAACCATTGCTTGCTGTCCCATTGCAGAGCACATAATGACTTTTGCATTCGGGTCGATTTTTTTAACTTCTTTAAGTGCTGCAATGCCGTCCATCTCAGGCATCGTGATATCCATTGTAATAAGGTCCGGCTTTAATTCCTTGAATCTTTCCACTGCTTGTGCGCCATCTGGTGCTTCACCAACTACTTCGTAGCCATTTTTTGATAAAATATCGCGGATCATCATGCGCATAAATGCTGCGTCGTCTACGATTAGAATACGGTTTGCCATCTTTTTCTTCCTCCTAGGATGCTATTGTAATTTTTGAATTCGGTCCCATTGGCTTACGATATCGGTTACACGTACGCCGAAGTTCTCATCGATAACGACAACCTCGCCTTTTGCGATCAGCTTATTGTTAACCAGAATGTCTACAGGCTCACCAGCAAGCTTGTCCAGCTCGATAACAGACCCTTGAGACAATTCCAAAATATCTTTTATTTGCTTCTGGGTCCTTCCTAATTCTACGGTAACCTTCAGTGGTATGTCGAGCAGTAAATTGAGGTTTGTCTCTTCACCTTGAATATATGGCACATTATTGAAATTAGCAAACTGCACAGGCTGAACATTCACATTGCGATTGGCTGCATGGCCATATGTATTTGGGCCAGGCGGCTGCATCATCGGCGCTTCATAATATCCCGCTGGCGGTTGTTGTTCTTGCTTCTGCAACGATGGAGCCGTAGGCTGCTCAGGAGCACTTTGTGGCGGCACTGGAGCAACCGGAGGCGCTTCTACTACTGGCGGTGCTTCGACTGCTACAGCAGTCTCTTCGCCCGTCTCTTCACCCATAAGAATAGCAACCATTTGCTTTGCAAAAGAAACAGGCAGTAGCTGCATAATTGTCGAATCTATCAAATCTCCAATTTTAAGCCGGAATGAAATTTTAATGAATATATCTACCGGAGGCAGATGGCCCATTCCCCCACCGTTGTCTACATCGAGAATATCGATGCCTGGCGGCGAAATATTAACGAAACGATTGAAAATGGTAGACATCGACGTTGCAGATGACCCCATCATTTGATTCATCGCTTCCTGGACGGCGCTGATATGAATCTCATTGAGCTCTTCATCTGTAGGATTACCTGACCCGCCAAGCATCAAATCAGCAATAATTTGCGCGTCTCTCGTCTTAATGACAAGCGAATTTATTCCTTGGAAGCCGTCTACATATTGAACACTTACAGCAACATGAGGCTTTGGAAATTCATCTGACAGCTGATCTCTGCGAATAAAGGTAACTTCCGGCGTCGTAATATCCACCTTCACGCCTAGCAATGTGGACAAGGCAGTTGCTGCGCTTCCGAACGTAATGTTCCCAATTTCACCAAGCGCATCCTGTTCCATAGCTGAGAGGAAATCTGATAACTGAACATCATCGGCAGATGGCTGTTCAGCATCCGTACTGCCAGAAGATTGATTTAGTAACGCATCAATTTCCTCCTGCGACAAATAATCTTTACTCGTCATATTCTTCTCCCGCTCCTTCGTTCACAACTTCATCAAGCTGAATAGCCAACCGATCTTTCACGGAGCCTGGACTGCCGATGAACTTCAATTTATCGCCTACCTTAATATGCAGGCCTTCCCCTACCGGCTTGCTGAGCGAAATGACATCTCCAACATTAAGACCCAGAAACTCTTGTATCGTAATGGAAGATTCACCAAGCTCGGCAACAATCGGCAGCTTCGCTTTGCTTACGCGCTGCTCCAGCATTTCAACTTCCTCTGGAATACGCTCCTTTTTCTGCGAAACGAACCAATGATGCGCCGACAAACGAGGCATAACGGGCTCAATGACAACGTGGGGAATACAAAGATTGATCATCCCCGTCGTTTCACCGATTTTCGTACTTAAGGATATAAGCGCGATTGTTTCATTCGGTGATACGATTTGCATAAATTGAGGATTCGTCTCAAGTGCTTCCAGCCGTGGTGATATATCAATGATTGTTTTCCACGCCTCTTGCAAACTCTCAAACGTCCGGCTAAAAATCTTTTCCATAATAATCGTTTCGATTTCAGTCAAGTTATTGATTTTTGAAGGCGCAACGCCTTGCCCGCCAAGCATACGATCCAGCATCGCGTAAGCGATATTTGGATGCACCTCCATCACCATGCGTCCTTCAAGCGGCTCCGCCTCAAAAATATTCAATATCGTCATCTTCGGAATCGAACGAATAAACTCATCATAAGGAAGCTGCTCGACCTGAACTACACTGATTTGAACGAAAGTACGAAGCTGCGCTGAGAAATAGGTTGTCAAATATCGCGCGAAGTTCTCGTGTATGCGAGTCAAGCTGCGAATATGATCCTTCGAAAATCGAACAGCGCGTTTGAAATCATAAACTCTGACTTTTTTCGTTACTTCTTCCTTTTTTAAATCCTCGGCATCCATCTCGCCAGAATTAAGGGCCGCCAGCAGCGCATCTATCTCATTTTGCGATAAAACATCAACCAAATTTTCTCACCCCCTTCAAGGAATGTCGCCAACCAGCATTAAATGTTGGTCATGATAAACGCTGTTATTTCTACCTTGACCAGCTTCTGCTCTTTATCCAAAATCGGATTAATTTCATTGAGCAGCTTCGATTCCAGCAAATCCTCGCCTTTAGAGCCATTCAGCTCTTCAGCCGTCATATCTGCAAGTGCCCGGTTAATAATCGGCTTAACTTCGATTTCAATGATTTTATCAAAATCTTCCTTCGTCTTCTTGCTGTCCAGTTGGAAAGCAAAGCTAACGACAACGACTTTGTTCGAATCTTTCAAGTTGCGCTTGAATTCTTTAAGCTCAGACGTCACCTCAACGCGTTCATCGGCGCTAAGATGCTTGACTTCAACCTCTTTGTTAGCCGAACCTTCTTTTGTACTTCCCATTATTGTGGGCCACATAAACCAGGCCACAACAGCAATTAATACAATCGATAGTAGTATAGTTACTAACCATGGCAACATCTTTTTCATCTTTAAGGACCCTCCGTCTGTTCACTCTTCTGGGCCGCCGCATATACGCCGATCGTACGAAGATAATTCTGGATCAGCAGCAAAAGCTCGTCCGAGCGTTCCACCACTATAAATTTCTTTCCAGTGGTCAAGGTAATAATGGTATCGGGCACTTCCTCCACCACTTCAATCAACAGAGCATTGATCATGAGCTTAGTACCATTAATACGAGTCACTGTAATCATAAACTGCCCCCTCACATCGCGGGGGAGGCGCTATGGCCCCCCACCTGCGTTATGCCTAGCGATTATCGTTTCAGATTGACAACTTCTTGCAAAATTTCATCAGAAGTCGTGATGATACGCGAATTCGCTTGGAAACCGCGCTGAGCCACGATCATTTCTGTAAACTCGCCTGTCAGGTCAACGTTTGACATTTCAAGCTGTCCAGCTACGATTGCGCCTGTTCCAACTTCTTCATCATTCGCTGGTGAAGTTACAAGCTCACTGTCTGGATTGGCGTTAGCTGTCATACGATACAGGTTTCCACCCATTTTCAGCAAACCGCTTGGGTTCACTACTTTAACAACGCCAATTTGTCCCGCTTCCACAATGCCATCGGCAGTAACACCTAGAATCATGCCATCTTGACCAATGGTGAACGATGTGATGGCAGGATCAAGCGGAGGAATAATACCGCCATCATCCGCAGCCATTACAAACATCCCGTTTGCATTGACAAGCTGGCGATTCGCATCAAGCGTAAAGTTGCCGGCTCTAGTCAAAAATGTTTCTCCACCATCTGCTGCAGTTACCGCAAAAAATCCATCGCCATCAATGCGAAGATCTGTCGGTTGGTTTGTCGTCATCGCGCTTCCTGGCGTATGAATGGTATCGATAGAAGCAATGCTGACACCAAGTCCGATTTGCTTCGCATTCACACCACCCTGCTCGCCTTCTGCTGAAGCAGTAATACCTGCTGTTGTTTGGCTCAAAATATCGCTGAACATGACGCGGCCGCCTTTAAAGCCCACCGTATTAACGTTCGCAATATTGTTGCCGATGACATCCAGCTTCGTTTGGAAGCCACGCATACCTGACACACCAGAGTACATTGATCTTAGCATAGTATTTAAGCCCTCCTAAATTTAGGTTTATCCTTTTGATTAGTTGGCTGCCTCTGTCGGTCAGCAGCCCGAAGAGCCTCCGTATTGGTCCGGCTCTAGCTTAAAATAACGGCGCTGTCTATTTGCGTGAACACATTGCTTTGCATTTGCTTGCCGTCCATTGCAGTAACCACTGTACGACTAGGCACATTCACGATCATCGCGATATCCTTAAAAACGATTAAAGAATCAATCGCGCCTTTAGATGCTGCTTCGTCAACAGCATTTACAATTTTCGTTAATGAATCGGCTTGAAGCTGAATGCCACGCTGCTTCATCCTAACTTCAGCATGATGGCTGAATTTCAATACTTTCGAATCCAGCAAATCCTGAAATTCGCTTGGCTGCTGAGATTTTAGCCCCGCCGTCTTCGCATTGTTTAATGGCGAGGATTTGAGCGGAAAATAATGCCCAATCTTTACGCTGTCGCTCATGAGGTTTGTTCCTCCCCGCTGTCAGCAGCGGCTTCGCTATCAGGCGTTTCAGCATCACCAGCACTTTCAGCTGGAGCATCCGTTTCAGGCTCCTCCGTCTCTGCTGGAGTCTGATCAGAAATGGTAACGATATCACTTACTTTAATCATCGTGTTATCTTCAAACTTGGCATATAATACCCCGTCTGTTGCTACAATCGACTTCACAACATCCGTATACATGACGGTGCTTCCTTTATCATCAAGCTCCTGCCATGTTACGCTCTTGCCAATCATTGTAGATGCACTGCCAATGTCCGAGTTCAGCTGTGTAAGCTGCTTATTCATATTCATCAGCTGCTCGACTGAGGTGAACTGCGCCATTTGGGCAATAAACTCTGTGTTGCTCTGCGGGCTTAATGGATCCTGATTTTTAAGCTGTGTGACGAGCAATTCGAGAAATGCGTCCTTACTAAGCGATGTTTTATCATCCTCGGTCTTTCCTGCTATTTTAACGTTGGTCTGATCATAATTCGGCCAGATCACTTTATTCGTAACGACTGCCAATTCCATCACCTCCATCCCGCAAATGGTTGCTCATGATCCTAACATCTCTTTTAGACTGTAGCGTTAACCGCCCGTCCGTAGCCCATATCCTGAATGGCGATTTGCTCGATGACATCTGCTTCAAAAGCAGCTTCATCCGATCTGCTTCCGCCTTTTCCATTATTGTTCCGATTCGTAAATTGTTGATTGGAACCTTGTCCCTGCCCGCCGTTAGAAAGCTCTGATGCAGCTTGTCCCTGCGTCACTTCGAGCTTATCAATCGTTAACCCTTGGGATTGCAGTGCCTGTCTCAATTGCGACATTTGGTTGTCCAGCATATCCTTGGCCATTACCGTATCCGTATGGAAAAGCGCCGTCAATTGACCATTTTGCATCGTGATTCGAACATCGACCTGGCCCAGCTGTTCAGGGAACAGCATGATTTTAGCTTCGTGCTTCCCGTTTAATGAAGAAATATCAAACTTCTGTACGATAAGCCCCGTCATGGATTCCGCAAATTGGTCTGCTAGTACGAAAGGCTGAGCGACTGCTCTCGTTGTCACGCTAGTCGTTGCCTGCTTAAGCGAATGAGCAAAGTTTGCATTTAAATTGCCTGCCAGAACGGACTCATCATCGGCTGTATCTGCCGTTTCTTCAACCAATGTTTCGGCTGATAAAGCTTCCGCTACTGCGCTTTTCAAGGCGATAGTATGCTGTGACTGCTGGTTCAAACGCTGAAGCCATGCAGCTGTTTGCTGTGGAACAGACTCATCCGCTGCGGCTGGTTCAAATATGGCCTGAACATTGCTGTTATTGCGATCGGCCGTGCCTGCTTCCTTCTGCTTCTGCAGCAGTTTCTGCAAAGCTTCCAGCTGCTGTGCAATCAGCTGCGATGGCTCTTGCTGCTGAACGCGTTTCGCAGATCCCTGCTCAAGCACATTAGCCAGCTGAATCAACGCATTTTCCAAATCATGCTTCACAAGCGCAATTTGTGCTTTTACTGCAACATGATCATTCCCTGCGTCCGCTGCTTGAACGAGCTCTTCTGAGGAAAGCTGCTCATCAGGCTGCTTCAAAGTGACAAGCGGGGAACCTAACAACGCTAGCAATGCCTGCATCTGCTCCAGCATCGCTTGCAAATCTGCCAATTGGGCTTGTGCAGCCTCATCCGTATCAGCAGTATCCAACTCATCAATTTGCTCTAGCAGCCCATCAATAGCGGCAAGCAAATCCTGATTGTTCGTTTCTCCAAGCAAGCCGGCTACATTTAGCGTAGTCATTCGAATCGTTCCGAGTGCTGCCGCATCTGTAGTGTTTGCCAGAGCTGTTGTACCTGTTCCCGCTCCTGCTTGGCCATTATTTAATTGGCCGTTCAGCGTTTGGGCAAAAGCCGCATCTCCTGTGCCCTTCACTTGGGCATTCCCACTAGCGGAAGGAGCCGCCGCCTGTGAAGCTGCTGGTGATGATAAAACATCCATTTATTTTCACCTCCCCTCTATTTACCCGCCATCAGCTTCGAAACGATTTGAGCTGTTACTTTATCATTCAACGTCGACATCTCGCCAACAATATTGGATCTTGTTGTGTCATCTACCGCGTTCAAAATCCGCAGCACCTTGCTGGCACTTACATCCGACATCGTCATCAGCAGCTTGGCGGCGCTTTTTGCATCCATAGCTGCAAACGTTGCACCTAGCTGCGTCGAATCCAGTGTAGAAGACGTGGTAGTCGTTGTTGCTGTCGTCGACTGGGCATTTTTAAGCTGCGATTGCAGCGCCGCAATTTGCAAATCTTTCGCCGAAACGGCATCCTTCAGCTTCAGCGTCGCATCAGCCGCTGTTTTCGGCGTCATTTTCTCCAACACTTTCACACGATCATTAGGAGCCATCGCATCAAGCACGAGCACCATTTCATCAAGCGTCATGCTTTCTAAAATAGGGGCCGCCTTATTCGGCGCAATTCGCGCGTACATGCTGGCGAGCTCTTTAATTTTGGCCGTGTACGCCTCATCCTCAAGTGCCTGTGTTGCATTTGACTGTTTCAACTGCTCAATTTGACTCTTCAAGCTGGCAATTTCCTTTTCCTGATCCGTTTTAAGAGTGGACGTCTCCGTCAATTGGCCCTCTTTCTCCGTCAGTTGAGCTTGCAGCTCGGCAATTTTACGAGTCATATTTTCTGCCTTGAGCGTTTCATCTGTGCTTTCACCGCTAGCTGACTGCGGGTTTGGCAGCACATCTTTGAGCAATGGAATCGAATTTCCGATCGTTAACGCCTGATTTCGCATATCGCTATTAAGAAGTATCAGCAATATACCGAGCACAACAATCGTAAACAACACCGGGGTCATAAAAAACATAGCCCGCTCAAATCCACTATATCCTTGTTTCTCCACATCTGTATCTGCCACTGATTTCACTCCCTCTAACCTTGCGCTGCAGCCGGATGTTTACGGCACGCTTACCATGAAACGGACAGTTGCCATTTCATCCAACTCGTTCTGCTCCTTAAGCTGCATCGCATACCGGAAACGTTCCTTCTCGTTATCCTTTGCCTTCAACCATACTTTCTCATCCTGCATTTTGTCCGAAAGCTTGATCCGATTTTGCTCGACGACCTTTTGCGCCCGTTTCACTTCAAGCATTTTAGCTTCAATACATGAATCCAAATAATCCACATATTGTTGAATGGTCTGAAGCTCAGCCAATGAAACGCCGGATTGCGAAGACTGATGCTGCTTCTGCTCCCATTCTTCACGGCGTTCACGCAATTGCTCGACGGTAAGCTCGGCAGCCTGCAGCTCTCCAATTGAAGAGGACAGAATCCATTCTGCCTGCGTTTTTTCACTTGTCTTCAGATCAACGATTTTCTGGTAGGAATAACGAAAAGCTCCCATTCAACGCTTCATCTCCTGTAAAAATCAATTATTAGCCGCTCCTGAGCTTCTTCCAAGGTGACTTTTTCATCTGTTTTTTGTCTCGTGAACTGATGAATCGAATCAATAAATTGCATCGCCAAATCAATTTCTTCATTAGAACCACGTTGATACGCCCCAATATTTATGAGGTCTTCCGAATCCTTATAAATAGATAACAGGCGCTTCAACTGATTAGCCGCATCCTGCTGCTCCTCCGTAATAATTTCTTTCATAACCCGGCTTACGGATTGCAGAACATCAATGGCTGGAAAATGTCCTTTATGCGCAAGATGACGACTCAGAACGATATGACCATCCAAAATCCCCCGTACCGCATCCGCGATCGGCTCGTTCATATCATCCCCATCTACTAAAACAGTGTAGAAGGCGGTGATAGATCCTTTCGGGCCTGTCCCCGCTCGTTCCAGCAACTTAGGCAAATTCGCAAATACCGAAGGCGTATACCCTCTCGTGGCTGGCGGCTCGCCAATCGCAAGACCTACTTCACGAAGAGCCATGGCGTAACGTGTAACAGAGTCCATCATAAGCATGACGTTTAGACCACGATCGCGAAAATATTCAGCAATAGAAGTGGCAATCAGTGCCCCCTTCATCCGTATAAGCGCCGGCTGGTCCGAGGTAGCGACAATGACGACAGAACGTGCTAATCCTTCAGGTCCCAAGTCCTTCTCAATAAACTCTAGCACTTCACGGCCACGCTCGCCGATCAGCGCAATGACATTGACATCAGCAGAGGTGTTTCGGGCAATCATGCCGAGCAGCGTACTTTTCCCTACACCCGATCCGGCAAATATACCTACACGCTGGCCTCTACCAACGGTCAGCAAACCGTCGATAGCTCTAACACCAATGCCCAGCGGCTCTAGAACACGTGGGCGCATAAGTGGATTGCTTGGTTCATTATGAGTAGAATAATGCTGCATTCGGCTTGGTAAAAAAGAACCATCAAGTGGCTGACCGAGGCCATCCAACACTTTTCCAAGCAATTCGGAGCCAACCTGCACACTAAGCGGCTTGCCTGTTCCTACAACATCACAGCCTGAGCTGATGGAATGTAGATCGCCAAGCGGCATTAAAATAACTTTATTGTTCCGAAAACCCACAACCTCAGCCTTAATCGGCTTTGCGCCTTTATTCGGATAGATGTAGCACACATCACCGATACTTGCATCCGGCCCTTCCGATTCAACGGTTAGCCCGATGACCTGTGTGACTTTCCCATTTACTCTTATTGGATCAATTGCTTGCAAATGCTCGACATATTTGCCTGCCTGTAATGAACTATTGCTCATCAGCCTGTCCTCGCTCGTCCCTTGATTGATGAGCGAACTGGACTAGCTCGCGTTTTAACTCTGATAGCTGTGTATCGATTCGGGCGTCAATGCTTCCATATGCGGAACGAATAACGCAGCCAAAATCTTTAACGGTGGCATCCGGCAAAATTTGCAATTCGGCTTGAGAATCAACCGCCAAATTCAGCTCTTCTTGAGCAGCCTGAACGAAAGCTAACTGACCAGGTGCGACGCACAGCGTAATAACACCCTGCTCGCGTCTTCTTGCAAGCGATTTTTTAATCAGCTCAATGACCATTTCTGGAGCTTGCTCAAGCTGCTGTCCGATTACCTTTTCCGCTACTGCGCAGCTTAGCTCGACCAGAAAAGGTTCTGCTTCCTGAATAATTTGCTCACGCATCGTATAAGCGGAAGCTAGAATCGAATTCGCTTCGAACAGCTTTTGCTCCCATTCCTGCTTGGCCAGCATATTCGCTTGCTCGATGCCTTCCGCAAAACCACGTTCATAGCCATCGCTACGGGCAGCTTCTGTCGTCGCTTCATCTTCGAGCCTTTTCTCCAGCCACCAAGCCTCCACATTCGCTTCAGCCTCGGTCAGCATTTGCTCACATTGAGCGCCCGTTTCCCGTAATCTTTCTTCTGCAAACTGCCTGGCATCAGCAATAATTTGATCCCGCAGCGTAATCGTTTCTTCATCAGGCTGTTCTTCCTCTGGAGCTTCAGCATCGCCATTCACATCTGCTGCGAGTGCCGCATGCTTGTTCTTCCAGTAAAGCTCTCTTAGTTGATCGATAGAAACAACGCTTGTCGATTTAATCAAATTAGACAATGATATCATCTCCTCCGCCACGGGCGATAATGATTTCACCTGATTCCTCTAATCTACGAATGGTTGCGACAATACGGGTCTGGGCCTCCTCTACGTCACGCAATCGGACTGGACCCATAAACTCCATTTCTTCCTTGAATGTTTCCGCCATGCGCTTCGACATGTTTTGGAAAATAGCATCTCGCACTTCTTCACTAGCAACTTTAAGCGCAAGCTGCAAATCGGCATTTTCGATATCGCGGATAATCCGCTGAATCGAACGATTGTCGATGTTGACAATATCTTCGAAGACGAACATCCGTTTTTTGATTTCTTCTGCAAGTTCTGGATCTTGAATTTCCAAAGAATCGAGAATGGTACGTTCCGTACCGCGGTCAACACCATTCAAAATTTGAACGATAGCGTCAATACCGCCAGCATTTGTGTAATCCTGAGTGACGGTAGCTGAAAGCTTCTGCTCCAGCACACGTTCCACCTGAGAAATAACTTCCGGCGAAGTGCTGTCCATAAGCGCAATTCTTCTGGCAACCTCGGCCTGCTTCTCTTGTGGAAGAGAGGACAAAATGTGCGATGACTGCTCCGATTGGAGATAGGACAACACGAGCGCAATCGTTTGGGAGTTCTCGTTTTGAATAAAATTGAGTATTTGCATCGGCTCTGCTTTGCGAGCAAAATCGAATGGTCGTACTTGCAAGGTAGCAGTCAAGCGATTTATCACTTCCGCCGCCTTGCTCTCGCCTAGTGCCTTCTCCAAAATATCTCTGGCGTAAGTAATACCACCCTGCGAAATATATTCCTGAGCTACACAAATTTGATTGAACTCTCCTAAAATCGTTTCACGCTCTGAGCTATCTACTTTGCGCACATTCGCAATTTCAAGAGTTAACTGCTCAATCTCATCTTCTCTTAAATGTTTAAAAATTTGAGCTGACACTTCGGGGCCTAGTGTAATTAGCAGTATTGCCGCTTTCTGCCTTCCGGATAGCCCATTCATCGATTTACTCATGCAAACGACCTCTATTCATCGACAAGCCAAGTCCGAAGTAAATTAACAAATTCATCCGGCTTGCGTTTGGCGAGTGTCTCAAGATTTTTACGTGCCTGGCTGTCATTGCTTAAGCTATCAAAATCAAGGGTAGGATATTCTACAGCGGTTGACGCTACAACTGCTTCCTGCGCTTCAGCTGCTGCCGCTGCCGCCGCTTGCTGTCTGCGTCTGCGAACGAGCAAAATGATCAAACCGGCAATAATCGCAAGTGCTGCTGCTCCAATTCCAATTGCCCATCCCATTGATAAGCCGCCAATCGTGTTTGTAGCGGTGCTTTCAGCAAATGTTTGTCCGATAAGTGAAACCTTTTTATTAATTAAATCGTCATTATTTACATCTTGACCTGAATCTGCAAGCTGTGCACGCACTAAACCTGTCAAAAATGTCGTAATCTCTGTACGAGATTCTGGAGTGAGACGACTTGCTTCAACACCAATACTAATGGATAGATCTTTAATTACGAAAGGCCCTGAAATCGTGGTACGATTAATTCTTCCAAAATCGTAATTAACAGTAGAAGAGCTTTCTTCCGAGGTGGAATTTCCAGAACCATCTGTTGCTGTGTAGCCCGGTACATCTGTTTCTCCCGTTCCCGCTACACCGCCTGCACTGGAGCTGCCTCCTGTAGAAGAACTGGTTTGTTCCGTTTGACTTACAATAATACCGTTATTGTTATTTTCAGCAAGCGGCACAACCTGCTGTTCCTCCGTCTTCTTATTGTCGAAGTTCAAGTTGCTTCCGATGCTGATGACCAAATTTTCAGAACCTACTATCGGTCCTAGAAACTGTTGAATATTCTTTTTCAATTCCGCTTCATATTTGCGTTGAATTTGGAACTGACTGTCAACTGCTTCCGCGGTACCGGCAATCGTGCCTCCCGCTTCAGAGGATAAAAGCTCACCTTGCGGACCAGAGATGGTAATGCTGTCCACTGTCGTTCCTGGAACTGCTGTTTTTACTAGATTGTAATAACCGTCAATCTCCTTTTGAGTTGGACGATAGCCAGCCATAAACTCCATTGAGATGGAAGCCGATGCTTTATCCTTCTCTTCGGGAGTTAGAAACACGCTTTCTTCTGGCAAGTTCACAAGCACCTTAGAGCTTTTCACACCTTGCATGCGATTTAGCAATTGTTGAATCTCGCCATTTAAGGCACTTAAATATTTGACGTTAAATTCATTTTCGGTTGTGCCGAAGGTCGAGGAGCTCTTTGTAAAAGCCTCAAAGCCGATTGATCCGTTTTGCACAAGTCCAAGCGAGCCAATCGTTACTTTCGTGCGTTCCGCAACTGCGCTTGGCACAGAAATACTAGTTCCACCGCTCCCTAGCTCATAAGGGATACCATTACTATCCAAGTAGTTCATAATCGCTGCTGAGTCTGTCGTATCGAGATCTTGAAAAGCCAATTCATAATCTGTTCTAGTAAATATGACAGTCAGAAGAATAATAGATAACAACAGTACGCCTACAGAAGCCCCCAAGCCTATTTTCTGTTTTTTTCCCATTTGACTCCAGAATTGCGAAATTCTCAGTCTAAATTGGGCGATTTTCTCGTTCACCTTGTCACCTCACCCAAATTCTTTGCCAGGTTTTTTATCGTTCATTATACCTGCATCCGCATAATTTCTTGATATGCCTCTACAACCTTGTTGCGGATTTGTGAGGTTAGTTGAAGACTAAGCTGCGCTCTTTCGCCAGCAATCATGACCTGAGAAACATCAACTTCACCAATTAAAAACTTATCGTTAAGCTTATGTACATTTTGTTCTTGGGCACTAACACCCTCAATTGCGTTATTTAAAAACTGGCTAAATGTTTTTGTAAGTTCTGCCGGAGTAGCTTGCTCAACAGGGGCAGCTGTTATCGTCTTTAAAGGCTGCACCTGGTTCATTGAAATGGCTTGAATCACTATATTCCTCCTCTACTAATGTTTAATGGTTGTTGCTACTTCCCAATCTCCAATGCTTTTACAAACATCGCTTTAGAAGAATTAATGGCTGTGACGTTCGCTTCATAAGAACGCGACGCCGAAATCATATCAACCATCTCTTTCGCGACGTCTACATTCGGCATATTTACATAGCCGTTTGAATCGGCATCAGGATGGGTAGGATTATATACAAGCTTCGTTGGGGCTGTGTCATCAATAATTTTCGCGACCTTTACCCCACCAGTCGTTGTATTTTTTCCCATTTTTGCATTCAGCGTATTGGAAAAGCTTGATTTCAACGGCTCCAAAACGACCATCTTCCGTTTATAAGGTACGAACTGTCCGTTCTCATAACCAGCACGCGTCGTTTCCGCATTCGCAATATTTGAAGAAATAACATCCATTCGCAGGCGCTGTGCGGTTAGAGCAGAGGCGCTCGCATCAAATCCGCTGGAAATTTTCACTCTTTAGCCTCTCCCTTCTATTCCTGTTCTCATCATTTTGATTTCATGATTGATTTGCTGCAGATAAGCGTTATAGCTGAGCTGATTTTTCGCAAGCAACGACATTTCTCGATCAATATCCACATTATTCTCATTATTGTTCATGGCGGTGTCTTTATCGCTTATGACTTGAGGCGTTGGATTGACCGGCCCACCTATAGGAATATGCCTTGCATTCGTAAGCTTTCCTTTCAGCTTAGGTGAGCTATTACTCAACTGTTGTTCCAAAAGCTGTTCGAATTCAACCTCTGACCGTTTAAAATGCGGGGTATCCACATTGGCTATATTATTCGAAATGGCACTTTGCCGCATTTCTGCTGCATGAACTGCCCCCTCTAGCCTTTGGAATGAAGATCCGCTTAATAAGTTCACTTTATTATCACCACTTTCGATAATTAAAAGATCCTAATATAAGGTATTCAACACACTTCGTAGCATTCCTGCTTTGTTCGACATTAAATTATTAAAAAAATGAGATCATGCTGTCGATATTTGCCGACATGTTTATATTCATCAATTCTCCAAATTATTACAATAAGAAAAAAGCCCTATCTTTATAAAAAGATAGGGCTTTTTTAGTCGTATAGACTCATATTTCAAGATTTAATTTTTTCCAGCTCTTGAAGAAGTTGGTGATTTAATATCTTAATGTAAGTTCCCTTCATTCCGAGCGATCTAGTCTCAATGACCCCCGCACTTTCTAATTTCCTAAGGGCATTTACGATTACAGACCTAGTAATACCGACCCTGTCAGCAATTTTCGAGGCTACAAGCAGCCCCTCCTTGCCTTCCAGCTGTTCAAAAATATGCTCGACTGCCTCAAGCTCACTGAACGATAACGAACCAATAGCAACCGACACGACGGCGCGACTGCGTGCCTCATGCTCAATTTCTACCGAACGCTCACGCAAGATCTCCATACCGACGATCGTAGATCCATATTCCGCTAACACTAAATCATCGTCGTCAAAAGCACCTTGATGCCGTGTCAAGATTAGCGTACCCAAGCGATCTCCGCCACCTGTTATTGGAACAACCGTCATAATTTCCTGCTGCCCCAGCGATGGAAAAGTCTCATAAACCCCAGCATCCGGCGCCACATTCGTAACCGATTCTGTCATTTCAAGAAATTGCTCATTGCTTTCCTGCGGGAAACGCAGCTCTTCCGCCGACATGGAACGCAGCGAGTCATGATCATGCGGATTCACAGCCGCACAGCCAAGCACCTTTCCCTTGCGGCTTACGACAAATACACTCGTTTGAATGGTGCTGGTCAGCACCTCCGCCATTTCTCTGAAAATAAGCGGTTTGCCAGCCGCCCGCTGCAGCAGGCGGTTTAGCGTCCTTGTTTTTGTTAATAGCGTCATGCCATTGCCTCCTAAAACTCATACCAACTACAATATATATTGACTCAAATCTTTATTTTGCGCAATGCTTCCCAGCTTTTCACGAACATATTCCGGTGTGATCAGCATATGGTCCAGCGTAATATCAGGCGCTTCGAAGGACAGATCCTCCAGCAGCTTTTCCAAAATCGTATGCAATCTTCTTGCTCCGATATTTTCGGTATTTCGATTCACTTCTGCGGCAATAGATGCCAGCTCATGAATGGCCTCATCTGAAAATTCGATTTCAATGCCTTCGGTTTGCAGCAGTGCTGTGTACTGCTTAGTCAGCGCGTTTTTCGGTTCCTTCAAAATGCTCACAAAATCGTCAAGCGTAAGCGATGTAAGCTCCACCCGAATCGGAAAACGGCCTTGCAGCTCGGGAATCAAATCGGATGGTTTCGCAATATGGAAAGCACCAGCAGCAATAAAGAGCACATAATCCGTTTTTACCGGACCATATTTTGTCATAACCGTCGAGCCTTCAACGATCGGCAATATATCACGCTGCACGCCTTCGCGCGAAACGTCTGGGCCATTGCCACGCGAGGAACTCGCAATTTTGTCAATTTCATCGATAAAAATAATGCCTGACTGTTCAGCACGTGTAACCGATTCGGAAATCACATCATCCATATTGATCAGCTTGTTTGCTTCTTCCTGAATAAGCACTTTACGCGCTTCCTTAACCGGCAGCTTGCGCCGCTTCGTTTTTTTCGGCATCAGCTGTCCGAACAGCTCCTGCATATTCATACCCATGCCTTCGGGGCCTTGACCGCCTGCGAGCATGTCCAGCATATTAGGAGCAGCATCTTCAACCTCAACCTCGACCATTTCATTTTCGAGCTTGCCAGCAGCAAGATCTGCCTGCACCTGAGCCCGTTTCTGCACAATCGTCTGATCATGCTCCGGCTCTTCAGCTTGCAAATTGTCGTTTTGCTGATTACCGAACAACATTTCGAACGGATTTTTTTGCGTCTTTTCCTTTGCTTTCGAAGGAACAAGCAGCGTCACCAGCAATTCGTTTGCCAGCTTCTCCGCTTTATCTTTAACCTGCTCGGTTTTTTCCGTTTTCACCATGCGGATCGCTGTTTCAACCAAATCGCGAACCATGGATTCAACGTCACGCCCTACATAACCTACTTCGGTGAATTTAGTCGCTTCCAGCTTCACGAAAGGCGCTTTTACTAGCTTTGCCAATCTGCGTGCGATTTCTGTTTTACCAACACCAGTAGGCCCGATCATTAAAATGTTCTTCGGCACAACCTCATCACGCAACGCTTCATCAAGCTGACTTCTGCGATAACGATTGCGCAAAGCGATTGCGACCGAACGTTTGGCAGGCTTTTGACCGACAATATACTTATCCAGCTCCGCTACGATCTCTCTTGGTGTTAACGCTGCATTTGCCATATTAATCTCCTCCGCTTAAGAGCCGATTTCTTCGACAATAATATTGTGATTCGTATAGACGCAAATATCTGCTGCAATTTCCAGAGCCGAACGTGCCATTTCCTTCGCATCCAGATGAGGGGCATGGCGCTTGAGTGCTCTAGCCGCTGACAAAGCAAAGCTGCCGCCCGAGCCAATGGCCAAGAGGCCGTCATCCGGCTCAATAATTTCGCCATTTCCTGAAATTAGCAAAAGTCCCGTCTGATCCATAACCAGCATCATTGCTTCCAGCTTGCGCAGCACGCGATCCGAGCGCCATTCCTTCGCCAGTTCTACAGCTGAGCGCTGCAAATTGCCATGATGCTCTTCAAGCTTCGCCTCAAACTTCTCAAAAAGCGTAATTGCATCAGCAACTGAGCCGGCAAAACCTGCGACGACTTGCCCGCGATACAAGCGGCGTACCTTTTTCGCTTTATTTTTCATCACCATGCTGTTGCCGAATGTGACTTGACCATCCCCTGCAATCGCGCCTTTCCCCTCGTGACGGACTGCGCAAATCGTCGTTGCATGAAATTCCATTTCCATCTCTTCGCCTCCTCTATGCAAATGCGCCTGTACTGATCAAAATCTTCAAAATAGCTACGTGACCATAACTAGCTGTTTACCAAATGCGTGAAATGCTCCTGCTTAAATTTCTCAACACCAGCAAGCGCACGGTTTGCAATCGCTTCGTTCTTTTCCTTCTTGCTCTTCAAGCGTTTTTCAAGCGGCGGGAACAACCCAAAATTCGCATTCATAGGCTGAAAATGTTTAAAATCCGCCGTCGTAATATACTGCGCCATGCTGCCAAGCGTCGTGTCACCAGGAAGCACAAGCGGTTCAAGATTGCGCGCAAGCCGGGCAGCGTTGAATCCAGCGATTAAACCGGAAGCTGCTGACTCTACATAACCTTCAACACCCGTCATCTGGCCGGCAAAAAATAAGGTAGGGCGATTTTTAAGCTGATAGGTCGGCTCCAGTAATCGTGGCGAATTTATGAAAGTATTGCGGTGCATAACACCGAAACGCACAAACTCGGCATTTTCAAGACCCGGTATTAGCGAGAATACCCGCTTCTGCTCGCCCCATTTCAAATGCGTTTGAAACCCAACCAGGTTATACAGTGTACCAGCAGCATTGTCCTGACGCAATTGAATAACGGCATGAGGCAGCTTGCCCGTATGCGGGTTCACAAGTCCAACTGGCTTCATCGGCCCAAACAGCACCGTTTGCTTGCCACGGCTCGCAATAACTTCAATGGGCATGCAGCCCTCAAAATAAACTTCTTTTTCAAAATCTTTTATTTCCGCTTTCTCGGCATTAACGAGCGCATCATGAAAGATTTCGAATTCCTCTTCCGTCATCGGGCAGTTCAAATAAGCGGCTTCTCCTTTATCATAGCGGGACGCGAGATAAACCTTGCTCATATCGATAGAATCCTTCTCCACAATCGGTGCAGCAGCATCATAGAAATAGAAATATTCTTCACCCAGCAGCTCGCGTACTTGCGCGGACAAGGCTGGAGCTGTAAGCGGACCCGTCGCAATAATGACGATTCCGTCCGTTGGAATTTCCGTAACTTCCTCATTGCGGACTTCAACAAGCGGATGCTCATGCAGAAGGCGCGTTACTTCGCCGGAAAATCCATCCCGGTCAACTGCAAGCGCTCCACCTGCCGGAACCGCATGACGATCAGCGCAGCCAAGAATGAGCGAATCCAGCTGGCGCATTTCCTCTTTCAACACGCCTACGGCATTTGCGAGTCCGTTGGCACGCAAGCTGTTGCTGCATACCAGCTCAGCAAACTGATTCGTATGATGGGCTGGCGTTTTCGTCTCAGGCCGCATTTCATAGAGTACAACTGGGACGCCTTGAGATGCGATTTGCCAAGCCGCTTCGCTGCCGGCTAGACCAGCTCCGATAACGGTGACTTTTGGATAAGATGATGATGACAATGAACTTACCTCCAAATCATAATACGCGCTTTGCGCAAATAAATATCATTTTTTTCATGAAATTCCGGGTCAAACCTACAGGACGGATAAAACACAGCTGTCCTCCCTATACAGGGAGGACCGGGTCCACTAACATGTGGAGCTGTGCACAGCATCATGATGCTGCTCTATGCATCTTCCTGTTCTTCATCCTGCAGCTCTTCTGAATAATCGCATGTAGGACATTGCAGCTTTGCACCGCTGCGATTGCGTTTTTCTACGAGCATGCTTTCGCATTTCGGACATGGTTTGCCTGAAGGCTTATCCCATGAAACATAATCGCAAGCCGGATACGTATCACAGCCGTAGAAAATTCGCCCTTTTTTACTGCGTCTTTCAATAATTTTGCCTTCCTCACATTTCGGGCAAGGCACGCCGATATCCTTAACGATCGGCTTCGTATTGCGGCAATCCGGAAAGCCGGAGCATGCGAGGAATTTACCGAAGCGTCCCATTTTATAAACCAAATGAAGACCGCATTTTTCGCAAATTTCATCGGAAACCTCATCTTGAATTTCAATTTCCTTCATTTCCTCTTCCGCTACTTCCAGACGCTTCTCGAACGAGTCGTAGAAGGTTGCGAGCACTTTTACCCAATCCTGCGAGCCTTCCTCCACATGGTCGAGATCCCCTTCCATGTTGGCTGTAAATTCAGCATTGAGAATTTCCGGGAAAAACTCTTCCATCAGTTGAATAACGAGGTCGCCAAGCTCAGTCGGCACAAATTTCTTCTCTTCTATCGCCACATATCCGCGCTTCTGAATCGTTTCCAGCGTCGGCGCATACGTACTTGGCCGACCTATGCCGAGCTCCTCAAGCGTTTTCACGAGTCTGGCCTCCGTAAAACGCGGCGGCGGCTGGGTGAAATGCTGTTTAGGCTCAATGGCTTCTGCTGGGATCATATCTCCTGGCTCGATTGGCGGGAGGAACTTATGCTCTTCCTCTGCCCCATCATCATTGCCTTCCACATATACCTTCATGAATCCGGCAAACTTGACTTTCGATCCATTCGCACGGAACTTCACTTCGCCAGATAACATATCAACGGTCATCGTATCGAGAACGGCCGAGGACATTTGGCTGGATACGAAACGTTCCCATACCAGTTTATATAACCGGAACTGATCACGGCTGAGAAACGGCTTCATCGTATCCGGGTCACGCATGATTGCCGTTGGTCTGATCGCTTCATGCGCATCTTGGGCATTGCTGTTCTTTTTCGCATAAACGCGAAGCTGCTCTGGCATATAGGGAGCGCCGTAGCGTTCCGTAATATATTCCTTCGCTTCTTCCTGCGCAATCGGGGATATACGAGTGGAGTCCGTTCTCATATATGTAATTAGACCGACCGTACCTTCCTTGCCTAGCTCTACACCTTCATAAAGCTGCTGGGCAACCGACATCGTCTTAGATGCCCTGAAACCAAGCTTACGGGCGGCTTCCTGCTGAAGGGAGCTCGTAATAAAAGGAGGTGCAGGATTGCGCAAACGCTCCTTTTCCTTCACTTCCGCTACTTTAAAATCGGAGCCGCTTTCCATCGCATCCAGCACGGCTTGCATTTCCTGCTCGTTGCCAAGCTCGCGCTTCTCGCCGCCGATGGAATGGTATTTGGCCTCAAATGGAACACCGTTTTGCGATACCTTTGCAGTAATCGACCAATATTCTTCCGGCACAAATTCATCGATTTCATTTTCACGGTCAATAATCAGCTTGACGCATACAGACTGCACGCGGCCAGCGGAAAGGCCTTTTTTGACTTTTTTCCATAGAAGCGGGCTGATTTTGTAGCCGACAAGACGATCTAAAATACGTCTGGCCTGCTGCGCGTTAACCAGATCCATATTGATTTTGCGCGGCGTCTTAAAAGCATCCTTAACCGCCTGCTTCGTTATTTCATTAAATACAACGCGGCAAGTATCCGAGGCATCAAGCTCCAAATAATGGGCCAAATGCCAAGCAATAGCCTCCCCTTCGCGATCCGGGTCAGCCGCCAGATAAACATGCTTCACTTTTTTGCTGGCGCTTTTGAGTTCTTTCAATACGCTGCCTTTGCCGCGAATCGTAATATATTTTGGATTGAAATCATTTTCAACTTCGACGCCAATCTGACTTTTCGGCAAATCGCGAATATGGCCCATGGAAGCCTTAACAATATATTTGCTTCCTAAATACTTGCCTATTGTTTTCGCTTTGGCTGGTGATTCGACGATAACTAATGAGTCTGCCACGTTAGGCGCCCCCCTCTCTACTGCTTACTACAATGCTATATATAGCGATCCAGACTGCTGCTCGATCCTACGTTTTATACATAAATTTATCAGAAGAGCGCTTAAATGTCCAAAAGGAACCGCAATCAGCTGGTGTAATTCATTAATGGATAATGGTCGCTCTCGCAGCAGTGCGATAATTTTTCGTTCATCAGCGGACAATTCCTTGTCCGATTGGCGCTGTGAAGAGGCAGAAGAATCCGAAGGTTTAAGCCATTCATCGCCAAGCCATGCGTATTCTTCGAAAATATGCTCAGCCGCGCTAACTAGCTTTGCTCCTTGGCGAATTAGCGCATTAGGCCCTTCGCTTTTGGGAGAAGAAATCGGACCTGGCACAGCGAATAAATCACGGTTCATATCCAGCGCTTGCGCCGCAGTAATTAAAGAACCACTGCCAATTGCACCCTCTATGACGAGTGTGCCAAGAGAAAGTCCTGCGATAATCCGGTTGCGCAGCGGAAACATGCCTGGATGCAGCGGTGTGCCGATTGGCGTTTCCGAGAGCAATAGCCCCTCTTCCGCTATTTGGCGGTACAAAGTTCTATTCTCTGAAGGATAACAACAATCTACGGCGCATGCAAGCACAGCTATCGTGCTTCCAGCTCCACGCAGAGCCGCTTCATGCGCCTTGCTGTCGATTCCACGGGCTAAACCGCTCGCAATAGTCATTCCGCCTGCCGAAAGCTGCTCAGTGAGCATAGAAGCAGTATGACGCCCATATGCGGTAGGATTGCGCGTTCCGACGACTGCTACAATTGGACGCTTCAACAGCTCCAACCGGCCAAGCGCATACAACACCCACGGCGGCTGCGGAATTTGCAGCAAATATTTTGGATAGGCCGCATCAAGCGGTGTAATCACTGCTGCTCCTAGCTGAGCCGCCTTTTCATAGGAAGAGCCTGGAGCAACAAGTCCTTGCCCTATTCTCTTAACAGCCGATCGTGCCTGCTGGGTGCTGAAGCCAGCCTTAACATAGGCTGCTTCATCCTGACCGCCGCTCTCTCGCCACGCGCCGCTGGCTACTGCCTTCTGAATCGTGCGCCAGCCAATGCCTGGCACTTCGCTAAGCATAATTATAATTTGTCTGCATTCGTCATGATCACGGTCCATATAAATCGGCCTCCATTATAATGAGGCACGCCCTTACATTCTTTCCTATTGTGCGTTACATGGCTGAAGAATGCAAGTCGCCCTCTCATCTTCATAAAAAAAAAAGCAACCTTTCAGCTCCCGCTAACGGGAATCGAAAGGTTGCTTACCTTTTTTTAAAACTTTATTATTTTGCAGCAGTTGTACATTTTTCTAACAGGCCTTGCTCTTCAAGCACCGATACGAGCGTGGAGCCCATATCCGAAGGAGTTGGTGCTACTTTAATTCCGCATGCTTCAAGCGTAGCGATTTTTTCAGCAGCTGTTCCTTTGCCTCCGGAAATGATCGCGCCAGCATGGCCCATACGTTTGCCTGGAGGCGCTGTTGCGCCGCCAATAAAGCCTACAACCGGCTTTTTCATATTGGCTTTAACCCATTCTGCCGCTTCTTCTTCTGCTGTACCGCCGATTTCACCGATCATAATAACCGCGTAAGTATCAGGATCGTCATTGAAACGGCTCAAAATATCGATAAACTCGGAGCCTTTCACTGGGTCGCCGCCAATACCGACTGCAGAGGACTGTCCAATGCCGCGAGTCGTCAGTTGGTGAACTGCCTCGTAAGTCAATGTTCCCGAGCGGGAAACAACGCCTACATGGCCTTTCGTATGAATGTAGCCTGGCATAATGCCAATTTTACATTCATCTGGTGTAATAACACCTGGACAGTTAGGGCCGATCAGCGTCGTTTTGCTGCCGTCCATATAACGCTTAACTTTGACCATGTCCAGTACCGGAATACCTTCCGTAATACAAATAACAAGATCAAGACCAGCGTCAACCGCTTCAAGAATCGAATCAGCTGCAAATGCCGGCGGCACATAAATAACCGAAGCTGTAGCGCCTGTCGCTTTTACCGCTTGTTCAACTGTGTTAAACACTGGAAGCGATACCGTTGAACCGTTTTCAAGAGTAATGTCAACGTTAGTTCCGCCTTTACCCGGCGTTACTCCGCCTACCATTTGCGTACCGTAATCGAGTGCGCCTTTCGCATGGAACAAGCCTGTTGCACCTGTAATCCCTTGCGTAATAACTTTAGTATCTTTGTTTACCAAAATGCTCATCGAATCTCACATCCCCGTCCATGAATTCATACGCGTATTTATTTCACGAGAGCGACAATTTTTTGTGCGCCGTCTGACATAGAGTCCGCTGCTACGATGTTCAGTCCCGACTCGTTCAGCATTTTTTTACCCAAATCAACATTCGTGCCTTCTAGTCTTACGACAAGCGGACGATCCAAGCCAATTTCCTTAGCTGCCGAGATAACGCCATCCGCAATAACGTCACAACGCATAATGCCGCCAAAAATATTAACGAAAATACCTTTAACATTTTCATCGGACAAAATGATTTTGAAAGCTTCTGTTACTTTCTCTTTCGTTGCACCGCCGCCTACGTCCAGGAAGTTCGCAGGGTCGCCGCCATAATATTTGATAATGTCCATTGTCGCCATAGCAAGGCCTGCGCCATTAACCATGCAGCCGATGTTGCCATCAAGGGCAATATAGCTGAGATCGTATTTGGAAGCTTCGATTTCTTTCGCATCTTCCTCTTCCAAATCGCGCAATGCGACAATATCCTTGTGACGGTATAGGGCATTGGAGTCAAAATTCAGCTTCGCATCCAGTGCCATTACTTCACCATCGCCAGTTACAACAAGCGGATTGATCTCGGCAATAGAACAATCTTTCTCAACGAAAGCGTTGTACAAGGAGATCATGAATTTAACAGCCTTGTTAACAAGCGGAGTTGGAATATTGATTGCATAAGCAAGCTTACGTGCTTGGAACACTTGCAAGCCTACAGCTGGATCAACGATTTCCTTGAAAATTTTCTCAGGGGAATGCTCGGCCACTTCTTCAATCTCCGTGCCGCCTTCCTCTGAAGCCATAATGACGACGCGGCCTGTGCCACGGTCAAGAACAGCACCGATATAATATTCTTTCTTGATGTCGCAGCCCTGTTCAATAAGAAGGCGCTTAACTTCTTTGCCTTCTGGACCTGTTTGATGCGTAACGAGCACTTTTCCAAGGATTTCTCCTGCATATGCGCGAACTTCATCCAAGCTTTTTGCGACTTTAACACCGCCAGCTTTACCACGGCCGCCCGCATGGATTTGTGCTTTTACAACAACAACTTTCGTACCAAGCTCTTCTGCTGCTGCAACCGCTTCATCAACGGTGAACGCAACTTTGCCCTCAGGCACAACTACACCATACTGTTTCAATAACGCTTTGCCTTGATACTCATGGATATTCATTGTTGAAATCCTCCATTTCATAGACCAAAATCAGTCGTATGTACACAAACATCTATTATCATAGCATTTTTCCTCTGGTGTTACCTTATATTCGTGCAAGAAGACTTCGGCTTTTTTGATATGGATTCAATCTCAATTTGAGATTAAACGTCAAAATCCGCTAATATACAGCCTTTTGATCCCCTCCACCATCCTTTCATTCAATATTTGACAAAAATGGACAGCGCCCATTATGATTAGTTTGCACCAAGCAGGCTTTTGTTACTCCATAAGAACATTCAATGCGGCATTTCATTTAAAATCATACACGCAACATGCAGGACGTAAGGAAGCACCTTCATCCCACTAATTGGAGGTGCTTTTTGTTATGTTCAGCTTAATGCAGAGCGCGACTGTTTATGGCGTCGAAGGCAAAGAAATTGCAGTTGAGGTTGATATTGCGAGCGGCCTGCCGCAAATTGCGGTAGTTGGTCTGCCTGATCCCGCTGTCCGGGAATCCGTAGAACGGGTACGGGCTGCCATTAAAAACAGCGGCTTCACCTTCCCGATGGAGCGTATTACCGTCAACCTCGCCCCGGCCGATTTACGCAAGGAAGGCACGGCGTTCGACCTTGCAATAGCTGCTGGCATTTTGGCGGCTAGTGGACAATTAAATGCAGCCCACTTTCATCACACGATGATGCTCGGCGAGCTGTCGCTTAACGGCTCTATTAGGCCGGTTACGGGCGTGCTTGCGATGATCGAACAGGCCAAAAAATCAGGCATCCGCCGCGTGCTGCTTCCTATCGCTAATGCTCCGGAGGCTGCCTGGATAACCGGTATGGAGCTGTTTGGAATCACGCATTTAATGGATTTGCGTCCACAAGGCGGCGAGGGACTGGAGGCCATTCGCTACACTCCGGAACAACAGAAGGGCAGCAAGAGCTATTTAGGGCTGTTGGCTGAAAATAAACCTATGCTTGCGCCTGACTGCGGCGACTACAGCGATGTTATCGGTCAGCAGCTAGCCAAGCGTGCGCTTGTTATTGCTGCTGCTGGCCGGCATAATGTGCTGTTTTCAGGCCCGCCAGGCACCGGGAAAACGATGATGATTCGCAGGCTTCCAAGCATTCTCCCGCCTCTTTCCGAGCAGGAAGCGATTGAAGTGACCAAAATATACAGTGCAGCCGGCAAACTTTCTACTGACAATCAAGGCCTTATTGCGGCTGCTCCTTTCCGCGCCCCGCATCATACGATTTCTGCAGGTGGACTTGTAGGCGGCGGCTCTGTGCCCAAGCCCGGCGAAGTGACGCTCGCCCACCATGGGGTGCTGTATTTGGACGAGCTGCCTGAGTTTTCTCGCCAAACGCTCGAGGTGCTAAGGCAGCCATTGGAAGATGGCATTGTGACGATTGCCCGCACTAGCGCCGTCTTTCATTTTCCAGCGCGACTGATTTTAGCTGTGTCCTTTAATCCATGTCCTTGCGGATTTTCAGGGCATGAAACATCAGATAAACGCTGCACTTGTACAGACGCCGTAATTGCCCGCTATAAAGCCAAGCTGTCCGGTCCGCTTCTCGACCGGATCGATATTCAGCTTGAGGTTCCGCAGCCCATTGACCTTGGCAGCACGATAACGGATAGCAATCGAAAACCTCTGTCTTCTGAAGTGATGCGCTATCAAGTGGAAAAAGCACGTGAACGGCAGAAGGAACGTTTTGCACAGCTGAAAATCATCACGGATGCGAGCTTGTCCGGCTCAGCCCTGCACCGGGCGATGCTGATTCGTCAGGATGCTGCTGAGCTGCTTGGGCACGCGCTCCAGACGCTCCCTATCAGCATGCGTGCCCATGACCGCATTATGCGCCTTTCGCGAACTGTAGCTGATGTTGAAGGCAGCCCTTATATCGAGATAGAGCATATAGCAGAAGCTATTCAATATCGAAAGCTCAGCTTATGAGATTTTCAAAATAGGGTTAGGCATATAAGGGTATCGCCTACATAAACAAGTAATCAATCAAACTACACAAGGAGCATCACCGCCTATTCGCAGTGATGCTCCTTTTCATTTTTAGTGGAATGGCTTCCAGTAACTAATTGATGGGACCCACACGCCACATCAAATGATTTCAATTGAACGATACTCCACTAAAAGGCCGCTATTATATGCTTCAGCTCACTTATGGCATCATCGTGCTCCAGCGTAATAGCAATGACATCGAAGCGTATGCTGCGCTCTAGCTGCCGAGTCAGCTTTAAATAGACTTGCGCTGTCTCCGCCACTTGTTTTTGCTTGCGCCAATCGACCGACTCAGCAGCTGTCCCGAACCGCCCGCCTGACCGGCGTGTGCGCACCTCGACAAACACCAGCTTGTCTTCCCCGTATACAATGAGATCCAGCTCTCCCGATCGGCAGCGCCAGTTGCGCTCCTCAATCGTATAGCCTGCATCCAGCAAATAGGCTTCTGCAGCAGCTTCCCCAAGCTTTCCGGTCCATTTGCGCTTGTCCGCCCGCTTGCTGCTCGTTAGATCAGGCTGATCTGGCTTTCTATTAGTCATTCAAATCCCTCGCCTTACGATCGGAGCGATAAACAAAGCTGAGTATTTCCGCTACCAGCGTATAGAGCTCCGGTGGAATCGTCTGATCGATATCAAGCTTTGACAACACCTCTACAAGCGAAGCATCCTCCTGCATCGGTATGCCGTTTTCCTTCGCCTTTTCAATTAGCTGCTCTGCTAAATACCCTTTGCCCTTCGCAACGACGACAGGAGCTGTTCCGACGCCCGGCTCGTATTTGAGCGCAACCGCCCGCCGTATCGGTTCAGGCTTGTTATTTTTGTTTTCTTCTGTGCTCATGCTTTCAGGTCAACCCCTTTATAACGGCCGGAAAGAAACGTCCTCGGGGCAGTTATATGTCCTTCTGCTGCTCCCTCAGCTGCATTTGCTTCATTCTCAACAATCGGGGAGGTTCGCAGCGACAGCAATTGGTAGCCCGCCTGATTCAAGCTGTCTGCTACTTCTGCTCGGGAAGACTGGGCTAGTCCATCCATTGCCGGATGATTGTTCCACAGCGTCAAGCTTACTATTTTGTCCACAACATGGACATCTACTACCGTATCTCCTAGCGTTTTCATCGATAAATCAAATAACAGCCGGCAATTATCCGCATCCAGCTCGCCTTTGCGGCCTCGGCGCGTTTGAATATGAACCGATGCCGTCTGATTGCCGTCATCCCCCTTAAAAGGAACAAAGACGGTAAGATGGCTAAAAAGAGCGCCATTACGCTCAGGCGACATTAGCAGCTGCTGGCCTGTAATATGCTGCACCAGCTGCTGCGCCGTCTCTTTAAGCGCGGCCGGCGCGTCATCGGAAGTGGACAGTGCGAGCAGCACGCTTTTCAGCGATTCTTGAATGCTCTGCTTATGATCTTGAGCAAGTGCCGGCAATGGCTCTGCTTTTTGCCCTTGCGTCGTATTCACCGAAGAATCGGCTTTCAGCAAGTCAGCGCTAAGCTTGCTGCCTTCTGGAAGCTTGTCGCTCGCTGCTACTGCCTGCTGCTGCGCTTGGGCTGCTGCTAGAGGACGCTCAGCTGCCCCAGAACGCTCTTGCAGCTGAGCCGAGCTTGCATTGCGCCCAGCTGCGTTATCACCACGCAGTGCCTGTTCTGCTCCGCTACGGGCCTGATTGGCAGCGCCCGCCTCTGGTTCTGCGGCCCCTTGCTCAGTCGAGCCTGCTGATGGCTGTGTCTGAATGCCGAGCAGTTGCTTACCAAGCTGCTGCTCGTGATCGACACCGAGCCACTTCATCATCTGGCCAAGCCAGTTGGCCGGGCTGACCTCTGCCTTGCCTGCCGCTCCTGCTCCTGTCAGAGCGGCGGCACTGTTTCCAGCAGCAGCATCGCCTTTGCTCGCTGCCACAGCCGCTTCAGCCCCGCTCATCTTCGCGGGCTGCCCACTGCCTGCCGTCTCCGCCGCTCTTGCTGCGGCGGCTCCTGCTTCTGCTCCGCGCGGCTGCAGCGCATTCGCGCGCCCGGCTTCGCCAGCGGCGGCTCCCGGCTTCTCGCCGCCGCCAAGCCCCCGCAGCAGCTCTGCGCCTTCGCCGAGCAGCGCTTGCAGCTTGCCCAGCTGCTGCGCCAGCTGGGCCTCCTTCCCGCCCGCCTGCGCCTGCCCACCGGCGGCTTCCTTGCCGCCGGCTGCAGCTGCCGTCGCCGCCAGCTGGCTCAGCTGGTCCAGCAGCTCATGCGCCGCTGGACCAAACATCACCTGCTGCAGCGCACTAATCGTGGCAGCTGTCACAGGCAAACCACGCTTGAATGCAGAGGCTGCCGCCTGCATCCATTGCTCCGTATCCGCGCCGGCGGGCATAGCTGCCCCCGCTTGCTGAAACACCTGCGCGGCATCCTTATTCAGCGGGATGCCTTCCTGGTTTAAGTTCTTTATGATTTGCGCCGCCCACTTCTGGTCAGGCAAAGCAAACTGCTTAAGCAAATCCTTGATTGACTGCTCCGGCAGCTCGGCAAGCGCGGCGTCTATTTGCTTCAGCATAATAAGGCCGCCTTCCGCCTGCGCTCCAACCTGAAGCATCGCTGCTTGTCCAGCAGCTAACGGCACCTCAAGCGTGGCCCTTATCTGCACGCCGTTGATTTGCACTAATGCCTCATTGTTGTCCGATACCTGCAGCACCAGGGCGCGTACCGTTTGTCCCGGCTTAAGCTCAGCCAAGCGTATATCCGTTCCCGACGCTTCGCCCAGCATGCTTCTCATCATTTGTCCAATATTCATTGCCATCGCTCCCGTTTTACGATGAAATTCAGCTTAAGCCTGTCAGGCTTCATCCGGCTTCGCTAACAAAACATGCTTTATTACCTTTATCGGCTAGTCGCCTTCGTATGATGAATCAGCTTTTATGCTGCCGTCTCAATCCACCTTGTATAACCTCAATTATACAAAAAAAGACGGCATATGCGCTGCACCAGCAGCACGCCGTCTTTCTTTAAAATATAAGAATTTATAAATATCCCCTAAAAAAACGGCTTATATTTCATCGCGAAGCGGCTGTTGCCACCAGAGGACGGCAACAGCCGCTTACGCTTGTCTAAGCAAGTCAAGCAATCGCCAGACCGCTTCATTCTATCATCAACAACTCGATTTGTTCATTTAGAATAATTGCTGCTGCTCCGCAAATATTTTCCCAAGAAAGGTTTTGCGATGCAGCGGGCTCGCACCATACTCTAGCAGACGCTCGCGATGCAGCTTGGTTGGGTAGCCCTTATGTACCGCTATGCCGTATTCTGGATACTGCTGCTCCCATTCATCCACGCATAAACGGTCGCGCGTCACTTTCGCCAAAATAGATGCAGCAGCAATCGTCTGGCTGTTGGCATCCCCTTTGATGATCGCAAGCTGCGGCTTTGGCACATCCACTTTCTCCGCGTCAATGAGCAAATAATCAGGCTCTATCGCCAATGATTCGATGGAAAGCTTCATCGCAAGCCTAGCCGCCTGCTTAATATTAATGCGGTCAATTTCAGCAGCGTCTACACGGGTAACCGACCACGCGATACACTTTTCGATAATGATATCATAAAGCTGATCCCGCTTTTTCTCCGAGAGCTTCTTGGAATCATTTACCCCTTCAATGACCAGATCAGGCGGCAAAATGACCGCAGCAGCGACGACATCGCCGAACAGGCAGCCCCGACCGACCTCATCAACACCAGCAATCGCCTGGAAACCTTCACTCCACAGCTTACGTTCATACTCCAGCATATCCGCCTATCCCCCGCTTCAAATCCTCAGGCATACGAGAACACTCATACAATCAAAAATCTAGTTATTTCGCTTCCACGGTGCTTCAAGCGAAATATGGCCGAACTTGCCTGCACGCAGCTCGCGCAAAATAATGCCCGAAACCTTCTCCAGGTCAACACGCGCTCCGCTTTGCAGACAACCCCTCTTGCGTCCGATTTCCTCCATCACCTTGACGATTTCATCAGACTCATTCGTATCTGGCTGCTCCATCGTGATTTCGAAGCGCTCTTTCACACTTCCCCAGTAACGATCAACCAATTCCTTCAACGCAAAAAATGCAATATCCTCAATATTCAATACCTGCTCGCGAATCGCGCCTGTCATCGCAAGGCGATAGCCGACAAGCTCGTCCTCAAACTTCGGCCACAAAATACCCGGCGTATCAAGCAGCTCCATGTCCTTGCCTGCTTTTATCCACTGCTGGCCTTTTGTTACACCTGGACGATCGCCAGTAAGCGCAATATTGCGACCTGCCAGACGGTTGATCAGCGTCGATTTCCCAACATTCGGAATGCCGACAATGAGCCCACGCACCGCTCTCGGATTAATTCCCTTTGCGATTTGGCGGTCAATTTTTTCCTGCAGCAGCTCTTTCGCTTTCAGCGGAACCTCGTTTACACGCGTTCCTGTTGAAGAATCGACCGCGATGCATTCATGGCCTTCTCCCTTAAAATACGTAATCCATTGCTCCGTCACCTTAGCATCTGCTAGGTCAGACTTGTTGAGCACGATCAACCGCGGCTTACCACCCAAAATTTCATCGACAATTGGGTTACGGCTGGACATTGGAATACGCGCATCAAGCAGCTCGATCGTTACATCAATCAGCTTGAGCTTGTCCTGTATTTGTCGTTTTGCCCGTGTCATATGACCGGGGAACCATTGAATCGTCAATTTCTCACCTCATTCAAATGCCAATTAATGCTTAATAAAGCTCAGCTTGTTCAGCGGCCAGAAAATAACTTCCGCCCGTCCTACAAGCTCTTTATCCGAAATATAACCAAGGGCGCGGCTGTCCTGGCTGTTGCTGCGATTGTCGCCCATTGCGAAAATCGTATCCTCTGGCACAGTCGCTTCCGTTATTCGCTCATTAGGAAAATCTGATTCATTATTATAAAGCTGACCATTTGCCTGAGCCTGCTTAATAGCATCCGCAATATAGGGCTCTTCCAATTTCACATCATTAATGAAGACATCATCGCCTTGAACCTTGATTGTATCTCCTGGCAGTCCAATGACGCGTTTGATAAAATCTCTGCCTTGTTCCGGAACATGGAACACAACGACCTCGCCTCTGTCAGGCTCACGGAATTTGTACAATATTTTATTCACAATGAGACGCTCACCGGTTTCAAAGTTTGGATGCATCGACTCGCCTTCAACCATGAACGGTGCAAACAGAAAACTGCGAATAATGACGACCAGCACGACCGCTATAGCAAGCGCTTTGATCCATTCTACCGTTTCTTTCATCGCTTTAGCTTTTTGGCTAGGCGCTGCTTTGTCAGACTCAGCAGATGGAGTAGCCGTTTCGGCGCTATCTGATGTGATTTCAACTTCATTTTCATCATTACGTGATTGCTGGTCCATAAAAACGCCTTCTTTCCATCTTCGAATTCATACTTGCTGACAAGCTGTAAGAATAACGAAAGGGAGCTTGTTTAACCAAGCCCCCTCTTGTTTATTCGACTTAACGAATTTCTTTAATTCTAGCTGCTTTACCACGAAGGTTACGTAGGTAGTACAGTTTAGCGCGACGTACTTTACCACGACGTGCCACATCGATACGATCGATTTTAGGCGAGTTCAACGGGTAAGTTCTTTCGACGCCAACACCGTAGGAAATTTTACGTACTGTAAAAGTTTCGCTAATACCGCCGCCACGACGTTTGATTACAACGCCTTCAAATAGCTGGATCCGCTCGCGGGATCCCTCGATAACTTTAACGTATACTTTCAACGTGTCACCGGGACGAAAGTTAGGAAGGTCTTTGCGAAGCTGCTCTTGCGTAATCGCTTGTACGAGATTCATCTTGGATTCACTCCTTCCACCATAGACGTTCTTAATAGCTCTCCAACTTCCCATTTGAAATTGGGTCATTACCATTAGCGGACCGTCCGATTAATACGAACAACATTTGAAATCATACCATATTCAAACCCAAATTTCAACATCTTTTTCCGGGCTTGCCAACATTATCGCTTAACACTGCTGTTTGTCCAAAGAAGCAAGCCATTTACGCTCCTTGGCGGTCAATTCAGCCTTCTCCAGCAGGTCAGGACGTCTATTCCGTGTACGAAGCAGCGATTGCTCGCGGCGCCATGTCTCGATGCGGCTGTGGTGACCGGAAATCAGCACCTCCGGCACCTCCATATCACGAAATACAGCAGGTCTTGTATAATGCGGATGCTCCAGCAGGCCTGTGCTGTATGAATCCGTTACTGCTGACGTTTCATTGCCAAGGACACCGGGAAGCAGGCGTGCTACACTGTCGATGACAACCATCGCAGGAAGCTCCCCGCCAGTCAGCACATAGTCACCAATCGAAAGCTCATCCGTTACTAAATGCTCGCGTATACGCTCGTCATAGCCCTCGTAATGGCCGCAAATCATAATTAGATGCTCTTCCTTCGAAAGCTCCTCTGCCTTCTGCTGGGTGAAGGTCTCCCCCTGTGGGCACATTAAAACAACACGCGGACGTGCCCCTGTTCCGACCTGCTCCATCAAGTGCTCAACAGCCGAAAACACAGGCTCTGCTTTCAGCACCATGCCTCCTCCACCGCCATACGGATAATCGTCAACCGTATTATGCTTATTGCCGGAGTAAGCTCGAAAATTAATGGCATTCAGCGATACAATGCCTTTTTCCTGTGCCTTGCCAAGAATACTGGCGCCAAACACGCCATCGAACATTTCAGGGAAGAGCGTAAGCACATCTACTCTCACGCTAAATCAACCCTTCCATAAGATGAACGGTTACTGTCTTCGCAGCAATATCTACGTTAAGCAACACATCATCAATCACAGGAATTAGCACTTGGCTTCCTTTTCCTTTAGGACGGTCGACGACCCATACATCATTGGCGCCTGGTCGCAAAATTTCAGAAATGGTGCCCAGTTCCTCGCCCTCGTCTGTCACAACGCGGCAGCCGATAATTTCGTGGAAATAATATTCCCCTTCATCCAGCTTACCAAGCTGCTCCTCTGCTACCTTCAGCAGCCAGCCCTTGTACTTCTCCACTTCATTAATATCATTATATCCCTTAAGCTTAAGAATATAATTGCCCTTATGCTCACGGGAAACCGCAATCTCTACATCCAGCTTGGTGCCATGCTCTTCATGTATCATAGCGAGCTTGTTGCCGACTGCAAAACGCAAATCTCCAAAATCGGTCTGGGAAAGCACCTTTAACTCGCCGCGCAGACCATGCGTATTAACGACTTTTCCAACTGTAAACCATTTGCCGCTCATTATTCATGTATCCTTTCTTTGCTATATAAGTTGAAATTTTCTTTCGTTCAACTTATATAGTTTTCTTTTTATGATCAGGATTTTGCATAAATCAATAAAATGCAGAATGCTATTAGGCTGTTGATCTGCCATTCAAGGCCATTTATGCAAAATCCTCATGATACACGCATAAACGGCTGACGCCGGCCCGAAAAAAGGCGGCAGCAGCCGTTTTGCGTAAAACAGAAAAATATCCATTACGAATATCATTCTGTTTTTATGTTTCAAGGTGAAACGGCTGTCGCCATCCTTTGGCGGTGCCACGCGTTTCATTTCGAGAAATATAAGAATGTATAAGTTTCATACTTATACATTCTTATATTTTGAAAAAGGGTTAGGATAAATAACCCTAACCCTCTCCGAATTCGTTTTACGATATGATGTCCACGATAACCCGCTTCTCTGATTTGACAGCTGCAGAGGTCACAACTGTACGCATCGCTTTCGCAATGCGACCTTGCTTGCCGATAATTTTACCGACATCCTCCGCATGAACCGACAGCTCATATACGATGCCGCGGTCATCGTCTCTTTCCTTCACGCTTACGTCTTCCGGATGATCCACTAACGCCTTTGCTATGACAAGAATCAATTCTTTCATTTATAAAGGCCCTCCGCTGTTCAACAGTTATTTCTGTTGCTTAAGCTCATGGAACTTTTTCATTACGCCTGCTTTGGAAAGCAAGTCGCGAGCTGTATCCGAAGCTTGCGCTCCGTTTTGCAGCCATTTCAAAGCTTTTTCTTCGTTGATGGATACTTGAGCCGGTTGTGCAACCGGGTTATAAGTACCGATCTCCTCGATAAAGCGACCGTCGCGCGGCGAACGGGAGTTAGAAACAACTACGCGATAAAAAGGGGCTTTGTGAGCACCCATACGTTTCAAACGAATACGTACTGCCATGTGAAATTCACCTCCTTCAATTAATAAACCTATTTAAATTAAAATGGAAATTTCATGCCTTTGCCCAGCATGCCTTTCAGGCCCTTCTTGCCGCCCTTAAGGCCTTTAGGCCCCATCATGGACGAAAACTGCTTCATCATTTTGCGCATGTCATCAAACTGTTTGATCAGTCGATTGACTTCAGCAACCGATGTTCCGCTTCCGGCAGCAACCCGTTTCCGGCGGCTGTGGTTGAGAATTTCCGGTTTCGTCTTTTCTTCCTTCGTCATCGAGCGCACGATCGCCTCAACACGGCCGATTTGCTTCTCATCGATTTTCATATCTTTAAGCCCTTTAACCTTGCCCATCCCTGGAAGCATATCCATCAGCTGATCGATCGGCCCCAAATTACGCACCTGCGCCATTTGCTCCAGAAAATCATCAAATGTAAACTCAGCCGTGCGCATCTTGCGCTCCATTTCGGCAGCTTTGTCTGCATCAATGTTCATCTGGGCCTTCTCAATAAGAGAAAGCATGTCGCCCATGCCGAGAATACGCGATGCCATCCGGTCAGGATAGAACGGCTCAAGCGAATCAATCTTCTCGCCCATAGCAGCAAACTTGATTGGCTGGCCCGTTACAGCTTTAACGGACAATGCCGCACCACCGCGGGTATCGCCATCAAGCTTCGTCAATACGACACCGGTCAGTTCAAGCTGCTCATGGAAGCTTTGGGCTACATTGACCGCATCTTGACCTGTCATGGAGTCGACAACGAGCAGCACCTCATCAGGCTTAACCAGTTGATGAATTTGTTTCAGCTCGTCCATCAGCGTTTCATCAATATGAAGCCGGCCCGCTGTATCAATGATGACATAGTCATTATGATTTTCTTTTGCATGCTGCAAGCCTTGCTTCGCAATTTCTATCGGAGAAGCTTGATCGCCAAGCGAAAACACCGGTGCATTGATTTGCTCGCCGAGCACTTGCAGCTGCTTGATCGCAGCTGGACGATAAATATCGCAGGCTACAAGCAATGGCTTATGATTGCTCTTCTGTAGAAGCTTGGCAAGCTTGCCGGACGTCGTTGTTTTACCTGCGCCCTGCAAACCGACCATCATAATAACCGTTGGCGGTTTATTTGCTTTCGCCAGCTTGCTTTGCGTACCGCCCATCAGTTCGGTCAATTCTTTATTAACGATGTTAATAATGACCATGCCTGGAGTAAAGCTTTTCTCTACTTCCTGACCAATAGCCTGTTCCTTTACTTTGGCGATAAAATCTTTGACGACTTTAAAGTTAACGTCTGCCTCCAGCAGCGCAAGACGCACTTCACGCATCGCCTCGTTCACATCAGCATCGGATACTTTCCCCTTGCCCTTCAGCTTGCTAAAAACGTTTTGCAATCGGCTTGACAAGCTTTCAAATGCCGCCATGATCCATCACCTCCGTTATTTCCTTACCTGTTGTTCGTCGTTATTAATTGCTCAATTATATCTAGAATTCCCTGCTTAGCAGCTGTTCCAAGGGAAAGCTCTGTTACGCTATTTCCCAAATGTTCGGCAAGCTGCTGCAATGCTTCA
The DNA here is from genome assembly GCF_055814915.1 of Paenibacillus sp. R-74696. Classification (NCBI taxonomy): domain Bacteria; kingdom Bacillati; phylum Bacillota; class Bacilli; order Caryophanales; family Paenibacillaceae; genus Paenibacillus; species Paenibacillus sp. R-74696. Next base: position 252,541 of record NZ_JBPULM010000045.1, read on the forward strand.
TGCTTCTCCAGCAAGCGAAGCTTGCCTTCATAGCCTTCAAGCACCTGCACCGCGCGCTTCACATGCTCATAAACCGCCTGCCTGCTAATGCCGGATTCCGCTGCAATTTCCCCAAGCGAGAAATCATCGTGAAAATAATATTTAAGTGAAGTCCTCTGCTTCTCAGTGAGCAAGGGCTCATAAAAGTCAAATAATAAATTAATTCGGGTCGTCTTCGCAAGGGCGTCTGGTTCACTAACATTCATGACCTTTGCTCCTTCCCGTCAAGGGTAAATCCTTTACACCTTAAGCAACGTCTCTTATCTTACACGATTGAAGCAGGCACTGTCAAGCTTTCAACCTTGTCAGCTCGAAATACATGCATTTCAGGCCAAGCGTAAACGGCCGAAAACCGTCCTCTGGCGGTAAAGCTAACGTTTCGCGGTGAAATATAAGAGGAGTATAAGGGGAAAACTTATACATTCTTATATTTTCAAAAAGCTGATTTATTGCTGCGTTTCAGCCTCTTCCGGCTCTTCTTGATCTTTAATTAGACCAGCAAACAAAGCGTGAACAAACTGCTCCGAATCAAACTGCTGCAAATCCGTCATCTTCTCGCCCAAGCCAACCAGCTTGACAGGCAAATTCAGCTCATTGCGGATAGCAATGACGATGCCGCCTTTAGCCGTTCCATCAAGCTTCGTCAATACGAGGCCGGTTACGCCGCTTTTCTCGCCGAACAGCTTCGCTTGGCTGAGTGCATTTTGACCAGTGGTTGCATCGAGCACGAGCAGCACCTCATGAGGCGCATCCGGAATTTCACGCTGAATGACGCGGAAAATTTTATTGAGCTCTTCCATCAGATTGGACTTGTTTTGCAGCCTTCCAGCGGTGTCGCAGAGCAAAACATCTACGCCGCGCTGCTTCGCCGCCTGCACCGCATCGAACATAACCGCCGCGGGATCGGAGCCAGACTGCTGCTTAATGACGTCAACGCCTACGCGCTGGCCCCACACCTCAAGCTGCTCAATGGCGCCGGCGCGGAACGTATCGCCGGCCGCCAGCAGAACGCTTTTGCCCTCATTTTTAAACTTGTGAGCCAGCTTGCCAATCGTCGTCGTTTTACCAACGCCATTGACGCCAACGAACAAAATAACCGTAATGCCGCTGCCTGACATGCGAAGGGCAGTTTTCTCATTGTCATCACCCTTGAGCAGCTCAACCAGCTTTTCTGACAATACCGGCTGCAAATCAGCCGCATCTTCGATTTTGCGTTTTTTCACTTCCGCGCGCAGCTCGTCAATCAGCTTCATCACGGTATTGACGCCTACATCGGCACCGATCAAAATTTCCTCAAGCTCCTCGTAAAACTCCTCGTCAATCTTTTTCCGGCGCGTAATGAGCTCTTCTACCTTTTCAACAAACGCTGTACGGGTTTTGGACAACCCTTCTTTAAATATCGTCGTGACCGCTTCCGTCTTGGAAGCGATGCTTTCCTTCAATCTTTTGAAAAAACTCATCGCGATTGCTCCTCCGTCTTCGTAACTATCCTGTATTCTTTCCTCATTCTTAAAGCCGTAAGCTACGCGGTAGCCTGCTCCGCTTCCTCCTCCAGACGCACCGATACGAGCTTCGATACGCCGCCTTCCTCCATCGTTACGCCATACAGCACATCCGCTTCCTCCATCGTGCCTTTGCGGTGGGTAACGACGATAAACTGCGTCAGCTCGGAAAACTCACGCAAATATTGGGCAAACCTGGATACGTTAGCCTCATCAAGCGCTGCTTCTACCTCATCCAATACACAGAAAGGCACTGGCTTCACCTGCAAAATAGCAAACAATAGCGCAATTGCTGTAAGCGCACGCTCGCCGCCAGAGAGCAGCTGCAGGTTTTGCAGCTTCTTGCCAGGCGGCTGAGCAACAATGTCAATGCCTGTATCAAGCACACGATCCGGCTCAACCAGAACAAGATCTGCCCGGCCACCGCCGAACAGCTTTGCAAATACGATGCTGAAGTGGCCTCTAATTGCTTCAAATGTCGTCTTGAACCGTTTCGACATTTCCTCGTCCATCTCGCGAATAACTTGATAAAGCGTCGTTTTCGCTTCCACCAGATCATCCTTCTGCTCCGATAAAAACTCATAACGCTCCTTGACGCGCTCATACTCGTCAATAGCGCCAAGATTCACATCACCAAGCATCGTAATTTGACGTTTCAAATCACGAACCAGATTTTGTGTGCCGATGACATCCTCAGGCACAGGGTACTGCTCCCTCGCCAGCTCAATGCTCAGCTCGTATTCCTCGCTCAGCTTGCGCAGCAAATTGTCAAGCTCCACATCAAGGCGATTCGCGGCGATTTCATTTTGGCGCAGCTGCTCCTCGATTTGCCGGAGCTGCGTGCGCTGCTCCTTCGTCTCGCTCTCGCCATGTTCCAGCTCGCGGATTCTGTCCGCTCTCGCCGAGCGCTGCAAATCCGTCTGCTCCGAGCATTCCTGCTTCTTAAGCTTCAAATGATTTAGCTGCTCCACCTGCTGAACGCTTTCCTCCGCATGGCGAGTAATCTCCTCTTCCTGCTGTGCAAGCAGGGAACGGACATTGCCAAGCTCCTGCTTCGCCCTTACAATATCAGCTCGAACGCGGGCGGCTTGGTCTTCAAACGACTGTTTCTCTTGATCCGTCTTGGCTGAGCTGATTTTCAAATCCGTCAGCTGGCCTTGCAGCGCTTCCTTCGCCGTTTCGCTCGCTTTGCGGCGCTCCTCAGCAAGCTTAATCGCCTCCTGCAGCCTAGCCTCGTCTGTTACCAGCTTCTCAAGCTTGGCCTGCGCCTCCTCGGTTGTAGCCTGCATCGTTTGCTGCTCCGCCAGATGGCTGCTGCGATCAGCCGAATACAGCTGTTCCTGCTCATTAAGCTGCTTTTCCTCAGACAGCATCTGTTGAAGCTCGGCCCGCACCTGCTGCTCGTCAATACGCGATTGCTCCGAACGAGAACGCAGCTCCTCCATATTTTGCGATCGGATCGATTGCTCCTTGCGAAGATCGCTGAGCTTGTCGCGAAGCTGCTTCATCGTTACCTCGGCTGCCGTAATTTCCTGATCGAGTCCTTCAATTTGCCGCTGCCGTCCAAGCAAGCTTGCGCCTTTCTTCTGCAAGCTTCCGCCTGTCATCGAACCTCCGGCATTTACAACATCGCCCTCTAGCGTTACAACCCGGTAGCGATATTGGCATTTAGAGGCAATACGGTTCGCTTGCTCCAAATTTTCAGCAAGCAATACATTGCCGAGCAAATTTTGAATAATAGACTTATATTGCGGATCGCACGAGACAAGATCAGCAGCAACTCCTACAAAACCTTCTGCGTTTTCAGCCAAGCGTCTGTCATGCTCCGGCACTTGCCTTGCGCGAATGACATCGAGAGGCAGGAAGGTAGCTCGGCCCAGCTGACGCTGCTTCAGAAATGCGATTGCCGCACGCGCTGTCTTCTCATCCTCCATGACTACATGCTGAAGTGCCCCGCCAAGTGCCGTTTCAACCGCAACCTCGATCCGCTCTGGCACGCGCACTAGCTCGGCAACCGCTCCATGAACGCCGCTAATGCCGCCGGATGTGCGGCGCGATGCTTTGAGCACTTCCCGAACGCCATGCATAAAGCCGTCGAGTGCATCCTGCATTTCCTTCATCGTATCGCGACGGGAAATGCTGGCATCGATTTTTTGCTCCCATTTGCGAATCGCTGCAGCCGCTTCATCCACATACTGGCCAGTCTGCTTCGCTTTTTCAGCCTCATCTATGTATTTGTTGCGAGCACCATTGATATCTTTCAAAATCGATTCCAGCTGTGCTTCCAGCTGCGCGCGTCTAGCCCCACTTTTCCGCTTCTGCTCTTTCCACTTCAGCTCATCCTCGCCAAGGCGCTCCATGCGCCGGCCAACAGCTTCCTTCTGCTGCTGGGCATAACGAATTTCATTGCGCAGCTCCGCCATCGCGCTAAGCACATCAAGCAGCTCGCCCTTCAGCGTCTCCTCAGCATCAGGAGCAACCCCGCCAACAACACCAATAAGACGGTCTTCCTCCTCAGTCAGCTTTGCTTTCAAATCGGCCAGCTGCAGCTCCAGACCAGCCGCACGGCTGCGGAATTCAGCTTCTTCCTGCATCAGCGTGCCAATGCGGGCATCCTGAGACGCGGCGGATTCCGCAAGCTGCGCCTTGTTATGCTCCAGATTGCGCTTGCGCTCCTTCAAAACCTCTCCGTAGCCTTCGCATTTCTCATAATCCTCGCTGTATTGCAGCATCGCTTCATGAAGACGGTCAAGCTTCTCCTCGATTGCGCGCAGCGCAAGGCGATCCTTCTCCAAATGCGCATCATGCTTGCTCACAACCGTTGACAGTTCCAGCTCGCTTTGCTTGAGCATCTCAAGCTTCGCATTCGCCTCCGACCAAGATTTATGGACCGAATCAATGTTATGAACGTACATGGAAATTTCTTTCGTACGCAGCTGCTCTCGCAGCGCTTTATAATGAATCGCTTTCTCCGATTGCTCCTTGAGCGGACCAACCTGGTCCTCAAGCTCAGTAACCAAATCGTGAATACGAAGCAGGTTCTGCTCCGTCTCATCAAGCTTCTTCTGCGCTTCCCGCTTGCGCGATTTATATTTAACGATACCGGAAGCCTCTTCAAAAATACCACGGCGGTCCTCAGACCTTGTACTTAGTATTTCCTCAATTCGGCCTTGTCCGATAATCGAATAAGCTTCCTTGCCGATTCCCGTATCCATAAACAGCTCGGTAATATCCTTGAGCCGGCATGATTGCTTGTTAATCATATATTCACTGTCACCGCTGCGATGGACACGGCGGGTTACTGTCACTTCATTGTACTCCAGTGGCAGTGCTCCATCCGTATTGTCGAGCGTCAGCGACACTTCACCATAATTGACTGCTTTGCGCGCGTCGCTTCCGGCAAAAATAATATCTTCCATTTTGCCGCCGCGAAGACTTTTGGCGCTTTGCTCGCCCAGCACCCAGCGGATGCCGTCGGAAATATTGCTTTTGCCGCTGCCGTTGGGACCGACGACTGCCGTAATCCCCGTAACGAATTCCATCTCCGTCTTATCGGCAAACGATTTAAAACCTGCTAGTTCAATACGCTTAAGGAACATAAATTGTCTTTCACCTCACCCGCTATTGTACCACAAAATACAGACGCCGGATAACCTCACTTTAAGCTCTCCACTTCCATAGCCCCATCCTCTCCTTCCAACCAAAGTGAGACGGGTGGAGTCGTCCTTTAGCGGCGCGTTGCATTATGAGAAAATAAGGCACAGGGCAGAAAAAATTGATCCTTACTTACATCATTATGCGTTCTTGGGCATGGACGCCCCGGTACAACAAAGCTGGACAAAGCTTCGTTGCCTTTTACCTGTCTGGTTCTATCGTGCTGGACAAAAGCCCGACACAGTTTCCCTACCACGATAGCAAGGAATATAAAAATACAACGTCGAATAATAAGGAATATAGATAGGAGGAGTCACTTTAATGACACACGCATTGCAGGCCATTATCGAGCATTATTTCCCTTTAGATATTGTAAAAACGGAACCCGTGCCCTTCGGGCTAACTAATACAACCTGTTTCGTAACGGTAAACGACCAAAAATACGTAGCACGTCATTATGACCTTTATACCAAGACTCCAGAAAGCTTGCACTTAGAAATGGATGTGACATCTTTTTTATTACGCTCAAATCTTTCCTTTAATATCCCTTCGTTTCTGCCAACACAAAATGGACACTTGTATGTGACGTTATCAGACGGATCATTAGGTGCTCTTGTAACCTTTCTTCAAGGAACAGCTCCGCCAATTCAAACACCTGATGATGCTTACTTATTTGGCCGCGTCGTCAGTGAAGTTAGTGCAAGGCTTAGTGAATATGAACGACCAAAGAATATTAAATATGATGGAATTCCATTTACTAACTTGTATCAGCTACATCCACTTGCTACGGAAGAAATTATAGCTTCTTTCTGGAAAAAACCTCCTTTCCCCGTTACAGACGAGCAAAAACATTATTATAACGAAGCACTGATTTCAGTTGAGACAAATCGTGAGGCTTTATTGTCCTTACCCCTGCAGTTGGTCCATCACGACTTATTAGTATTCAACTTATTATCCGTAGACCGCTGCATTACGGGAGTCTTGGACTTTGATTTCCTGGCGGTCGATATCTCATTTTTGGAATTTGTAATTAGCCTCAACCATGTACTCCAGATGTCTGGCGGTTCACTTGAAATGGCGGCAGCGTTTATTGAAGGGTATGCATCGTTTCGGACCTTGTCATCTGAGGAATTGAGCCAACTACGCACGTTAACCCGTTTGTACCATATTGCGGTCCTACACATATATATTGGACAAAATAGGGCAGGAAAGGACATTTCTACCGCTTTTGCTTACATCGCGAATCAATTAATTGAGCGAGATAATTGGTTGGAGCGTAATGAAGGTCATCTAAAAGGGTTGTTAGCACCTTATACATAGTCATATTTAAAGAAGAGGCTACCGGGATTTGTAACAATCCCAATAGCCTCTTCTTTAAGCTTCCTCTTTACTGCTGAGCGGAAAGGGAGTGCCACGCTTCTTCCGCTGCGCGCTGCTCCGCTTCCTTCTTCGTCCGACCGCTGCCGCTGCCGCATCTGGCATCACCCAAAATCACTTCCACGACAAACTCGCGATCATGCGCCGGTCCGCGCTCCTCGGTAATCCGGTATTCTACCGTACCGAGCCCATGATGCTGGGCGCGCTCCTGCAGCTTGGATTTGAAATCCTTCACGAGCAGGCCGTAATCGTTCGATTCAATGAATGGAAACACATGCTCTTCGAGAAAAGCACGGGCCCGGTCCATACCTGCATCAAGAAAAATCGCACCGACAAACGCTTCAAACAAATCCGCCAGCAGCGCCGGCCTTTGTCTGCCGCCAAGCTGCTCTTCGCCCCGTCCCAGCAGGACGTAGGCGCCAAGAGCAAGCCGCTCTGCAAAAAGGGCAAGTGACGGTTCACATACGACCGAGGCGCGCATACGCGTAAGCTCGCCCTCCGGTCGGCGTGGATAGGAGCGAAACAGAAACTCCGAGACGAGCAGCTGCAATACCGCATCGCCCAAAAATTCCAAACGCTCATTATGCTCGATTGTGCCATGCTTATGCTCATTTACATACGACGTATGCGTGAAAGCTTGCTTCAGCAGCCTATGTTGTTTGAAGCGTAGCCCCAGACGCGACTGCAGCTCGCTTAAGGAATCATGCTTCATAAACTTTCATCACGATCGTCGCATTATGACCGCCAAAACCGAAGGAGTTGGACATTGCGATACGAACATCCGCTTTGCGCGGCTCATTCGGCACATAATCCAAATCACATTCCGGATCTTGGTTGTCTAAGTTAATCGTTGGTGCAATGATACCGTTTTGCAGCGTCAAGCCTAAAATAACCGCTTCCACTCCGCCGGCCGCGCCAAGCAGATGTCCCGTCATCGACTTCGTCGAGCTGACTGCCACTTTATAAGCGTGGTCGCCAAATGCTTTCTTAATCGCTTTCGTCTCTGAACGGTCGCCTACCGGCGTTGAAGTGCCGTGAGCATTAATATAATCAACTGCTTCAGGAGCAATTCCAGCATCTTTGAGCGCTTTCACCATACAGCGCGCTGCGCCGTCTGGATCTGGCTCTGTCATATGATGCGCGTCGCCGCTCATGCCATAGCCAATAATTTCAGCGTAAATCCGTGCTCCGCGTTTTTGAGCATGCTCGAGAGACTCCAATACGAGCACGCCTGCGCCCTCGCCCATAACGAAACCATCCCGGTCTATATCGAAAGGACGGCTTGCCTTACTCGGCTCATCATTGCGAACGGACATGGCGCGCATGGAGCAGAAGCCGGCCATGCCCGTTGGACGGATAGTCGCCTCAGCACCGCCACACAGCATGACATCAGCGTCGCCGCGCATAATCATTTTATACGAATCACCAATGGAATGAGTACCTGTCGCACAAGCGGTAACCGCTGTGCTGTTCGGGCCCTTCGCACCTGTAAGCATCGATACTTGACCAGATGCCATATTCGCGATCATCATTGGAATAAAAAACGGGCTGACGCGCTTCGGGCCTTTCTCCAGCAAAATATTATGCTGATCTTCCCAAGTGCCCAGGCCGCCAATACCGGAACCAATCATAACGCCAACGCGTTCCTCATCAGCATTTTCACCGATTTTCAAATCCGCATCCTTAACCGCCAATTGGCTGGCTACAGCAGCGAACTGCACGAAGCGGTCCATACGGCGCGCTTCCTTCTTGTCCAATCCGAATTCCTCCGGACTGAAGTTTTTGATTTCTGCGGCAATGTACGTTGGGTATTCCGAAAAATCGAACGCTTCCACAACGGACACACCGGACTTGCCTGCGAGCAAATTGCCCCAAAACTCCTCCAGCTCATATCCGAGGGAAGTCATAACTCCCATACCTGTAACGACAACTCTTTGCTTCATTTCGATTCACCTCTATGAACTGCAATATAGATAACACTCTGCTGCGCTGTATCTTTTATATATAAATAGCTCTTACGCTCATTTATTCTTCTAAATAATCACATGCCCTAGATGGAGAGAAGTCCCGTTTGTGACAACGGGACCCAGGCTTCCTTAGTTAAGAGATTGTATGTACTTAACAACTTCTCCTACTGTTGTAATTTTCTCTGCATCTTCATCAGAGATCTCCATATCGAACTCGTCTTCAAGCTCCATGACCAATTCCACGACATCGAGCGAGTCAGCGCCGAGGTCATCTTTAAATGAAGCTTCAAGCGTTACTTCCGCTTCGTCTACACCTAGGCGGTCTACAACGATACGTTTTACGCGATCTATTACTTCGGACATCCGGTTCACCTCCTCTTTGGTATTATACGAGAATTAAAACTAAAATGCCATACGTAACCGTTTTAATTCCCGGCAAAGCCCTTGCGGCCCTATATTACATGTACATGCCGCCATCTACATGAACGGTTTGACCCGTCATATAGCCTGCTGCATCAGACGCCAGAAAACGTACAGCTGCTGCAATATCTTCCGAGCTGCCAAGGCGCGCAAGCGGAATTTGAGCAACAAGCGATTCCTTCATTTCTTCCGGAAGCTTGTCCGTCATTTCAGTCTGAATGAAGCCTGGCGCGACGCAATTGACCGTAATGCCACGCGAAGCGAGTTCCTTCGCGCTAGCTTTCGTTAGGCCAATAACGCCAGCCTTAGCAGCAACATAGTTAGCTTGTCCAGGATTGCCAAGCACCCCGACGACGGAAGAAATATTAATAATGCGGCCTGAACGCTGCTTCATCATTGAACGAGTAACTGCTTTGATGCCATTGAATACGCCCTTTAAGTTCGTCTCAATAACTTGGTCAAATTCCTCTTCCTTCATACGCATAATCAGGTTGTCTCTTGTAATTCCGGCATTATTCACCAAAATATCAATAGCACCGAACTGCTCCAGCACATCCTTGACCATAGCATCGAATTCAGCTGCCTTGCCTACATTAGCCTGCAGTACAATGGCACGGCGTCCAAGCGCCTCTACAGCTTGAGCTGTCTCAGCGGCTGCCGCCTCGCTGCCCGAATAGTTAATGGCAACATCTGCCCCGGCTTCTGCCAGCGCGATCGCAATCGCTCTGCCAATCCCACGGGAAGCGCCCGTTACAAGCGCCTTCTTGCCTTCCAAATTCGCGAACATGATAAAACCTCCCCTATTCGGCTGCTTGCAAAGCATCTAATGCTGCGATGCTGTTAAGCGAAATCACCTTGACGGATCTATCGATTTTTTTGATCAAGCCAGCAAGCACTGTGCCTGAACCGATTTCCACGAAAGTATCTACACCTTCAGCGATTAAATAACGAACGCTGTCTTCCCACAATACTGGCGAGTAAACTTGCTCGACCAGCAAGGCGCGAAGCGCCGACGCATCCGTAACTGCACTGGCTGTAACGTTAGTTACAACCGGCACAGCTGCATCGCTCATGCTTACGCCTGCCAATACGCCGTCAAGCTGCTCAGCAGCAGGCTTCATAAGCGATGAATGGAAGGGGCCGCTAACCTCAAGCGGAATGACCCGCTTGAATCCGGCTTCCTTGCCGCGCTCGACAATGGCCCCAACGCCTGCTGCGGAACCGGAAACGACGATCTGCCCTGGGCAGTTCACGTTCGCAAGCTCAACAACATGGCCTTCTGCCGTCACCATGCGACATAGCTCGGCAAGTGCTTCACGCTCTGCGCCAAGCACGGCTGCCATAGCGCCATGTCCACCCGGAACCGCCTGCTCCATAAAGAGACCGCGGGAGCGCACCGTACGAACGGCATCCTCAAAGGATAATACGCCAGAAGCTACTAGCGCGCTATATTCCCCAAGGCTGTGGCCTGCTACATAGTCCGCCTTTAAGCCTCGGCCTTCTAGCGCTTGCAGCAACGCGACGCTTACGGTAAGCAGCGCAGGCTGTGTATTGGCCGTCTGCTTGAGCGTGTCCTCCGGCCCTTCAAAAATAATATCGCTCAGCTTAAAGCCAAGCGCTTCATCCGCCTGTTCAAAAATCTGGCGACAATCCGCGAATGCTTCATAAACATCCTTGCCCATCCCTACAGCCTGAGCACCTTGTCCTGGAAATACAAAAGCGGTTTTACCCATCCTGCAATCCCTCCGTTACCAAATCAATACAGAAGCTCCCCAAGTCAGTCCGCCGCCAAAGCCGACGAATACGAGAGCGTCTCCTTCTTTTACCCGGTTTTGTTCAACCGCCTCTGCCAGCGCCACCGGAATCGATGCTGCCGACATATTGCCATAGTTGTTCAAATTAATCATGCATTTCTCTTCTGGCAAATTCAAACGGTTAAGCGCCGATTGAATGATTCGGATATTCGCCTGATGCGGGATAAGCAGATCGATTTGATCCTTCGTCATATCCGCTTTGCGAAGCGCTTCCTCTGCTGCACTGCCCATAATGCGCACTGCAAACTTGAATACATCATTTCCAGCCATATGGATAAAATGCTGCCGCGATGCGACACTTTCCTCCGTAGCTGGCATGCGGGAACCGCCGCCGCTTACTTTCAGCAGCTCGCCGCCGCCGCCATCTGCACCGAGCTGGAAAGACTTAAAGCCTCTTCCTTCTGCTACCTCGCCAAGCACAACCGCTCCAGCACCGTCACCAAACAAAATGCATGTATTGCGGTCTGTGTAGTCCGTAATACGCGAAAGCGTCTCCGCGCCAACAACAAGCACATGCTTATACAAGCCAGAAGAAATCATGCTCGTCGCTGTTGCAAGGCCATAAATAAAGCCCGAGCAAGCTGCGGAAAGATCGAATGCTGCCGCTTGTTTGGCTCCTAGCTTCTCTTGAAGCAGACAGGAGGTCGATGGAAATGCCATGTCTGGCGTTATCGTCGCCACGATAATGAGATCGATATCCTCTACCGTAAGCCCTGCAGCTGCAATTGCAGCCTTGGAGGCTTCATAAGCGAGGTCCGACGTCGCTTCTTCGGGTGCAGCCATCCGGCGCTCGCTAATTCCTGTGCGGGTAACGATCCACTCATCATTCGTTTCAACCATTTGTTCAAGCTGCTGATTCGTTATAATACGTTCAGGCACATATTTGCCTGTACCAATAATGCCTACAGGATGCAAAATCACCACAACACACTCACTTCCCGCTTATTTCCGCTGCAATCGATTCGGTCAGCTTGCCTTGAATGGCAATTCGCGCCTGGCGAATCGCACTTTTGACAGCTACCTCGTCGGAGGAGCCATGGCATTTCATGACGAGTCCGTTCAAACCGAGCAGCGGTGCGCTACCATGTTCTTTATAGTCCATTTTGTTTTTGAGCTTGCGCAGCTTCGGCAGCATAATCGCTCCGGCCAGCTTGGTAAGCAGCGTTTCGCCAAAAGCGTTTTTGATGAAGCCAAACAGGGAGCCTGCCGTGCCTTCCATCGCTTTCAGCATAATATTTCCGGCAAAGCCGTCGCAAATAAGAACATCACAGCTGCGGCTTAGCACATCTCTCGCTTCAACATTCCCGATAAAATGAATCGGCGCATGTTCAAGCAGATCGTACGCCGCCTTAGTCAGTTCATTGCCTTTGCGAGCTTCCGTTCCAACGTTGAGCAGCCCGACACGCGGCTTTTCCATTCCATGCACTTTGGAGCGATAAATGCTCCCCATAATTGCGTATTGCAATAAATGCTCTGGCTTTGCATCCATATTGGCACCTAGATCGAGCGCCAGCATGCCGACATCGTCCATCGTCGGAAGCATAGGCGCGAGCGCCGGGCGCTCAATGCCATCCAGACGGCCGACAACGAGCAGTCCTGTCGTCATCAATGCTCCGGTATTACCGGCAGACAGCATTGCGTCTGCGCGTTTTTCACGGACGAGCTGGCCCGCAACGACCATGGAGGCTCCTTTTTTACGCCTAACAGCCTTTACCGGCTCATCATCTGGACCGATGACCTCATCGGCATGACACAGACTGATATTGGCTGGCTTATTGCCGCCCATCAGCTGCTCGATGATGGCAGTATCTCCTACCAGTACGAGCTCCGTATCCGGCCACTCATGCGCGGCTTCAAGCACGCCCTTCACAATGAGGCCAGGCGCATTATCTCCGCCCATAGCATCAATGGCTATCCGCATGTTCGTCCCCTCCTTCATTCTCCGCCTCCCCCGCGGATCGGAAAATCACAAAATTCCCTTGAAAAACCATTTCTTCACCAACATACGTGAAAATTTCGACCTTCGCTTTGGAGCGTTCGCCGGAAATCGACCTCACATAGGCTTTCGCTATGCATTTTTCATCTAATTTTACCGGGCGAATAAATCGAATGTCCGCCGTTACCGTTAAAGCGATGGGATTGTCGATAATGGCGACGGCCAGCGAATTGGCTTGGGCAAAAACGTGATGGCCCCGGGCAATGCCGGTTCGCGAGAAAACGTGCTCCTCACGTATTTCAAAGATTGAAATTCCGCTTTTATTCAGCTGAAGATCAACAATATCACCTATAACTTCATGAAGCGGCAATGACCGTACCGTATCGTACGAACGCTCCGCCATCAGCTTCAGCCGCTCGCGCAGTTCGGGAATACCAAGTTCCATCCGATCCAGGCGGATCGTTTGGATGCTTACCTTCAAATGCCTTGTAAGCTCCCGGTCTGTCATGAACGGATTTTCCTCCATTAGTTTGGCAAGCAGCTGATGCCGCTGCCGTTTGGGCATTCGTTCGATCGTCGGCACCACCTTGGACTGGCGTGTAAGCAGGCGCAAAAATGCTTTTTGACCAATCATATATTTTATAAAAACGTCGGCCCAACAGACCAACGTCTGCTATTATCACCTGGTACTAAACTTCTCTATAAAAAAAGCCTCTGTAAGCAGCGAGTCAAGCCTAGACGGTTACTTCCGCCTGGTTAAAGGCGGCTTCGTCCCGCAAAGAAACGGTAAGCGCTGCTATAAGGAGCTAAACGTGTGCAAAAAAACAGCACCTCACCAAGCGATGAAGTGCCATTGTGAGATCCCGGAAATTATTGAGCAATAATTTCTTTCGTTTTGTAGTATCCGCACACTTTGCATACGTGATGAGCCAATTTCAGCTCTCCGCATTGCTCGCATTTTACCATACCTGGTACAGCCAACTTAAAGTGAGTGCGACGTTTGTCGCGGCGAGTTTTGGACGTTCTTCTTTGAGGTACTGCCATGTTTAACACCTCCTTCACAATATTCGCGAAGCGATACACTATTGATCCTTGAACAAATCCTGTAGTGCTGCAAAACGATGGTCAAGCTTCTCGTTGTTGCAACCGCATGTCTGTTCATTTAAGTTTTGTCCGCATGTGTGACAAAGTCCTTTACAATCACTCTTGCAAAGCGGGGCAAACGGCATAAACAGTTGAAGCGCCTCTTCCACATAAGGCTGCAAATTCAATCTTTCACCGGATACCGCAATGAAGTCGCTGTCGTCGTCGTCCTCTTCCTGCTCATCCTCGTCTTTGCCACGTTTCGGCGCAGGCTCGAACTGCTCGGAGAAAGGAATGACTGTATGCTCCTGAACGGCTTCCAAGCATCTGGAGCAAGCAAGCTCCCAATCGATAGTCATTTCACCATCAACCAAGATGGATCCTGCATTTCCTTCTACCTTAAGCGCGACATGGAGCGGACCTGTGTTAATCACATCAGCCCGTCCTTCAAATAGAGGAGCAACATCAATGGATTCATTGATTGTATGCTTTAACCTCTTGGACATCGTTTCTTCTACATGAAACTGCATATTATCACCTCAAACAAACAAAATTTATTATAGCTATTTTATAAGGGTTTTGTCAACATTTTCACAGAGGATTAGCTTTTTTCGCTTTCAACGGTTGAAAATGATGACTCCGATTTTATCTTAATCATAGCTATGTTATTCTTGAAATATAAGCAATGATAAGTTTTACACTTATAGTAGGCTTATATTCCACCAGCGAAACGGCTGCTTTGCCGCCAAGGATAGCTTAAGCCGTTTACGCTTGTAATGCAACCATTTTACAATTGAGGAGCACGGTTATATGCGTACGGTAGGATTAATTGTTGAATATAATCCATTTCACAATGGCCATCGCTATCATTTGGAGCAGTCGCTGCTGGCAAGCGGCTCTGATGCCGTTGTCGCTGTAATGAGCGGGCATTTCCTCCAGCGCGGCGAACCTGCCGTAATGGACAAATGGAGCCGTACGGAAGCCGCGCTGCGCGGGGGCTGCGATCTCGTCATTGAACTGCCAGTAGCCTACGCAACACAGGCAGCGGAATGGTTCTCCTACGGCGCCGTTGCGCTGCTGGAGGCAACGGGCGTCGTCGATGGCTTCTGCTTCGGTACGGAAAGCGGCGATTTGGCTCCGCTTATGGATGCCGCCTCCGTCATCGCGCAGGAGCCGCCCGCTTTCGCCTCGCAGCTAAAAGAGCGGCTGGCTACGGGGATAAGCTACCCGAGCGCCTACAGCAGCGCGGTAGCCGCTTATTTGGGCAGCATAGGAAAGCCAGAGGCTGCTGCGTTTCCTTTTGCCATGCCCAATCATACGTTGGGGCTGCACTATTTGATTGCCCTTGCGCGTCTAGGCGGGCGAATGGAGCCTTTCACCATTCGCCGCGAGAAAGCTGCTTATAATCAGGAGGACGTTACGGACAGTGCCATTGCCAGCGCTACCGCCATTCGCAAACAGCTTTTGCTGGAGAGGCAGCTTGCAGGCATTAAGCCTTTCGTGCCGGACACAACCTATGACGTATTGGCGCGCGAATGGGATGCAGGGCGAAGTCCCGTAAGCTGGGACAGCTTCGCTTCTCCTCTCCTGCACGCCATCGTCACCCGTTCAGCGCAGCAGCTGGCCGAACTGCATGAAATAACCGAGGGGCTAGAGCATCGCATTCGCAAAACGCTGCCACGGCTGAAGCAGCTTCAGGTGGAGCACCTGCTTACAGAGCTCAAAACGAAACGTTATACCCGAACGAAGCTTCAGCGGTCTCTGCTCTCTATTTTGCTTGGACATGCCAAGTCGGATTTCACACCGGACAAGCTGCGCAGTGGACTGCAATATATTCGCGTGCTTGGCTTTAGCGAGAAAGGCAAAGGACTGCTGCGAAAAATGCGCACAACCGCGACGCTGCCTGTCCTGTTAAGCGCGTCGGCTGCTGATCAGCCCTACCGTTATTTAGAGCTTGATACGCAAGCTACTGCTGCCTATATGCTCGCTCATGCTGGAGGCCAGCAGCCGGGCGCCTTATTTCGCGACTATTATGCCAAGCCGATCATGCTATAATTCAAACCGCCTATTTTTCGCTGATATACTGCTCAATCATCTGCTTAGCCTCGCTGAGACTATTCACGCTGACGACCTTCATGCTCGCCTTGATGTCCTTCGCCTTGTCCGCAGCCTCCTTGTAATTGGCGGACGGGGCGAGAAACAGCTCTGCTCCCTCGCGGCTTGCCGCAATGACCTTGAACGCAATGCCGCCAATTTCCCCAACCGTCCCATCGGCTGCGATTGTACCTGTTCCAGCAATAATCGCTCCGCCCGTCAAATCCTGCTTGTCGAGCAGCAAATCAAGCGACTGCAGAGCAAACATCAGCCCCGCGGAGGGGCCGCCAATGGCTCCTGCATCGATTTGCAGCTTAAAGCGGCTATCGTCCGGCTCCAGGCTGCGAAGCTCAGCAAGCTGAACACCGCCAAGCGCGACAGGAAGCTTATCAGGCGTTAGAGGAGCCTCATAGGCGCCCAGCGTAATCGCAACGTCTTGCTCTGCTCCTGCCCGCTTTACGGTAAATACGGCCTCATCGCCTGGCTTATGGGCACCAAGCTCGCTGACGATTTGCTCGGCATCCGCAAATGGCTTGCCGCCTTTTAACGAAACGAGAACATCTCCGGGCTCCCAACCGCTGCCATCACTGCCCTGCAACACATCCGACACTGCAATGCTGTCGACCACTGATTGATAGGAAAGATGGGCGAAGCGGTATGCAGCTTCAATGGCTTGATTTTGCGAGCCTTGCATGACGACGGTCATTCGCTCCGCGTATTCCTGCTCTGTATAGCCGCGCAAAATCGATGAGCGGCTGTAAGTCGCTATATCCTTATCCCATGCAGATGACAGGGTTTCCCACCAATTCGCATCCGATAGCCTTACAGCTGTCATCAGAAAAGCACCTTCTTCTGGCTTCGAAGCGGGCGATGGGCTTGCTGAGGGCTTCACCGCTACATCATCATCCGCTCCCTCACCCAAACGAACCATTGGCTTCGTCGGAGCAGCAAGCCCAGGCTCGTACATGACATAAGGTGTTGGTGCGTACAAAAGCATATACATGAATAAAGCGGTCGCCATCATAATAAAGCCTAACTGCCTTACTCCTGACGATTTCAAGGACAAATCGCGCCCCTTTCGTTGCTCATAAACCTTCTTCATCCCTTGTTCTATCAGGCCAAGGGGCTGCATACATATCGTACAAGCCGCTATACTAGCTGCCATTTGTAATTTCCCGGCGCTCTCAAGCAGCCTTTGTATTGCAAAGCTCTAATTGACGGGCATGCAGGCGCTGCAAATAGCCCGTATTTCCATACGCGCAGCTGAAAATTTGTGTTTTTGCACTTATCGAAATCATGCAATTCCCTACGATGACCTGAAATGGAGTTGATCGTCCAGTGGCTAAAACCTTGCTCGCAGCGCTAGCGTCCATTCTGCTGGTCGGAGCTGTTATCTACCAGTCAGAAGCAGCCTTTCAAGCTTCCCTTCAAGGATTGACCCTATGGTGGAATATTGTTTTTCCTGGGCTGCTGCCTTTTCTCGTCCTATTCGAGCTCATTACCGCCTTTGGCCTCGTACATGGAATCGGCGTGCTGCTCCAGCCGCTCATGCGCCGCTTATTCCGGCTTCCCGGAGAGGCAGCGCTCCCCCTGCTATTCGGCTGGCTATCCGGCTTTCCCGCTGGTGCCGAAACGACAGCCGTGCTTCGCAGGCATGGGCAGGTTACGCTCCAAGAAGGCCAGCGGCTGCTCGCCTTTTCACATATGCCGAATCCCATCTTCATGCTTGTCGTTCTCGGCGCAGGCTTTATGCATCAGCCGGAGCTGGGGCTGTTGATCGCAGCGGCAGTCTGGCTGGCTGCGCTTTGGACAGCCTGGCTGCTGCTGCTGACCAGCAGGTCCGAGGCTTTGCCGGCTCGCGCCGCCCAGGCGCTGGAAGGCCGCTTAATTGAACGGGCGGCCAAGGCCATCACCGCCGCGCGGGAAAGCGACGGCCGCGGCTTCGGGCGGGCGCTCGGCGAAGCCGTATCCGGCGGCGTGCAGAAGCTGATGCTGATTGGCGGCCTGATTATTTTCACCGCTGTCATCGCCCGGCTTATGCAGCCGCTTTGGCTTTTTATCAGCTCAGGAAGCTGGTGGGAAGCGCTCTTCCTGCCCGCGCTGCTGGAAAGCCATATCGGCACCTACACAGCTGCCGTGCTGGAAGCACCGAGCCTCGCACCTGTGCTGAGCGCCGCTATCACCGCCGCGATACTCGCTTGGAGCGGCATCAGCGGCCTGCTGCAGGCAGGCTATTCTACAAGCGGGACAGACCTTAAGCTCCTCCCGCTCGCTGGCGCCAAGCTGCTGCATGCCGCCCATGCCGCTTGGTTCGTGGTGCTATTGTGGAAGCCGGCGCAGCAGCTGCTCGCCAGCGCCCCTTTTGATTTTTGGCGGCTAGCCGCTAGTGCGCTGCCAGCCGTTTCATCAAACGGGGCGTGGATGAACAGCCCGGTTCCGGGCTATTTTCACACGCAGCATTTCCCTAATCTGTGGCCCTACACTTTGGCTGCATCAGCGCTGCTCATGCTTCTGCTCGCAGCGCTGTATATGCTAGCACGAAGAGAGGCTGACATACCCAAATAATGCTCAGTTTCAGCTACAGAAATAGCTTTGCTGAGCAATTAACATCTACTGCTTCGACTTGTACTTCTCAGTCAGACGCTTCTCCACCGCGGGCGGAACGAGCTCAGACACCGCACCTTGAAACTGCGCGATCTCTTTCACAATACTGGAGCTGAGATAAGAATACTTCGGATCGGTCATCATAAAAATCGTATCAATGTCCTCGTCAAGCAGCCGGTTCGTCGATGCTAGCGTAAGCTCATACTCAAAATCGGTTACCGAGCGAATGCCCCGTACAATCACGTTGGCGTTGTGGGACTTCATGAAACGCACGAGCAAATCGCGGAAGCTTTCAACCGAAACATTCGTCAAATCCGATGTCAGCTCGGTGATCATTTCCTTGCGCTCCTCCAGGCTGAAAAGCGGGTTCTTGCTTGTATTATTCAGCACCGCTACTATTAAATGGTCGAACTGCTTCGCCGAACGGCGGATAATATCCAAATGCCCAAAAGTGACAGGGTCAAAGCTTCCAGGGTATACGGCTACGCGAATCTGGTCATTTGTCTGCATCGTTAAGTCCTCCATTTTGAGCTTCATTCGGCTCGTAGCGATAAATAGTTACCGCCGTGTCGCCATATTTGTTTTTTTTCAGTTGAAAAAAGCCGCTCCACTGCTCCTCATAGGTATGGGCTGCGTCATGTTCAACGACAATAGTTGCCCCATCTTCAAGCATGCCGTGGTCAGCCATGTAAGTCATGAGCTTGTCCGCCGTTATGATTCGGTATGGCGGGTCCAGAAAAACAAGCGAGAAAGCGATTCCACGCTTTTCCAACAACTTTAATGCCCGCTCTGCATCGTTGCGGTAAATTTCTGCTTCCTGCCCCATACCGGCCGCCTGCGTATTGTGGCGAATGATGTCGATGCTATTTTTCTCCTGATCGATAAAAATCGTCCGCTCGGCCCCTCTGCTCCAAGCCTCTATGCCAAGCCCTCCGGTTCCAGCAAACAAATCCAGCGCAACGCCCCCGTCAAAAAAGGGCCCAATCATGCTGAAAATCGCTTCCTTCACCTTATCGGTCGTAGGTCTTGTATTGTTGCCAGGCACCGCCCTCAGCGGTCGTCCCTTGGCTGCGCCCGCAATGACTCTCACTGCCAAATGCCCCCTTTATTCGCTATCCTCGCCTATCGTACCATAATTGCCATGGGATATTAAAGAGGAGTTACGGTCACAGCAGAACGTTCTAGATGATCGCCCATAAATTAAAAAAAGAGGGGTTGCCCCCTCTTAAATGGTCGTATCCTCATATTCACTTACATCGAAAAATAAGATTTTATCAAAAATAACGTAATCTGTCCGGCTGAGGAACGGCCCTTTATTCCATGTTTTATTGAAGGAGTATTTTTCTTTGCCTACTCCAGCATCCTTCGCATCATACCAATCAATGAAGGCATTTACTTCTACCACTGTCAGATCATATTCTTTCTCAAGACCGTTAGTCATCGTAATCACAAGAATAGCACGGCTTTGCCCCAAAGTTTGGGCAGATACCTCGAATGAGGTGGAGCATTCCACATTGCTACGTACCGCAACAACTTGATAGTAATAAATCGTATTTTTCACAGCGCTCGTATCCAAATAAGAGGTTCCAGCAACGCCTGATGCAATTGTTGTATAGGCTCCACTGCTGGTAGTCTTTCTATTTACTTTATAAGTAACCCCTTCCGTCACATTTTCCCAAGATATTTGAATACCATCTGCTTCAGCAACCGCTTGAATGCTTTGGCTCGCCACAGGTGTTCCGAATAAATCCCATTCATACACTTGAGCTATTTTTGCCTCTTCAAGGTCTTTATTAATCAGTTCTACCTTTTTGATATTTTCATATGGTGTTGGAAATGCAGTATTCACACCATTTCGGTTCAAATTAGTAATCTCATAAATTATGCCGTTTGTATCAATAAACTTCATCGCTAATGTACCTGAAGTATTTTTTGTTTTTAAGTAGTACGAATCAATTCTCTTTGCTTCCGAATATTCATACCAGACGATGTCAAAGCCTTTTTTACTATCGCGGCCAATCTCATTATACGAATTTCCAGTCTCAACATTATCATTCATTGCCAGGTCTGTGATTTTCACCGTATTATCATTGTCATTTGTGCTTCGACTCAATGGCACACAATTTAGCAAGCCATTATCTGTTGGCACCGCCGCAAACGCACTCTTTTCGAAAACAAAAAACGATACCAGAAAGCTTAATATTAGCAAACTTTTTGTAAAATTAATTAATAAACCCTTCACATGACCATCTCCCGCTGTTTTATAAGGTCATTTTATTGCTTAATTCCATAAAAAAACAGACTGTTTAAATAAAAATATTCATATTATACTAAGGGGTTATATGGCATTTTAGGCTAGTCTATCTATTCGCCCTTCCACATATCGCCAAAACATCACTTTTGTAGTATATTGGTGTCGAAACAACGATAAAGGGAGCGGACACATTGCAAACGAGAAAAACATTTTACAAAAAGATCAGTTATGGCCTAATAACGGCGGTCGCTATTGGCGTTCTGAGCGGATGCTCATCGGAAGAAGCGGCTACTGCATCACCAAGCCCTTCATCAATGCTTGAAGCTTCGGCATCTCCTTCACCGGAAACCGAGGCAACTGCCGCACCGACCGCCGAGCCTGAAAAAGACTTGAACGTAAGCGAGCAGCTTACGCTTGGTTATATTAACTCCTACTATAATGAAACCGATGTAGAAGCCAGAAAGAAATTTGCCCAGGAGCATATGCATCCTGATGTTCAAAGCATATTTGTATTTGCCGCATCTGCGGTTATCGATGAGAAGGATCATTTTTTGAATCCGAAAGTTGTGGAGACAGTCGACTATGAAAAAGACGGAACGAAGGGTACCCTGACTTTGGTAAAAGGGGACGGGGATAAGGAATTTATCGGCCTTATTATAGAAGATAAATTCAGCTTTGGATTCATTTCAACCGCAGCTAGCGATGATATGAAAGCCGCTTTTGAAGGGGTTCGCGAGCAATTCAAGTAAATTTTAGTATAGGAGTCGTTACAATTGAAACGAAGAAAGCTATTATTCAATCAGACCCGCTTTATCATTGTCGCTCTCTTGGCAGGCAGTATGGTTGGGATCATTTATACAGGGAATAAAGATCAGCAAATAGCGGATGAGGTGCCAGCTCCCCCTTCAATAACAACGAGTGCGGAGCAACTGACATCCTTTCCCCTTCTCCAGAAGTGCAGCTGCCTGTTTACGAAATAACGGATGAACATATGGATGACACTGGTATTTGGCATGTTACGCTCAGTACGCTGACTGCCAATCAACAAGAGCTTAAAAAGCTTGTGCAGCATGCCTGCTCAATCGCACTTACTAAATCGCAGATCGTCAATTCGGTGTTTGTAGATGTCGTCCAGAACGATACTTCGCACTCTACGCTCGCTACCGGTAAAATGGCATTAACGAGTACAGGCGAAGCCCAAACCGGTTCGAAAAAGCTGGAAGTCACCTTTCAGCTAAACAGTTAAATAAATGAGGCTGCACACATGAATAAACGATAGGAGCATGAACAATGAAGAGCCAGCCGTTTTATAAAAAATGGTTGTTTTGGGTAATCACCGTCATCCTGCTTGCCGGTCTTGTAAATGGCCAGCTGCGCGATGAGGATGCCGCAGGCAGCGCCTCGGTGAAAAGCAATGAAAGCCAGCTCGATAAGGCATCGTCCAAGTCGGAATAGCTGTAAAAGTATAAAAAGATCTTAGGGGCAATTAAAATGCAGCAAAGAAAACCGCTTTATACAAAATGGTGGTTCTGGTTAATCATCGTCCTAATCGTAGGAAGTGTAAGTAATTTGAATAAAGATAGAAGCACTACTCCAGCTGCTACAAACGCAGAAAGTTCCAAAAATGAAACCAAAACCGCATCTGAAACAGCGAGCAAAGCAACAGACTCTAAGAAGGAAGAAACTTCTAAGACCGAAAAGGCAAAAGCTGAAGGTGTCGTTGCTCAAGATGTAGAGAGCTTCCGTAAAGCTTTCAATAAAGCATCAGAAACGCTTGGAGCCAAGTTTACCGTTAAGTCTTTGAAAATAGAAGGTTCCGGCTTTCAGCATCAGCTTACTGACTCCATCTACCTCAATGGGTTTATAAATAAAGAAACAGGAGCTATTAAAGAGCTTCTTATTATGGGTTCTGGTGATGGAACTGCTCAATCGGGCGCTAATTTGATTCTGTCATTCGGAGCTTTAATTGGAGCAACTAATCCTGATTTGGAAACCAATGAGAGCGGAGATATTTTTGAGGAGCTAGGTATGATGGACAGCAATGTTGATATGTATAACTTAAATAAATCTGCCGAGCGCAATGGCATTGTATACACCGTTAAATCCTCGCAGGAAACGGGTGTATGGTTTATTGCGCAGGATGCTTCTGTAAAATAAAACGCCAAAAAAAATCGAGCGCCCCTTTCGGGACGCTCGATTCATGGGAGAGGACACAAAACCCTAATTGTGCATGTGGGTGTAGTGCGGTTTTACTAGGTTTATTGGGTAACGGTTGTTGTGGTTTTAGGTGGTTTTAGGTGGTTTTAGGTGGTTTTAGGTGGTTTTAGGTGGTTTTAGGCGCTTTTTTGTGAATTTGGTGGACAATCGGTGGACAACAACTCAAAGCGTGTATTATTTTTGTTCGCTTCCACATATCGCCAAAAGATGGCTAATGTAGTAGACTGGTGTCGGTTGCTTAAAAGGGAAAAGGAGGAAATTAGAATGTTTAATAGCTTTGCTTTTGACGACGATGAACCTCGGATAGCTAACAAGGAGTTTTCATATCCAAAAAAATCAGCGCCAGAAGAAGAAGATAATCAAGAGGAAAAACAAGAAACAGAACAAGGGGCTGTCCAGAAAGTCAGTGAAAACTGACTTCTGGTCCCCCCCATTTTCGTGACATGTAAAAAATAAGCAAAAAAAAATCGCAAAATCTTGTAGAATGGGAGTTACCACACAACCACTACAGAAAGGGCGATTTTTTTGCGTAATCTGACGACTACTACCGAACAGTATACCATGCAGCTTTCACTTCCTCTAGAGGATATTGAAGAAAAAAGGGTGTCGAAACGAAAGCTGACTCCTACCTTCAAGCCCTACGACAACAAGCAGGCTCAGATGATTTTGAATCTGGAGGTATTTATCCCTGCTCACCATGTGGCGCGTGTCATTGATGAGATGATCGAAGCGATCCCGGACGAGCAGTTGTTTACTCACTATGTTGGCGGGGGCTGCAGCTCTTACCATCTTAAAATGATGCTTAAGGCGATCCTCTACGGCTACTCGCAAAAGATTTACTCCTGCCGAGGGATGGAGAAGCTACTGCGCGAAAACCTCCCGGCGATGTGGCTGTCGGCGATGCAGCAGCCGGACTTCCGCAACTTGAACGAATTTCGTGGAGTGCGTATGAAAGCATGCATGGACGAGTTGTTTGAAACGATGATTCAAAAGCTCATCGCGGACAACTACATTACGATGGAGCATTACTTTTTAGATGGCACGAAGATCGAAGCCGACGCTAACAAGTATTCGTTCGTATGGAAAAAATCCACACTGCGCTTTGAAGCAAAGCTGAAAGAGAAGGTGCAGGAGACCCTTGCCCATATTCATACCCTCACGCAGCAAGAAGCTGGCGAATACGTAGCGGCGAATCCAGATGAGCTTACGGGTCAGCTCGAAGAAGCAGCCGTCGTACTGGAAGAAAAAGTGGCAAACGTAACCGAACAGATAGCTGGGGCAACCGACAACGAAGTGAGGAAAGCCTTACGTAAAGAGCGTCGTACCTGGAAACAGCCACTGAAACAGATCCGGGAGGGCTTTCTGCCCCGGCTCGCAAGATATGAGCAACAGAAGGCCTGCTTTGGCGAGCGCAATAGCTACTCCAAAACCGATCCGGATGCCACATTTATGCGGATGAAGGAAGACCACATGAAGAATGGGCAACTGAAGCCGGGCTACAATGTGCAGATGGCAACCGAGAACCCATTCATTTTGTTTTACAGTCTTCATCAACGTCCCACAGATACGCGCTGCTACATCCCGCATCTGGAGCAACTGGCCGCGTCTTCTTTGCCGTTTCCAAAAACGGTGATTGCGGATGCAGGTTATGGTAGCGAAGAGAACTATTTGTATGCAGTGGGCGAAGAAAAAGAGCCGCGTTTTGATTTTCTCATTCCTTATGGTACCTATATGAACGAGAAAACCCGTCGTTACCAAAAGGACATCCGGCATGCCTCGAACTAGACGTATGAAGAGCACGATGATCGGTTCGTTTGTCCGAATGGCCGCTACGTTCGCTTTAAGAAATACCAAACGAAAAAGAACGCTTCTGGCATGGAGCAAAGCTTCAAGGTTTATGAATGTGAAGATTGCAGGGAATGTCCATTCAAGGCCAGCTGCACCAAGGCAAAGGGAAACCGCCAGGTCCACTGGAATACGATATGGGAAGAAATGAAAGTAAAAGCCAGCAAAGCCCTTGAAAGTGACGAAAAAACGGCAATCTATGCTCTGCGTAAAGTCGAGGTCGAGAGCGTATTCGGTCACATCAAGGGCAATCGGTCGTTCCGTCGTTTCTCCTTGCGAGGACTAGAGAAGGTTCACACCGAGTTTGGGATTGTGGCTTTGGCCCACAATTTACTGAAGATGGCAGGCATCCGCCGCGCCATTTTCCACCAAAAGCAAAAGAACAAAAAAGTTGGACGGAAAACATTGCGTTTTTCCGCCCAACTTTTTATTTTAGGGGCTTATTGGACAGCCCCTTTACCATTCAGATTGAAATTGGGTTATATTTTACTACTGGAGCAAAAGCAACTAACAGCCGTTTACTCCCATATTGTTGTGCAAATGAAACATGAATAACTTGATCCGGCACTTTTCCATCAACTTTACCTACATGTCCCAAGCCAAACTTGGAATGCATGAGGAAATCACCTTTGTGAAACTCCTCCATATTTTTCATAACTAATTGCTTACCAGTACTCTTCATCTTTTCATTGTAATCTGAAACTTCTTCAAGTAGTTCTTGCTCCCACTCTTCGAAGAAATCCAATTGTCCAGGTTCTTCATCTTCACTATTTTGAAGCAACGTAATTTCTTTAAGATTTTGAGCTTCCAGAACCGCATCACGATCAATATCTTGTTCTAGAAATTGTTGAGCAAATTCAATGAACCTGTAAGATTCATAAAGATACACTTGTTGTCTTGTAATTGTATAGAACTCATCTAATAATTCAATTCTTGGTCCAAGTGTTCTCCCGTGCACAATTCTCCACCAATCATCTTTAGCGTCATCCGTAATAAAGATGACTGGCCTCTGATCCGCTGCTGCCTTATCAATAATTTGTTTCCATACAATCAGATCACCGTACTGGTCTTCTATTATTAAACCTTTATAGAATTTACGCTCATCTTTCTTTCGCTTAGCATCCTTGTAACCGGGTGGAAATTGATTTTTATATCTTTTTTCGCCCTCTTTGAAAATCTCATTTAGTTGTTCTTGATTGTATGGGCTACCAGTTTTACTTTCGAACGCTACTTCAAGACTTTTTAGTACGTCATCTTCTTCTAGGTAGTTGGGATGCTCCCTTTCCAAAAGACTTATTTCATCATCGACTAAACGCATGTATTTTGCTATCTTTTCAACGATACTGCTTACTTCAATTATCGGATGTCTCTTTTTATAATTTTTCAATTCCTCTTCCAGTGTATTAGTAATCTGGTTCGAAACAGCATTAATTGTAGATTTAACTTTCTTATATGCTGAAACTTGGTCCAGTATCACAGTATGTCTATTGGAGTAATACTCCAAAGCAACCTGATGGGGTATCCAGATTCTTGAATTCAATAATTCAATTAGCTTAAGAAATGTGTCTTTTGTTTTTAGCGAATATCGGTAAAGATTTAAAAGTACATTTGCATCAAAAATAAATATGCATTCACTCCACAATTGGTCAAACTGTTCATCGTTTAGCTTATCAAATGCCTTGAACATTTCCTTCATAAGTAATGCTCCCCCCAACTTGTAACTCTAGTTTTATGTGTATTCTATAAAGGATGTCTATTCCCTTCTTTTACTAAATGTCCTTTTCCAAATCCTCCATCTTCTCTTACTGTCTTAGAATCATGGCATAGCTTGCATAACGCCTGCCAGTTAGCACGATTCCAGAACAGCTCCTTGTCGCCTTTATGCGGTCTGATGTGATCGACTACAGTCGCTTCTATGACATCCCCATTGGCGAAGCAGTACACACACAATGGATGCTTGCGAAGGAAACCCAACCTCGCCTTACGCCATTTGCTATCATATCCACGCTGTGCGGCTGTTCCCCGTTCCTTGTCATACCGTTGCTGTACTTGCTTGGCGTGCTCATCGCAATATCGTTCTCTTGTAAGATTGCTGCACCCTACTTTGCTACATGATTTCTTAGCTGCTAAAGGCACTATTTTCACCTCTCATATCCTTTACTCAACTACAGCAATTGTGAACGAATGAGTTACCCATAATGGACAAAGTGTCAATCTCGTTATGCACCTTAAGCCCGTTGTGGCTGTAAGAATGAGCCTACGCCAATCAAACGAGTTACACCTATCCGCAATATGGCGACTTCACCGAAATTTGAAGTGCTTCATTGAAGAATCCATAGTCTCCTGAAGCTCTCCAATATATCACAAAGTGATCTTCTCCGCTGAATGATTGAAATGGTGCATTAATAAAACGATGTCCTTAAATTGGCGATAGTGGAAATAGCAGAATGTCTTCCTGAGCGTATGGCATCCGATTTCATCCAAGTGAAATTCTTCCGCTATTCCGCGCATGATCTTATAGGCCATGCTCCGGCCAATTGGACGATTAATTCCTTGACGACTCTGATACAAATATTCATGCGGCTCTTTGTCTTCCACAAAAGTTTTAATCGCCCGTCTCAGTTATGGCGTGATCATAATTCTCTTTTCTTTACCCGTTTTTTTCCCTAATCGAAATATGAGTGCCAGTAACGTCGCGCACTCGAAACTTTAAAAAGTCACTCACCCGAAATCCTGTATTAATTCCAGTCAAAAAGAAAATATAATTGCGCAAATTGGTCTGCCGGAGAAAATCCAAAATATCCTCCAGCAGCTCAGGGTCCGTGATTGGCTGCACTGTATTCACATGATCTCCCCCTCCTCAAATTGACTAATGGGCAAAAGAAAAAGCACCCTAAGGTGCCTTATTTAAAAATCAAATAGCAAACAATGCCTATACCTGCTGCTACTATAATAGGAACTGGACGTTTCTTAAATAAGAACCGCGCCAGCCCTATCGGAATAACAATCCATAATATTGGCAATATATCATTCAACATTTTTGATGCAGGGCCCTCCATAATGATTCACCTCCCAAATAAAATTATGTTAGGAAAGAATCCCCGGCTCTTTTTTCTGTCAAAATCCCAAGCGTTTGGGGTTTTGACGATAATTAAAGCTGGATTAAAAAAGGCGTTTCAGCCTCTTTTTATTTCATTTCTTCGATTGTTCGTTTAGTTACTATTTCAGAAACAATCCAATGAATCGTTACATCAATTAATCTTTTTAAATCATTTACATCTTTATCTACCCATTTACGTACGTAATGCGTCTCATCATTCCCTAGCCAAACTGCTCTTTTCGAAATTAACTTCACATTATCACTTATTATATGATCGTTAATACAATTTCCTAGCTGCTTTTTCTCAACAATATCTCGATCAACCTTAAGATAATTAATGATATAATCTTTAATGAGAAACTCAAATGCTTTTCTATACCCCATACCTGCAATATGATTAAGTCCATCTTTTTCTGCTCTCAATGCCTGATTGTATATTAGCGGAAAATCGGATGAAATTTCTGTTATTTCATTTTCAAATTCACGCGAAATATATGAAATTGGTGATGTTCTTTCTAGAAACCAAGAATCCATAAGAACAGCTTTTTGAATATTATAGTATGCTATAAATAAAGAACGACAATCATTGCGACTACATACAAATGCTGCTTCTCCACAATATTGTTTTACCTCCACAGCATAAACCAATGTACTCTCTCCGGCGAAATTACAAACAGGACACGTATCTGGAAAACTATCCGCATTAACTCCTGTTTCTCTTTTAAAATCCCCTATTGCAGGACGCGCAATAAATATAACTCTTGACATTATTTATATCTCCCCTTATTAAGGTTATTTATTCTATTGTTTTAATATTATAACATAACCTAGTTTTATGTAGTATTAGCACTGTGGGAGGGCTTCAACCTCCTTTTTGCATTTTGGCATGGAGCAGAATTGCTTTGCTCCATCGAACCTACCCCATGGGCAGCCCCGGCATTGAGCCGGTTGCTGCTTATCGTTTATCGCCGTCGGCAACTTGCGCGTATACCTCAACCGGCTCGCCTCCTATCAAAAAAGAGCCGCCGAAGCGACTCCTCAGTTTTATCTATAAGTCAGTTGGTCGGAACACAACGATCCGGCCAACTGACCAAGAGACATCTCTCTTGGCATGGGGTTTCCAACCCCACCTCATCTCCGCACGTTTGGCAATCATGCCTAAGGTCAAAGACCCACCGCACAGCCGAGTCCTACATGTAATAAGGGTACAGTAGGTATCACCCGAGCTTCTCGCTCTATCGTGATTCTACTGTACCCTTATATAAACTCTTTCGTAGCGGCAACATAACGGCATTTTACCGTCATTATTTTAAATCAAATTATTTATTATCAACCAATTGTGCAAAAGACACAATATCAAAAACTGTAGTTAAGTCATCGATATTACGCATAATATCACCTGTATTACCTAAACTTGAGTTAGTAATAAAACGAATTTCAACGGAGATGCCTTTATTAGTGATAGACGTTAGAACAAATTCATTATTATTATAAAAATCTCTAACAGAACTAATAAACATTTTAACTGCTAATTCAATACCACTATGGCTATTAGCAATAATGTCCTTATTAATTCTCAAAAAAGCCCTATACAAATAATTATATGATACAAGCGGATTCATTTTGAAATCTTCCAAAAGTATAGAGTGAAACGGTTTATTATCATTATTTAGCCTTAGCTGTATAAGATGTTCCTCATTTGCTTCTTTAATCTTTTCAATTTCACTAACTGCTCTATCAACCTGTTCTATATTATTAATTCTTAAATATTTTTCGGCCCATTTCAAAAATTGTTCTGTCCTATACATATAGAAAGGCTTATTGCCACTTTCATTTTTAAATTCTTGAACTAGCAGAGGATGTGGGCCTTTTTTCTTTCCTTTTACCTCGTACCACCAATCTTCTTTTGTATCATCGGTAATAAGTATAATTGATTTTACAACTTCTTCTTTTGATTTTTCTAAAACTTGCTTCCAATAAACTAAATCACCAAACTTATCCTCATATTCTAAATTGCTGTAGTATGATCTACTTTCTTTTTTATAATCCATATAGCCTGGTGGTATCTTCGCATCGTATCTTTTAGTACCTTCTGCAAATATTTCATTCAATTTTTCTTGTGAAAACTCTCCACCTACTTTTTCGCCGATAATCGCATTTAACTGTTCTTTAATTTTTTCAAGATCAGGATGCTTTTCCTCCTGAGATTTTAACTCTATCTCGGCCTTTTCTTGGAATTCCTTCAAATCTTTAATGATAACTTCCGCGTTTATATTAGAATGTCTTTTTCCATTCAGTTCTTTTTCAATTGCATTTAGTGAATCTACAATGGTTTTCTTAATAACTGAGTATTCATTCTTTTGATCCAAAATTTCCTTATGCAAGTTTTTATGGTACTCTAGTGCGACCTGATAGGGTATCCATATTCGATCCTCAATTATTTGCAAAACACTTATAAGTGTCGATCTCGACTCTTTAGAGTATCTATATAAATTCAATAAGCTATTGGTATCGAATATAAAAATACAATTTGCCCACAATTCTTCTATTTCTTCGTCTAGCGGCCTATAGTAACCCGAAAATAATTTTCTCAAAAAGCTCACCTGTTTCTTGAGTTATTTACTTTATCCACAATATAGAATTACTTTAATAAAGACAAGTTATTTCGATATTTTATTTTCAAAATGTGATTGATTGTCTTATCAAAAAAAGAGTACAGTTAGGGCAAGGTCATATCCCTTGAAATCTAACTGCACTCTTTTTATAACCTTCATTATTTTCAATGACTCTGCCACCGACTCAATACCCTTTTGAAGCCTACGCTCCACGGTTCGATCATCCATGCTTTCGGCAAAATGTTCAACCGTTACTGCATGCTTATTCCCTACGACATAACGATACTTTATTATCTCTTTCACTTCTACGTCAATAATAAGATTTATTGCGCTGCTTAAATCCAGTGCTCTATTTTTAAGTTGATCGTATACAGCGCTCTGTTGAATCGAAAGTGTCTCCAAGCCGCGACGCTCAAATTCAGCAATCACGGCTTGGCACTTATGATACTGATTGAGTCGCTTCTTCGCTTCCTGGATATCTTCCTTTGTAGCGCTAGGAAACAACTCTAATTGCTCACCGTTATCTAGTTCCAAAGCCATCATGCCTCTCACCCCTAAATGCGCTACTTCGTACTCATTTTTGTTTCATCGATGAATTTAATTACATTTCTCTAGGTGATAGCAATTTTTCGTTGTGGGAAAATTCTATTTCTTACCTTTCCTCTAGTACATCGCTAAGTACAAAAAGACTGTTTCTTCTGACGACGAATATCCTAATTTCTCTTTCATTATTATTTTCCAAATAATTAATTGATCCTATCTCCACCATATTCAACACCTATTTCTTGAGTTTCCAAATTAATCTGCACTCGTCAGGCATGTCTTTTACTGCTTCTAAATAATTGAAACCTTGTTATTAAATAAGCCCCCGATACTCTCAATAATAACCTTTTCAACTTTTCCTTGTCCCAATGAAGTAGCAACGGATATCGACCCAATTGTTTGACAATTGGTTTTCCTAAACAAACTCTTTTAGCCGTTACAACGGGACTACACGCGCTGAGATGGATGGTCCGTGTAATTTATTGCAGGGCACCTATATGTCGCTCAAATGAGGCCTAAAATGAAGGCTAACTCTCCTCATCTTAAGCCACCAAAAAACAAAAAAACACGAAATACACTTTGTAAGAAACTCTGCTCGTTTGGCTTCGTAAATTATATGAACTACAACAAGCCTAACGCTCTGGAATACATAACAAATGGAACGATGGAAAATCATTATTCATATTTTGCTATCCAGACGGGATGCCCTATATTCCGCAATAGTTCACTAAAAACTGGATTGATTTTAATCGTCTCCATAATTTAAAACAAATCAGGCTGCTGCCCCTGCATTCAACGACATTAAGAACTGAATTTCATTGTGGTTTGTGGAACAAAAATATAATCTGGTAGTCAATCGGTAGTCAATTCGAAGTTTTACAAAAACGAGGAAGCCCGAAACCCCATTGATACATAAGGGAAAAACAAAAAAATCGAGCGCCCCTTTCGGGACGCTCTATTCATGGGAGAGGAGAAACCGGACGAAGAGCTTATGGGGAACGTAAGTCTTCTCCGCGGTTGTCTACGACATCTTGCGACGCCGATAATTTTATTTTGTCCGTTTTGCGGATGTTTATACCTCCACGACAAGAAAAAGGTTGGAAGACGTCCAAAAAGCTTCGGACATCCTGTATAATTCAACGTAAGAATTAAAACACTTACACCAATTTAAAGGGGATGCACTATGGATTTTGTGGCAATTGACTTTGAAACCGCCAACTCCAATCGCTCCAGCGCCTGCGCGGTCGGCATCGTTGAGGTGCAGGGCGGAAAAATCGTTTTCGAGCAGGTTTGGCTCATTAATCCGCAGCAGCATTTTGACCGGATGAACATCGAAATTCACGGCATCACTCCGGCTATGGTGGCGGACAGCCCTACTTTTTCCGAGCTATGGCCTATACTTGCGCCATTATTAAAAAATAAGCAGGTAGTCGCGCATAATGCTTCCTTTGATATGAGCGTCCTGCGTTATTGCCTAGATGATGCGGCCCTGACTTATCCGGCCTTTCATTATTACTGCACCTATCAGCTTAGCAAAAAACTGCTGCCGAACATGCTTTCCTATCGTTTGAACGTGTTAGCTAGCCATTATCAAATTCCGTTAAATCACCATGATGCGCTTGATGATGCGAGAGCGGCAGCGTTAATTTTAGCAAGATTGCTTGAGCAGGAGCAGCAGCTAAGCCCTACCGAGCTTGCGCTCGCCAAAGGCTATAAAATCGGCAAAATGCATGCTCGCGGTTACACGCCCTTCTCAACAACGGCTGCTAAAAGCAAGAAACAAGCAAAGCCAGCCGCCTCTGCCAGCACTAAACGAACCCAAGCTAGCGCAGCAGAAACCACAGCAGAAAAATCTGGACTGCAGCTCATCAGCGAACAACAAGCCGATATGCGCCGTTTGGGCTTGAACTCATTATCACGACCGTGATAACAGCTTGGCCTTACTCCCAGCTGTCATATCTCAAGCCTTCAATGATCTGCGGTCGTTTCGTAATGCCCGCAGCGGCTTGCAGGGCAATTTTGCCTTTGCCGCTCTTCACTAGCTCAAATAGCTGCTCCGTATGGAATACACCGCCTGGCAGGCCGCCTTCATACACAGCGGTGGCAACAGCGGTCGCCACTTTAGCGGTCGCTGCCGCCTCATGGGAACCGTCCACCAAATATTGAACATGCTTCTTCGCACCATTTTTCATTCCCCAGCCATCTACTTTAACCGCATAGCCGTCTGAGCCAAATCGCATCATCCCAAAGCTGCTCACAGCGGCAGAGCGAATCCATTTAACCTTCAGCAGCCGGAATAATCCCGTTGCGCGTATCCATGCGACCAAGCGGGTCACCACACCTGAATCGAAGCAGAGCCTTGTCGATACGGTCGGCACTTTCAGCGTTCTTGGCAGCGACTGCTGATCGGAGAACGGGAAACGGTAAGCCATGCGGCTGCCCAGCTCCTTGCCAAAGTCGGTGCGTTTGCCGCCGCTAAAGCTGACCGTCTGCGCGACCCCGCCATTTTCAACAATGGAAAATGCACGGCCAATGCTGTCTACCGTCCACTCTATCGCCGCCTTGCCATGCTGATCGCCGAGTCCAAGCATAATCGCGATATCTACGCTATCCAGCTGATCCAGCTCCTGCTGCGCCTTGCGAGCAAGCAAATTCGTTACACCTGGCGCTAGCCCGACACTCAGCACCGCTGTCGCCTGTGCCTGTGCTGCTTCCTCTGTATGCTTCTCTAAGCTGGTCAGAAAAGGACCATACGCCGAAATATCCACATAATGCGTGCCGCTCCTCAAGCAAGCCTGTACAAAGGCATCATCCGTCTGATCCATGCACATGACAACGAGCTTCACTCGTCCGAAATCCATCTCTTGCTTCCAGTTGGTTAAATTAAATGCCATTGGTTTCACCTGGCCGCCCGTCTGGTCCGCGAATTGCTTCGCTCGCTCTAGGCTTCTGCCCGCCGCATACACTTTACCTGGAAACTTTGCTCCGAGCTGCTTGCTTATATCTCCACCCACATGGCCGTAGCCGCCTATAACAACGATGTCTTGTTTCATTTGTCCTGCCTCTTCTCTTCTATGTTGTGCTCCCCATCTGCTTTGACAGCAAACCATCCTGTAATAAGGTAGGAACCGAAAAATTTCGAAACATGCTTAAAGCCAACTTCCCGAAGCAGCTCTTCCACCTGCTCTGGTGGCACAGGATCCGATTCGGCGCCAAGAGACGCGGCAAATCGCTCCCAATCCTCAAGCGGAATGCCATTATCCAGCATGTGGCTTTGCCAAGCGCTCATTTGCACGGCAAAAGCTTCTTCCTGGCGATCACAGCTTATTGCGGCAATAAATAACGGCGCTCCCGGCTTCAAACGCTCGGCTATACTGCGCAGCAGCTCTCTTTTCTGATCCAGCCCCTTTATAAAATGCAATACCAGCAGGGAAGTCGCTGCATCGTACAGCTTGTCCTTCGACAGCTCGTCTGCCGTTCCCTCATGCAGCGTTACTCCCGCTTCTAATCGCTCCATTCGGATGCGCTGCTCTGCTATCGCCAGCATGCGTGCAGACGGATCAACCCCGGTAAAGCGCCACGCTGGATGCGCACCGCCAAGCGTAACAATCTCCTGCCCGCCGCCTGCGCCAACGACTAATATGTCCTGTTCCCTTTCAGGGCCAAGCATCGCGTTCATTAAACGGTCCGTCATATCATACAGCATGAAATAGCCTGGTATTTTCAAAGAAATCGTTCGTCCATAACCCTCCACTTGGGGATCATTCCAACTCATCGTCTTCTGTTGCTGCTGCTTCTCATTCATTGGTACAGCACTCCCTTCAACCTGTATATGGTCCGCTCTTTTCATTTCAGCGGGTAATCTGTAAAATGTAAGCTGTAATTAATGTTAATTATATCGGGTCGCCTCAAAATCACTATCCCATAAATGTGGGTAATCAGGAGAGCTGGAATGAACAAGCAAAGAGAACGTGTACGGAAACAGCTCGCCAAATTAGAAGAGGCTAACCTCCGCTCTAGCGAATACAGGGAGAGACTGCTTGCAGAGCTGCGCACGACGATGCCTTTTGCAGCCGCATGCTGTACGCTTGTCGATCCGCATACGATGCTGTCTACTGGCGCAGTTACGGAGGAAGGCGTAGAGGCCATTCATCATCTATTGTTTGAATATGAATATTTAAGGGAAGATTTCAACTCGTATGAGGAGCTTGCCAAGCTTGCGGAGCCTGTTGCTACATTAAGCGGGGCAACCGAGGGCGATTTAAGCCGCAGCCTCAAATATACAAAGGTGCTGCAGCCTGCCGGCTTTGGAGACGAACTACGGGCAGCACTTACGGTGGATGGAGCTTGCTGGGGGTATTTGACGTTATTTAGAATGCTCAATGAGCCGTTTTTTCAAGAAGAGGAGCGCTTATATATCGCTTCCTTAGTGCCGAGCATGGCCCGCACCTTAAAAAAAGCCAGCTTGCTGCTGCCAGATGGCGAGGGCGCTGCCTTTCATGACGATCCTGGCATTCTCATATTGTCCGAGCAGCTGCTGCCACTATCAAGCAATGACGCTGCAAACAGCTGGCTGTCGGAGCTTAGGGGGTGGGAGTATATTGATGAGCAGACTCTGCCTAGACCAGTCCGAGCTGTATGCTCGCGAGCTTTGGCTGCCAGTGCCACGGACAAGGAACTACAGACCGCTGCAAAAGTATGTATTCGGATTCCTGATGGTCCTTACTTATCGCTGCGGGCAAGCAAGCTCCAGGCTGCTGATCGCTCGGTACAGCTTGCGGTTTGGTTCGAGCTTGCGAAGCCCGGCGATATTTTGCCAATCATTGCCGAAGCTTACGCGCTGACTTCGCGCGAGAAGCAGCTGGTCGAACGGTTATGGCGGGGCCTATCCACGAAGGAACTGGCCAGCTCCCTGCATATTTCCTCGTATACGGTGCAGGATCATCTCAAATCTATTTTTGCCAAAACAGAAGTGTCCAGCCGCAGAGAGCTGATTTGGAAGCTTTTTTCCCGTTACAATCTTTATACGAATGAATGAATCAATAACGAATGAACAAGCAGGCAGCTTGCCGCTTACGATTCGGTTGTCTGCCTCTGTATGCCAAGCGCGGGGTAGGCAGCCGATCAAGGCTGTAGCTGTTTTTTTCATTTTGATAGGCTGCAAGCTTCTGATCACCTATATTCTCCGCCCAATCCTTCAGTTGTTCCCGCTCGCCCTGATAGTCATAAAACGGGATGCTGAAACCGCACGCTGTCGTTACCTTATGAATATTTAGCACAATCATTTGCCTAGCGCCTGGCAGCAGCTCAAACCGCCCAATCAGCTCATTCCAGCGCTCGGTTCCTGGCAATATAACGTTTCCTGTGCCGAATAGCCGCATAATAACGGGCTTTCCCTCCATGGCTACAAACATAATCGTCATCCTGCCATTTTCCAGCACATGCGCACTCGTTTCATTGCCGCTCCCCGTCAAATCGAGATAAGCGACCTCCTGGTTCGACAATATGCGAAAAGTATCGTAGCCTTTCGGAGATATATTCACATGGCCCTCTGACGTCAACGGAGCCGATCCTACAAAAAACATATGCTGTCGCCCGATAAACTCCTCGTGCTCCGGCAATAATTTTTCAAATGCTTTCCCCATTATGCTCAACCCCTTCTTATGTAACTCTATCCCTATTATATCCCAACTCCAACAGATGGAAAAATGAATGATGCCGAGGGCGGATCTTGCAGCGAGAACCGTTTCAGCCTTTCCACATCGCTTATTCCGCTGTATAGTTATAGAGAACGGATCAGCCTGCTATACGAAGAAGATGCTGTAGCACCATATAGAAGGAGAGAGATAATAATGACTACCCTTACCTTGCTTGATGCTTTGAAACAAAGACGCGCAGTGCGCAACTATTTGCCACAGGAAGTAGAGGAAGAGAAGATTGCCGCTTTGCTGGAAGCTGCAACCCTCGCCCCTAACGACCGCCTGCGGGAGCCTTGGCATTTTTATGTCGTTCGCGGCGAAGCGAAGCAGCGTTATGAGCAATTGGCACGCACCTATCTGGAGGAGCGTTTCCCTACCAAGCCGCATTTAGTAAAAGAATCAATCAAAGTGCTGGAAACGACGCCGCTTGCCATAGTCGTAACAGCCGATATCATTGAAGGAGACGAAGCCTCCTCCAAGGACAATGAATATGCTGCAGCCTGCGCCATTCACTCCATGTGGCTGACCGCCGAAACGCTGGGACTTGGTCTTGTATGGCGTACACGCGGCATCGGCCTCGTTCACGACGAGCGGATGTTTGAGTTTATCGGAGCCCCAGTGGGCAAAAAAATTATTGGCACCGTCTTCATCGGCTATCCGCAAGGAGAAGCGCCTGCTACTGCGCGCAAGCCTTATTCCGAGAAAACGACCTGGCTGTAACGCATAATTTCGCGCAGCTCCTATTTTTCATGCAACCAGCTAAAGACTGCTTCGTATGATAAGGGATGAGTTCCTTATGGTAGGAGGTGCGCAGTTTTATGAATACTTTCGGAAGAGGCTGTCTGTATATTATAATCGGCTTCGTGCTGTTGTTTATTTTCGCTTTTGTTGCTGGCAGAGCCATTCACATTCCGTGGTTTATAACGATTCCGCTGATTGTGCTTGCTTTCTGGGCAGCCTCCCAACGCAAAAAATAGCTGCCTCGCCCTTATATAATCGTCACGGTGCGTGTGCTTTGCTCCCATTCGATTTTTTTATTCATGGAAGCAGCCAGCGCACGTATCGTTACATACCCCGTTCCTTCATCCAGCAGCGACTCCAGCTCCTGGCCATTCACCGTTACTTTTGAACCCGTCCAGCCAATTTTCCCGCCGAGGCGGCTGCCAAGCGCTCTCGCCGGCACCCATACGGTGCCGCTACGCTCGTAGCCAATTAACTCCACCATCCCATTTTGTAAAATTGGAACCGTCTTCGCTCCCTGAAATACCGTCGTCTTGACAGCTGCCGCAGCCTGATCATCATATTGCCGCAGCCCATTGCTGTTTATGATGGCAATCAGCTTGGCCGCATAAGCCGGATCGGTTGCATAGCCGCAGGCCAGCAGCATTTGCGCCTGTTCCTCTGGCGTCTTCGCAAGCCTCACCCGATCATATCGCGTTTTCATAAACAACAGATCCTGATCCTTCATAAAATGATACACGCTGCTGTATGCGCGAAAGGCCGCGCTCGTATTTATATTTCGGCCATCGATATGCTCCCATGTTCCTTTAACGACGGCTTGCCCCTGCCAGTAGGCATTCGGCGAACCTCCTCCTACTTTAATGCCCCCTAAATTGTACCAGGAATGAATGACACCTCCGGTTTCCAAAATATATTGCGCCAGCCGTACAGATGGCAGCATCGGTGAGCCCTCGCGCCGTACTTGTAGGACGGCAGGCGCCAATGCCGCAATAAATTGCTGTCTTGTCATAGCCACCATCGCTCCCTCCCCCTTCTTTTTCGCAAGTTGTCCATCTATTATTTCTTATGCAGCAAGCCTCTATTGCGGCACGGCCTACGCACACTGTCCCGCGCTCTTTGCGGAAAGCAACGCGCCCTCGATCGGCATCTCTCCTCTATTGCCGCCCCTGCTTCTAGTCATACGCCGCTTTTTACTATCCATTAGGTCATTGTCCATGAATCTGAGGTACATCGTGAATACAATATAGTCAAGCGCGTATCCGCTAACGATTTCTCCACATGCAAATGACGAGAAAGGAAGGAAACAAGTGGCCAAATCACTTAAGCGCAAGCGACATCAAACGTCCGCCAAACGCAAGAAGCACAGCTCTTCCAATAAAACGCTGCTGGCCAAACGCCGTAAACGCAAAGCGGTCAAACCGCGCGCTAAACGGCGGGCTGAACGCAGACGAAAAAGTAACGGCAGCCTTCGAAAAACAAAAAATCGCGCCTTCTCTAGCCTATCGCAACACGCCAAACAGACCCGCCAAGCAGAAGAGCATTCTGCTGCCGAAGAGGTACATGATCCGCAGCCTTGGACCGCACAGGGCATCAATCTTGTCGGTTTTATTCATGCGGAAATGGGCATTGGCGAATCGGCCAGACTCGCAGCGCGAGCGATTGAACGAGCCGAAATTCCTTTCGGCATTTTAAACTTCCCGCTTCAGGTCGCCACCCGGATGTCGGATATGAGCTGGGAGCATAAGAAAACGGAGGAACGCTCCTATAACACCAACCTGTTTCATATGAATGCGGATTATATGGCTCCGGCTAAGGACCATTTTGGACATAGCCTATTCCACAACCGCTACAATATTGGCTATTGGCACTGGGAGCTGCCTGATTTTCCCGAAGAGTTTGTTCCAGCGTTCAAGCTGGTGCAGGAGGTATGGGTATCCAGCCGCTTCGTGCTTGATTCGGTTGTGCAGAAATCTCCCGTCCCTGTCGTCATCATTCCTCATGGCGTAGAGGTGGAGACTTCTCCAGAGGTTACGAGAGAATCGCTTGGCCTGCCAGAGGGCCAGTTCCTGTTCACGATGATGTATGATGTACAGAGCTATACGAATCGTAAAAATCCACAAGCCGTCGTAGAAGCCTTCCGGCTCGCTTTTCCGAAAAATGATCCAACGGTCGGGCTCGTACTCAAGGTCAACAATACGAACTTCCGGCCGGAAGATATGGAGGCGCTGCGTCAGCTCGCTGCCGAGCATAACAATATTTATATTATTGATCGTATTTTCTCCCGCGTGGAAGTCAACTCGCTGCTGGGTGTCACGGATTGTTTTGTCTCGCTGCATCGCGCCGAAGGCTTTGGACTGGGCCTCGCAGAAGCAATGTATTTGGGTAAGCCGGTCATCGGCACGAACTGGTCCGGCAATACCGACTTTATGAACGAGACCAACTCCTGTCCCGTCAATTATGAGCTGGTTCAGGTCGGTACCGATTGGGGACCGTATCAGGGGTATCAAATTTGGGCCGAACCCGATGTGCATCATGCCGCCTTGTATATGCAAAGGCTTCTGCAAGAGCCAGAGTGGCGCGCAGCCATTGCAGCGAAGGGGCAGCATACGATTCACACTTCCTATTCACCGCAGGCGGTTGGCAGCATGATCCGGGGACGCCTGACCGAGCTTGCGCTTCTATAATAACTGGAAAATCAAACGAAACACGGACTGCCTCTGGCGTGAAAGCTGGGGCAGTTTGCTTTTTCCAGCCGTTCTCTCTCAGGCCTCCTTAGCAAAAACATAGCAGCAGCGTAAAATACCCTCTGAACCTCTATCAGACAACGATTAAGCCATCGTCCGATTTTCAGTCTAGAGGGTATGAACTAAAAAGCTCTTCTAGCGCGTGCGGTATGCAGCAAGCTTGGGTCATCCTGCGCGCAGCCTAACCTAATTCCGCCCGCCAATAGCTCAGCAAATCCTGCATCGTCTGCTCAAAGGGAATTTCCGGACGCCAGCCTGTACGATGATGAAATTTAGAATAATCGCCAATCAGCTCGGGTACATCCGCAGGCCGCAGCCGTGCCGGGTCCTCCTGAATCGAAATGGTGCTGCTGCTAAGACCAACGAGCGTCTGCAGCATCTCCCTAATCGCCCGGGAGCTTCCCGACGCAATATTATACACTTCTCCAGGCTCGCATTTTTCAATGGCCAAGCGGTACGCTCGCACCACATCGCGCACATCGGTAAAGTCACGCTTCGCCTCCAAATTGCCTACATATAGAACGGGCGGCTTCAGTCCCCGCTCGATTTCGACGATCTGCTTTGCAAAATTGGAGGTTACAAACTGCTCGCCGCGCCGCGGTCCTGTATGGTTGAAAGTACGCATGCATACAATATGCATGCCATAGCTGCGATAATATTGGTAGCCTAAATAATTTTGCGTAATTTTGCTGACGGCGTAGGGACTGAGCGGCCGCAGCGGCGTCGTTTCCTTAATCGGAATATCCTGCGTTTCTACCTGGCCATATTCCTCGCTGGAGCAGGCGAGCAGCAGCTTGCAGTTAAGGCCTGCTTTTCGTACCGCTTCCAGCAAATGAATTTGCCCGGCAATATTGTTGTATATCGTCGCCAGCGGCGATTCCCAAGACTTTGGCACGAAGCTTTGCGCTGCTAGATGAAAAATCATGTCCGGCTTAACGTCCGCTATCATTTTTTCCACATCGGCTTCATTAGTCAGCTCGCATTCGTATAACTTAACAGACGGCAGCAAATGAGCGATATGCTTAATACTGCTGGTCTTCCTAACGGTGCCTGACACTTCCATTTGATGCGCCAGCAAATGCTCTGCCAAATGGCTTCCGGCAAAGCCGGTTATGCCTGTAATCAATGCTTTCACGGCATGCCTCCTTCCCGATCAGCATCCATTGCGGCTATTGCTTGCTTTACCGCCTGCTCCTGTGTTTTATGACAAATCAACAGTCCCTCGTCTGTCGATACGACGATTAGATTATCAATGCCAATGACCAGCACCCGCTGCCGCTCCGTATAAACAATACTGTTGGTCGTTGCCGTAGGATAGACGCTGCCCAGCAAAATATTGCCCTCGTTGTCCTGCCCGAATATTCGTTCAAGCGAGGTCCACACGCCGACATCGTCCCAAGTAAAAGCAATCGGCAGCGTGTACAGGCGTTCCAGCTTTTCAATCAGTGCATAATCAATAGAAAGCTTTGGCAGCTGCACATACGCATGTGCCAGCTGCTCCCCTTCAAGCTCAAAAACACGCCACATATCCGGCTGGTACAGCTGCATGTAGCCTGCAATAGTTGACGGCTTCCATATAAAAATACCGCTGTTCCAGTACATATTCGGTATCGCAATCAGTTCCTCCGCCCGCGAGAGCGTCGGTTTCTCGATAAAAGCTTTTACCGTCTTAATGCCTGGCCCATATTTGCCATCTTCATGCTCACCCGCTTCAATATAGCCGTATCCCGTCTCTGCCCTTGTCGGCACAATTCCCATCGTTACAACAACGCCTTCATCGCGCGCCGCTTGCTCTGCTGCCCGCAGCGCCTCCATCAGCTCGGCAGCATCTGGAATATATTGATCCGAGGGAGCCGTTACAATCACTTCATTTAAGCCCCGTTTCTGAAAAAAGCTCGCCGTCAGCGCAATGCAAGGCGCCGTATCTCGCTGCTCCGGCTCAATAATGAGCTGTTCCTCGCTAAGCTGTGGCAGCTGCTCCCGAACAAGCGGCAAATAGTTGCGGCTTACTGCTACATATACATCCTCCTCCGGCATGCAGCTGCGAAAACGGCTGTACGTTTCCTGCAGCATCGTAGCCTCGCCAGATGTTAAGGAAAGGAACTGCTTCGGCTTTGCCGTCGTGCTTCTCGGCCAAAAGCGCGTTCCTTTTCCTCCTGCCATAATGACTGCCTTCATACCGGTTCACCCCAAAATAAATAGCTTTCTATTATACATGTGCGTGTAGCCAATATGCAGCTCCTTCCTACCATAGCCGGCTCCGAAAGTATAGTATCGTCTCTTCAACATCGTATGCTTTGCTAGAGCTTTCATAGTGGACGAATTGCCTGCCCTTGCTGCAAATCGGGCATTTATCGCCGCCTGTATTGCAATAGAAGGAGGAGTGCGGAGGTGTGTGCTTTTTTTCGCGGTATAATCTATCAATTTAGAAAATATACGATTATCCTTGGACAAATACCGTTGCTATCTCTATCTACCAACATATGATGTGGTATACGATTGAAAGGAGATGAATCAATTATGGGTGAAACTGGATTAACTGGTTTAACTGGACTAACTGGTCTTACAGGACTTACTGGTGCTACTGGTCCCACCGGACCAACAGGACCTACGGGTGCTACTGGTCTAACGGGATTAACTGGCCCTGCTGGCCCTGGTTCTGCTGTTGTAGGTATCCAAGGTGCTGTTCCGACTTCTATCCCAACTGCTGCTACTGCTGTCACTGCCGCAACTCTGATTGTTCCGGTAACGGCCACTTCCAACCAGGTGATTATTGAAGGTACCGTTAATGTATCCATTAACTTTACTGCTCTTCTGGTTGTAGCGCTCAACCCAACCATTACAGTCGACCTGCTGCAAGATGGCGTCATTGTAGCTACAGTCACAAGCTCCGACTTGCTTGCGATTACGCTGCTCGGATTGTTCTCTTTAGAAAGAGCCATTCCGATCACGTACTTCAACGGCGGTCTAGCGGCTGGCAATCACACGTACGCACTGCAAGTTACAGTATCGGGCATTGTCATCGCGATAGGCACTACTGCAGACATCACTTACTCGTCGCTTACTGCTACGATTGGCACTATTCCTTCCTAAGCTGCTGCGGTCATTAAAGCAAAACAACCGTCCCTCACGGGACGGCTACATAAAATTGGTTGCCTTCGATTTAAGCCTGAATCGGTGCTTCCCCTTTGACGATTGAATTAGCCATATGGCCGAAATCAAGCGCAGCCCTGCCCATTTCTGCTGCGATCGCATCCGCAAGGATGACAGCCGCAATGCCTGCTGATACTAACGCCAGTTCAAAATCATGCTGTCTGATTTCCCCCATCGCCCGGTCCACATCATGGATTCCCTGAACCTGGGCTACAGCTCCCACAACCGTTACGCCGCTCTCAGCAAGCACTTTGGCGAGCGGCTGCGCCAAATTCCCAATGACAAGCACTCTCCGTCCTCTCATCAGGCGGGACAAATGTCCGTCTTGATACAAACGGTAATTGACGAGCGAATCTGTCAGCACCTTACTGCGAAAATCAATGCCATACGTTTGAAAAACGGCCGTAGCCAGCCGTTGGTAGTTCGGCTGCCGCAGCTTTGGAATGCCGACAATGTCGGCCCGCTTTACCGCTGCCAGCAAGCGGTCGCGGGCGGCAATGTCCGGCACCTTCACTCCGGCATACTCTAAAAAACCGCCCTCGTGGCGAACCTGTTCAGTTGGCAGCACAGTTTCCTGTGCCAGCGTCAACAGCTCGCCATCTCCAAGTCGCACGATAGATAGCGGCTTGCGCTGCTCC
Organism: Paenibacillus sp. R-74696; assembly: GCF_055814915.1. NCBI lineage: Bacteria > Bacillati > Bacillota > Bacilli > Caryophanales > Paenibacillaceae > Paenibacillus > Paenibacillus sp. R-74696. The sequence continues at coordinate 296,580 of NZ_JBPULM010000045.1, forward strand.
AGCGCTTCCATCAATCGCTCAGCCACCTGCTGCGCAGTCAAAAGGTGGACGATGCGTTCTCCTAGCGCAGCGATGCCTGATGCAATAACCTGCGCTACGGATGTATCTGGGAGGACATGAGCTTCCGGCAGCTGCTCATCGATGATGGCGTCGCCGCCTTCGTAGCGTCCGATTTTCAGCCCTTTCTCGTAGCCTGCCTTCTCGGCCGACTCCCAGCTGTGCGAGTGGTCTGCCCTTTGTCCCTCTGCCTGCTTGGTTCCATCTTCGTAGCCTCTGCTGTATCCTTCTTCATGACCGATTTGATAACCATCCTCATACGGTCCCTTAGCCGCCTGCGGCTTGGCGGACTTTGCCGAGCGATTTTTCCTCTTTGAAACAGCACGTCTCTTCCGCCGCTTAAACGGAAGGCTGGCCGTTTTTCGTCTTCTCGCCATTTTCATGCTGAACACCTCCTGCATTGGTGCAAAATTTGCGTGTGGGCCAAGCGTAAACGGCTTTGCCATCCTCTGGTGGCAGAGCTTCCGTTTCGCGTAGAAATATAGAGAAAGGATACCGTTAAATTATACTTTCCTATATTTCAAGGTGAAACGGCTCGCGCCTTCCTTTGGCGGCGCGGCGCGTTTCATTCCGAGAAATATAGAGACAGGATAGCGTTAATTTATCCTTTCCTATATTTCAAGCGTAAACGGCTGAAGCTGTCCTTTGGCGGCAAAGCTTCCGTTTCGCGTAGAAATATAGAGAAAGGATTACGTTAGCTTATCCTTTCCTATATTTCAAGCGTAAACGGCTGTTGCCATCCTTTGGCGGCGCAGCGCGTTTCATTCCGAGAAATAGAGAGAAAGAATAGCGTTACGATATCCTTTCCTATATTTTAAATAAACTGCTGCGGGTCCACGCCCCATTTGTCTGTAAACAGCTTCCGGTTGCGGGCGAGCAGACGCTCTACAGCATCCTGGCCCTCCTGCTTGAAGCTTGCGCTGCCATGATGAAAGACGAATGTATCCTTAACCATCAGCAGACGGTACCCTGCTTGCCGCGCACGGTAGCAATAGTCATCATCCTCATAATGTCCTGGCGAGAAGCGCTCATCCAGCAGACCAATTTGATCCATCAGCTCCCGCGAAAATAACAGGCAAAAGCCAACCAATCGGCTGACCTCCTCATAATCGCCTGCGGACTCTGCCGCAAGCTGCTCCGCCATCTCCTTATAATTGCCGCGCATTTCGATTTGCTGCTTGCCGCTTACAAAGTTGGACATCGGCCCCACGATGCCAATCTGCTTGCTGCTGCCTAAAGCCTGCCGCAGCTTGCCCAGCCAACCAGGTGCCACCAGCACATCATTGTTCAGCAGCACCAATTGATCACCGCGGGCCAGACGCAGCCCCCAATTGCAGGCGGCGGGAAAGCCTTGATTGCGCGGCAGGCCGATGAATGTGATTTGCTGCTCGCGCAAATATTCAATCGTTCCGTCTGTTGAGCCATTATCGACGATGATTAGTTCATGGTCTTCCGGTGTACTGCTGCGAATGGAATAAATCGCTTCCTGCAGCAGCGGCAAACGGTTGTAGGTCGGAATAATAATACTGGTCAGCATCTATTCCCCTCCTCGGCCAGCACTTTTGCGATCCCTTACTCCGTCCGCATATTGCAGGCGGGCATTTCCCGCCTGCATCATCCACTCCAGCGCCTCCAGATGGTCGCCTACGATGAGCCTCGCCACATGATTGCCCATGCCTACATTTCCCGGACGCAGCCGATTATGTCGAATGACATCTACCATGCTCGCTGTACCTACCTTAAGGCCATATCGGAGTGCAATCGCCTGCGCCTTTGGCGGAACGGCCAGTTGGGCTGCTCCAATAGCCTCAATCGCTTTACGCGAGAGCGCATGCGGAACGGCAGTCAAGGAATTAACGGTAAGATCGGGCCGATTCACCGAGCGGTTCACGAACTCCTTCATCATCATGACTTCATCTCTTCCTGAAAAATTCCCCATATAGGAAGATAAATTATTGAGCACCATATCCGTCCCTCCAGCGACTGCCTCAATAAAAGGCAGCAATTGCTCCGCAGCAACCGGAATATCCGCATCGACGAACAGTACAATATCCGAGACCGTGGTTCTTGCGCCTACCGCCCGTCCCACATCATGACCGAGTGCCCCAGCGTAATGAATGAGCACGGCTTTGCCGCTCTCCCGCACTTTGCTGGCCGTCGTGTCGGTTGAGCCGTTCACCACGACGACGATTTCATGTAGAGGAAGCCTCTCCAATTGTTGAATCATGGAGGCCATGGATTCCTCTTCATTCATCGCCATCACCACTGCCGCAACTGCCTGGTTCGTCGGCAGCAGCACCCAATTCGGCGCCGGGGTTCCCGTAGCGGAAAAATATCCTTCTATGAAGGCCTTCATACAGGCCAAATATGCTGATTTGGAAGCTGCCCCGCCCGTCGCCAGACAGTAGCTATGCCATAGCCGCTGCAACTGCTGCAGCTCATCGGCTGGCTCAGGCTCCTGCCTCGCCGTTAAACCCGCTGCGAGCCCGCCATTTCGCGCTTTTGCACACTGCCCTCGGATAATGGCAGGCTGCAGCGCCCCTCCGCGCCTCGCCTGGCTCCTGCGATGTCTGCGCCCGCGGGCCGCAAGGCGTCTGGCTGTGCGGCGGCGAATGCCGCCTTGTGAGCTGCGCGGGCTTCTTTTCCCCGCACGGCCGCTTTTTCTACTGCGGCTCCTCAACCTATTCCACCTCGCATCCATTCGGATATATTCGTTTATGTTGTCATTGTATGTAGGGATAAGGCGGACGCAACGGCGGCTGTACGTTTATGAGAAGGAGAAATGTGCGCTTTTACTTGGCGCAACTGCCCTATCCTATCTGGCAAGCTCCACATAGGATAGTGTAGTTATGCTTCTATTTTGCAAGGCAGGAGGATGTTATGGACTGGACATTTTACAACCCGAAATTTATTGCAGATGCGGCACCTGAGCTGCCCGCAAGCTTTATGGCTGGCGGAGCCTGGTCCGGGCATCGAAAATTTGCTTATGATCTTGTCCGTTTTGCCCGCCCGAGCCTGATTGTAGAGCTGGGAACGCTGTACGGTACATCTTATTTCAGCTTTTGCCAAGCGATTAAGGATGCTAAGTTGAAAAGCGCATGTTATGCGGTGGATACTTGGATGGGCGATGCCCATACCGGAGCTTATGGCACGCTGGATGATTCGATGTACGCTGCGGTCAATGCAGTAAGCGCCCGTGAATTTCCTGGTATCGGAACACCGCTGCGCGGCACCTTTGACCAGGCGCTGGCCGCCTTTCCCGACGGTTCGATTCAACTGCTGCATATTGACGGCTACCATGTTTATGAAGCTGTTCTGCATGACTATACGACTTGGCTTCCCAAGCTTGCGGAGGGTGGCATTATTTTATTTCATGACACCGTGGTTCGGCTCGCGGATTTTGGCGTTTACCGGCTCTGGGCGGAGCTTTCGGCGATGCCTCACCTGCATTTCGAGCATTCCAACGGTTTGGGCGTTCTGTTTCCTAAAGGCTGCCCAGCCAGCTTCCAGCCGATCATTGGGCGGCAGCAGGAGCTTGCTGATCATTACGCTTAGCGATGGAAGCATATTTAGCAATTTCAAGCATTATGCAGCGTGCAGAACGATACGCCGCACCAGGTGCGCTGCATGATCCGGATTGAAGGAGGCGATCCCTATCTACACTATCCCTCAGCAATTTTATGAGAAAACGAGAGATTGGGCGCAGCAAGCGGCTGTCCCTCCCGATCTGCTTTCCTATTATTATCAGGTCATTTACCCGGCTGAAACGTTGACGCTCCCCGCCGGCAAAGGCATCGATCAGCCACGCTGGGTGACGGCTTCTGCCTTTGATGAAGCTTTTGTAGCGGCCATTCCTGGCGGGAGGCTGGTGACGAGCAACGCATATGTTGTTACGCCGGACAATAAGCGGCTGCGCGATGTCGAGCTCGACTGCCCGCTCATTGATTTCACGCAGCTGCCGGAGCCGCAGCATTTCAAGGGAACGGTCGCCACGCTCATTTGGGGCTGGAACATGCCGCATATCAAGGCATGTACGCAAAACATTTTCGGACATTGGTTTTTCGATCTGCTGCCGAGGCTCCATTTGCTGGAGAAAAGCGGCATTCCGATTGACAAATATGTCATCGGCAAGCTGTTTCACCCTTTTCACTATGAATCGCTTGCCATGCTAGGCATTCCGCTCCATAAGTGCATTCAGGTCGAGGATGCGGACTTTCATCTGCTTGCCGACCGCCTGATCGTGCCGGCGGTGCCGCTGATGGTCGGCAAATGTCCGCCGTGGGCGTCGCATTTCATGGCCAAGCGGCTTAAAGCTGACCGGCGCGTAAAAGCCAAAAAAGGCTTCGAGCGCCTCTATATTACCCGCAAGGATGCCCAGGCCCGCTTTGTCGCCAACGAGGAAGAGGTTCTCCGTTTTCTGAAAGGCAAGGGCTTCAGGGAAATCGTGCTCACTCCGCTCTCTACCGCAGAGAAAATCGCAATTTTCTCGTCAGCGCAGCATATTGTCGCCCCCTTCGGGAGCGGCAGCATCAACATTGCCTTCTGCGAGCCGGGCGCAGCTCTTTTGGAGCTTGCTCCTTCCACCTTCGTCGACCCCTATTTCTGGAAGCTATGCGCACATGCTGGCGTAGACTATTATGAAATCGTATGCGAAGTGGAGCAGCCACCCAAGCCTTTCGTCGGAACGGATAATATTGTCGTTAATATAAATAAGCTTGAACATGTGCTTAAGCTAGCGGGCCTTTAGCCCGCTGCCCACAAATCCTGCGCCGATGCTGCGAATAACTGCCCGTGCCCCCACATATATTGAATTCGCAAGCGCAACATTTTTCATAATTCACGGAGCAACGGCTGGCATCCTTCCTGTTAGGCAGGAGACAGCCTCGCCCTTGGCAGGAGGTTTGTAACAATGCGAATTCTTGTATGGTCTGTCCATTTTTCCATCGGCGGCGGGATGAGACTGCTCCATAATTTGATTTCGGCTATGGCCAGGCAGCCAGATGTGGAGCAGATCAGGCTCGTCCTCTCGCCCGATTCCCTTATTCGCAACGTCGCGGAACTGAAAGCATTAGGCAAGGTTGAGATGGTAACCACCCAGCACAGCATCGATTCCGACCAAAATTCCTATTTGCTCGCTGGTATCGACATCGTCTATTACTACTGGCCGCACACCCACCCCTACCACGCCCTTGATCGTCCAACCGTCTGCACCTTTCACGATACGACGATGTTCGATTATGTCCCGCCTTTTACAAATGGCGAGCAGCTTAAGGGCCACTGGATTTTATCGAAAAAATGGCTGGACCACGTCACGTCCGTCGTCGTTTCTTCGGAGCATGTGAAAAATCGCCTCATTGCTCATTTCGGCCCTCGCCATCAATCGGCTACTGTCGTGCCCCATGCCATTACACCGATTGCCGCACAATATGCAAGCCAGGTCTCTCCTGCCACCGCTGCCCGCATTCCGTCCAAATACATCATTTATCCATCCAATACATCGCCGCATAAAAACCACAACAATCTGCTCGAGGCCTTGTCCCATTGGAAGGGGCGCACCAAATGCCCGCTAGTGCTCACTGGTTATTTAACCGATACGCTGCGGCAGCCTTTTCCGGATTGCACGCCGCAGCACAGTTGGATTCCAACGCTCATCTCCACCATTCGCCGAACAGGCCTTGTCGTCAATCGTGATCTTTACCCGCTCGGCTTTGTAGGAGATGAGGATATTCCCGCACTCATTAAAAATGCCTGGGCGCTCATTATGCCCAGCCTTTCGGAAGGTGGCGGAAGCTACCCGGTCGAAGAAGCGCTTCGCCTCGGTACTCCGGTGCTCTGCTCGGACATTCCGGTGATGCGAGAGCATCTGGCGCGGCATAGTGCCAAAATCGCCTGGTTCAACCCCCACAGCCCCGATTCCATCGTTCAAGCGCTTGAAGATTTGACTGCCAATTATGATGAATACAAAAGCTCCGCCATGGCGGGCATTCATGATCCAGCGGAAAGCTGGGATGATGTGGCAAAGCGTTATTTGAACGTTTTTCGCGATACGTATTGGCGGTATTACGGCAAGCAGCTGCCCTAGTCGGCAGCTGCTTGCACCTCTTCAATGACGTTTGCATAATCTCCTGCGACATCCAGCCATCTCCTGCTCAACGCGCCGCTAAGTGCGGCCTGCTGACGTGGGACAACCTCTTCTCCCTCCCGTGACAGCCGTGCAATAGCGTCCGCCATCTCCTGGATATTATGCGGATGGAAGGTTGCGAAGCAGCTCATGTCGCTAATAACCTCCTTCACCACCTCCAGCCTTCCGAAGGCGACCGGCGTATTCATCAGCAGCGACTCCAATATAGGGAATGGGCAGCTGCCCTCGAAGAGCGTTGGAACGATTGTGCCTGCGGCATAGCGGTATAGGGAAGGTAAATCTACTGAAGCTATGCGCCCCATAAACACGATTGAACTGCAAATAACAGGATCGGCAATTTCGCTCAGCGCTGCCAAAATTTCCTGCTGCCGCGGGCGGTTCCCAAGATCATCTGTAAAAACAAGCTTCATGCCAGATGCTCTTCCTGCTTCCGTCTGCTTGAACAGCGCAAAAGCTTTGATGAGGCCCTCATGATTTTTATGCAGCCTTACAACCGACGGGAAGGTCAAATATGGACCATCCAGCTTGTAGGCGCTGCGGAACTTCTCCTCGCTATGCGTTTGAAACACCGCATATTCCTCATGCGGCGCTGCAAAGCGCACGACAGCCGTTTTGTGGACAGCCAGCTCGAGAAACTCCAATCCCTCATGATTGCGGGTAAACTCCGAAGCGAAGACTACCTTCGCCGCTTTTTCCGTCACCTTTTGCGCTACAGAATGGATATATTGGTAATGCTGGGTATACGCGCTGTACAGCTCAGGCAAATGCAAATATACGAGATCATGCAGACAAACCATATAAGGTTTTTCCAAATATTGCGCGAGCGCCATCCCAACATATGGCACAATCCATATGTCCGCAGGCACGCTGCGGTTCACCGTATCCATGCTGTCCGTGCGGTGCAGCTTCAAACGATCACCATAAGCCGCGCGCAGCGGGGCATACACAGCAGCAGCCTCGGCAAAATTCGCTTCCGTTGTCGCCACATGAAGGGTAAAATCATTCTCCAGCGCAAGCAAGCCTTCCGACAAGCGGACGATGAAACGACCGATGCCTTCGCCATCCATCGCAATTTGCACCCCAAAGCAAAGGAACATGCCGATTTGCCGGCTGTTTATACGGGCCGCACTCGCCGCAAGCGGAGGTAAATACGGCGCCCCAATGAGCAGTCCAAACTCCTCCGACATGACAAGGCTCGCTATCCATGCGCGCCGCAGCAGTCCTTGCTTCAAGGCCGTCGTGTATCGTCCTACCTTATTGCTATCCGGCGCACGATTCATTATTTGTACGTGGATGCCGTGAATAAAATCCAAATCCGCAGCGGGGAACAAATGCTGAATCAGATGGGCTGTCGTATTCGCTTCTCCAGATGGCACTCTGGAGAAAATAGCATCCGCCTCTGGACTCTGGATAAGAGCCGCAGCAATAACCGCCCGCGGCGTGCCATTGGCCAGATGGCTGCGATGGCCGTTAAAGCCTTCGTGATCCGGCTCGCGCTGGAGCACCTGACGATACAGCTCCCATAAAAAATCCTCATCTCCCAGCCGGAATACCCGGCGCAGCAGCTCTACAATTGGAGCTCCTGCAGGCAGCCCCTGACGGAACGCTGCATTATTTGCTTTTAACTGCTCCGTATCTATTGGTGCTGGAGGCGGCTCGACCGGTGCTGGAGGCTCAATTACAAGCTGAGCCTGCTCGGCTGCCTTCTGCCTGTTCCTGCTTCTTTTCGATCCGCGCAGTTTCCTGCCGCCCCGTCTGCCTTTGCGTCTTCTTGTCCTTGCTACTTTTCCGACTCGCGCTCTATTGCCGCGTTTTCTTCGCGATATGCGGCTATGCGAGCCGCGCTTCGCTGTTCCTTGTTTACGAGCTCTTTTGCGTTTCATATCACGCCTCCAATCGCTCTGCCTTCTCCATAGCGTATTGTCCCGCTCACAAAAAGCAACGGCACATGCCCCCGCCTGCTAGGGATTTCAACTATATTTGAATAAATGGACGACTGCCCGGCTGCAAGTGAAGCAATTTTCTGCCATTTGAATATGATGGGAGTAGCTGCATCACCCCCTCATTTTATTGTTGAAGGAGCCTATACGGCATGAATGCTGTTTCTGCGAATCCTTATCGCACCGTTGTTGTTGGGGCCGGCGGACATGCCAAAGTTGTCGTTGATATTCTTCGTACCAGCCGGACATACAAGGTCATTGGCTGCATCGGCCGCGAGCCAGGCGGGCAGGTTTTGAATGTCCCCGTGCTTGGCGACGATGCCATGCTTCCTCTGCTGCTGGAGCAGGGGGTACGCCATGCTTTTATCGCTATCGGCGATAATGCAACGCGGCTGCGGGTCGCCCGCCATGTGCAAAGCCTTGGCTTCGAGCTGATTAATGCCATAAGCCCGTTAGCTTATATTGCTCCCAGCGCCACGCTTGGCTGTGGCATTGCTGTTATGCCGGGAGGCATCATCCAGCCGGATGCTCGAATTGGCTCCCTCACCATCATTAACACGGCTGCATCGGTTGACCATGATTGCATGATTGGCGAGGCTTGCCATCTGGCGCCTGGCTCCACGCTGTCCGGCGGTGTAACGGTCGGCGACGGTTCTTTTCTCGGAACAGGCACTGTCGTCATCGACGGCATCCGCATAGGAGCAGGCTGCATGATTGGCGCTGGTGCGGCCGTCATTCGGAATATTCCGGACCAAACGCTTGCTGCTGGCGTTCCCGCCACAGTGAAGCGTCTTTTGAACCAAGAGCGAACGTAACACGGAGGAGGCATAATGTTGGGCGACAAATTTTATCCGGTTGCCGTTCCTATTTTTAATGGAAATGAGAAAAAATACGTCATGGATTGCCTAGATTCCACGTGGATTTCCTCGACAGGCAAATATATTCATACGTTTGAGGAAGCTTTCGCGGACTTTTGCGGGACGAAATTTGCCGTGTCGTGCAGCAATGGAACAACTGCTCTGCATTTGGCGCTGCTCGCTCACGGGGTAGGCCCAGGAGATGAGGTCATCGTCCCGACGCTGACTTTTATCGCCACGGCAAATGCCGTCACGTATTGCGGAGCCACTCCCGTCTTCGTTGACAGCGAGCCGGATACGTGGAACATGGACCCTGAGCTGCTGGAGGGGCTGATTACGCCACGCACGAAGGGGATCATTCCCGTCCATCTGTACGGGCATCCTGCCAATATGGACGCTATATCAGAAGTTGCGGAGCGGCATGGATTATTTGTGCTGGAGGACGCTGCGGAAGCACCCGGTGCAAAATACAAGGGCAAGCGGACCGGCTCGCTGGGCCATACGGGAACGTTCAGCCTATTCGGCAACAAAATTATAACGACGGGCGAAGGCGGCATGATTACGACCAATGACGAGCAGCTTGCCCGCAAAATGCAGCTTCTGCGCGGACAGGGCATCGATCCCGCCCGCAAATATTGGTTTCCCGTCATTGGCTACAACTATCGCCTGACGAACTTGCAAGCGGCGGTTGGCTGCGCACAAATGGAAAACATCGACTGGCATGTCGGCGAACGGATACGCGTCGCCTCGCTTTACCGCAAGCAGCTCGAAGGAAACAGCGCCTTCACGCTGCCTGCCGAGCAGCCATGGGCGAAAAACGTTTACTGGATGTTCAGCATCCTGCTAAACGGCTATAACGAAGAGCAGCGCGGCGCTTTCATGGAGCGCCTGAAAGAACGCGGCATTGAAACGCGTCCGTTCTTTTATCCGATGCATGTGCTCCCGCCGTATCAAGGCATGCAGCGCAGCGAGGAATTTCCCGTCGCAAACCGCATTGCAGCGCAAGGACTGAATGTGCCGACCTACGGCGGCTTAACCGAGCAGGATATCGCCTACATTTGCGATTGCCTGCGGGAAAGCCTGTTATAAAGCGGCTGATTGCTGGCCCCTCTCCACCCCCCATCCATTCTGCTCCAAGACAATAAGCTTCCGGCTCCACACTTCGGGTGGGGTCGGAAGCTTATTTGTTCAGAAATGTTCGTTCAATTCCCTAGCAGGTAGGGAATATCTTTTTCTTATCTAGCATTCATAACAATGATACCCTGCCCAAAAGCTAAAGTATCAGAAGTACATTGCTTATCGTTTCCATCTCACAAATTATGGAATGGATTAAGTTATGAAATATTACACATTATAGTCGAGGCAGAAATTCTCCTGCCTGGAACAGAAGCTTAAAATCTTACTCAGAAGGTGACATTAGCTGATGCAGGATGAAGTAACCTTGTATTTGGTTCGACATGGACTCGCTACTGGAAACCAGCCAGATGCTCCCCTTAGTCCAGTCGGAGTAACTCAGTCTGAACAACTGGCAGATGCTCTTGCAGGCATGGACAGCCTGCACATGGAGAAGTTAATCTCCAGCCCTTATCTGCGTGCTTGGCAAACAGCGCAAATTATTGAAAAACGGCTGAACCTCATGCTAGAGCCAGCGGAAAACCGTCTTCGAGAGCAAGGAGTAACCGGTATCGACAAAGAAGAAAGCACACAAGAAGTATCCACACGTATTGTTGCATTCACAAACGAACTATTGAAAAGTGACGCTCAAACATTTCTTCTAGTCAGCCATCGGTTGGCCTTAACACTGCTGCTTCAGCATTACGTGCCCGATTTCACCGATCAACAGGGAGAACAAATGACAAACCCTGATCTTTATGAACTCCGCTTTAAAAACGGAACAGCCTTTCAAAAACGACTATGGAGCCCTGAGGGTCATCATTTGATTAACACTTAGGTCAATAGAAGATTTCTGTTTATGACACTTAAACCTTTACTTTTGATGCACGTCTTGTTCAAGGCTGGTTCAAGAACTTTTGGCTCTTATAACTTTCAGGAGGTAACCTAACTATGCAAACAACACTTGAAAGAAGCCGCACGGCTACCCATGTAATACCGGATATCACCAATTTGCCTGCATGCATTCAGGATGTGAAGAAAGCTGTGCTTTCTAACATCCAGGGGCCGCCTGATCCGACGGATTATCATCAATTGAGAGGGAGACTTGAGGCAGCAAAGAGCAAGCTCCCGATGCTGTATCAACAGGCGGTTGCCGTTCCGTTTATTCGCACCTTGGATAATCTGGGCCAGCAGGGCTTCATGGAAATTTTACTACGGGACCCAAATAGAAATAATACAGCCAGACTCATGCTGGATATTGCCCATAGCATTCTCCAGAATGGCGAAGGCTTTCATGCACTGGCAAGCGATGGCTTTCAGGAGATGGTCAGCGATCTTTATGACGGTTATCTAAGTGCAGGTGACCGGATAGGCATCAAGCCACCGGATCTTAGTGTTATTCCGGCCTTGGTAAAGTGGGGAGAACCCGAATCCGGCCCTTATACTTGGCCTATCGACGCTACATCTGTGTTTGGTTTGGAAGCTGCGATTGTCAGTCTTCCTCCTGCCCATGCGGCTGCTGGCTTGCTGGCATGGTCCAGCATCCCTCATGAGGTATGTGGCCACGATATTCTGCACGCAGATGTTGGGCTGTTGGAGGAACTGGCAGATGCTGTTCGCACCAGCCTGACCCAAGAAAATATCGGCCAAGGCCTTCCCGATTACTGGGCATCCCGCATGGACGAAACCGCTTCGGATGTTCTAGGCATTTTAAATTTGGGACCTGCTGCGGCCATTGGTCTTGTCGGTTATTTTCGCGGCATGAACGCCGCTTTTACCGGACAAGCCCTGCTGCGAAATGAAGGGCCTTCTGGTGATCCTCATACAGCTGACATTTTACGTGGATATTTAGGTGCTTATGCTTCTGGTCTGCTTGAATTCGATCAAGCAGGTGATTGGGAGAAAATCATTGAAGCAGAATCTGACAAGGATCTTTCCGATATTCAATTAGGAGGCAGCCGAATTGATGCAGATACAGCTAAGCGCTCTGCCCGAATAGTCGCTTGGACCATTATGAAAACCAAACTTAGAAGTCTTGAAAATCACTCGCTCGATGAAATTCAAAATTGGAGAAACAAGGATGAACGCATTACCTCTTCATTGCGCATCTTGATGCGCACTACAGGCTCGCTTTCCGACGAATTCCGCTCTGGTTATTATGCTGCGCATATCGTAGCGGCAGCCTTAACCGAAGGCTTGTCTAGCGAAGCGGATGTCCAGTTAGTATTTGATCGCATGCTTTCACTGCTCAAACTGATGCATGATACAAATCCTTCTTGGGGGCCGCTTCTCGTGCAGCATCCTGGCGATATTACACGCCATCTTGTTTATCACCCAATTGAAAAAAATCTGAGTCTCCTCTAATCGACTCCTCAAATCAATAGCCCGCCGGAAGCTGCTGACTTGCTGCAGTGATCCGGCGGGCTATTGTCACATCTATTCCAAATCCAAACTTACATCATAGCCTAACTTGCGCAAATCCGCTACGCGCTGCGTCTCCTCCAAATCGGCTGCGACCATATCCTTGACGAGATCAGCAAGACTGCTGGCTGGGGTCCAGCCAAGCTTCGCCTGCGCTTTTCCCGGGTCGCCAAGCAATAGCTCCACCTCGGTCGGGCGGTAATATCGCGGATTAACCTGGACAACCAATTGGCCAACTGGAAGCTGGTATTCCGGACGCTTGCAGCTGACCACATGGCCCAGCTCCTCCGCTCCTTCGCCGGTAAAAGCAACCTCGATGCCTGCCTCGGCAAAAGCGAGCCGCACAAACTCACGCACTTCTGTTGTCTGCCCAGTGGCTATGACATAATCCTCCGGCTCGTTTTGCTGGAGAATGCGCCACATCGCTTCTACATAATCTCGCGCATGCCCCCAGTCGCGCTGGGCCGACAAGTTGCCCAGCTCCAGCGTCTGCTGAAGGCCAGAGGCAATGCGGGCGACGGCACGGGTTATTTTTCGTGTGACGAACGTTTCTCCACGTACCGGGCTTTCGTGGTTGAACAAGATGCCGTTACAGGCATACATGCCGTAGGCTTCCCGGTAATTGACCGTAATCCAATAGCCATACAGCTTGGCGACCGCGTAAGGGCTGCGTGGATAAAACGGTGTCGTCTCGCTTTGCGGAACCGCCTGCACAAGTCCGTACAGCTCCGAAGTGGATGCCTGATAAATTTTCGTTTTATCGGTCAGACCAAGCAGCCTTATGGCTTCGAGCAGGCGCAAAGTACCGATACCATCGGCATTCGCCGTATATTCCGGCATATCAAAGCTGACATGCACATGGCTCATCGCCGCCAAATTATAAATTTCATCCGGCTGAATGTCCTGCACCAGCCTTACCAAGTTCGTTGAATCTGTCAAATCCCCATAATGTAGATGGAGCCGCTGTTCTACACGATTCGCTTCGTCCACAATCCGGTCGATTCGCCCCGTATTCGCCAGCGAGCTGCGCCGTCTCAAACCGTGAACGATGTATCCTTTCGCCAGCAGCAGTTCGGTTAAATACATGCCGTCTTGTCCTGTCACACCTGTAATGAAGGCGACCTTATTCATGGCTCCCTCCGCATTCTCTCATATTTGGATAATGGCTATCCTATTCCACTATCTTATGAATACAAGAGGAATGTCGGCATCGGGCAAAACACCATTTTTCATAAAAAGAACCCGAACCATAAAAGGCGTGACGCCTTCGCAAATGCCAAGACGTCACGCCAGCTTTACTTCTTTTCTCTACCTAACCTGCTTTAATAATTTGCACGCCCCACGGCGCAAGCGTAAGCTGCTCGCCGCTGCTAACCGCACGGCCCTCCAGCAATTCTTGCCCCGCAGCATGTGGATAAACGAAGGATACCGGCTCAGCCGAGTAGTTGAAATAGTAGCGCAGCTGTGCTCCCTGCTGATTAACCCCATGCTTCACGATAATCGGGAAGCTGACCTGCTGATCTTCACCCCATAGTCCCGCCTCTTGAACGGTGCCCTTCAGCACCTCATGGGCAGAAGCTCCATCCGTCAGGCAGCCGATGTACGTCGCCGTACCTTTGCCGTAACGGTTGCGGGTAATGGCCGCATATTCGCCCCACTGCGGATGGTCGTAATGCGCCAGCACTTCGACGTCGCCTGTGAGCGGAGTCAACAGCTCCATCCAGCTTGTAACGCTTCCTGGCGCTGCCGAAAGCGCTGCACCCTTCAGTCCTACATTTTTCGGATCGATAAACAGGCTATAGCCAACACCGCAAGCTTTACCAATAATACCTGGCTGCTGCGAGGTCCGTACTTTAATCCGCTCGTCCGCAAAGCCGCTTTTGAACGAATAAACGGCATGTCCGCCCTGCTCCACAAAAGCATTTAGCCGCTCAAGGGTCGCATCCGGTACCGCATACAAAGCCGGAACAACAACCACTTTGTAATCATCCAGCCGCTCGCAAGCTGGCGTAATGAAATCGCAGCCGATGTTCATTTTGTAAAGCTCATCATACAGCCAGCGCACAACATCATTGTACAATTTGCCGTCCGGCAGCTTGAACCATTCCATCGCCGTCAGCGCTTCATTGCTCACCATAACGGCAACGTTGTTTTGCTTGCGCAAATGCACCAGTTCATCGCTTAGGCGGGCAAAATCCCGTCCGATCGTTCCGGCTTCGTTATAAACCGGATTAGGCAGAAAATCGTGGCTGAGCAGCCCTTTCCAATACGTCTCGAACGAGTTATGGATCGAGTGCCAGTGCCAATAGGCGACCATATCTGCTCCGGATGCCACATGGCTGAACGCCTGCAGCCGCAGTTGCCCTGGATATGGCGTCCAATGCGGGAATGCCTGCGCCTGCGTTTCCAGCACCAAATAGTTGCTGCCCTTCAGTGAACGCGTCATGTCCCCGCCGAAGGAAATTTCAATGCCCGTCAGCTCATCCTGTGACGGATGATAGATGTCCACGCCAGCAATATCGAATGGCACCGCTGCTTCAAAATGATTGACCGAAGGCTGTACGCCAAAGGAATATCCGCGCCATTCAAAATCGAAGTTTTGCGTCACGAACTGCCCTGGCTGCTTGTATTCATTGACAAGGCCTACCTGCCATGCGAGAAACTCATTGACCAGCCCGCGTTGAAACTTGGCGAATTCCGCACCCAGGCTGCCGTTAATCGTGCCGACAACGGACGGAAAGTCCTCCCAGCTGTTAATGCGGTTGCTCCAATAATCGAGACCGAACAGTTCATTAACCTGGTCAAGCGTCTCGTAAGTATCACGCATATATTTGACGAAACGCAGCTGTACATTCGGTCCAGC
Organism: Paenibacillus sp. R-74696; assembly: GCF_055814915.1. Lineage (NCBI taxonomy): Bacteria > Bacillati > Bacillota > Bacilli > Caryophanales > Paenibacillaceae > Paenibacillus > Paenibacillus sp. R-74696. The sequence goes on from NZ_JBPULM010000045.1 coordinate 311,973, forward strand.
CGTGCCGTAATGCTTCGTCTCATTATCTGTTTGATAGCCGATAACCGCCGGATGCTTGCTAACGCGCTCAATTAGCTTGCGAATGATTCGCTCAGCATGGAACAAGTATACCGGATGCGTAATGTCCATAATTTGACGCGCGCCGTATTTGCCTGGCCCCGCCGCCGTTACCGCAAGCACATCTGGATGCTCCTTGACCATCCACGTCGGAATCGCATACGTCGGCGTTCCAACGATAACATGGATACCCGCCTCATGCATGGCATCCAGCACGCGGTCTACCGAGCTAAAATCGAATATGCCATTTTGCGGCTCATGCGTGCTCCAAGTCGATTCGGCAATGCGGACTACGTTAATGCCCGCTTCCTTCATCATGCGAATATCTTCATTCAGTCTGTCGTAAGGCATATATTCATCGTAATAAGCAACCCCGTATAATAATTTATCCATTAGCCCTTCACTGCTCCTTCTGTAATGCCCTCCATAATAAAGCGCTGGAAGAATGCATATATAATAATAACAGGAATCGCCGTCAGTACAAGCGATGCGAGGATGAGTGTCCATTCCTTGTTGTATTCGCCAAACAATGTGTTCGTGGACAAGATGAGTGTATAATGATCCGAATCCGTCAGCATCAGCATCGGCAGCAGGAAGTCATTCCAAATCCAGAGGAAATCGAGAATGGCAATCGTCACCGTAATCGGCAGCAGCAGCGGAAAAATAATCCGGAAAAACGTCTGAAACTCGCCGCAGCCGTCCATATGAGCCGCTTCCTCCAGCTCGCGCGGAATCGATTTTACGAAGCCGTGGTATAGAAAAACGGCCATATTGACGCCTAGTCCAATGTAAATGAGTGCCAAGCCATAAGTAGTGCCCTGCACAGACAAGCTGTTCGCCATGCGGGTAAGCGGAATCATAATCGAGTGAAACGGCACGAGCATCGAAGCGACGAATAGGAAAAAGATCGCTGCGCTCGCCTTGCCTGGTGTCCTTGACAGCTTATAGCCCGCTAGCGCCGCGCAGAACACGATGCCGCCGATGCCCAGCACCGATACAATTACCGAATTCAGCGTGCTGCTAAGCATATTGATTTTGTGAAAAGCCTGCACGTAGTTGTCAAAGGTCGGCGCTGACGGCAAAGCTACGAAGGATTGAAACATTTCTCCCTGCGATTTAAATGAATTGGCAATGGCCATATAAATCGGGAAGAAGGAAATGGCGGCTCCGATCGTAAGAAACAGCGTAATAAATAACGAGCTCGCGCTTCTGTTTCTCATGCCTCCACCTCTTTTCTTTTCATGACTGCAATTTGGATGAGTGTGAAAATCAAGACGATAATGAATAAAATGACCGATTTCGCACTGGCATAGCCATAGCGGAAATTATTCGAAAAGGCCTCTTCATAAATATTCATCGTAATCACCTGCGTCGACCGGCCCGGACCTCCGCCCGTAAAGCCATATACGACCTCGAACACCTTAAAAGCCCCGTTCAGCGTCAAGAAGAAGCAAATCGTGATCGCATGTGTAATCATCGGCAGCGTAACCTTCATAAAGCGCTGCAGCGGATTCGCTCCATCAATAATGGCCGCCTCCATCAAGCTTTGCGGCACTCCTTGCAGACCCGCCAAATAAATAATCATCATGTAGCCGACGCCATTCCATAGCGAGATAATCAGAATGGCATAGAAGGAAAACTTAGGATCGCCAACCCAGGATTGATCCAGGAAGGTAAACATTGTTTTTTCCGCCAGCTGCGGCAGTACTTGAGTGAACACGAATGTCCACATAAAGGCGCTAATAATAATACTAATCATGTTCGGCATGAAAAATATCGTGCGGAAAAATCCTTTGCTTTTGCTCCGCGATTCAATGAGAACAGCAAGCAGCAGCGCGATTACATTTTGCAGCACAAGCATATACAGCACATATTTTAATGTGAACAGCAGCGAGTGGACAAAATCCGGGTCGTCCTTCAGCGCCTCCACAAAATTTTCGAGACCGATAAATTGATAGTTGGTATTCAGTCCATTCCAGTCTGTAAAGCTGTAATACATACCGCCAAGAGTCGGAATTAGCAGAAAAATGGCGTACAAAATAAATGCAGGCGCGACGAAGGCCAGCAGCGATACATATCTTTTTAAAACACCCTTCATTGGCACGGTTGCTCACCTCTCCTAAGATGATGATGGGAAGGCATGGCAGGGTGGGAGACGCGCCTCGCGCCTTATCCGCCCTGCCGCCATTCCTTCTTTCTTTATTTATTTATTTATTAACTTTGTTAAACGATTTCCATGCCTTGTCGAGTGCCGCTATAACACCGTCCTGCGACAGCTGTCCAGCGTAGTACGATTGCAGCGCTTTGCCTGACTCGTCCTTAACCGCTTGTGGAACGGCAGGATCCAAATACGATTTGCCTTCTTTAACGTAAGTCATTGCATCCTCTACCCAAGGATAGGTGGAGAACGAATGATTTTTGGCAACCGGATTAAATTTAAGCTCTTCGAAAAAGGCATTAGAGTCTTTGTCATCCAGCACGTAGTTGACGAAGTCCAGCGCCACTTCCTTGTTCGCACTGTTTTTCGATACAACGAGCGAAGTAGATGTACTGAGGTTGATCATCGTTGCATTAGGATCATCATTGATCGGCAGTGGAGCTACGCCAAATTCCATATCTGGATTCGCTTTAAGAATCGATTCTGCAAACCATGGCCCTTGTACCCACATGGCCGCTTTGCCTGATGCGAAAGCGGCGGAACCATCGTCACCGCCCAGCTCCATCGCTTTATCCGTACCGTTCTGGTTAACCAGATCAATAACCTCGAACATCGATTTCATGTCGCTGAAGGAGCCTTCATCCTTGTTCATTTTTTCCACGAAATCTTTATTTGTTGTATTCGAGATAGCACCTACTGCCAGCGGCAGGAACAGCTGCGGAATCCATGATTCCTTGTAGGACAGTAGGAATGGCGCTATATTGTTTTCCTTCAGCTTCGCGATAACCGCTTTCATTTCTGTTAAAGTGGTTGGCGGCGTCAAGCTAAGGTCTTTAAAAATCTTTTTGTTATAAATGTATCCCCATGACAGCGTTTCCATAGGAACGGCAACGATTTTACCGTCTGTTGTCGTAACGGAAGGCTTCACGCTATCGAGCAGCTTGTCTACAAAAGGCTGTCCAGACAAGTCTTCTAAGTAGCCTGCTTTGTAAAAGGAAGGAATTTCATTAATCGCATGCACGGTGAACACGTCCGGGGCATCATTGGATGCCAGTCTTGTTTTCAAAATTTGCGGAGCCGTGTCGGCTGTCGGCATTTCAAGCTGTATTTGGACATCAATGTTTTTCTCGGCTTTTTCCTTCGCTACAAATTGCGCAATGTATTTATCGTAGCTTTCTTTGAGCCTTGGCTGAGGGATAAACATTTTGAGCTTAACCGTTTTCGCGCCGCCTTCACCTGTCGTTTCTCCGCCATTATCGGTTGCCGTACCGCTGTTCGAGCCGCAGCCTGCCAGCAGTGTTGTAATTAATGCTGCGCTTAGCGCTGATTTCCAAAGCTTCTTTTTCATCTGTAATGACCTCCCGTAAGCTTGTTTGTTTACGCTTTCATTGTATCTGATTTATGAAAGCGTTTAATTGGACAGAATTAGACTGTTCGCTTGGACATTTTTAAACCAATTTGAATGTGGTCCAATTTGTCCAACCTGCCCGGCTTGTCTAACCTGTCCAATGTGCCCGCATCAATTCTCGCTGCCACGCCGCATTTCTCCTGGGGCAATGCCGAAATGCTTTTTAAATACGCGGTAAAAATACGTTACATCTTCATAGCCTGCCATTTCTGCAACGGTTTTAATCGGCAATTTCTCATCAAGCAGCCACTCCCGCGCCTTCTCCATGCGAAGCTGCAGCATATAATCGGTCATATTGCAGCCGTATTCCTGTTTAAATGTTTTACTCAAGTACTCCTTGCTAACGAAAAAAGCGCGAGCTACCTGCTCCAGTGAAATCGGCTCGGCAAACCGCACTTCCATATACTTCCTGATCTCGTCCAAATTAAGCCGTTTCTTGAATTTTCGCTGCTGAATCAGCTGCTCCAGCGCATCCTCATAACGGGCAGCCAGAAAAGCGACTGCATTCGCGCTCGAGGCGAGCTCCGCCCCGTCTCTGGCACCATCTATCGCATTTGCCTCCAATGAATTAGTCAGCAGAAGCTCCTTAAGCATGAGCAGCAGCTCTTGGACGACGCGCTCCAGCAGCAGCGGCTTGCCAGCGACACTGCTCTCCATATCACTCGCCAGCTCTCCGAAAAGCTCCAGCAGACCTTCGCGGTCCAGTTCATTGAACCTAGCGCGCAGCCGCTGCTTCAGCGATGTCAGCGACAGCAGCCATTCGAGATCCAGCGTTAGCAAGCGCCGGCTCTCCTTTGCAGCCGCGAGCCCCGACGCACATTTTGAAAGTACCGCGTTCAGCTCCTTCGGATCAATCGGCTTGAGCAAATAATCTACCGCTTGGCAGCGAATCGCATGCTGCATGTATTTGAAGTCATCATAGCCGCTAATGACGACAATTTGGATATGAGGCAAACGTTCATGCAGCTCATTCAGCAGCTTGACGCCATCCATGCCGGGCATTCTCATATCGGTAATAATGACCTGCGGCATTTGCTTCTCCGCAAGCCGCAGTGCCTCTTCCCCATCCTGCGCCTCGGCCACAATCTCCATGCCATGCTCCTCCCAACGGCCGAATGTCCTTACAATATCCCGTCCCCAGCTTTCATCATCAACCAACATGACTTTAATCATGTATTTCTCCCCCTTGCATGTCACCAGGTATATGAATGGTTATACGCGTGCCAACCCCGGCTTCACTATCTATCGTCAGTCCATACGCTTTGCCAAAATGCATTTGCAGCCTTGAGGCCACATTGCCCAGCCCAATCCGCTCTCCATGTGTCCAAACCTCTCCATCCGCATAGCTGAGCCTTTGGCGTACTTCCCTCAGCCGCTCAGCACTCATCCCTACGCCATTATCTCTGATTGTAATAATGACGTCAGAGGATGTAGCTTGAGCTACCTTCACGCCCAGCTCCCAGCCTCCAGCCTGCGAATCAAGCCCGTGCATAAACGCATTTTCCACGATGGGCTGCAGCGTCAGCTTGGGAATGCGGCTTTGCAGCAGCTGCTCGTCCACCTCTAAGCTGTACTGCAGCCGTGATTGAAAACGCTGCTGCTGAATGACCATGTAATTGTTCATATGCTCCAGCTCCTGCTTCAGCGTAGCCAGGGCATCCGGCTCGCGAATGACATAACGGAACATTTCGCTGAGCGAGCGAATCGTTTCGTAGCTTTCAGCGGGCTTTTTGGAAAACAGCATGCTGCCGATCATTTGCAGCGTGTTTTGTAAAAAATGCGGATTGATTTGCGCCTGCAGCGCCTTGAGCTCCGCTGTCTTTTTTTCCAAATTCATGCTGTATTCGCTCTTAATATGCTCTCTAATGCGATGCGACATATTATAAAACTTGGTCTCCAGCAAGCCAATTTCATCCATGCGTCCACTCAGCGGCTTATCTCCCTGTTTAATAAGGCTCAGCCCTTGCATAGAGCGAGCAAGCAGCACAATCGGCCTTGCTGTGCGCCAAGCAAGCAGCACGGCAATAATAATAGCCGCCGCAACCGTTATCGCTCCAACCAATATTCCATAATGCATCGTTGCTTGCGCGCTTTGGTTAATAGCGCTCATTGGAATAATTTTGATAAGCTTCAGCTTCATCGGATCAATCGTATTGTAAAATACATATTCATCCGCCTTGCGCTCATAGCCGGGCTCTGTACCGCCCTTCACGATTTCCGCAACCTGCTCGGGCGAAAGGGCTTCGCTGCCCATTCGGTACAAAATTTCTCCGTCTGGGCCGGCAATAAGCACGGTCTGGTCTTTGGCCGGATTAAGCAGCGAGAGCGTCTGGTCGAGAATCGCCCAGCGCACCTCCAGCGTAATGCCGCCGAGAATTTCGCGGTTTTCGAACCGATTGATGCTGCGTATCAGCTGAAAACGATCGCCTTCCGGGCTGTTTTTAATCATAAAATCCTTTTGCTGGTTAAACAGCTCATTGTAAGGATCAGGTATGCTTTCCAGCGTTTTAATTTGGTTCTGGGACGCATTCATCGTAAACAGCTTGCCGCTTCTTTTCAAATAGAGCTCAATGCCCGAAATATAATGATTGCCCGAATAAAACAGCGAAGCCATTGCATCCTCAATGTTGCGCTGCGCTGAAAACTGGCTCGACAACCCAGAATCCTCCTCGCTGGCAATATAATCACTCAGGTTCGGGTTAATGAGAACAGAATATAACAGACTGTTCATTTGCGAAAATTGTTCCCCGAGATAAATGCTCGTCCATTTCATATTGGACACATTCGTCCCAATAAGCTCGGCCTCCATCGACTTTCGGTTATTATCCACAGCAAGCGCAGTTACGGCTACAATTGGCAGCGCCGACACAACAACCATAATTAATATCAGCTTATTTCGTATGCTGCGCCGAAACGGGTGTAAAATGGCACGATATATTTTAGACAGCAGCCTCATTCCCTTTTCCTCCCTGCTCTTTACTTTTATAACGACAAAACAAACGCCATGCTTGAGCGCAAAGGCGTTTGTTCATTGAAATTATATTTTAAGCAAGTACAATCGTGTGAAAGGATTCCGGTTCCAGCTCAAAAGCATGCTCTGCTTCGCCATCGGACAGCCTTAGCTCTCTTGTATCCGTGTAAGGATTCGTGATCACGATGACCCTCGAGCCGTCTTCACGTTTGAAGGCTATGGCATGGCCGCTCCACGGACCTTGCAGCCCAATACGCTGCGAGCCTGATGCCACAAAATGGCTGAAATGCTTCATCACGTAATATTCCGGATTGTTTATCGCCCGCTTCGTATCCGGTTCAACTGTGATCATGGCATTTTGCTCCCAGCCCCATGTGCTGCGTCCTTTCGGCTCCAGCGCCATATTCCAGTAAATGTAGCTGTTCACGCCGTTGCTGAAATAATGCTGGTATAGATGGAACACATATTTGGCATACGCCCATGTGTTTTTGCCATCTCCGCATTCATTTTCTGTCTGCATATAACGCAGCTCCGGGTAGCTCTGCGAGGTCCGGGCGATTGCATATTTGCCAGCCCATTGATAGCCGACGCCTTTAATATATTTATAAGCTTCAGGGTCGCTCAGTACGAGACCTGCATAAGCGTCATAATCGTTCGTTGTCCCTTTCATCAGCTCCAGCCATGGGTCGGGGGCATTAATCGTTCCGAGCCAAATTTCCGTATCCAGCCCATGCTGCTTGAAGGCAGGTCCTAAATAATCGCGGATGAACTCCCTAAGCTGCTCGCCCGTCCATACGCAGGAAGGAAACTTCTGATCGGCAACGACTTCATTTTGCACATGAACCTGATGGATCGTAATGCCTTCCTCTTGGTAAGCCTGAACGAACTTGACGAAATACAGCGCATAGGCTTCGAGAATTTCCTTCTCCCAGCGCAGCGTTCCGTAATTATAAGCCTTCGGCGTCTTCATCCACGTCGGCGGACTCCATGGCGAAGCGAACAGCTTCAGCTCCGGATTGAGCGCCAGCGCTTCTTTTATATAAGGAATCAAATACTTGCGGTCGCGTTCAATAGAAAAATGCTCCATCGCCACGTCCCCGTCCGTTTCGTTCAAGCTGTACCACTCCAGCGCGTAGTCGCTGGCTCCAATAGGCATGCGGCAAATGCTGAAGCGCTGCTCGCCTTCTGGATGGAACAGCTCGTGCATGACCGCAGCACGTTCTTCCTCCGATAAGTGGCTCAGTGCAGTGAAGCCCAGCTCATTGAAGCAGCCGCCAAAGCCCTCCACCGTTTGGTATACGCTTTCAGTTATCGCCAAGTTAGATAGAGCAGGTGAAAAGGCGCGTGATTCCGTGCTTTTCTCCGTCCAGCTCGCTGTTTGTGTGCTTGAAAACCATTTTGCCGTTTGTCCCATATCGACAACCCCTATCGTTTCATCACTTTTGCTTCTTGCTTTAGCTTACCCTCTTAGTATAAATTAAATAGAATAAATCGCCGATTGTCCAAACAACGTGAAATTTACCCAAATCAAAGGTGGTCTGCCTAATGGATGATGAAGTGACACTCTCGCCGTGGATTCAAAATGTGCGCTTTCTGCCTGCCATCGACTGGAACATTAAGTTTTTCGGCGCACATGAACAGCGTGTAGACAAGCATTGGCAGATGCCGCTGGAATCCCATATTGGCTTTGAAATGATTTTTATTCAGGAGGGTGCGCAGGAAACGATCATTGGCGAAAGCAAATATCAGCTGGGCGCCGGCGACTTTCTGCTTATTCCCCCCGGCTTTAAGCATAAGAGCCGCTGCGTTTCGGAGGAGGGCATGGCTTATTTTTGCGCCCACTTTAATGTGGACGATCCGGCTTTTCGCCAAGAAATGATTCGTAATGGCCGCCTGCTGTTTCCCGCGGGAAGCGCTGATTCTGAGCGCCTGCTGCCTATTTTGAATCAATGGATTGCGATGCTTAGGCGGGGCGGCGGTTATACGACGGCGGATCGCTTTCGGCTGCAAGCGGATTTGTTTGAGCTGTTCGGACTATTAGTCAGTACGATCTGTTTGCCGGAGGAGGAGCTGGCAGCTATGCCGCCAGCATCCGTTCAATATGCCAAAGCGATTGCCGAGGCGATCAAGGGGAACTTTGACCCGCATAAGCTTCCTGGGGAGCCGGTGGCGGAGAGCACTTTTCGTATTGAAGAGATTATGGGCTCGCTGGGCATCAGCCCCGGCTATGGGCTTGAAGTGTTTCGCAAAGTGTACGGCCTGTCGCCACGGCAGTTTTTATCTGAGCTCAAGCTTCAGGAGGCTAAGGTGCTCATTCGCCAGCCTGAGCTGTCGCTGAAGGAAATTGGTTTGCGGCTGGGCTATTCCCAGCTGTCGCATTTCAGCAGGCAATTCAAACGCTGGACCGGCATGAGCCCGCTCCATTACCGCCAGCAGCATTTTCAGCAGTAACGGTTCGCCCGCGAAAATGCGTTTAGCCTCCGTATTTTGTCAGCACGGATTGGACCCCTTGTAGAACCTCTCCTTTTTGGAGGACTGGGGTTCCGCTATTTTAGCTTTTTTTGTGATTTACGTATGTAGGCGGACAGGAAATGCCTTATCGGTCTCAATATCTCGGCAAAACAGCGATTTGGGGAGTATTAGGGGCTTCTGTGTCCGCGAGGCATCCCCTCAATCGTTTGCTAGAGGAAATAGCGGATTGGGTGTCCGCCAAAATGGGTTGTTCTTCAAATCAACACTCGAAGGGCTTATCGGGCAAAATAAGGCACGAGGTTTTCGCTGCTGCGAAAACCCCGCGCCTTATTTATTTCCCCTCAACTGGCCACAATCCTAACTGACTACCATTATAACCAAGTTCCTATAGATGTCTTTTTGCAGCCTTTTCTGCTTTTGCAGCCTTTTCAGTTCGGGCAGCTTTTGCAGTTGCAAGCTCTACCTGCTCTACCCTAGCAGTCCTTCCTGAAAGGCAACGACCTGATTATTCTTTGCCGACTCGTACGCCCCAGCCAGCAATGAAACCGTATGCAAATTGTCAAACGCACTATTTTCGGCTTCCACGCCAGTCTCCAGCCAGACGAGCAGCTGATTGAGGCCGTCAAATATCGCCTCCTCAATCGGCAGCGCGTGCTCCCATGTCTGCACCGGCTGCGGATTCCAGTTCGGCTCTCCGCTCGGGTCGCGGCGATACAGCCCGATCGTATTGGACGAAGTGCTGAGCACGCCTTCGCTGCCAAGCACGACGAGATCATTTTTATGAAACGGACTGGAGAAGCTTTGGGTAAAATGGGCGCGCACGCCGTTGTCAAACGTCATCAGCACGGTTGCATCCGTCTCCCCTAAACAATCGACCGCCTCCGAGGAGTAGGCGCTGCAATAAATGGAAGCCGCCTTGGCATCCGCAATTCGGCGCATACCATCAAACCAATGAATGGCCATGACGGATAAGGCGTGACGCTCCGTATTCACTCGCCAGCCTGCATCCTGCCGATAGAACAAGGAATCAAATTGAATCGATTCCAGCTTGCCGATTGCGCCTGACTTGACCAAATCGCGAATAAAATCAAATGAATGATGCTTGCGGAAATTTTGATTAATGCACACTGGAACGTTCAGCTGCTTGGCAAGCTCTGCTATTTGCTGCGCCTCGGCAAATGTGTCGGCGAAAGGCTTTTCCAGAAAAACCGGAATGCCCGCTTCCAGCAGCGGCCGCATGATGCTTCCACGTATCGTCGAAGGCGTACAGACCACTGCGGCATCTAGCCCGCTATGCGCTAGCATTTCCGCAAGATCAGTGTATCTTCCCGCAATGCCGAACTCATCCGCCCGCTCCTGAGCGGCCGCTTCGCTTGGGTCGCAAATCGCAACGACCTCTACGCGATCCTGATGATTGGCGTAGCCTCTCAAATGCAGCCGCGTGACAGCCCCTGCACCAACAAATCCAATTTTATATTTTTTCATTCCGCCACTCTCCCCATACCTGATTTCATAAATGGCAAGCATTGCTGCATGCCCATCACTATCTCACCGCCGCTTTCCTCATCCGCCGATATCCAGCCCTCGTAGCCTATACGGTGTACTTCCGTCATAATCGGCTGAAAATCGATCGAGCCCTCTCCTAAAATCCGATATTCGCCAGCCGCAAAATCCTTCATATGAAAATTATTGATGAATGGCGCAAAGCTGCGAATAACCTCCGCCACATCGGTAATGCCCGACTTCACCAGATGCGCCGTATCGACCGTCAGTCCAACCCCGTCCTCCGGCCGCAGCTCGCTGAAAAAGGTATCAAAATCCGCACGGTGCATCACCGGCTGATCATAATGATGATGCAGCGACAGCTTGAGTCCGCTGTCCTGCGCCTCCTTGCCTAGCTCCGCGAACAAACGCGCAAAGCTAGCGATAGCTTCCTTGTCCAGCCCCGTCCTTGGGACGCTGTGGCAGTAAACAATTAGCTCCGTGCCCACCTGCTTCCCAAAGCGAAAAATGCGGCGCAGCTCTTCCTTGCTATCTTCGCTAAGCAGCGTGCCTCCCGTAATAAGCGCCGATGCGAGGCCCGGCCGCTGTCCCCAGCGTTCCAGAAACCGCTCCGGCTCCTGCACGTGGGGCATATATTGATTCCATTTAAGCTGCAAGCCTTCGTAGCCCGCAGCCTGATAGCTGTGAATTAGTGTTTCCTCTTCCGCTGTCCCCGCTGTTGGCCGGGAAAAAGCATACCGGATTCCCACTTATCGTCCCCCCTGCTTTCTACGTTCTGCATTGTCCGTTCTACGTTCTGCCTTCTGCTTTAACAAGTCTATGCTCTGCTCATACTAGGTCGCCCAACGCTCGAAAGGCCGCTCTACTCGCCTACCGTTTCCCGATCGACTGCGGAATACGCAATGATCATCCGGCAGGGCTCCCAGCTCGTTACCTTGGCATGATGCAGCACATTTTGCGGAATACGCAGTGCCATGCCTGGCTTCAAATGATATATTTCATCCCCTAGCGAATGGTCGCATTCGCCCGACAGCACAAAAATAATTTCCTCACAGTTTGGGTGCCGATGACGCCCATTTTCCTGGCCTGCATTAATGTATACCTGCCCAAAAGTCATTTGGCCCGCAGGATCGATTTCTTGCCCATATAGCCATGCTATTTTGCCCCAGCCCATATCCAGCACGTGCTGCTCCTCATTTAAATCCGCCGCTTTAACCATACTGTCCCTCCTTGTTTCGTGCAAGCCTTCCATGCTTTCCGCACTTCAATTGCTTGACACCTCAACACTTCAAGCATTTAGCTCAAGGTGATTGCAGGTTTATTTTAATTCAACCAAGTTGAATTATCAACAACTTTATTGAACCATTTTCAACTCAGTCCTTTTATGATACGATAGAGGGCAAGTATGACAAATAAAGGTGTGTGACTGATGAGCCTCGGCAAAAGAATCCGGCTGATCCGCATGGAACAGAAGCGAACGCAGGAAGAAATTGCAAAACAGTGCGGCTTTACGAAGAGTCTCCTGTCCAAAATTGAAAACGATCTATCCGCTCCTCCGGTGGCGACACTGATGAAAATTGCCGGAGCTTTAGGCGTCCGGGTGTCCGACCTTATTGAAGAGCAGAGCGCCAATGCGACCGTATTCAATTCTAGCCTGCAGTACAGCGATAAAGACAGCTGGCTCCGGACAGACAGAGGGTATTCCTTCTACGCGTTTGCCAGCGAGCGCAGAGACAAGCTGGTCCAGCCTTATTTGATTACGGCCCGCAAAGGCGAGGTCAAGCCGCACGGCTTCTCCCATGAGGGCGAGGAATTTATTTATATGATCAGCGGCGAGATGACGTATAAGGTTGGTGCGACTGAATATTCGCTGCATCCCGGGGATACGCTTTATTTCAATTCGCTGGAGGAGCATCTCCTCTGCCCCGTATCGGACGAAGTGACGTACATGGCTATCTTTACGCAAAAATCACTGGAGCAATAACGGCGGCTGCCAGAGACGAGCATTTATTTTTTCAATGAAAACGGAGGAATCAGGGTATGAAATACAGACGCGTTGGTTCAAGCGGCATTAAAGTAAGCGAAATCGGTCTTGGAAGCTGGCTCACCTACGGTACAGCTACCGAGCAGAAAGCGGCTGACGCTTGCATTCAGCAAGCCTTTGAAAGCGGCATCAATTTCTTCGACACTTCCAATGCCTATAACCGCGGCGAAGGCGAGCGGGCGCTCGGCGCTGCCCTGCGGCCTTTCGAGCGTTCCAGCTATGTGCTTTCGACGAAGGTCTTCTTCAATATGGGTGACGGTCCCAATGATGGCGGCTTGTCACGCAAGCATATTATGGAGCAGTGCGATGCCAGCTTGAAACGTCTGGGCACGGACTATATCGATATTTATTTTTGCCATCGCTATGATCAGAATGCTCCGCTGGAAGAGACGCTGCGGGCGCTAGACGATTTGACGGCACAAGGCAAAATTTTGTATTCCGCTGTCAGTGAATGGAGCGCCGCTCAAATCGCTGATGTGACCGGCATTGCAAAGCGGCTGAACCTGCGTCCGCTCATTTCCAACCAGCCGATCTACAATATGTTTGAGCGATATATCGAGCAGGAAGTCATCCCTGTCAGCGAGCGGGAAGGCCTTGGCCAGATCGTCTTTTCGCCGCTGGCACAAGGCATTCTGACCGGAAAATACAGAAAAGGCCAGCAATTGCCTACAGATAGCCGCGCTGCCAATGATTCGATCAACCATGTGCTGAAAAGCTATTTACGGGACGATGTCCTTGACTGCGTAGAACAGTTGGACGGGCTGGCTAGCCAGCTTGGCGTCTCCATTTCCCAGCTCGCGCTGGCATGGGTACTGCGCTTGCCGGGCATCAGCTCCGCTCTAATTGGCGCGAGCCGTCCACAGCAAATCGTCGAAAACGTCAAAGCTGTCGAGCTGGAGCTTTCGGCAGATGTTGTCCAAGAAATTGAAGGCATTTTGGAGCAAGTGAAGCATTTCGCGCCGCTTAGATAACAGCTGCGTGCGCTAAATTCTGCTGCGTGCTGTATATTTTCCAAAAGAAGAACCCCTCTCCCTGATCAAGCAGCGTTCGGCTTGCCGAAACTGCTATAGCTCAGGAGAGGGGCTTTTTTTTCGTTTAGAGAACGGTGCTTTTCTTGGCTCTTGCTCGCTTAAAGATCAGGATCAATCCCTTTTGTTTCTTTACCTAGAAAAGCAACCGCCAGCGCACCGCATACGATCGCCACAAAGAAAATAATGAACACCGTTTGAATCGATGTGCCGCCTGCCACGAGCATCCCCACCATGTAAGGGCCAATGATGCCCCCGATCCGGCCAAAGGAAGCGGCAAAGCCTGCTCCCGTTGCGCGAACCGCCGTCGGATATTGCTCCGGCGTGTAAGCATACATCGCTCCCCAAGCGCCAAGGTTGAAGAAAGACAGGCAAGCTCCGGCAGCAAGCAGCATACCTTCTGTCGTCGCGCTGCCGAACCAGATGGCACTTACCGCCGTCAGCAGCAAATAGGTGACCAGCACAAATTTGCGCCCCAGCTTCTCGATGAAATAGGCCGCTGTAAAATAGCCCGGAAGCTGTGCCAGTGTAATGAGCAGCACATATTGAAAGCTTTTGACCAGCCCGAAGCCTTTCAGCACCATCACGGTCGGCAGCCACAGAAACATGCCGTAATACGAGAAAACGACCGTTAGCCACAGCAGCCACAGCATGATCGTGGAGCGGCGATGCTTCGGCGACCAAATCGCCGCCAGCCGCTCGCGCAGTGGCAAAACTTTCCCCTTTTGCGCCACATATCGCGGTGAATCCTCTATTGCTCTGCGCAGATACAGCGCGTACAGTGCTGGAACCGCTCCAATAATAAACGCCGCTCGCCAGCCATAGGCCGGTATAATAAAATACGAGACGAGCGCAGCGACAATCCATCCGCCTGCCCAGAAGCTTTCCAGAAGCACAATCGCTCTCCCTCTGTCCTTCACGGGAACCGACTCGGACACAAGCGTCGAAGCGACGGGCAGCTCGCCGCCGAGTCCAAAGCCGCCTACGAAACGCAAGAGGCACAGCACGGTAAAGGTGCCCGCCAACGCGGACAGGCCGCTCGCCGCCGAGAAAATGAGCAGCGTCCACAGCAAAATCGTCCGGCGTCCGTAGCGGTCCGCCAGCGCCCCCGCCGCTGCCGCTCCCACCGCCATGCCGATGGAATTAATTGCAGTCAGCTGTCCGATCTGCTCGGTGCCAAGCCCCCATTCTACGCTCAGGGCAGCCACGATAAAGGACAGCATGCCGACATCCATCGCATCGAACATCCAGCTGAGCCCGGCGCTGAACAGCAATTTGCGTTGTTTTTTGTCTTGCAGCAATGATGCCTGTTTCATTTTGTTCTAACTCCTTATGTAAGCATGTGATTTATTTATCATCGCATCTTCTGCCTTATTGGACAAGCTTCATTATTATAACCACCCCGCAAAACGTTAGCCCCTCTCACTTCCCGAAGCAGAATCCAAGCTGGTCGAAATTACCTGCCTGCGAAACCTTGCATAGAGAACATACATTCGGTATATAATACAGCATACGAATAAACGTTCGCGTCATGGTGGTGTAGCTATGAGTGTCCATTCAATCATCGAAACGGAAGAGGATTTGCTAATCATTAAAAAGCATACCTTGCTGCCGATCCTTCTCGAAATGTTAGCTAGGGACATCAACGAATTAAAAATGCATCGGAACAAAATTATTTATAATCATATCCTTTTTTATCTCAATGAAATGGAACAAAGCATCTATCTTGAACTGCAAAGCATTAAGAAACAAATGAAAGAACGGAATATTAAAGCGTTAAACACCGAGATGAATGCGCGGGGGGTCCATGTTGAATATAAAGTTCGCGGTTATATCCACCATTTCACCATGCTGAGAAGCTTAGTGAAAGCTGAGCTAATGACCATGCTGATGAATATGCGGAGGCGGTTGGAATGAGGGAAACAGCTGAAAGGGTTATATTGCTCGCAGATTGTCAAAGTTTTTACGCAAGCATTGAAAAAGCCAGCCATCCGGAGTGTAAAAATAAACCCGTTGTTGTGGCTGGCTCTGTTGAGCGCCGATCGGGCATTATTTTAGCGGCTTGCCCCATTGCCAAGCAATACGGCATAACGACAGCCGAACGGCTCGGAATCGCTTTAAATAAATGTCCGGAGCTTGTCGTCCTGCGCCCCCGCATGCAGCATTATATCGATGCCTCTATAATGATTACGGGCATTTATCAGGAGTTTACGAATCTGGTTGAAATTTTCAGCATTGATGAGCAGTTTCTGGACATTACGGCAAGCCTCCCTCTTTTCGGAGACCCTGTTACGATAGCCAAAGCCCTTCAACAGAAGGTTCTCCTGCAGACAGGCGTATGGATAAGGGTAGGCATAAGCTCCAATAAAATGCTTGCTAAAATGGCCACGGACATCTGGGCAAAAAAGAATAAGGATGGTATCTTTACCCTCCCTAAAACAGAAGTCGAAGCTTTGCTGTGGCCGCAGCCGGTCCATAAAATGTTTGGAGTCGGCTCACGCATGACCACCCATTTCACTCGTCTTGGCATGCATACAATAGGCGATATTGCCAGAACGCCGCTTCCGCGTCTCAAGGATCGGCTTCGCTTTCGCTTTGGCAAGCAATCCGATATTCATGCCGAGGTGCTGTGGCGAACGGCCAACGGCATCGATGACAGCCCGGTTACACCTGAAACCTTCAACACCCCGCCAAAATCGGTTGGCCATATGATGACTTTGCCCAGAGATTATATGGAGCCATGGGAGGTAGATACCGTTTTATTAGAGCTGACCGAGGAAGTTTGCGGCGATTGTCGTCGCAAAAAATATATGGGCCATGTCGTCACGGTCAACTGCATGTGCAGTCCCTACGAAGCGCCTACCGGATTTTCGCGCCAAATGAAGCTTCTCGATCCCACAAACCATACCAAAACGGTTTTTGAAGCGGTGAAGCAGCTCTTTTATAAATATTGGGATGGCATGCCTGTACGCCGGGTCGGTGTGACCATCAGCCAGCTCATGGACGATCAAAGCTATCAGCTCACCCTCTTTGATGATCAGATCAAGCTTAGAGCACTGGAGAAAGTGACAGACAGCATCAAAAATCGATACGGAAGCACCGCCATTGTAAGAGCTTCATCCCTTACTGCCGCAGGGCAAGCAGCGGATAGATCCATAAAAATCGGGGGGCACTACAAATGAGCAAAAAACTTGAAAAGAACGGGCTCTGGGAATCTAGCCGCATGATGCTTCCACAGCACAAGGAAGCTTACATCCTACACCAGCAGAATTTGCGAAAGAACTCACGTCCACAATTGGATGATCAAGAAACAGAACGGCTATTCAGAATCATCGCTGAATCAATGCTGTTCAGGAAGAAGGTTACCTTGGTTTTATTCGGAGAATTTGACAATTTGGAATTAACAGGAGTAGTAACAAAAATTGATCAGCAGCAAAAAAACGTCAGACTCGCTCAAGGCAATGATTTTGTTTGGATAAACATAAACAATATGATTGATGCTATGTTTTATTAGTTTAAAGCTTACCCATTCACCAATTGCAGAATCCAGTCTTTGATATCAACGATCCGCAGTGTTTTGGGCCGTGTATTCGTTCCGGAAATGATTAATGGGACAAGGGAATCTTTTTCATGCAGTGAACCATGAGATCCCCCTCCGATGTGGGTAGTGGAACTTTCACTGACGAGTTCATATCCGGGTTGGACCGTGACGACAACGTATCTTCCTTCATGAGAATGCATTGCCCCGTATAACCTCGCCAAAACGTCAGGATATATTCCATACTTGATCCGTTTGTTATTTATCGTAATATCCACAAGGTCTCCCGGTTCGCCCGATAATGTCCACGACTGCCCATATTCATCGCTGAGATTTCCTCCGGGACGATAAGAAAAAGTGTTACCATTTTTCCCCGATGTAACAAGGATATTTTTATCGTCTTTCATGGCAATGATATCGAGTTTGTCCTCATTTTGCAAAAGCTTCACGACATCGGATAACTCCACTTTTGCATCAATCGCATAGACATAAGCCATCCGTTCATTAGTGGAAATCACAATTTGGTCCTCGGTTTTTACAGGTTGATTTAATTTTGCGATGCGGTAATCGTTCAAAAGCGGCATCAATTCAACAGTTGCTGCCTGCCGATCATCATAAACAGCGCTTTGCGCACTGTCACCCATGACGATCCATATAGCATTTTTTACAGCCTGCTCCCACGAACCGTATGCGTTAAGCACGACTTGCAGCGCTTGATCCGCTTTTTCAATTCCACCCAACTGAGCTGGGCCCTTTTTATGCACCGAATGATCATTCTCCGGGAAGTATGCGATGGTTACGTTTGGAAGTTTTTTTTGATTAATCAGAAAAGCAGTGTCTTGAGCGGAAAACTCATTATTCATCCCGTATTTTTTCCACAAAAGAGTGTTCCAGCTATTGTTCGGATCCAGTTGTGCAAGAGCTGCATAGGAAAACCATTTAGGTCCTGTTACTATCAATTGTTCTGGCACACGGTTGCTGTACGTTATGAAGTGAGGCACGTTTAAGACATGCTCCGTTCTCCCTCTGAAAACAAGAGCATTGATTGAAGCGGATTCTTTTCCTTTGTCGGCCAACTCTTCATGAATCGTTTTTGTTTTTTTGCTCAAGTGAACTTGGTTTAACTGATAAACAGCTTCCATAAATACTTGCAGTTGATCTATCTTCAACGCTTCTTTGGCACCATTTCCGTAGAAAATCATGCGTTTCTCTTTGTCGCTGTACCAAACAAGTCCGGGCACATGATGTCGGTCTGCATACGTTCCCGTTAATAATGTGCTGTCGACCGTAACGGACATCGTGGGAAATGAACTCACAACCTGCGGGAAATATTGCCCGTTTTCAAGGAGATATTGCATTGCGGGTGCACGGCCTTCTTTAATCGCCTCTTGCAAAGGCTTGTCCATTAAAGAATCAACCAAGATAAATATGACAGGTTTGGCATTTTGATTTTCAGCGATATGGAACTTGACACTTTGTTGATTGATCTGTCGGCTGGAGTCCGCCCTGCAACCGATGATCAGAAAACTTAAGCTTAGCACTAGAAAAATGGCAATTTTATTGTTTATTTTCATAGGTATACTCCCTCCTTTAAAAACAAAATTCCCCTCATTATCTTTTTCTTATATCTAAAAAAATATTCCAGATTGAGAATTAAAAAAATGGATTCGTATACAAATGAAAACCAGCCATCTGGTTCGTTATGGCTGGTTTGAACTCCATCTTCTGAGCTAAGGGGATAACAGGCAAAAGGACCACCGGGCAGCAGCCTGCCGCAGTGGTCCCCCGCTTTTACCCTTTGATCGAACCGATCATAACGCCCTTCTCAAAATACTTCTGCAAAAACGGATAAAGCACTAAAATCGGCAGCGTAGACACGATAATGACGCCATACTTAATCTGATCGGCGTATTTCTGCGCGTAGCCACCGGAGTCGCCGCCTGTCCCCGCTCCACTCGCAAACACTTGGTTCGACAATAAAATGTCGCGAAGAATAATTTGCAGCGGCTTCAGCTCATTGTCCCGAATGTAAATTAGCGCCGTGAAAAAATCGTTCCAATGCCCGACCAAATAATACAGGCCAATGACCGAGATCAAAGCTTTGGACAGCGGCAGCGCCACCTTTACAAAATAGACAAAATGCGAGCAGCCGTCAATTGCGGCGGCCTCATAAAGCTCCGGAGGCAGCGTCGATTCAAAAAAGGTACGGGCGATAATTAAATAAAACACATTAACGCTAAACGGTACGATAAATACCCAAGGCGTATTCGTGAGATGCAGGTCCTTCATCAGCAAATAAGTCGGAATGAGTCCCCCATTGAAAAACATCGTAAACACGAACGCAAACATAATATATTTTCTCGCCTTAAACTCCTTGCGTGACAGCACGTAGGCAGCAGGCAGCGTGAACAGCAAATTGACTAGCGTACCCACGGATGTGTAAAAAAGCGTATTGCGGTAGCCGGTCCATATGCGTTCATCCTTAAAAATTTCCCCGTAGCCGAAGAAGCTCGTTCCTTTGGGGAACAGCAGCACTTTACCGGTTGAGACAAGTGTCGAGTCGCTTACCGACGCGATAATAATAAAATAGAGCGGGTAAGCAACCGTCAGGAAAATAACGGCACAAACAACGACCAACACGATTCTAAACAAAATTTCACCGCCGCCAAGACGCGGGCGTATTCTTTCCATTGCAGTCCCTCCTTCCGCCGCAGGCTAGAACAGACTCGTGTCGGACACGCGTCTGGAGATAGCGTTCATCGTATACAGAAATATAAAATTAATGATCGTATTAAACAAGCCAATAGCTGAAGCATAGCTGAATTGGTTGGACACGATCCCCATTTTGTAGACGTAGGTCGCTATAACCTCAGATACGGGCAAATTCAGCGCATTTTGCATCAGAAATATTTTTTCAAAGCCTGTACTCAAAATGCCCCCCATGCTTAAAATGAACAAAATGACGATCGTTGGCATCAGCGCTGGAAAATCGATATAACGTATCGTCTGCCAGCGATTTGTTCCGTCTATTTTGGATGAATCATAGAGCTGGGGATCGACACTTGAGAGCGCCGCCAAATAAATAATGCTATTCCAGCCGCAATGCTGCCATATATCCGAAATAACATAGGTAGGTACAAAAGTGTTGCTTGAGGCAAGCAAATTGATATGCCCCAGCCCAATCGCTTTCATTAAATGGCCGACGATGCCAGTCTCAGGGGAAAGCAGCACGTTCAACATGCCGACAAGCACGATAACCGAAATAAAATGAGGCAAATAGACGGTCGTCTGCATGACATTTTTGAACGATTTCCGGCGGATCTGGTTCAGCACCAGCGCGAGAATAATCGGAGCGGGAAAGCCGATTATAATCGTAGCCAAACTGATTAAAAACGTATTTCGCATTAGATCGCTGAACAGATAGCTTTCAATGAACTGCTTAAAGTAGAATAGCCCCTTCCATTCTCCACCAGTCAGCCCCTTGCTGAAATCGTAATCGCGAAAGGCCAGCTGTACGCCATACATCGGAATGTAATTAAAGATAAAGATAGTCGCAAGCGCCGGCAAAATCATCAGCCACAGTTGATAGTCACGCTTGACGGCGCCAAGCTTCATTACTGAACGCATCGCCGCGCCTCCTTTCATGAGTAAGCCTGCGTTACCGCTTGCCTCTTACAGCTTGCTTACAAATTCATCGTAGTACTTCTGCATCATTTCAACATTTTTATCAAGGCCGGCCTTCTGGCTCTCCTTCACATAAGCATCCCATTCCGCCTCAATTCCGCCTTTCGTAACCCATTTGGCGAACGTCGTATTGGCCAGGTTCATTACATTCGTATTGTTTAGGCTCATCGCATTATTGTCTTCATTCGTATATTTAACAAAGGTGCCCGGATAAATATCGATCTGGGAATCTACTTGCGCGAGAGCATCCTTAAGCGGCTCCGACTGGGTCAGCACCTCCTGCATATCCTTGCCGAGCGTCAAGTCGATTGAATCTGAAATATAGAAAGCGCCATTATCTGCCCAAGTGGACGTCCATTTCCAGGTGCCGGGGTCCATCTTCGTATCCTTTGGCGGAAGCACCGCATAAGAGCCATTGCCCTTGTCCTCAATGTTAGGACCAATCGACCCGAACAGCACTTGAATGCCAATTTCCGGCTTATACAGCTCGTTAATGAAGCGCATAGCTGCTTCCTTGTTTTTCGTTTTGGCGGACATCACAATATTATTGGCGCCATAATTCAGCGTATAGCTGTCATAGCTCCAGGATACTGGCCCCGAATAGCTCGCAGAGGATTTAAGCGGCGACATCGACGTATACTGCGGAGCAAGCTGCTCCCCGAATCGATCTGATGCCACCCAGCCCCACGTAAAGCCAACCTTGGCCGTATCGCCTTCCCCGCGGGCCACAGCCTGCAGCTTCGTATAATCGTGAGTGAATACCTCAGGGTTAATAAGCCCAGCCTTGTACAGCTTGTTTAAAAATATAACGAGCTCCTTATAACGATCATCGGTTAGAAAATTTTTCACCTTGCCGTCCTCAACGAAGTAGCCTTGTCCGCTCACATCGGAGGACAGCGTAATGCCCATACCGCCTAGCAGCACAGCCGGGTTAAAGAAGCCGCCGATCCCGCCCGACCAGTCCATCGGAATTTCATCATTTGGATCTCCGTTGCCGTTTGCATCCTTCTCCTTGAAGGCTACCAGCACGTCATACAGCTCATCCCATGTAGTAGGCATCTCTAGGCCAAGATTGTCCAGCCATTTCTGATTAATGTATTGTCTGTTAACCGTATCCGGCCAAAATCGCTGATACTTCGCCAGTCCATAAATTTGACCATCACGCTGCGTGGAAATTTGTTTGGTTTCCGGCTTCTCCTCGAACATTTTCTGAACATGGGGAGCGCCTTCAACTAACTCGCTCATGTCCTGAAATAAACCTTTAAATTGGGCAAAATCGGCATCTGTAATCACATTCGGGCCAACGAACAAATCTGGGACGTCACCGCTAGCGAGCATCGTTCCTTTCTTTTGCCCCCAATCCGCAGTTATTTCTTGCCACTGGATGTCTACACCAGCCGCTTCCTCTATCTGCTGAAGCCACTCCATCTCGGCAAGCGGCTTCGTTAGCGGATGCTTGACGATAACGCCAGTCAGCTTAACCTTCGATCCGCTTTCCCCCGCGCTTCCGTTCGGGTCGCTAGCGTTTCCTTCATTAGAGCCGGAACATGCCGTCAAGAGCGTCGTCCCGACCACCAGCACCGACAACATCGTAATGATCTGCTTCTTCATGCGCATTACCCCCGTTATTCATTTAGTCTGCCGACCCGTTTATCCTGCTTGCTCACGATTCAAGGAGCAAGCCTGCTGCCTGCATCGTCTCGGCCCCCTTACTCTAACCGTTCTGCTGCGGGCCTGTATACAAACAGTTTTTGACCAATCAACACTTTTTGAAAACGCTTTATAACTGATTTTGTAAGCGATTTCAAAGTGAGCATGTACCTTTTTTGAAATTTTGCATATGCTCAAAAAGTGTACGTTCTACCTGAAAAATGGTCTACGCCAGACAGCTCCCTTTGGAAGTATGTTTCAAAAAAAAGCTGCCACCATGCCCAGACGGCACAGCAGCAGCTTTGTCACACTTATTTGCAAGAGTCCCGATATTGACCTGGAGTTGTGCCAACCATTTTCTTGAAGGATCGAATAAAGCTTGATGTATTCGAGTAGCCTGTCTGCTGGGCAATAGAGTCCAGTGTCCCTCCTGTGCTGCGAAGCAATTGGATCGACTTCTGAATGCGCAGCCTATCGATATACTCCTTAAAATTATGGCCAATTGTTTTTTTGAAATGATAGCTGAAGCCCGACTGCGACATGCTGAAGTGGTCGGCGAACGTTTGCAGAGAAAAATCAGCGTCAAAGCCCTTTTCCGCAATGACGGCCAAAATTTCCTCTTGGGTTGCGGTGCGGGCAGCAGGCAGCGTCTCGCGAATAATATCGCATAGCTTGCTGCTGCTTTCTCGCATAATGCCCACCATCTGCTCAATTGTGTAGCGGTGCTGGAAGGCTGCATCCATAAGCCTGAGCAAATTGCCGTCATCGTGACGAAACCTTTGCAGCCCGCCCAAAATAATGCTGATCGTATTCGAATAAACCGTTCTGATCATATGCGGTGGCATGCCACTGCTAACGAGATAGTCGATGATTTTCTCAAGCACGGATTGCACGACGTTAGGCTCGTTTTTGAGAATCGCCATCTCCAGTGATTGCAGCAGCTCGGCAAAATAAGAAACCATCCCATTTTGCGAAATTTCGATGTCGCCAAACGCCAGCAGCTCGTCCTGCTGGCGAATACGCAAATATTCAGCGGCACGTACCGCCTGCAAATAGGACAAATGTACGCCTTCAGGCGATAGCCCGCTCTCAGCCAAGCCGATGCCAATTAACACCTCTCGCCCCAACTGCTCCTTCAGTTGGCTCTGCAAGCTGGCCAAGTAAGCCTTGACGGCAACTCCCTCATGATGCGAGCAGACAAATATCCATTCCTGATTGTAAATGCTTGCGAAGAAATGACCCGCAAATGTTTCAGGCAGTTGCTGTTCCTCCTGCCGCAAAAATTCGGATACCTCCTCCATATCCCCCTTACTGGCATCGAAAGAGAGGACAGCAGCTGTTACCGCAGCGCGGTTTTTAAATACCCCGTAATCCGCCCCTCGCGAATGAAAAGCTTCCCAAGTAGCATAATGTCCACTGACGAGCTCGAACAACACATTATCACGCAAAATCGGCAGCGATCTCTGCACCCGTTCATCCAGCCTCGTATTCGTTAAGGAAAGCTCGTCCAAGGCGTAGCGAATTGTATCGACTTCGTTCATTCCGCCTGGCCCTCTGTCCTTATGCTTGAACACCTCTGTGGCAAAGCCTACAAGCCGCTTGATCGGATGATAGTTTTTGCGAATCGAAATATAAATAACGATCCCCTCTACCATTAGGATCAGCAGAAGAATAAGTATCGTGTTCCACTGGATGGAGCGAATATCCTGCAAAGATTCGGTGACGGGCAGCATGCTGACATATTGCCAGCCATTTTTGTCCGATACATTATGTGAGACGATATAGGATTTGCCGTCAATCGTCTGAATGGTTGAACCTGCTTCGCCTGCACCAAGCTGCTTAACCATCTGGCGGAAATCGTCCTTCTCGCTGTATGCCGCTTCTTTGGACGCAACGAGCTTATTCCCCTTCTGGTCAAAAATATAAAACTCGCCATTATACGATTCAGATACCGAATTCATCATGCGAATAATCGTTTCCTCTTTCACAAGAATGAGCACCGAAGCTGGCGAATGCTCCCCGCCCAGCGGCATCGGCAGCATAAAGGTTAGCATCCTGATACCATTATTGCCCGGAACAATGACATTTTCGGCCGGTCTGACCGAAGGCAAGGTGAGCTTGTCCAGCTCCTGAAACATTTCATCATGAGGCCATGATTCATAATAATAGCCGACGCCACGATTAGCAAAATCATCTACACTGTAGACACTGCCCGTTTTGGCGAACAGGTAGCCGATATTTTTGACGTATAACAGCGTGTTGTAGATAAAAGCATCGGTTGCATTATATTTGCGCATTTCATTGGCAATAACGATACGCCGATAATCGTCCTCCATCGCCATGTACATTCTCATATCCCCATTGCGCATTAATTCCGAGGGCAGATCATAAACATAGCGGGTAAAAATATCAAGAGAGGTCATGAACTGCTCCGTTACATGGGCGTTCCATTCCATTTCCTTCTCCTTGGCCGCTTTGGTGGAATAAGGATAATAGTAGAGCAGAATGCTGACGATCGGCAGCAGCAATACCAGCACATATGAAATTAGAAATTTGGCCAATAAGTTCACTTTTATTTTTTTCAAGCAGACCCGCCCTTCCGTACCTCCCTATGAACAGATAAAGAAAACGCTTACATATAAGAAAAGAAAACCAGCCTCTACATCCCCTAGCTTGCCTATGTATTCCCAGTGTGGAATTCGCGGCCGCTCCTTTCTCATTTTATAGGATCAGCTTCACCCTTTCAACCATTCGTTCACACGATGAATTATGGCTTCCACTGCTGAGAAGCCAGCACAGCCAGTTCAATTTTGTTCAGCAGCAGGCTGTATTCATTGGTCATTTCAAAAGAACGCGGCAGCGGCAGCTTTTGAAAATAGGGAAGCACCTGTGCTGCCTGCCGGAACCAATCGCCAGGCTCAGGCGCCTCAAACTCCCGATCTGGCCAGACGCTGCTTAGCTCCGGGCTGAATAATGGAGCAGCACCAGATGTTAGCCGTCTCCCCGATAGCCGCTCCTTATAAGGCCTCTGTGGCGGATCACGCCTGATCGCTGCAAACAAATGAGCGGCATAATCCGCTCGTGAACCCGTGTGACGGATGGCCTGCGCGAAAGCAAAGGCGCCGTCATGCACCTCCGGCACAGCGAAAAGCAGCGCATACAGCCGTTTGCCAAACTCGATTCGTTCCTTCAGATTGTCGAAGCTTTCCAAAACAAGCCCCGCAAGCTTCATTTCCTCACCCGCGGACCGATAGCAAAACAGAACCGCATTAAGCTGCAATAATGACTGCAAGCCGAAAAAAACCGTATCCAGCACCTCCTTGCGGAAAAAAGGATGCTGCACAATTCGGATTTCAATGTAATTTTGCTCATTTACAATAAGGGCAACCGTCAAAACGGCGGAATCGCCGCTCTCCCAAAACATTTGCCAAACCGGGACCATAAAGCGGGACACACCCAACTGCGGCAGCAAATGAAACAAAGGACGCCCCGCTTTGCAGCTTGCCTCATACAGCAGCAGCTGCGGATAAGCATCCTGAAAGATCAACGCATTCGCGCGCTCCAAAAAGCGGAATACAGCCTCGCGGGCGGATCGGCCCAGTAAGTAAGGCAGCCACTCCCCTTGTAAATCGGTCATATTCCAGCCGCCATTGCGTGAAACCAAATGGGCAAGCAGCGCCCAGTGCAGCTCCGGACAACGTTCATAAATCGCCAAATAAGCTTCCGTTCTCGTCACATTGTTGCGGTTCAGATGAACAGCGTCTGCTCGGATCGTGGCAAGCAGCACATGATCGGCTGGGCCCGCAACCGCAGCCGCAGCCATGCTCTCGGCAGCGTCAAAATTGCCATTAGCATTAGCATTGGAGCTACCAGCTTCCTGCTTCTGCTTCTGCTTCTGCTCAAGCTGCGTCCATGAGGCTGCAAGCTTAGAGACGATTGAAGGCTGCATAACAAGCGGGTGCGCTTCTGCAGCCATTTTTTGCGACTCGCCAAAGCTATGCCACTTGCCAACCGCATACTGCCAAGCATCTGCCGGCAACTGGATGCAGCGCAGAAGCCACGCTCTAAAACCGCTCCCAAGCTTTCCGCTCGCGCCTCCCATGAGCTCTCCTCCATCCTTTATCGCTAACTTCCTATTCCAAAAGCTGCAATTATGCTAAAAAGATAGTCTTGCCGGAAAAGAACAGCAGTATCCGCCAACGACTCCACCGATGATTCCATCTTGTAGCCGGCCCCTTCCCCGCATAAAGGAGCAACGGGCTTTTCATGACTCCTTTTGAGAATGCTCGTTTATTCCAATAAAAACTTCTTTGTTCCATCCGCTTCCAGGCCCGCTGGTAAGCGTTGTATTATTTTTATCAGATGATTATGTATATTTTGGTTTTGCACAAAAAAAACCTCTTAATAGAGGGAAAGAAAAAGGTACAACCTACTCCTGCTTCTCGAGTGGTTGTACCTTTTAAATTAGTTTGAAGGGCAGATGCCTTCTTGGGGGTTAAGACAGCCGCTCGCTTAGTCTGACTATAATCGCAATCATCTCAGCTCTTGTCAGCGCTCGGTCAGGCTCCATTGTCGACGCAGAGACGCCGTAAAGCAGTCCCGCCCTCACAGAATATTCAATGCCTTCCCGGTATGGCGAGCTAGCAATGTCGGCAAATGTCTGCGCATCTCTGACAGGCTCAAGACTGCCTCCGGTCGTTTCGTAGATCACCTGCGCAAGCAGCTCTCTGGTGATCGGCTCCTCTCCCAGACTGCTGGCAGCCCTCAGCGTCTGCTCGCTGAGCTTTGCGCCGATCGAGGCTGTGGCGTAGAAGGACCAGTGCGATTCGTCTGTTACGTACCGCTCGACCGTACTTCTTGGCAGCGAGCTAGCGACCAGACCGCTTCTCATAAGCACGCGGTCCAAGAAGGTGAAAGCATCCGCTGTTCGGAGCGGCTGGTTCGGAGCAATCGTGCCATTTGGCATGCCGCTTACTAAGCCAAGCCTAGCGGCCTCACGGATAGAGGCTAACGCCCAATGTCGATCATCTGCGTCTTTGAAGCTGGCGCTCGTTGTGAACGGGAGCTTGAGCACGCGATAGCGGCCTTCAATATGGATACCCAGCGCCTTCAGCGCTTCTACCGGATTCGCGGCAATGACGGCCAGCTCCTCGTTCGTAAACGCATGATTCGTCAACGAGGCAAGCAGCTTGATCGTTAACCCTTGCTCGGAGGACCAGGTATACGGCAGAAATTCCTCTATAGAGGTCGCCAGCTTCTGCTGCTCTGCGTCGCTCAGCTTCTCGAAAGCGGCCTTGACCTGAGCGATGGATGGCTGCTCGCCGCCGCTCGTGCCGACGGATGTATTGCTGCTGCCGTTTCCTTGATCATTTCCGTGTTGGCCTCCGCCTGACGACGGCGTAGTCGGCTGGGTCGGATCAGAGGAATCGTTGTAGGAGGTTTTCGCCCACTGCACCGGCAGCAGCTTCAGCTTGCCAGCTCCTGCATACGGAAGCACTAGTCTGTTCAGTTGCTCTGCTTCATACAGCTGATAACGATAAGGAAGCTTGCTCTTAAATGCGGTCGCATCCAGCGTAAGTCTGGCCTGGGACTCGTCAGTTACTGTCAAGCTTGCTGGAATCCCATTTAGAGTGTATAACGTGTCGACAGCGCCTATATAACCGGCTGGACTCGCCCCATTGCCGCTTAGCAGCGCTTTGACAATACCGCGAATATCGGAATTCTCAATTAGAACAGAAGCGCCTACGGTCGAGATCGCACCATTGCTGACGACCTTTGATTGTGCTTGTTCGCTTGCAAGTGACTGGCGAAGCGTCAGCAGCGCGGACGCGTCCATAATCGTGTTGTATACATGACCGGAGCCTGCACGGAGCCGGGGCATCCGGTCCATGGAGTTCAGGTAATAGTTGTTGGCCAGCGTAATTCTTAAATTCCTTTGATTGGCTTCCGTATCCGAAGCGCCGATGAGGTGAGTTTTCTTCTGCGCCGCCGCAAAGGAGCGTGCTTGCTCCTTGGTCATGCCGAACTCGGTCAGCAGCTTGTTGTAATAAGGATATTGCTCTGGACTCGCCTCCAGCAGCACCATCATATCGTTGAAGAACGAGCCTTCGCTTTCTGGTAAAAACCGACTCCACGAAATCGTAACATCGGTTGTGTCTGTGTCTACGGCTTTTTTCATGTCAACGATGCCGTCATATGCTTTATAGAAGGTGCTGTGATCGATCCATATGCCTGTACTGCCCTCCTGAACAGTAATGTAATCCCAATCATTGCGGTCATAGTCGCCGCCCGTCTGCTCGTCCCACTCCCACAGCTCGTCGAACACCAGATTCCGAATAATGATATTGCTTGAGCTGTTGATTTCTATCTTGACGTGTGTCAGCTTTGCTCCATTCTGAGAAAAAATCGTGAGACCGCTCATTCCCTCAAGCCGGAGTGTAGAAATGCCAGATTTTTTCAGTGTCGGATGCAGCAGCGGCTGATGCTGGGCCGGCTGAATGAGTCTGCCGTATTTCGTAATTGCATCCCCGATTTCCTCGGAGCCAAGCGCAATATCGCCGAGCAGCTCAATGACTGTTGCCTTACCTGTATTCTTCGCTCTGGCGAGTGCACTTAGCAATTGCTCGGCAGTTGCAACCTTATGGTAGTTCTCCGATGTTTCCAGCAGCAGTCCGCCGCCCGTTACCTGCCTAGACGCTGCGTAGCCCTCCAGAGCATAGCGGCCAAGTCCGGTATCGTCGGAGGAGTTAGGGTTAGCTTTGTCAAACACATAGGTAGACTCGATGAACTTCTCCTCTGTGACGGTTGTCATATTCCCAACGTAGTCGCCTTGTGCTCTTGCAATAACCGTCTCATAAGGGTCCCACCCAAGAAAGGAGGACGTGAGCATATTCTCCGCCTGGGTCTTTGAAATTTGTGGTCGTCCGCTATGAATCGCAAAGCCGTCCCCATAGGTGTAGTATTCATTAAAGCGGGCCTTTACCGCCAAGTTCCCGCTCATATCGGTATACGGTGCTTGCTTGTTCACAATCCCGCTCATATACATGTTGATGAACGTCGCGGCTCCATCCGGTCCCCAAGGCCGAGCGAGCAAATATTTCGTGCCGGAGGCTCCTTCCTCGGCCATGATCCGGCTATTGTTGAAAATATAACCGTATGGCTTGTCGGCAGCCGTTCTCGGAGCGGTTACGTAGCCGCTGTTCTTCGTGGCATGGTATCGGAACACGATATCCGAATCATTGAATAACGCCTGCGCATCTCCGTAAATAAAGTCTACATTGCCAAGAATGTAGCTTTTGTAATAATATTGACGATTTTTGCTGGCATACAGCGTATCCTGATAGCCGAGCAGCTTCACATGGACAAAGGTGCTCTGATCCGCATCTACCCGTAACGCATCGGCTGATTCGTTGGATTTGGAGCCATCCCCCAAGTAGCGGTACGTATTCTCAAAGGTCAGATTCTCTGCGGAGAAGTTCGCAGCGCTTTCCAGAATATATACCGCATTCCTATCTGCGGTGCTGCCACCTTCCGGCGACAGAACCGGATCGTAGAAGTTGATATTGACTTGATCCCGATCCTCGCCAATCAGGCTGATGTTAGGCGCAGAAATTCTAAGGTGCTCGTCGTAGCTGCCTTCCTTGATTAGAATAACGGCGCGTTCCGAATTATCGGCAGGTACGGCATCAACGGCTGCTTGCACAGTGCTGTACAGCTTGACACCGGGCTGCTCCTCCGACAGCCCTCCTTGCAGACCCTGATAGGCGGCATCGACAATCGCATCGTAATGAGTTAAATATACAAAGTTAAAGGACGATCTGGTCGTATTCCCGCTCTGATCCGTGAAGAGGAGGGTAACATCATTGCGTCCCTGCTTCAGCAGGGCTCGGAAGGCGAACGCTTCCTTCGGGTTCAGCTTGACCTGTTCCTGCTCGACACTGTTGACAAGCAGTCTCAGCGTGCCGCTGCGGTCGACGACACCCTCAAGCGTTGCTTTGTCCGCAAACACCGTGTCATACGATTTTTTCGTGATGAATAGTTCAGCCGCTGCGTCTTCATATACGTATTCTCCCGTATGCCCCGCAGAAGGCACGGACAATACCGGTACCGAGCCGTTGCTGGAATTGATCGCCGAATTCGCCACTACGTAGTAATAATATGGCGTTTCATTAATGACATCTGTATCTGTATAGGTTGTTGCCATTAATTCATTGGCCAGCAGAACATATTCGCTCTGATCGGAAGATCTGCGGTAGATGGCGTATGTGGCGGCCTCATTCACGCTGTTCCAATGAAGCGTCAGCTTTCCGTCGCCGCTCTCGATTGTGGCGACGGGGGCTTCCAGTGGCTCGACTACTGCAACCGTGGCGGATATGACCGGCTCCGTAAGGATAGTGCCTGCTATGCCGTACACTTTGAACTGATAGAGGCCGCTTCCCTCTACAGCTGCTGTGTAGAAGTTGTCCTTCAACTGGTCGGCGATAATCTTGTAGGTTGCTCCGCCGTCGGTTGACATTTCGACGACGTAGGCTGCATCATCATCAGCACTTGGCGTATCGCCGTTCCAGGATAAGGAGATTTGCGTTCTGTCCTCAGACAGCACGGGCTGTGCAATCCCCGTTGCCGTCGGTGCTTCACCGATGGCGGCATAAGCATCGTTCTGGTCATACAGCACATTCCCTTGCTCATCCTTGAACACAAGATTTCGAATAACCACCTCGACATTGGAGAAAGCGAAGCCGTATTTCAGATTTGCCGCTGCTCCACCATCCAGCGCAATATTCCTATATTCAATTAAAGCGCTGTATGTTTGCTTGTTAAGAGTTGCCTCCGAATACCAGCCGCCAGCCCGCTTCTGATTGACCATGCGAATCGTATCGCCAATTTGATAAGCAAGGTCCATGCTTCCCGCGCTTGGCGTATTCGGGCTTCCGCTCTTGCTGTACACATTTCGGAGGGTTTTGTTCCCCCTCATCCCAATGGTTGCGATTCGCGAGATGCTATTCCCGCTGTCGAACATGCCGAAGAATACGCCCTTATTGCTTGAATTGCCGACTGACTTAATCTGAATATCCGCTTCAATCGTGGCTGCATCCTCTCTCGCGTCGAAGACGTAATAGCTGATGCCGCTCAGGGAGCCGATATTCGCATTGCCGTTCGCATGCCCGACAATAAGCCGCTGTCCTTGAGGAGCAACCGTCAACGTATTGTCCGGGTCGATTTCAGCGGGCATGGCCGGCTGCACTTTCACATCAGGCGGGCTGCCCAGCGCTCCGGCATGGTCGGCGACCAGATCGAAGGAGTAGTCGCTGGAGCTAGACGGTGTCTCAAACACGCTCTGATCCTTCACATGGACACGGTATTCAGCCGGATAAGTGGTCTGATCTGCAAACGTGGCAACAAGCTCGTTCGTGCCCGGCACGATGGCAAGCTTGGATACGACAGCTGTACTCAGATTGGTCAGGTCTGAGTCGTCTAGCTCGTTGCCGCTCAGATCCAGACTTATTGAAGCGCTTTCACTTTTAGCGTAATACACTAGGCCCGTTGGAATTGTAAGGGATGAAGCGGATTCGGCTGACAGTGCACCAGTAACATTTACAATGACATTGCCAATCTTCAACGAGAAATCCTTTTGCGCCCAGCTCTTTAACTCAATCTCTTCGCTTGCGCTGGAAATCTCCGGTTCCGACAACGTTCCAAGGGAGACTGCTTCCTCCCATTCTTTCATATCACTGGCAGCCGCCGGCAACGGCACAGCAGCGAGTAGCATAGCACCCGCAAGTGTCAGCGCTGTCCATTTCCTGCACACGTTCCACAATCTGTTAACCATCTGATCGCCCCTTTCTCTTGCATTTTCTGTACATGATTCCATTCTATGGGCGAATGCTAATCCAACTCAACGGCTGTCACCGCAAAACTCTAAAGAGCCAATCTAGTGATTATCCAGACTAGCAAACGATAATCATCCAAACCTCTAAATCACCCCAAATGTGAGTTACTGATTACTATTGCAATGCAATTGGCGTCTGTCCTATAATCGTTCGCCGCAGATAGAACTAGTCAGTTCAAAAAACGGGAAATATGGGAAAAATAACAGATAAATAGAGTTGCATAAGAAGCATGATCACCTCCTAAAAGCAACCCACACAAAAAAAAGCTGACCGCAGACGGTCAGCGAAACATGCCCCAAAGCTTGAGCAAGTGAAACGTATTGTTTGGGTCGATCTTCTGGGCGAGAACGAAAGCGACGATCTGCTCCTCCTGCGTATCCGTAAGCGGCTCCTGCAGGATACTGGCGGTCGATTTCACCAGCTTTCTGACTTTGACGCGATCCTGCAGGTCGAATTTAGTTACGTTAGCGAGCAGCAAGCGCACGCGATCCTTCATAAGCGGATTTTTCAGCTTGCCTTTAATACGTTCGACCAGTTGCGGGCGAATACCGTACTTTTGGTAGCTCAATGTTCCAGACACCTCCATCTTGGCATACCGTTTTCACGTTTAACTATATGCCAAAGGTTACCGGATATTTCCTAATCGAGCTGTTCTCCTTGAAAAAGTTGATCACGATTCAGCTTCGCCTGTATTCTTGCATAAGCCGGATTGTCCCAAAAATCGTCGCGGGCGCACAGTTCAGCCGCGTCGTCCCGCGCCATTTCCAGCACTTCGAAGTCCGCCGCCATGTCCGCGACACGAAATTCTGGCAGACCGCTCTGCTTCGTTCCGAAAAAATCGCCCGGCCCCCGGATTTCGAGGTCACGGCGTGCCACCTCAAAGCCGTCATCTGTTTCCGTCATGACCTTCATGCGCTCGCGCCCTGTCTCCGACTTGGGATCAGCGACTAGCACGCAATAGGATTGATGGGCGCCACGGCCAACCCGGCCCCGCAGCTGATGCAGCTGTGACAAGCCGAACCGCTCCGCATCCATAACGATCATCAGCGTCGCATTCGGAACATCGACGCCTACCTCAACAACGGTCGTAGCTACGAGTACATGCAGCTCATTCGCACCGAAGGAGCTCATGACCTGCTCTTTCTCCGCCGCGCTTAGGCGCCCATGCAGCAGACCGATTTTCAGATCGGGAAAGGCTTGCTGCACCTGCATATACTGGTCAATGGCATTTTGCACATCCAGCTTCTCCGATTCCTCAATGAGCGGGCATATCATATAGACCTGTCTGCCCTCTCCTACCTCGCGGCGAATAAAGCCAAGCACCCGGTCCATCATGCTATGCTTGACCCAATACGTTTTGATCGGCTTGCGCCCGTGCGGACGCTCGCGAATTGTCGATACATCCATATCCCCGAAAGCGGTAATGGCCAGCGTTCGCGGAATCGGCGTCGCCGTCATCGTCAGCACATCGGGATTCATTCCTTTGCGCCGCAAAACGCTGCGCTGATTAACACCAAAGCGATGCTGCTCGTCCACTACAACCAGACCGAGACTGCGGAAGAAGACCGTCTCCTGAATGAGCGCATGCGTACCAACGACAATGTCGATCAGCCCCATCTGAAGCCCCGCAAATACATCGCGGCGACGACGCTCCGTCATGCTTCCCGTCAGCAGTCCCACCTCAATGTCCATGCCCTCGAACAGCTTCGTCAAGGAACGCATATGCTGCTCCGCCAATATTTCCGTCGGAACCATTAGCGCGCCTTGATGCCCGGATTTTACCGCACCATAGAGCGCAATGGCGGCAACGACCGTTTTACCCGAGCCGACATCGCCTTGCAGCAGCCGATTCATGCTTGCAGGCTGCCGCATATCGACCAATAGTTCATTAACGACCTTCTTCTGCCCATCCGTCAGCTCGAACGGCAGCGTAGACGCGAACTGCCGAATCGTCTCCGCTTCAATGATATGGGCGATGCCATCACCCCGCTTGCGGCTGAGCATTCGGTAAGCCTGCAATTTCAGCTGAAATAGAAACAGCTCCTCATACACCATCCGCCGCCGTGCCTCGAGACCCTCCCGTATATCTCCGGGCTCGTGAATGTGCAGCACTGCATCACGGCGAGCAATGAGCCGGTGCCGCTCCATAAGCTCAAACGGCAGCACTTCCTCGATCATCGGGCCATATTGCTGCAAAGCCTGCTTGATCGTCTTGCGCATCCATGGCTGCGTAATGGCCCCACCGACGGAATACACCGGCTGCAGCGTCCCTGATTTGGCAGAGCCGGCCCCTTCCGGAAACTCGGACTCCGAGACGGTCATCTGCTGGCGATGCTGCTCCCACTTGCCTGTCAAAATAATGGTACGGCCAGGCGTCAGCTGATCCCTTAGAAAATGGCGGTTAAACCATACCGCCGTAACGAGCAAAAAGTCGATCTCAATTTTACAAGTGAGCCGCGATTTATTTTTCCCGTAACGCTGCAGCACTGGCATGCCCCGCACAACCCCTTGTACGGTAGCTTTGTCTCCATCCTTGACATCCGCTAGCGCGCGAACGCGATAATCCTCATAACGAAATGGAAAATAGTCCAGCAAATCAGCAACGGTATGAACGCCAAAGGCGTGAAGCTCTTGCTCCTTTGGAGCGCTCACGCCTTTAATTTGCCGGACGGAATATTGCTCCAGCGTCATCATAATCATTCCTCACACTTTATACATAAATACAGCCGAGGTATTAGGACCCACATGGGTACCCACCGTGGCGCCAATCGTTATAAAATCAATGAATGCCACATTCGGCTTATCTTGGAGCAGCGCCGCAAGCTCCTGCGCCGTCTGCTCGCCGTGCGTCCAGCCAATCGCAACCCCAACTCGAGCATTGCCAAAATCCTTGTCGAGCATTTCCATAATGCGCAGCATCGCTTTTTTCGTACCGCGCACCTTGTCCACGGACTGAACCGTCCCTTCCTGATCAAGGGAAAGAATCGGTTTAATGTTCAAAATCGATCCGAACAGCGCTGCCGCCTTGCCGATTCGGCCACCCTTCTGGAGAAATTCCAGCGAACCAACGAGGAAATAAAGGCTTAGCTCCTTTTGAAGACGGGCCACCTCTGCCAAAATCGCCTCTTTAGAGGCCCCCTCACGCGCCATTCGTGCTGCCGTCACTACCTGAACCCCATAGCCATACGAAGCCGACTTGGAATCAATGACCGTCACATCCGCTTGCTCATCGAGCATCGATTTCGCAATGACGCCCGACTGATAAGTGCCGCTGAGTACGGACGCCAAATGAATCGATATAATAATAGCTTCCGGATCGCCTAGCAAAATCCGTTCATATACTTCAAGAAACTCCGCTGGAGACGGCTGAGAGGTTGTCGGAAGAACAGGCGAAGCAATCAGTTTTTCATAAAACTGCTCCTTCCCAATCGTCACGCCATCCAAATAGGTTTCTTCACCAAACAGCACCTTTAGCGGTATAACCTGAATGCCCAGCTCTGTACATCTTTCAGCCGGGATATCCGAAGTGCTGTCGGTAATAATATGAATGTTCCTCATCTTCGCGACCCCTTTCGTACCGAATAAACAGCTGTTGAATGATTAGTGTCCTGTCATTATTCCACAGCGAATAAATAAGGATAAAGCGGCTGTCCGCCCTCTTGAATTTCCAGCTCTGCATCGGGATAAGCCTCTGCCACCCATGCTTCCAGCGCTTCCGTATCTTCCGCTTTCGCCTCTGCTCCAGTCAGCACCGTAATCAGCTCGCCGCCGCCGGCCATAAGCTCAGTAATGAGGAGGCGGCAAGTCTCTGCCAGATCCTCATGCGCCGCGACGATGGCCTTCTCTTTAATACCGATAAAATCGCCCTCGCGAATATTTACACCATCAATTGTCGTGTCGCGAACCGCATGCGTTACTTGGCCGGATACAACTTGCTCAGCGGCATTTTTCATCCAATCCGTATTGCGCGAAGCGCTCTCATCCTCTTTGAAAGCCAGCACCGCCGCAAGCCCTTGCGGGATTGTCTTCGTCGGGATAACCGTAACGTTGCGTTCACTAAGCTCAGCAGCCTGCTCAGCAGCAAGAATAATATTGCCGTTATTCGGAAGCAAGTAAATATGATCCGCCACAAGCGATTCAATAGCCTTCACGAAATCTTCGGTGCTCGGGTTCATCGTTTGCCCGCCGGACAGCACAATATCCACTTCATTATCCAGAAAAATGTTCGAAATACCTTCGCCGAGAGCTACGGCAATGATGCCGAATGGCGCCAGCTCATGAACTTGTCCAGGCGGCACGGCCGCTCCCGAAGTTCCCGCCAGCAGCTCTGGCGAGGAAATGCTTCCCGACAGCGCATAATCAGGCAGCACCGCGTAGGACGGAATCGCTGATTCTTCCTCTAGAAGCTCACGATGCTGATCACGCATATTCAGAATATGCAGGTTCGTCAGCTCGCCGTAAGGCAGTGCCAAATTCAGCACATCACCCGGCCTGCGGGAATGCACATGAACTTTAATGATATCGTCCTCAGCGATGACGAGTATGGAGTCCCCATCTTTGCCAAGCGCTTTCTTGAAAGCGTATTCATCAAAAAACGGCGCAGCTTTGCCCCCAGGCTTGCGATTTATAAAAAACTCCATATCATAGAAAAACTCAATATCCGCCGTCTCCAGACGGGATTGTGCAGCAAAATTCGTTGCCTTACGTGGAGCTGAAGCTGGCTGTGCCGTCGGGACACTTACTTCTTCAGGTGGCGCTGCTTCAGATAATAGCGAATAGCTTTCATATGAACCTTCGCCTTCAACTAAATAACGCACAAACCCTTCATAAATAAGCACTAGCCCTTGTCCGCCAGAATCTACAACGCCAACCTGCTTAAGCACAGGAAGCATATCCGGTGTACGCTGGAGTGTTTCATTCGCTTTTTCGTAAACCTCTTTCATCAGCTCCGTAACATCACTCGTACGGCGTGCATAAGTAACCGCATGCTTCGCTGCTTCCTTGGCTACCGTCAAAATCGTTCCTTCCACCGGCTTCACAACAGCCTTATAAGCAAGATCTACACCGTGCTGCAACGCCGCTGCAATCTGCTGAGGGCCAGCTTGCTCAGCGTTTGCAAGTCCCTTCGAAAAACCACGAAACAGCTGTGACAAAATAACGCCTGAGTTGCCTCTAGCTCCCATCAGAAGTCCTTTAGACAGCACTTCCGTCGTTTTGCCTAAATGGTCGGACGGCTTGCTGCGCAGCTCACGAATGCCCGAGGCAATCGTCAAATTCATATTCGTTCCCGTATCGCCATCAGGCACAGGGAAAACATTCAACGCATTTACCTTATCGACATTTTGATTTAACAACTCTGCGCCCAGCACGGCCATGGCGGTAAAATCGGAACCGTTAATGAAGCCCTTACTCAATGAAAATTCCCCTTCCTGCTATGTAGATACCCTTACATCCTGCACAAATATATGGACCTGGTCCACGTTAAGACCAATAACATCGCTCATCACATATTTCACCTTCGTCTGAATATTATGCGCTACTTCTGAAATTTTCGTACCGTAGCTCACAATAATATACAAATCAATATAAAGTTTATCTTGTTCTCTACGAATTTCAACGCCGCGCGCCAAATTCTCTCTGCCCAGGAGCTCGGCAATGCCATCCTTTAATTGTTTGCGAGAAGCCATCCCGACAAGGCCATAACAATCCATCGCGGCGGAACCGGCCATAACGGCAATGCATTCCTCTGTTATGAAAATTTGGCCAAGCTCAGTGCTGAGCGTAAGTGGCATGGAAATTCACTCCTTTATCGTGTAGATCGCGTCTTTAAAGGGAACAAGCGTAAACGGCTGTC
Source organism: Paenibacillus sp. R-74696 (assembly GCF_055814915.1). Lineage (NCBI taxonomy): Bacteria > Bacillati > Bacillota > Bacilli > Caryophanales > Paenibacillaceae > Paenibacillus > Paenibacillus sp. R-74696. Next base: position 350,230 of record NZ_JBPULM010000045.1, read on the forward strand.
GCCGTCCTCTGGCGGCAAAGCTGCCCATTCATCTCATCATTCTCAGCTATTTGCCGTCTAGCATGAATTACCCTGTTTAAAGTCAATTGCTACTGAAGCTGCAACAAAAATCTTTGACTAATTATTATTGTACTATAAACTGTTACGTTATAGAAGGGCAGACGGTGCCAACCTCAGGCAAATCGCCATAAAAAACATCAGTTTTAGTTGCTCAGACCCCACAACTATGATACGATATCAAAGTATGTTTATGTGCAGGCTTCTTCGACGCTTTTTCAAGCCAATGAAGCGGTTTTGCTCACGCAGAACTGGGAGCTTATGGCTACGATGCGGTTTTGCTTATGCAATAACTGACAGCTTATGCTAACAATGCGCTTTTAGCTCAGCACTACTTGAAGGAGGTGTACTCATGTCCCGCAAATGTTTTCTAACAGGCAAAAGCCCTGGTACAGGCAATAACGTTTCCCACGCTAACAACAAAAACCGTCGTTCTTGGGGAGTAAACGTTCAGAAAGTTCGCATTCTAGTTGACGGTAAACCGAAACGTGTTTATGTCAGCGCGCGCGCTCTGAAATCCGGTAAAGTAACTCGCGTATAATTCATCTCCTGCAGCTTTATGCTGTATGGTAGACAAAAAGCACCTGGGCTCAGGTGCTTTTTATTGTTCACATAAACCACGATCATTCGAAGGCGGCTGCAAAGGAACTAACTTTTTTGGAAGGTATTCAAAATCGCCTTTACGAACCCGCCCAAAAATTTCGGCAGCTTGATCGTGTAAAATTTCATGCCCATCCCTCCTCAGACACGCTCATCGAAATGGTGACTTACATGCTTTTTCTTCCCGCATACACATGCTATGTTTCACGCAAGGTGAAACGGCCGAAAGCCATCCTTTTGTGGCGCAGCGCGTTTCATTCCGAGAAATATAGAGAAAGAATAGTGCTGCGATATACTTCCCTATATTTCAAAAAAAATGGCTACACGAACCTGCGTTCATGTAACCATCCTATGCGCTTAACCTTTGTCCTATTCCATTTGAACGAGTGCTGGAGAGCCCATATCCGCGATGATCACGTCATTGGAGGCGGATTTTCATTAATGAACTGGATTGCCGTATAAACCAATACGGCCAAGAAATAAAATACCAGCCCCAGCACGATTACCGTTATTCGTGCCCATAGCTTCTCGACCCTTTTGAAAAACTGAAAAATCAAATACAAAGCAAGCAAAGAAAAAACGTATTTGATCATCCCAGTTAGAATGGAGAAAGCCGCAAGCAGCAAGCCTATACCGAGCGCAAATAGGAGCACCCACAGCCATGTCTTCCCTCGAGATGTCTCGTATTCTTCCATTACAGCCTCCCAAGTGCAAACTTAATTTAAGATATGCAGCCTAGCGTAAAACCGATATAGCTGCCGCGCGATCTGCTTGGGCAAATACTGCATTGCCGGCTACGAGTACATTCGCACCCGCCTCCGTCACAAGCTTAGCCGTTTCTTCATTGATGCCGCCATCCACCTGCACATGAACATGCTGCAGCCCGCGCTCCACAAGCATGCTGCGGATTTGACGCAGCTTATTCAGCGAATAAGGGATAAACTTCTGTCCGCCGAAGCCCGGATTTACCGTCATAACCAGGATCAGATCCACATCGCCCAGCACAGATTCCAGCACAGATACCGGAGTTCCTGGATTGATGGCTACGCCAGCCGGAAGTCCCAGTTCCTTAATTTGATAAATCGTACGGTGCAAATGCACACATGCTTCTGCATGTACCGTAATACGATCAGCACCAGCGGCTGCGTAATTCGCGATTGACAACTCCGGACGCTCGATCATCAGATGCACATCAAAAGGCAGCTTTGTTGCTGGCCTTACAGCCGCAATGACAGGAGGACCGAAGGTTAAGTTCGGCACGAACTGTCCATCCATAACGTCTACATGAATCCAGTCCGCTCCGGCCTGCTCAATACCTGAAATTTCTTCTCCGAGCCGGCTGAAGTCAGCCGATAAAATAGAGGGTGCTATTATAGTCATGGGTTTGTCAGTACCTCCGTTTTTTATCTTTCATTTCATTTAAAAACTGCAAGTAATTTTCATGACGGCTTGGCGCTATTTTCCCTTCTGCCAAAGCAGCAAGGACCGCGCACCCCGGCTCCTGCACATGCGTGCAGCCACGGAATTTGCAGTCCGGAGACAACGCGCGTATTTCTCGAAAACAGTAGCCTAAATCTTCAATGCCAAGCTCGGTGAAATCGAGCTGGCTAAAGCCAGGCGTATCGGCGACATAACCTCCGCCAATTTCAATCAGCTCCACATGCCTCGTCGTATGCTTGCCCCGTCCAAGGCGGTTACTGATCGCATTCGTCTCAAGCTGCAGCCCAGGAACAATTGCATTAAGCAGCGAAGACTTGCCTACACCCGATTGCCCGGCAAAAACCGCCAAATGCCCTTTCAGCCGCTGCCCAAGCTCCTCAATGCCCTTGCCTTGTCTGGAACTTGTCCCATATATCTCGTAGCCAATAGCGGAATAAATGCGGTTGACAGAAGAGGCGGCCTCAGCAGCCGCTTCCGTCTCCTCGCCATCATGCTCCAAATCCTGCTTGCTAAGGCACAGCACCGCTTCAATCTCCGCATGCTCGATATGCACAAGAAACTTATCCAGCAGCGTCAAATTGAGCGCTGGCTCCGTTACGGAGAAAACCAGCATCGCCACATCAATATTGGCCACCGGAGGGCGTATAAGCTCGGATGAGCGAGGCAAAACCCGCTCCACCGTCCCCTCGCCGTTCTCCGTAAGGCTGTATATAACTTCGTCGCCTACTAGTGGCGTAATTCCTTTATTTTTCAAAATGCCGCGCCCACGGCATTGTACCGTTGCATCCTGAGATTCAGCCTCATCAGGCAGTACATAATAATAGCCGCTGAGCGCCTTCACAATGCGTCCACGAAGCTCAAGAGATGCGTGATTATGGCTGCTGCTCATCTTTTCCCTTGCCTTTTCCTTCCGCTTCTCCATGTTCGCTTCCTTGGTCATCGCTGTCGTTAACCTCCGATTGTTCCGGCTCCACTGTCGGTTCAGGAGCTGGCGATTCCGATACGACCGGCTCTTCTGTAACAGGTGTTATCACCTGTTCGTCTTCGCCCGGCACCGTGACGGTAGATGAACTGCTGCTTTGGGCAAGTTGATCGTAAGTGACGGATTTCGTATCGACAAACTGACTATCCCGATAAATCGTAATCATGGCCTCAGTGTTCGGTGCCAGGATTACGGTTACGGGAAATGTCTGGGTATCTTGAATTTGGTTTCTGCCCCATTCAATGTTTTGCCCTCTAGAGTCGGTATAGACGATGCGAATTTCGCTCGTTTTTCCAGCCTTCGCTGGCGAAATGACAACATTGAACTGATGCTCCTTCGCTTCCGCAGAAGGACCTGAGCTGACTCGAATGGTGATTTTTGTACCTTTTGGAACAGGATCATTTGGCTTGTATTGGTCCTGATTGAGCACAAGGCCCTTGGCCTGCACATAGCTCGGCTCATACAAAATATCATCGTCTGAAAGCGTCAGTCCATTTGCCTTCACCATATCTTTAGCCTCAGCTACTGTTTTGCCAATCAAGTTCGGCATTTTAATCGTTTCCATGCCTTTGCTGACCATAAACTGGAATTTCACCGTATTCGGATCAAAATCCGTTCCCGGCTCCGGCTGTTGTGTAACAACCGTATCCGCTTCCTGCTCGCTGAATACTTCTTCAACATCAATTTGCGTATCCGGATTAATACCAAGCGCAGAAAGCTCATCCTTAACCGCCTGCAGCGTCTTGCCCCGGTAATCGCCAAGCTGCTTCAGCATCGGCCCATCACTCACAGATAGCTGTATGAACGAGCCCTGCTTGACGCGCATATTTTTCTTCGTCTGCTCAAATACCTCATTGATCGGTATATCGTCGCGGAACTCCCGTATCGTCGGTTCCTGCACCTTCAGCCCAAACTCCTCAAGCTTTGCCGTCGCCTGCTCCAAGTCGAGGCCGACAACGTACGGCACATTCACTTCCTCTACATCCAGCCGATCAAGCAAAGTCACGAATCCCCATATGATGAATGCCAGGACAACCAGCGTGCTTGCCACAATTATCGTCGGTCGCTTCCAGCCCTTTGCTTTCTTATTCAGAACTTCTTTATCTCCCTGCCGGCCCGTCTGATCCGAAGAAACCTCCGCCTTCTCATAGCTTGACTCGCTCTGGCGAATGGGACGGATATCACTGCCGCGAATGGCTGGCATGACACGAGTCTCATCCAGATCATTTACATGGGCAAATGAAACCTTTTCCTCATTCCTTCGATTTGGCGCGAGGCAGGTTTCCAAATCGTTCAGCATTTCCTGAGCTGAATGGTAACGTTCCCCCGGATTTTTGCGCATCGCCCGTAAAATAACATTTTCCACACTTTGCGGAATATGAGGGTTTACAACGCGCGGCTCCTCAAATGTTTCCTGCAGATGCTTCAAAGCGACGCTGATTGGGCTTTCTCCCAAAAAAGGCAAATTGCCAGTAAGCATCTGATAGAGTACAATGCCCAGCGAATAAAGGTCGGATTTCTCGCCTGTACTTACCCCTTTAGCATGCTCAGGAGAAAAATAATGAACCGAGCCCAGCACCGAGCCTGTCTGGGTAATAGTAGAAGAAGTAACCGCGCGGGCAATACCGAAATCGGTTACCTTGACCCTGCCGTTTTTACCGATCAAAATATTATGTGGTTTAATATCACGATGAATAATATGATTCTGATGGGCATGACCAAGCGCATCGCAGATTTGAATGGCAATACGAACCGATTCATCCGCCTGGAGCGGTGCACGCTCCACAATAATCTCATTAAGATTGCTGCCTTCGATATATTCCATAACGATATAATGCGTATCTTCCTCTTGTCCTACATCATAGATGCTAACGACATTGGGATGGGATAACGCAGCTGCCGACTGCGCCTCACGGCGAAATCTGCGAATAAACTCTTCATCATGCACAAACTGCTGGCGCAGCACTTTAACCGCCACATTGCGGTTCAACAGGACGTCATGGGCTTTATAGACAAGCGCCATGCCGCCTCCGCCGATGCGAGTCAGAATTTCATAGCGACCGCCTAAATTATGCCCTATCATCAGCTGTACACTCCTCTCGATCTGCGCTGGTATTTACTTGCAGCAGCACGACGGTAACGTTATCGTCCCCGCCAGCGCGCAGCGCCAAATGGATGAGATGCTCCGCTTTATCTTTCAGGCTCGCTCCACCCTTCGTTACGGTATACATAATTTGATCATCGTTGACCATGTTCGTCAGCCCATCGCTGCACAGCAGGATGAAATCATCGGCCGAGTAGGAAATCGTCTGGATATCAACCTCAACAGACGCATCGGTGCCTACCGCTCTGGTGAGCACGTTGCGCCGTGGATGGACCAACGCCTCCTTCTCGCTGATCTGCCCTGATTTCAGCAGCTCATTGACAAGCGTATGATCCTCCGTCAACTGCACAATGCAGCTTTTGGATATGACATAAGCGCGGCTGTCCCCAATATGTCCGATGACGGCTTCCCGACCTTGAAACATGGCAGCGACTATCGTAGTGCCCATATTATAATATTGCTCATTGCGCGATGCCATGTCATAAACGACATCATTCGCACCTACAATGGCTTTGCGCAAAAATGCCTTGCCTTCCTCAATGGAAAAGTCAGGTCTCGCCGCAATGGGCTCCAGCATTTCACGGAATGTATTCACTGCCAGCTGGCTCGCTACATCGCCAGCCTGATGGCCGCCCATCCCGTCAGCGACTATAGCAAACGTGATGCCATTATCTAGCTGTCCTACCCATGAATGATCTTCATTGACTTGACGAACTTTTCCGATATCGCTCAGGTTTGCCGTAATCAACCGTTATCACCTCGTCGTAGACTCCATGTGCTTCGCACGAAGCTGTCCGCAAGCGGCGGCAATATCATGCCCTTGCTCCCTGCGAATCGTTGCATTTATTTTATTTTTCTCCAGTATACGCTGGAACTCAAAAATATCCTCCCGTGGCGTACGCACATAATTTCGCTCCGGCACATGGTTGACCGGAATCAAATTGACATGGCACAGCAGTCCTTTAAGGACATCCGCCAACTCCTGCGCATGCTCGGGACGGTCATTAACCCCGCCGATCAATGCATATTCAAACGAAATCCGGCGACCTGTCTTGGCCAAATAATAACGGCAAGCCTCCATCACATCATCAAAAGGATAACGGCGGTTAACCGGCATCAGCTTGGAGCGCAGCGTATCATTCGGGGCATGAATAGAAAGCGCCAGATTGATTTGCGTATTCTCGTCGGCAAATTTGTACATGCTTGGCACGATGCCGCTGGTCGAAACGGTAATATGGCGCTGGCCAATGTTCAGACCTTTCTCGTGAATCATCGTGCGCAAAAACATCATCGTCGCATCATAGTTCTCGAACGGCTCTCCGGAACCCATAATAACGATGCTGGATACACGCTCATTCGTAACGTCCAGCATTTGCTGTGCTACTACGACTTGAGCAATAATTTCGCCTGCGGTCAAATTCCGCTTCAAGCCGCCCAGCGTCGATGCACAGAAGGTACAGCCGATCCGGCAGCCAACCTGCGTAGTCACGCAAATGCTGTTGCCATAGTTATGGCGCATAATAACGGTCTCGATTGCATGGTTGTCATGCAGCCCAAACAGAAACTTGACGGTTCCGTCCTTAGATTCGAATTTCGTTATTTCGGAGAGCGTTACAAATTGAAATTGGTCAAACAGCTTCGTTCTGAGCGATTTGGACAAGTTGCTCATCTCTTCAAAGCTGTTTACACGCTTAACGTACAGCCAATCGTACAGCTGGCCAGCGCGAAACGCCGGCTCGCCATTCTCTTTCATCCAATCTTGCAGCTGCTCTAGCGTATAGTCGTAAATAAAAGGTTTCATTAGATTATCACACCTGACTGTATAATAGCGCGGCAAAAGCTCTCTACCTGCGCCGCTGATGATTTATTTTACCACAAACGTCCATCATGAACCACAAGCAACGATTAGGCGCGCTTCAGCAAGCGAGCAATGAAGAAACCATCGCTGCCATAATGCTGCGGAAGCAGCTGCGCATAGCCTTTAAACGCCTCATCGATCGCCCCTGCCTCCTGCAAAGCATGGAGAACAGATTCCGGCCAGTTGCGGTCCAGCTCAAATTCAGGATGCGCCTGTAGAAAATGCTCCACCTGCTCCTCATTCTCAGATCGTTCAATAGTGCATGTGCTGTAAACGAGCACACCGCCCGGCTTAACGAGGCCGCTCACCGCTTCAAGCAGCTCGCGTTGAATATCTGCTATAGCGGCTACATCTGCAGCCGTCTTCGTCCACTTGATCTCGGGCTTGCGCCGAATGACGCCAAAGCCTGAGCAAGGCGCATCCAGCAGCACAGCATCCATCGAACCGCTGGCAAAGCGCTCGGACAGCTGCGCCGCATCGCTTGTTATGGCTTCCACGTTCGTCAATCCGAGCCGTGAAGACTGATCAATAATAAGCTGCCGTTTATGCGGGTGCAAATCGTTCGCCCACACTTTGCCTTTATTGCCCATGAGCTCAGCCAGATGCGTCGTTTTGCCGCCAGGAGCGGCGCAGCAATCCAGCACCTGCATGCCGGCTGCTGGTGCGACGACCTCGGCTACGAGCATGGAGCTTTCATCCTGTATCGTCCACAGCCCTTCGCGGAAGCCATCCGTATCCACCAAGCTGCCGCCGCGGCGGGTCGTAATACCTGCGGGAGCAAGCGGCGATGCTTCGGCATCAAGTCCAAGCTCAGCAAGCTGCTCAAGCGCTGCAGCCCTTGTTCCGCGGACGGAATTGACCCGTACGCTTCCATGCGGAGAATCATTGCCAGCCGCGCAAATAGCTTCAGTCGTTTGCTCGCCGTAAGCGAGCAGCCAGCGCTTAACGAGCCAGTCGGGATAGGAATGAAGGATCGCGAGCTTTTCCGCCGGTGAACCCGCTTTAATTGCAGACGGCACAAGCTCTGCACGGCTGCGATCCATACTGCGCAGCACCCCATTGACCATGCCGGAAATACCTTGATGCCCCCGCTTCTTGGCAATGGAAACCGCTTCGTTAACTGCGGCATGAACCGGAATCCGGTCCAAATACAGCAGCTGGTAAGCACTCATACGCAGCAGTTGATGAACCCACGGCTGCAGCTTATTGAAGCCCTTCGCCACGAATCGCGTAAGCCAATAATCGAGTGTGCGCTGATGCTGAATCGTCCCGTATACCAGCTCTGTAGCGAGGCCCGCATCCGCACGAGAAAGATTAGCATCCTGCAGCGACTGGTTGAGCTTGAGATTGCTGTAGGCACCAGCCCCAGCAACGCTTACCAAAATATCCAGCGCCAGCTCTCTTGGCGTACGAGGAGCACGTGTCGAGCCGCTTTTGCGCGCTCCCGCTTGACCCGCCGCTCGATTGCTTCCGCTGGATGCTTGTCCTCCAGCAGATCCAGCAGAGCGGGATTTGCTGCCTGATTTGCCCCCAGCCTGCGGGCGACGTCCTTGCGAAGCAGCCTTCGATGAAGGCGCCGCTGAATTTTTCTGCTGCGGCCGTCCAGACTTTACTGCTGGCTGCGCAGGCTTAACTTGCTTTTGCTCACTCATTGGTCTTCACCGCTTATCTCGTTTGCTTCGCCGAAGATAGTGCCTTCAGCCAGCCGTGAGCCTTTCAGCCAGTCAGCCGCTGACATCGCTTTTTTGCCTGCTGGCTGAATTTGCGTAAGCACGATTACGCCAGCACCCGTCTGTACGGCGATGCCCGCTCCATTTGCTTCGCGCACCGTTCCCGGCAGAGCTGCGGCAGCACTATCCGCGCTAGACGGCTCTGCGGGCATGGCGCAAGCCCATACTTTGAACAGCTCGCCGTTCAAATAAGTAAACGCACCGGCCATCGGCGATAGGCCGCGCACTTGATTATAGATTTGGCGGGCAGATTTCGCCCAATCAATCCGTTCATCCTCACGCGACAAATTCGGCGCGTAAGTTGCCAGCTCATGCTGCTGCTCCGTTGCTGTCGCAGCGCCTGAAATAATGCCCGGCAGCGTCTGCTCCAGCAGCTCCGCCCCAGCAGCGCTCAGCTTCTCAAACAGCGAGCCCGAAGTATCCTCATCGGTAATGGCGACTTCCACCTTGCTGATCATATCGCCAGTGTCCAGTCCCTCAGCCATATACATAATCGTTACGCCTGTTACCGTCTCGCCATTAATAATCGCACGTTGAATCGGCGCCCCCCCGCGATAGCGAGGCAGCAGCGAGCCATGAACGTTGATACAGCCCAGACGCGGCAGCTCCAGCACACCTTTCGGCAAAATCTGCCCATAAGCTGCGGTCACAATTAAATCAGGGCGATATTGTGCCAGCGCATCGACCGCTTCGCTGCTGCGCATACGCTCAGGCTGCAAAACCGGCAAGCCTAAAGCCAGCGCCGCTTCTTTCACAGGCGGAGGCGTAAGCGTCCGCTTACGCCCCTTTGGACGATCCGGCTGCGTGACAACTGCCACGACTTCATAGCCGTTATTGATTAACAACTGCAAAGAAGGGACGGCGAACTCCGGCGTCCCCATAAATACAATACGCATGGCCTTATTCGCCGCCTTTTTTCTGTCTTTCGGAAATATCGTACACGCTCTCGGCGAGATCCGTGAACAAAATGCCGTTCAAATGATCAACCTCATGCTGGAACGCCCGCGAAAGGAAGCCTTCCGCTTCAACCGTAAACGTCTCGCCATCGGAATTTTGGCCTTTTACGACGATGCGGTCTGAACGCATCACATCTCCGTTTAAATTCGGAATACTCAGGCAGCCCTCAGGTCCAAGCTGCTCGCCTTCTTCTTCCACGATGACCGGATTGACCATTTCGATCAGTCCTTTTTCATCCCCGATATCCACCACGATAACACGCTTGGAAATGCCGACCTGCGGAGCCGCTAGACCGACGCCATCAGCGTCATACATCGTTTCCGCCATATCTTTAAGCAGCTTTTTCAAGTTGGAATTAAATTTAGTAACTTCCATAGCTGGCTCCCGCAAAACGGGATCAGGATCTTTTACAATAATACGAATGGCCATTGCCGTTCCCTTCCTTTACAACGAAATCTATAATATGACTTGCGGATCTACATCAATGCTGAACTGCACAAGCTTCTGAGGAGAGCCTGCAATGAATGGCGCAAGCGCACCGCGAAGAAGCGCAGGCACATCAATGTTCCCCCGATATTTTATCACACATTGAAAACGGTAGCGATCTTTCATTCTCGATATAGGCGATGCGACTGGCCCAAGCACCTCGAGCACACGCGGCAAACCCGCTCCAAGCGGCCCTAATACGCCTTCATCAGCCGCCAGCTCGCGCAGCCGCTCCGCAAACTGCTCAGACACTGAGGACAGCAGCGCAAGCTGCTCATGCGACATCGTGACCAGCACCAACCGGCAATAAGGCGGATAGCCCATAACGCCGCGATGCTTGAGCTCTTCTTCGACAAACCGGATGTAATCATGCTTTTGCGCGGTTGTAACCGCATAATGCTCGGGTGAATACGTCTGGACAACGACCTCCCCTGGCAGCTGGTGGCGGCCAGCACGGCCTGCCACCTGCGTAAGCAGCTGAAACGTCCGTTCCGCTGAACGAAAATCCGGCAAATTAAGCGACGTATCCGCTGCAATAACGCCAACTAGCGTAACGTATGGAAAATCAAGCCCCTTCGCTACCATCTGCGTGCCAAGCAGCACATCCGCCTCACGGTCGCCGAAGCGCTTCAGCAGCTTCTCATGCGCGTTTTTCTCCGTCGTTGTGTCCACATCCATTCGAATAACCCGAATGCCGGGAAACAGCTTCGCAAGCTCCTCTTCTACACGCTGGGTCCCCGTACCAAAAAAGCGGATATGCTCGCTTTCGCAGGACGGACAGGTTTGCGGCGCCTGCTCGGCATGACCGCAATAATGGCAGCGCAGCAGCCGTGACTTCTGATGATACGTCAGCGAAATATCGCAGTGCGGACAAAGCGCCGTGTAGCCGCAAGAGCGGCACATGACGAAGGTAGAATAACCGCGCCGATTGAGCAGCAGCACCGTCTGCTCGCCGCGCTCCAGCCGCTGTACGAGCCCTTCATGCAGCTTGCGGCTGAACATCGAGCGATTGCCAGCCGCAAGCTCCGCACGCATGTCAATAACCGTTACGGGCGGCAGCGGCCTGCCCCCCACGCGGTCTGGCATCGGCAGCAGCGACGATTCGCGCCCTTCTGCCGGTCGCCTGCTCGCCGCCGCATACGATTCGAGCGACGGCGTCGCCGAGCCTAATACGACAGCCGCTCCATGCTGCCTTGCACGCTGGACAGATACATCTCTGGCATGATATTTCGGGCTTTCCTCCTGCTTGTAGGAGGATTCATGCTCCTCATCAATAATGACGAGTCCGATCCGTTCAAAGGGGGCAAAAATCGCCGAGCGGGCGCCGATGGCTACCTGTACTTTGCGGCCTCTAATTTTGCGCCATTCATCGTAGCGCTCCCCATTGGACAAGCGGCTGTGCAGCACCGCTACCGCATCGCCGAAACGACCTTTAAACCGCTCGACCATTTGCGGGGTAAGCGCAATTTCTGGGACAAGCACAATCGCCTGCTTGCCTTGCTTTAGACAATGCTGGATCGCTTGCAAATAGACCTCGGTTTTGCCGCTGCCCGTCACGCCATGCAGCAGCAATACTTGCGGCTCGCCGCGCGTGACCGCTTCAGCTATGCGGGTGTATACGCTCTGCTGCCCCTCGGTGAGCGGCAGCGGAACCGTCCGCTCGAACTCGCGGCTCGCGTAAGGATCGCGCTGCTGCTCGATTTCCCGCAGCTCCAGCAGGCCTTTGCCTGCAACCGCGCGCACGCTCGCCGGTGATCCGCCTGCTTCTGCGAGCAGCGCTTGCAGCGCAATGGGCTCGCCTCGCTCCAGCATAAAGGCAAGCAAGTCACGCTGCTTGCCCGCCTTTGCCGGCCATGCCGCTAGCGCCTCGACAGCCGCTGCCTTATCTGCTGGCGGGAACACCGTCAGCACCTTGCGAATCGCCAGACGGTCGCGAATCGCTGTCTGCTCGAGCAGCACGCCTTCTTCCAGCGCTGCTTTAATATCTGGCGCGTATTGTGGGAACCGCTCCTTCAGCGATTCGAGCTTCGTCTGCCGCTGCCGCGAAAGCATATCCAGCAGTTCCTGCGGCAAGCGTCTTGCCAGCTGCTCCAGCTCCTCATCCAGCGAATCGTTCAGCGATACATAACGCTCGGCCTTGCCTTTCAGCGCAGCAGGAATCATCGCTTGCAGCGCGGTTGTCCAAGAGCAGCAATATTTGTCGCTCATCCATTTGGCTAGCCCGATTAAGTCAGGTAGCAGCGGCGGCAGCGGATCAAGCAGCTCGGCAACCGCCTTGAGGCGGCGACTGTCAACTTCCGCCTCTTCCGCGAGCTCCACAACGAAGCCTTGCAGCACGCGGCCGCCGAAGGGCACGCCAACCCGGCTTCCCACCTCAATCCAGCCGGACATTTCCGCAGGAACCTCATAATCGAATGGCCGATCGGTCTGGCGGCTCGGCACGTCAACTATCACTCTGGCAATCATTCGCCAAAGCTCCTTTGGGTAGGGAGCTGTGAAAGCCGCTGCACCGCGACTTCCAAAATACGTCTTGCCGTCTCGCGTTTGGACAATAAAGGAAGCGCCTCTATCAAGCCTTCCTTGCCAAACAGCTGCACAACGTTCGTATCGCCATTGAAGCCTGCCCCTTCCGCGCTCACATCATTGGCTACGATGAGATCGCAGTGTTTGCGCGCCAGCTTATCCATCGCATAATGCGCGATCTGCTGGGTTTCGGCAGCGAAACCAACGAGCAATTGATGCGTCTTGCGCTCGCCGAGCAGCTGCAAAATATCCGTCGTGCGCTCCAGCTCAAGCGTGAGCGTCTCGCCCGTCTTTTTCAGCTTCTGCTCCTGCTGCTGGGCTGGGCGATAATCGGCAACAGCCGCCGCTTTAACAACGATGTCAGCCGTTTCAAAATGCGCGGTGACCGCATCAAGCATTTGCTGAGCGGATTCAACCCGCACCAGCTTTACACCGCCAGGCGGCTCTACAGTCGTCCGCCCAGCGACAACGGTGACCTCTGCGCCCATCAGCAGCGCAGCCTCCGCGATGGCAAAGCCCATTTTGCCCGAGGAATCATTGGTCAAATAACGCACGGGATCAAGCCGCTCCACCGTTCCGCCTGCGGTAACAAGAACATGCTTGCCTGCAAGCTTGCGGCTTCGGCTGAACCATTCTTCAATCGCGTGGACGATTTCCTCCGGCTCGGCCAGCCTCCCTTTCGCCACATAACCACAGGCAAGCTGTCCCTCGCCCGGGTCCACGAACATGACGCCGCGATCTACTAACGTCTGTAAATTTTGCGCCACCGCCGGATGCTCATACATATGCACATTCATAGCTGGAGCGACAAGCACCGGGCTCGTTGCCGCCAGCAGGGTCGTGCTGAGCATATCATCGGCAAGCCCATTTGCCATTTTGCCAATCACATTTGCAGTGGCAGGAGCAATAACAATGAGATCGGCATGATCGGCCAAATGAATATGGGATACGACCGCAGGGTCCCTCTCGTCAAAGGTGTCGATATGCACCGGGTTGCGCGAAAGCGTCTGGAGCGTCAGCGGCGTGATGAAACGGGCTGCTGATTCGGTCATAATGACGTGCACCTTAGCCCCTGCCTGCACCAGCCGACTGCAAAGCGTAGCCGCTTTATAGGCTGCGATCCCACCCGTAATTCCTAGTATAATTGTTTTATTTGTAAGCATGGCCCATCCCCCATTACAACAATGCTCTTAATCTATGGTATTGACTGATTTGTGCAAGCCCATTCCTTGGATATTTGATTCCAAGCGTAAGGCAGCTGCTTATTTCCTTCAAGTATGACGGCGTTTGGCCGCACCCAAGACGCTAGTTTTGAAGCTAGCTTTTTCCTATCATACCATATGATCACTGAATTCGCAGTCTGTTCAATGCCAGCGCCTTCTCGGCCAGCATTCGCTCTCTCGTCTGCGGGCAAGCGCGAAAATTGGCATTTGTCCGCTTAAATCCGTATACTAGAGGGTAGGATTTATACTGATATTTTTAAATAATAGTCGAGGTGACCCCATGGAAGATGTAAAACAAGCCTACGCGAAGCTGGGCCTTCCCGAAAACGCTTCAAAAGAAGAGGTTGAGAAACGCTATAGCCTCTTGCTTCGCCAATCCCGCTCCCGGACGCAGACCACAGGCAATGGGGAGACAACGGCAGATGAATTCAGCCAAGTGACCGCCGCTTATAAACGGATACTTGAAGCAGAGGACCAGAAGTTCAAGCAAGCGTTCAATGAGAAGGAGTATGGAAAGTTTAAAAATATGGCGTCTGCCGCCGAGAAAACCGACCATTTTTGGCGCTACTATAAATACCATGTTTTCGGTGGGATTGTGGCGATTGCTCTTATCATCTACGGCGTTATCGCTTATATGGATCATCGCGAGGAACAGCGCTATCTGGCCAGCCTGCCGCCGGTGGATTTGTCAGTGATGTATTTTGGCGAATTTTTTACAGAGGACAATAAGCAGGACATGGCTGTCCTCGAGCAATCGCTCCTGGACAAGTTCCCCGAGTGGAAACGGTTTAAAGTTAACTTGACCTATGTGCCGCTTGATGCTAAAGATGCGGTCGATATGGCTTCCCAGCAAAAAGCAATGGTTGTTCTGGCAACGGAGAAGCCGGATATTTATATTCTTGATTCGGCCAGCTTCGACTGGATCAGTCCGCAGGGCGTCCTTCAAAACATCGATGATGCAGTGAGCGGCGAGCTGAAATCCTCGGTTACCGAAAGCGAGCTGGTCAAAAAAACGACGAAGGATGAACCAACCGAGCATGTATACGGCATCGATATCAGCAACAGCCCGCTGGTGAAAAATCTTTCCGTGCTTACGCCTAAAAACTATATCGTTGGCGTCCGTGTGAATAGCGAGAACACAGATAAAGCGATTCAATTTATCGACAAGTTTTTGCAAGCGAAATAGCTGCCTTCCATAGTCAGCTTTGAAAAATAACCATACAAAAAACGAGCCCCTAGAATCGCTTCTATGGCTCGTTTTTTTATCGGAATGATACGCTCATTCCACTTTATTTAGTAATATGATTTTGGTTTTGGTGCTACAGTTGGCGCTGGTGTTGCCGGCGCTGGAACTGTAGTTGGCGCTGGCGTTACAATTGGAGCAGGCTTGGTAGTAGGAGCTTGTCCGCCACCATTTCCTTGGCCTCCGCCTTGACCAGCTCCGCCACCATTTTCTTGGCCTTCGCCTTGACCGGCCCCGCCACCGATGCCTTTACCTCCGCCTTGACCAGCTCCGCCGCCAATTCCTTGGCCTCCGCCTTGACCAGCTCCGCCACCATTTCCTTGGCCTTCGCCTTGACCGGCTCCGCCGCCAATTCCTTTACCTCCGCCTTGACCAGCTCCACCGCCGATTCCTTTACCTCCGCCTTGACCAGCTCCGCCGCCGATGCCTTTACCTCCGCCTTGGCCAGCTCCGCCGCCAATTCCTTTACCTCCGCCTTGACCAGCTCCGCCACCGTTTCCTTGGCCTCCGCCTTGACCAGCTCCGCCACCATTTCCTTGGCCTCCGCCTTGACCAGCTCCGCCGCCAATTCCTTTACCTCCGCCTTGACCAGCTCCGCCACCATTTCCTTGGCCTCCGCCTTGACCAGCTCCGCCACCAATTCCTTGGCCTCCGCCTTGACTGGCTCCGCCGCCATTTCCTTGGCCTCCGCCTTGACCGGCTCCGCCACCGATGCCTTGGCCTCCGCCTTGACCGGCTCCGCCTTCACCTTTGATGCGCAAGTTGCCTTTCGCTCCGCTCTTTGCCTTCGCTCCCGAAGGGTACTTTACTTGGCTGTAAGCATAAGTAATGGACTGGAATGTCCGGCTGTCGACTGCACCAGTAACCGGAAGCCCATGCATTTTTTGAAAATACTTAACTCCCTTTACTGTTAAACTGTCGAATTTCCCGTTAATTGGGCCAGCATAGCTCCCCATTGATTTCAGCATCCCTTGAACAACGTACACATCCGGCCCATGATCACCTTTTCCAAAAGCCATGCTCGTGCTCGGCATGCTCATCATCAAGGCAACAGCCAGAAGTAATGCCCCAATCGTTTTTCCCAATTTCCTGCGTGAGGAAATGCTCCAGTCCCATTTCATGCAGTAGACACCGTCCTTCTTTATTTTTTGATTTTGTTTTGCCACAAGCCTTACTATTCCCAACTTTTAAATTTCATTCCGCGATTTGCGAAAATCGGTCATGCCATTAGGCAAGAAGGCTATACCTTCATTCATTCATTAATGGTTAAACACAAGAAAACCGCTTACTAAATAAGCGGCTAATCCCAACTATCGTTTATGGTTAGAAGTACTATTAAAACAAACCTCTACCTACAAAATTGGGTTATATTGGATCAATCCCTAGCTCTCTTGTCCATATGGACAGTTGACCAACCAGTCTAACATCACCATTTTAGAACAAACGTTCTATAATATCAACATTATCATTTCATCTAGCCTTTTAAAAAGGAATACATAATAATTAAGACATATGCAAAAAACATTTTTTTGAAATGGGGGGGGGGGATTTATTATATGTACACGTACCGCTCCTTGCAAACGAGCGATCTTTCGACCATCTCTTCTTTTCCACAAAACGAAGATGAATTATTTTATATGTTTCCGTCGGCCGCCTACCCTTTAACGCCTGAGCAAATAGTAAAAAATCTCCCTAACCGGCTGAAGCCGACCGTCATTACAGACGGGGAGAACGTTGCCTGCTACGCCAACTTTTACAAGGATGACAACAACGACTGCTGGCTGGGCAATGTCATTGTCTCACCTAATTATCGGGGCAAGGGAGCGGCGGGATTTTTGATCAAAACGATGGAAATGATCGCCAAAGAAAAATTAAAAGTAAAGAAGCTTAACCTTTTATGCCATAACACGAATACGAGAGGAATACTTTTTTACAAAAAGCTAGGCTATAAGCCTTTTGATATCTCATTAAGATTCAGGCCATCTGGAGAGCATGTGGCTTGTGTGCATATGGAAAAGCAGCTTTAATGGCAAAGCGGCAATCCTTGACGATTATACTCGTCAGAAATGCCGCTGCTGGTCACACATATTTCATCAAAATGCTTTCGACGTGATGCAGATGCTGCCGCATCGACAGCGACGCCGCTTCGGCGTCCTGTACTTCAACCGCTTTATAAATGGCCAAATGCTCCTCATAAAGCTGCTCCGCAACCGAGCGGTTCGCATACAGCTCCACCCTGCGAATTTCACGAATGGCGGTTTCCACCTGATTCATGACCGTCTCAAACAGCTGCACCAAAATCGTATTATGCGTCGCCTTTACAAGCGTCAAATGGAATAGCAGGTCGGTGCGCTCCCCTTCCAGATCATTGCCTGCGGCTGCCTTCATTTGGACGACAAGCTCCCTCAATACAGCCAGATCCTCCTCCGTCCGTTTAGACGCAGCGATAGCGGCATTCGATACCTCGAAGGACTGGCGTGCCTCCAGCAGCGCCAATAAGGTTTGGCGATTCATACGCAGCGATTGCAGCTCGGGCAGCTCAAACTCCGAGGGCAGCGTGCTTATGACCGTGCAGCCGCCACCTTGGCGAATGTCAATCAGCCCCATCGCTTTAAGCGCACTAAGCGCCTCTCTAGTCGTAGACCGCCCCACCCCAAAGCGCTCGGACATCTCCTTAGTGGAAGGCAGCTTGTCTCCGACCTTAAGCTCTCCATCTACGATCATACGTTTAATTTGCGCCGTAATTTCCTCGTAATGGTTCCGCTTTGTCAGCTTCGTTACTTGCAAGCCGCCCGCCTCCTTTTCCTAAGCTCACTTGAAAAATAGCCCAAAATCCTATCCTACCAGCAGCGCATAAACGACGCCGGGACCGTGAACACCAATCGTCAGGTCGTTTTCAATATCGGACGATCGGCTTGGCCCTGAAATAAAATGAACGCCCGCCGGCAAGCTCTCGCGGCCCGCGTCATCCATCGGAATTAAAATCTCACCCAGCTTCGTCTTCAGCCGCTCAAGCGGAATAATGACGATGAGAACAGTTGGGAGCAGGCTTACTGAGCGCCCCTTGTCCTTTCCCGACAAAACGGCAATGGATGACGTATAGGCAGCCGCGTAATCAGCCACAACAACCCCAAAATCCGCTTCTGCCGCGCGCGCTTTCCAATTTTCATTTTCATCGCTGTTCCATACGCTTAAGCTCACGTTAGGAAGTGCTTCTTCCAGCTTCATCCCGGCAAGCTCCGGCTGGTTTTGCCTTATAATGTAACGCGCGCCAAGCTCCGCTGCCTTATCGCTAATGAACTGCTTCGCTTCGTCCATCGTGGACAAATGGCTGACATGTCCGCCATTACTATGAAAATTCGTGGTAAAACGTTCAATACGCTCTTCCAGTGTCCATTCATACTCCTGCCAGAAGTCCGGGGCACCGCGGAACGGATGCACCGGCTTCTCTAGTACGCGCGGACGTCCCAGCTTATTTGCGATATCATTCATAAAAGCTTCCTGCTTGCGGCGGGAATCCGCCGCGAGCTCCTCCAGCCATTGCTCATGCGTCTGTTCAGCCATGTCCATGCCCTCCTCCATCTTGCTCTCTGCTGCGAACGAGCTGCTCCATCCGGCTGCGCGCATCTGGGCTTAGCTCATTCAGACCATGGCGAAGCTCCTCTTCGAGCGTGCCCCACTTATCTCGGAATGACTGCTTCGGCAGGCTTGGCGTAACACGGTAGCTGTTCCAGCCCTTCAGCGGCCCCAGCTTAAGCCGTATTTCGCCGTTGCGTGAAACGAGCTTCTGTCCCAGCTTGCCCAGCTTGACTACGCCCTTAAAGCGGCCCGAATTGCCCATAATAGCTGAAAATCCTTTCATGCCCCCCGCTTCCGCCAAATCGCGATGTCCACCCTCTTGCTTGCGCCTGCGCAAATAAATGAGCATTTCATGCAGCGGGATTTTGACCGGGCATGCTTCATAGCAGGCGCCGCACAGGCTGGAGGCGTTGGCAATATCATCCCAATCGCCGACATTTTTTTGGAGCGCAGGCGTGAGCACTGCGCCAATCGGTCCGCTGTACGTTCCGCCATAGGCATGACCGCCAATGTGGCGGTATACCGGACAAGCATTAAGGCAGGCGCCGCAGCGAATGCAATTGAGCAGCTCCTGAAACTCGGGGTCGCCAAGCTGGTTCGAACGCCCATTATCTACAATAATAATATGCATCTCATCAGGCCCATCGGCGTCCACATCGCGGCGAGGTCCGGTAATGCCGGACATATACATCGTCAGCTTCTGCCCAGTGGCTGAACGCGGCAGCAGCGTTGCCATTACTTCAAGATCCGACCAGGAAGGAATAATCCGTTCCATGCCCATAAGTGTAATCTGCGTTTTCGGCACCGTCGTCACCATACGCGCATTGCCTTCATTTTCAAACAATACCATCGACCCGGTTTCAGCAATCGCAAAATTACAGCCCGTCATGCCGATATCCGCTTCAAGAAACTTCTCCCGCAGCTTTTTGCGGACGAAGCCCGCCAATATCGTCGTATCCGCTTCAAGCGTCTCGCCCGCTTCCTTGGACAGCAGCTCCGCAATTTGAAAGCGGTTCTTATGAATGGCTGGGATAATAATATGCGAAGGCGTCTCGCCCGCAAGCTGAATAATATACTCGCCCAAGTCGGTTTCAATCGCTTCAATTCCAAGCCCTTCCAGCGCATGATTGAGATGCAGCTCTTCCGTAACCATCGACTTGGATTTTACGACCGATTTCGCCTTTACCTGCTTGGCGATCGCAAGCGAAACCTTAACCGCCTCGGCCGCCGTCGAAGCAAAATGCACATGAACGCCATTCGCCCTTGCATTGTCAGTGAACAAATTTAAATAATAGTCTAGATGGGCGATCGTATGCAGACGAATTTGCCGTCCGCGTTCGCGCCAATCTTCCCAGTTGCCGTGCTCGGCTGTAGCTGCTTGCTTGCCGTTGCGAAGACGCTCTGTCGTAAATTTAACGGCCTTGCGCAAAAACTCGTCGTTTAACGCCAAATCTGCCCGGCCTTTGACCGTAGGCGGCACTTTCGTTCCTGCTGGTGCACTCATGCCTGCTTCACCCCTTCATACAATAGCTCAGCCAAATGCATCACTTTCACCGGTTCGTTGCGGTAACGCAAATTTCCGGCGATATTCATCAGGCAGGCAAGATCAAGACCGACGAGCACCTCTGCTTCCGTTTCCAGCACATGGTCCGCCTTCTCCGTCACCATTGCGCCAGATATATCCGCCATCTTGACGGCGAACGTTCCCCCGAACCCGCAGCAGTCCTCTGCAAACGGCAGCGGCACAAGCTCCATACCTTTGACGTGCCGCATCAGCTCCATTGGCTCTTCCTTAATGCCAAGCAGGCGGCTGCCGTGGCAGGAAGGATGATAGGTCACCTTGTGCGGGTACACCGCACCTACATCCTTCACCCCAAGCACCTGAACGAGGAACTGCGTGAATTCATAAGACTTCTGCTGGAGCTTATTCGCTCGTGCGAGCATGACAGGATCATTTTCAAACAGCTTCGGATAATGATGAATCATTCCTGTGCAGGAGCCGGATGGAGAAATGACAAAATCACTGTCTTCAAAAGCGTCCAAAATCGTCTTCGCTGATTCCCGCGCTTCCTTCCAATAGCCGCTGTTAAAGGCCGGCTGGCCGCAGCAGGTTTGCACCGTTGGAAAATCAAGCCGTACGCCGTATTTCGCCAGCAGCCGGACCATCGCTTCACCAACTCTAGGATACATCGCGTCACTCAAACATGTAATAAATAGGGATACTTTCACCTTTAGCACCTCTTTTGCTCGGATGAATAACAAATGTATAATATCAGGTTGTCAGACAAGTTGGACAAAGCAAGCGGGACTGCAAAACGTCTGGGAATAATCCGTATGCTGCAAACACTTCCCAACAGCCTTTTGACAAGTCCCGCCTGCTAGAACGCCACCTTACACAATCGTCAAATCCATTGATCTTGCCTTCAGCTCGGCAACGGTGTCCGCCCCAATCCGTTTGTCCGTAATAATGGAATGGACTTCACTCAGCTCTGCCACCTGTGTAAAAGCTTGTACGCCGAACTTGCTGGAATCAGCCAGCAGTACGACCTGCTCGGCAATGCCGATCATTTTCAGCTTAATGCGCGCCTGCAGCTCGCTTGACTCGCTAATTCCCCGCTCCAAATGCACGCCCTTGCACGATAAAAACAGCTTATCGACGTAATACGCATCGAGCGAGCGTTCCGCTAGCGGCCCAACGTAGGACAGCGAACGCGAAGCGAGCAGCCCGCCAGTTGAGATAACCTCAATCTTCTCCTTCGAGCTCAGCTCCAGCGCGACCTTAATGGAATTGGTCAATACCGTGAGCGGTATATCCGGCAAATGCGAAGCCATATACCAGGCCGTCGTACTGGCATCCAGTACGATCCGGTCCTTTGGCTTAATGAGCCTAATCGCTTCCTGCGCAATTTGCCGTTTTTCCTCCGCATGAGTAATTTCCCGCTCGGTAAAGGGCGTCTCCGGCTGCTGATCCTTCACGTTCACCGCGCCGCCGTGCGAACGCCGCAGCTTGCCTGCCTGCTCCAAGCGATCCAAATCGCGCCGTATCGTTTCCTCCGTTACGCCGCATAGCTCGCTGAGCTCGGACACTCTTATACTGCCTCTGTCATTCACCAGCTGTACGATTTTTTCATAACGCTCCGCAACCAGCATAAGCCGCCCTCCTTTCTTTCAAAAAACTACAGCCCCGTCACCTGTGTAAACCGGCCGTAAGCGTCCTGCCATGCTTGCTGCTCCGTCGGCTCGTAATGCTCCACCTCGAAGGAATCCCGAATCACCTTGCGCGCTTCCCAAATATCGGCCAGCTCGCCGCGGGCAATCCATTGCACAATCATATTGCCGATTGCGCTGCCCTCAACTGGCCCTGCCCACACCGGCTTGCCGATGGCATTAGCCGTCCACTGGCATAGCAGCTTATTTTGAATGCCGCCGCCTACCATATGCAGACCATTGAACTGCTGCTCGGAAAGCTGCTCTGTTAATTCCAGCACATAACGATATTTTAACGCGAGGCTCTCCAATACACAACGCACAATTGCACCTGGACTGCGCTCAAGCTGCTGCCCTGTCTGCTCGCAATAGGTGCGAATACGTGCTTCCATGCCGCCTGGAGGCAAAAACACCGCTGCATCCGGATCGATGAAAGCAGTGAAAGGCTTCGCTTCTCCCGCCAGCTTGACAAGCTCAGCAAAGGATTGGCCGCGCCCCGCTTGATCCCATTCACGCTTCAGCTCCTGGACAATCCAGAGGCCCATAATGTTTTTGAGCAGGCGGTACGTACCGTCTACGCCACCTTCATTTGTAAAGTTCAAGCGATAGGCTGTCTCATTAATGACTGGACGCTCTACCTCTGTCCCCATCAGCGACCAGGTTCCGCAGCTCAAATATGCGAATGGACGCTGAAGGGCGGGTACAGCCGCAACCGCAGATCCTGTATCATGCTCAGCAACGGCGATTACTGGGATACTCCCAACGCCAAGCTCGGCGCTCACGGAGGAACGAATACGCCCGGCATCCGCTCCCGGCTGAACAACCTGTCCAAACATACTGCGATTCAACCCAAGGCGTTCAATCAATTCGCCATCCCAATCTCCTGTTAGCGGATTAAACAGCTGAGTCGTTGTCGCATTGGAAAACTCATTAAGCATATCGCCCGTCAAATAATACCTCAGCAAATCTGGAATCATAAGAAAATGCTGGGCTTCACGCAGCATCGGTGATCCATTTTGCTGTAAAGCAGCGAGCTGGTATATCGTATTAAAGCTTAAAAACTGAATGCCCGTCCGCTCGAAAATATCCGTCTGCGGAATCGCCTTAAAAACCTTCTCCATCATACCATCCGTGTGGCCGTCGCGATAATGATAAGGATTTCCCAGCAGCTCGCCGCTGCTTCCAATAAGGCCAAAGTCTACAGCCCATGTATCGATGCCGATGCTTTGCGGCTCTGCCTTCAACTGCCCCGCTTTGACCAAGCCTTGTTTGATCTCAAAATACAAGCGAAGAACGTCCCAATGCAGACGCTCTCCCACTTGTACCGGATCATTCGAGAACCGATGTATTTCTTCCACTTCGATTTTGTTGTTGACGAGGCGGCCAAGCAGCGCTCTTCCGCTGCTCGCCCCTAAATCGTAAGCAAGAATGGTCACCAGCTGGCACCGCCCTTGCCTCTCGCTAAAATATCCTTGCCATAGCTGCTGTCCAAATACGCGCGCATTGGATCTAGCGGCAAGCCTTGCTCCTCGCGAACCACGTGCAGCAGCGGCGTAACGTCGAATTCGAACGCTTTGCGAACCGCATCTTCAGCGCCAAGCACATCATCTCTATTTTGAGCATCAGTTACTTCATCATGATTGATCAGCAGTGCTTTCGCGAATTGCGTCTGTACATTCAGTACCGATCGCAGCATCGCTGGAATTTTCTGCTCAATGCTGTGCGATTGGTCAATCATATAGGCGATATTGCTAACGTTGTTGCGAATTGCCTCATCATTATCTTGGCTAGCCAGCAAAATTTGATAGAAAATCAGGAACAGCTCATAAGGATTCGTCGTTCCTACGATGAGATCATCATCCGCATATTTGCGGCTGTTAAAGTGGAATCCGCCCAGGCGCTTCTCGTCAATCAGGTAAGCAACGATATGCTCAATGTTCGCGCCTTGCAGATGATGCCCAGTATCCACAAGCACCTCGGCCTGAGGTCCAAGCTTCATCGCCAAGTTATACGACATGCCCCAATCTGCGAGATCGGTATGATAGAAAGCAGGCTCAAAGCATTTATATTCAATCAGCATCCGCATATGAGGATCAAGTGCACGGTACATTTCAGAAAGCGATTCCTGCATCCATGCTTTACGCTTCCGAATATCGCCTTGGCCCGGATAGTTTGTGCCGTCTGCAAACCAGAGGCTAATATCGCGCGAGCCTGTTTCTTTAGCGATTTGCACACATTCCAGCAAATGGTCTGTCGCTTTGCGGCGAATTTTTTCATTTGCATTCGTTACGCTGCCGAGCATGTACTCGTCTTCCTGGAACAAATTCGGATTAACTGCGCCGATCTTGAGGCCTAGGCTTTCCGCATGGCTTCTCAGCTTGCTGTAATCATCTACTTTGTCCCATGGGATATGAATGGCAACCGATGGCGCAAGGCCGGTGTAACGGTGAACCTGCGCTGCATCTTCGATTTTCTCGAATGGTGTACGTGGAACGCCTTCCTTCTGATAAACCTTGAAGCGCGTACCTGAATCGCCATAGCCCCATGAAGGCGTTTCGATTTTAAGCGTTTTCAATTGCTCTTTGACGGCATCCAGATTAATCCCTCTAGCCTTCTGCTGTTCTTCCAATAGCTGATACGCGCGATCGGACATGTTCAAACACCCTTCCACTATAAAATATTATATTATTTAATTGGATAGCCCATCGTTGACATTAATGCATTTTCCGCTTGCGTGGAATCGAGTCTGCTGTACTGTACAATGACCGGAATGTCGCTTTGCAGTTCAATGGCATACGGAACGCCGATTGGAATCGGCACTCCGTTTTTGCCTAAAGAGCTGGTGCGGACATGCTTGGTACGTCTGGCAGGAATCACGACAAGAATATCGTTCATTGGGTCACGATCCTCGAAGAAGATCGTAATGCGCAGCAATGCTTCTTCTGACGAAGTATTCAGTACACAGATGGACTCATGGCTAGGCAGCGAGCCGGAGCTCGTCTCTGGAATGTAACCGTCCGGTATAAACCAATGCTTTTCTCCCTGAGCTTTATACATATCCGCATCTCTCCTAATAAATTTAGCGGGTAAACGCTGCCGGAACGCCGCCGTCAATCGTCAGCATGCAGCCAGTCGTCTTCTCCGATTTCGATGAAGCAAAGAAAGCAATGCCTTCGGCAATATCACGCGGATAAATATTAACCAGCAGCGTCGTACGCTTGCGGTAATATTCTTCCAGCTGATCCGGCTCAATACCATAAGCTGCTGCGCGCTCATTGCGCCAGCTGCCGTTCCAAATCGCCGAGCCTTGCAAAATAGCATCCGGCAGTACCGTGTTGACGCGAATGCCGAATTCGCCGCCCTCAGCTGCAATACAGCGAGCCAAATGTGCTTCAAGCGCTTTAGCGGAGCTGTAAGCCGATGCATTTTTACCTGCATATACCGAGTTTTTCGAGCCGATAAATACCATGTTGCCGCCGATACCCTGTGCTTTCATTTGCTTGAACGCTTCACGAGCGACAAGGAAATAGCCTGTGCCAAGCACGTTCATGTTCAGGTTCCATTCCTTGAGCGAAGTTTCGTCAAATGGGCTAGATGTAGCAAGGCCCGCATTGTTGACGATAATATCAACGCCGCCGAAAGCAAGCGCAGTAGCCGCATAAGCAGCAGTAACCTGCTCTTCGCTCGTTACATCCATTTTAACGGCAATCGCCCTGTTTTCGCCATACTTGTCATTGATTTCGGCCGCTACTTTCTCAGCGCCTTCCAGATTCAAGTCCGCAAGCACCACATGCGCGCCTTCAGAAACGAGGCGACGAGCTGTTTCGCTGCCGATCCCGCCAGCACCGCCTGTAATAAACGCCACTTTACGGGAGAATTCAGTTTCAGCCGGAGCAAGCGACAATTTGTAAAGCTCAAGCGGCCAGTACTCAACATTGTAGGATTCATTTTCGCTAAGCGATACGAACTCGCCCAGAGCTGTCGCTCCTCTAATAACCGCAATTGCACGGTGGTAAAGCGCGCCGCTGACTTTCGAGTTAGCCCAGCTTTTTCCGGTATTGATCATGCCGACACCCGGGATCAAAATAACGCGTGGAGCCGCTTCAAACATAACATCGCCTTCATGCTTATTGCGTTCAAAATACGCTTTGTATTGCTCTTTATAGGCAGCAACGCTTTCTTTCAGCTTCGCTTTAAGTCCTTCTACATCGTCCGCGTTCGGTGTCCAATCCACAAACAGCGGAACGACCTTCGTATGAACGAGGTGATCTGGGCAAGCAGCGCCTACCTGGGAAACGACACCGGAATTGTGTCCGCCTACAAATTGCAGCACATCGGCTTCGTCATCGAATGTCAAAATCATTTTTTTCTCGTCGCTAACTGCTCCGCGAATCGTTGGCATCACTTGTGCCGCGATGCTTCTGCGGACGTCAGCCGCCAGCGCCTCATGCTTCACGCCGCCAAACAGCTTGGCTTCATCCACGCGTGCCTCAATGTAGGCTTCCGCCTCGCTGATGATTTGAATCGTTTTTGCATAACACTCCTCTGACGTCTCGCCCCAAGTAACCAGACCGTGCTTCTCCATAAGCACAAGCTCAGCCTTTGGATTAGCGAGCACGCCCTCCGCGATCATTTTGGAAAGGGTAAAGCCCGGACGTACATATGGAACCCAGACGAAACGGTCGCCGAAAATTTCTTTCGCTACCGCTTTGCCGTTGTCTGCGCAGCACAAGCTAATAATCGCATCCGGATGCGTGTGATCCACATGCTTGAACGGCAGGAACGCATGCAGCAGCGTTTCAATAGAAGCGCGCGGGTGCTTGGAATCGATCATACAGTTAACCAGATACGCTACCATATCTTCATCCGACATTTCCGAACGTTCGAACAATGGACGAATATCCTCCATGCGCAAACCTGTAAAATTACCTGCTTTCATTGATGCAAGGTCAGAACCGCTGCCTTTAACGAACATTACTTCTACATCACGGCCGCGGAAGTCCTTTACGATTGTTTTCGAGGAAGTGTTACCGCCCCCCCAGTTACATACACGGCGATCAGTGCCAATAATATTAGAACGGTATACGAGTTCACCCAAACCTGCTTCAACTTCTGCTGCAAGAGAGGCATTCCATAAAGATTGTACCATTTTGCAAACCTCCGAAATCATATTTGTTTTTGCTTGTTTTAATACTATCATATTTGTTTATCTTTGAATATATTTATTTCAAACAAAAACAAAGATTTATATACAAGTAATCACACAAGGCAATAACAACATGATTTTTACATGCTAAGCCTCTCACTAGGCCCATCATTAGGCCCCTCACAGCTGGGATGGTTGGGTCTTCGCATTTACTCCCGACTCGTGCAGCCTGCGCCGTTTTCAGCAAGACCTTGCAGATCGCGAATAACCTCACACATAGAAAAAGGCCAACCAGAAGATTCTGGCTAACCTGATAATACGAAGACCATCCTGTACGAAGGATGGTCCAGGATGGTCTTTTACTCACTCTAGGGCGCGTATGAAAACGTAAAAAATCCAGCTACTGATCCTGACTGAATTTAGCTGCAAACAACAATAGGAGCTGCGCCCCTGAAAGGCAGCCTTGTGCCTGGGCTTTTGGCGGACACAGCAGCAGCTATTTCAACCAAATGATGGTTATGGCAGAGGCCGTGGACTCAGGAGACGCTATTTCGCTGCCAAACGGTATTTAGATAGGCTGACGAGGGCCATAACGGCTTTCCTGTCCGCTTACGGCCTCAAATCGTCTAAAAAGCCAGATTAGCGGAACCTCAGTCCTTCAAAACGGAGGTAGCGTATACCGAGCTGTGCAGCCCTGCTACACTCGCATGCTGAGCTTCCTTAAGCCTCCATCAGATCTCAGATTGGTTTCAAATAAGCGCTGAGTAAGGAGCTGCGGCCCCATTTTGGTTTGTATGGACACCCTAGTTTCCGAAACAAAAAAACAACCGCCATAGATGACGGTTGCTCTCCTGAACTGCACATAAGCTGACTAAAGGGCCAGCAGCCTACTCGTCGATCGGTTCCTTCGATTCTACGACAACGATATCGCCGTAAATCTCTTCAAGAGCTACACCGACAAATTTCGCCGATCTTGGCGA
Source organism: Paenibacillus sp. R-74696 (assembly GCF_055814915.1). Taxonomy (NCBI): domain Bacteria; kingdom Bacillati; phylum Bacillota; class Bacilli; order Caryophanales; family Paenibacillaceae; genus Paenibacillus; species Paenibacillus sp. R-74696. The sequence continues at coordinate 378,345 of NZ_JBPULM010000045.1, forward strand.
TTTAAGCTCGGATTTTTCCCCATTGCGCAGCATGCGCGCGCGTCTGGATGCTGCAACGACTAGCGAGTATTTGCTGTCGACTTTCTTAACCATTTCATCAATAGAAGGGTATAACATGTTCCATCTCCTCGCTTAGGCTTTCTCGATTGCAGCTGGCAGCTCGCCCAGCTCCGCTAAATATTTGCTTGCCTTGCAATGCTCGGCGGTAAGGATGCTCTCAATCCGATGACAAGCGGCTTCAATCTCATCATTTACGACCGCATAATCATAATGGCTAAGCAGATTCATCTCTTCTTCCGCCACCGTCATCCGGTGATTGATCGTGTCCTGCGACTCCGTGCCACGCCCTGTAATGCGCTGCTTCAGCTCATCCAAAGATGGCGGCACGAGGAAAATAAACACGCCTTCCGGAAACTTTTCCTTAACCTTCAAAGCGCCTTGAACTTCGATTTCCAAAATGACGTCCTGACCGCCTGCCAGCGTCCGTTCAACGAAATCGCGCGGCGTACCGTAGCAATTGCCGACATACTCCGCATGCTCCAGCAAGGCATCGCAAGCCATCATTTCCTGAAACTGCTCTCGGGTCTTAAAAAAATAGTTTACGCCATCAATTTCCCCTTGCCGTGGCAAACGAGTCGTCGCCGAAACAGAGTATACGAGATTAGGCATCTTTTTTCGCAGAACGGAGCATACCGTCCCTTTACCTACGCCGGATGGACCGGACAATACAATTAACAATCCCTTATTCATAAGACTCCCCGTACTATTCGTCGTTATCGTCATCCTTAGTGGAAAGACGGTGTGCTACCGTCTCCGGCTGTACTGCTGATAGAATAACGTGGTCGCTGTCCGTAATAATTACCGCTCGCGTACGTCTTCCATATGTGGCGTCAATAAGCATATGACGGTCGCGCGCTTCCTGGATAATCCGCTTAATCGGCGCCGATTCGGGGCTCACGATTGAAATAATGCGGTTGGCTGACACAATGTTGCCAAAGCCAATATTAATTAGTTTAATAGCCAAGTAAGCTCCCCCTCCGGTCTCCCTCGTGCAACTGCCCGAATAAACAAGATATTAAGTATAAGTATTTGGACGATGAATGCACTCCACCTGCCAAATAACGGCAGAACTATTGCATTATTGTTGACGAAAAAAGTCCGGGGCATACGTTTTCCGCTAGGCGGACGTATAAACAACATCCGAACTGTACGACAGCCTGTCCTCGACTTGTTATTCCAAACAGTCAGGGAGGCAGTATTCATTAGTATACATCTTAAATGATTTTGGCGCAACGAACAAGGGCAAAGCGCAAATTCTACCAAGGTGAAACGGCTGTCGCCGTCCTCTGGCGGCAAAGCTAACGTTTCGCGGTGAAATATAAGCCCATTTACAAATGTGAAACTTATAAATGCTTATATTTATGAAAATAGCACTTTCCCCTTATTCATTTCAATACTATTAACGATGAACGCCTGTTTTCTCCCAAACATATTCCGTAAGCTGTACTGCCATATCATAGAACATAAACGGCGTAATCAGGTAAATGCCTTTGAAATGGAGCACTGCCTCGTCCAGAAGCTCCTTGGCAATACGGACGCCTTCAGCACGCCCCGCTTCCCCTTCAAGTCCAGCCATCCGCTGGCGAACTTCATCTGACAGCTGGATGCCCGGCACCTCATTGTGCAAGTACTCGGCATTGCGCCCGCTCGCAAGCGGCATAATACCGATAAACACAGGAATCGGAAGATGTTTTGTCGCCTCTGCCACTTGCTTAATCAAAGCCGTGTCGTAGACCGGCTGAGTCATAATGTAATCGGCCCCGGATTTGATTTTCCGCTCCAGACGCTGCACCGCTTTGTCCAAATGCTTCACATTCGGATTGAAAGCGGCACCGACGATAAAATTCGCTTTTTGCTTCAGCGGCTTGCCCGAGAAGGCAATCCCCTCATTAAGCTGCTTCGTCATGCGGATCATCTCAAAGGAGGTGAAGTCATACACGGAGCTGGAATCCGGCAAATCACCAAAGCGTGCCGGATCGCCTGTTACAGCAAGCACATGGTCAATGCCCAGCGCATCAAGACCCATCAAGTGGGATTGCGTACCGATCAAGTTGCGGTCTCGGCAAGCAATGTGCACAAGCGGACGCAGGCCGACCTTCTCTTGCACAAGCGCAGCGAGCGCCAAATTGCTCATGCGCGTAACTGCAAGCGAATTATCCGCCATCGTAACCGCGTCCGTTCCACATGCCTTCAGTGCTGCTGCTCCCGCCATAAACTTGCTAATATCCAAATCGCGAGGCGGGTCCAGCTCTACAATAACGGTATGACGCTCACGAACCGTATCCACGATGTTCGGCTCAGTTGGCACAATAACATCCGGAATTTCCAGTTTCACTGGTGGTTGTTGATTAATAACAAGGGTCTCTGCTTCTGCAACAGCCGTTTCTCCAGCTGCCTGTGAACCGCTTTGCGGTGAATAATGGTTCAGCGCTGCTGCCATAGCAGCGACATGCTCAGGTGTCGTACCGCAGCAGCCACCAACAATACGTGCTCCGTAATCAGCAAATTCGCGGGCAGACGCTGCAAAATATTCCGGCGTTGCCGCATACGTATATTTGCCATCCACATAGTCAGGAATACCAGCGTTCGGAAAAATCGACAGCGGCCATGTTGCTTCCCCTTCAATCGCTTTCATCGCCCTCATAATCCCATTCGGGCCGCTTCGGCAGTTAAAGCCAACGACATCTGCGCCTTCCTCGGTAAGCTGGTCGAACGCCTGTCTCAGGCTGACGCCATCCTGCGTACGGCCAACGTCTTCAACTGCAAATTGGCAAATGACGGGAATATCCGTAAGCTTGCGGGCAATCCGCAATGCCAGCAGCATTTCGTCAAGATCGTAAAACGTTTCAAGCATAAAGCCGTCAACGCCTTCTGTCAGCAGCGCCGCCATTTGGCGCTCATATGCATCGCTGACGCGGACGGTTCTTGTATTTTTAAGCTTTCCGGCGCGAATCGAGCCGACCGCCCCTACTACGTAAGCATCCGGTCCGGATGCAGCGCGGGCAATGCGGACACCGGCACGGTTAATCGCTTCCATTTCCGCTTCTAGGCCATAAATCGACAGTTTTTCCAGGTTTGCCGAAAACGTGTTCGTTTCAATAACCTGTGCTCCCGCTTCATAGTAGCGGCGGTGAACATTTTCGATTACATCAGGGCGCAAAATATTAAATTCCTCATAGGAAACGCCGACAGGGAACCCCATCTGATAAAGATAGGTTCCCATTGCGCCGTCCCCCGTCAAGATGCGCTCAGCGATTGCTGAACGCAAATCCGGTTTGCTGTTCATTTCTCCCATAGCCGTATCCGCCTTATAAAGAGCCGCGGAAAACTTCAGCCGCTGGCCCTGTCATATATACGTGATTGTCCGCTTCATTCCATTCAATGAGCAGATCGCCGCCCTTAAGCGTTACCGTTGCCGTCCGGTCTGTATAACCATTCAGCACCGAAGCAACGACCGTCGCGCAAGCGCCAGTACCGCAGGCAAGCGTCGGGCCAGCACCGCGTTCCCATACGCGCATTTCCGTATGCTCGCGGGAATTGACCGTTACGAATTCCACGTTGATTTTGCGCGGGAACATCGGGTGAGTCTCCAGCTTTGGCCCCCATGCTGCCAAGTCGAAATTAGCCGCATCATCTACATAGATTACGCAATGCGGATTGCCCATAGATACAGCAGTAAAGCGGAACTCATGGCCGTCTACTTCAATCGGATGCTCTACAACCTGCTCCTGGTCAACCGTAGTTGGCACCGCCAGGCCATTCAAAATCGGCTCGCCCATATCTACGCGAACGGTTTGAACTTTACCGCCCTCTACTCTCAATTGTACCGCCTGCGCACCTGCGCCTAGCGTTTCAATCGAAATTAGTTCTTTATTAGTCAAGCCGTTGTCATAAACGTATTTTGCGACGCAGCGAATGGCGTTGCCGCATTGCTCTGCTTCAGAGCCGTCAGAATTAATGATCCGCATGCGGAAATCCGCATTATCCGAAGGCAAAATGTATACGAGACCGTCTGCGCCAATACCGAAAAATCGGTTGCACAAATCGATAGCAAGCTGTGCTGCGTTATCAGGTAGCTGCTGCTCGCCTTCAATAACGATAAAATCATTTCCTAATCCATGCATTTTAGTGAAGTTCATTATATTTACGCTCCTTTGCCGCGGCTATCATTGATAAATAAAAGATTCTGATTAATGATAGCATACTGCAAAGCTTGGATAAACACTATTCACTAAATACATCAACATTTGTACTTTTATGTTATCTCGTCGACATTTTGGAGCCAAACGTCAGCTTGCCCGATTTGTTTTTAGGCTTGGATGTGCCCAGCACGCTGCCAATACCCATAAGGAACGTCGGAATTCCCGCTGCAACAAAGACAAGACACCATTCGCGCAGGCCAAGCGGCACCGTTTTGAAAATAGGCTGCAGCGGCTCAATGTACAGCACACCAAGCATCATAATGAGCGACGATAATACGGCGAGCACCAAATAACGATTTTGCAAAGGATTGCGGTGAAAAATCGAGCGCGAGCTGCGGCAGTCAAACACATGAATGAGCTGCGCCATTACGAGTGTTGCAAACGCAACAGTCTGCGCCTTTACTAAATGCTCGGTGCTTCCCGGCGCCTCGATCAGCGTAATCCAGAATGCCCCCAGTGTACATAAGCCGATCAGCAAGCCGCGGCTAATGATTTTCCAGCCAAGGCGGCGGGCAAAAATGTTTTCTTTCGCCGAACGCGGCTTCTGGCTCATTAAATCCTTCTCCGCCTGATCGACGCCAAGCGCCATCGCCGGTAGCCCGTCGGTCACCAGATTGACCCATAAAATTTGAATCGGCACGAGCGGCAGTGGCAAGCCTACCATCATCGCAAGCAGCATCGTCATAATTTCGCCAACATTGGAGGCCAGCAAGTAGCGTATGAATTTGCGGATATTTTCATAAATATTCCGCCCCTCCTCAATGGCAGAAACAATGGAAGCAAAATTGTCATCGCTCAAAATAAGGGCGGACGCTTCCTTGGATACGTCCGTTCCTGTAATCCCCATGGAAATACCGATATCCGCTGCTTTAATGGCTGGAGCATCGTTTACTCCATCCCCTGTCATTGCAACGACATGCCCTTGGCGCTGAAGCGACTTGACGATGCGCAGCTTATGCTCCGGTGATACGCGGGCATAGACGTATACATTGTCAACGAGACGATCAAGCTGCTCATCGCTCATGCTTTCCAACTGCTTCCCGCTCATCGCAATGCCGCCGCGAGGCATAATGCCCAGCTGCCCAGCAATGGCTTCTGCAGTCAACTGGTGATCACCCGTAATCATCACCGTCTTGATGCCTGCGCGGCGGCATACCGCAATCGCTTCCCTCGCTTCGCGGCGCGGCGGGTCGATCATGCCAGTAAGCCCGACGAATACGAGCTGGCTCTCCGCCTCCGTCTCGCTATTGCATTTATCAGTCGCCCGCAGGTCACGGTAAGCGAGACCAAGCACACGCAGCGCTGACTGGGCCATCTCTTCGCTGGCCTCAGCATATTTCTTCTTAAGCGTGCCTGTGAACGGCACAACCTTGCCATCCCACAGCACATAGCTGCATTGGTGCATGAGCACATCTGGAGCGCCTTTCGCATAAATGACGCGTCCTCCTTGATGGGATGCGAGCACCGACATCAGCTTGCGCTCCGAATCGAACGGGAACTCACGCTCACGCTTGTACAGTCCTTCCAGCGATTTGGCGGTCAAGCCGAGCTTCGCTGCCAGCACAACGAGCGCTCCTTCGGTTGGATCGCCATTGAGCACCCACTCCTGCTTCGCTGCCCCTGCATTTTTGCCACTGCGCTTGCGTCCTTCCTCCGGCTCCATCTGATAAATCGAAGCATTGTTGCACAGCGCCGCAATTTGCAGCAGCCGTTTAAGCGAGGCGTCGTGCTTCATATCAACGGGCTCCCCGCCCTCCATAATGGCGCCGACGGGCTCATAGCCCTGCCCAGTTACATCGAAGCGCCGTCCGCCCATCCAAATGGTCGTGACGGTCATTTTATTTTGGGTCAGGGTACCTGTTTTGTCTGAACAAATAACCGAGGCACAGCCAAGCGTCTCCACCGACGGCAGCTTTCGGACGATGGCCTTGCGCTTAATCATCCGCTGCACGCCGAGCGCGAGTGCGATCGTCACAATAGCGGGCAGGCCTTCCGGAATGGCCGCAACAGCAAGGCTGACGCCAGCCAAAAACATGCCATATGCAGGCTGCCCATGCAAAATTCCTGCTGCAACAACGATAATCGTCAGGCCGATGGCGACGGCAATCAAAATTTTTCCAAGCTGCTCCAGCCTGTGCTGCAGCGGCGTTTCCATCGACTCCGTCTGCTGGATAAGCTCAGCAATCGTGCCCATCTCCGTCTTCATTCCGGTACGAATGACCATGCCCTTCGCGGTGCCCCGTGTGACCATCGTGCCCATAAAGCCAATGTTGCGCTGATCTCCGAGCGGCAGATCCGCCTCAGAGATCGCCATCGCATGCTTGCCGACAGGCACAGACTCGCCGGTTAGAGCCGACTCCTCCGTATAGCAGCTATTCGCCTCAAGCAGCCGCACATCAGCCGGAATCCGGTCCCCGCTCTCCAGCACGATGACATCGCCAACGACCAGTTCCTTCGCTGGAATGTCCATCATTTGCCCGCCGCGCAAAACCTTGGCCGATGGGGCCGACATCTCTTTTAGCGCATGCAGCGACTTTTCTGCACGAAACTCCTGCACGAAGCCGAGCACGGAATTAATGACGATAATAGCGATAATCGTTACCGCGTCCAAATATTCGCCCAGAAGCCCCGATATAAGAGTAGCGCCCATGAGCACCAATACCATAAAATCCTTGAACTGATTAAGAAACAGCATGATCGGCGATACCCGCTTGCCTTCGGTCAGCTCATTGTGCCCATCCCGCTGCAACCTTTCCGCCGCTTCAGCGGCAGCCAGCCCCTGCTCCGGGATGCTGTTCAGCGCTTGCGTCAGCTCCCCTTTACCCAATTGATGCCATTTCAATTGTTCCATCGCTTCTTTTCCCTCCCGTATATGCCTCAGCGCCCCTCGGACAGCCTCTCAAGCCTAAATGTATTCGGACAACCCGCAAAATATCCCAACAAGGGGTTAAGTTTTTGCCTCAACTATGGCATGATAGAGAGATACGTACCGATTTCAGGAACCCTGAGTGACCTGAAACATAAAGGAGCTAGCGAAATATGGCCTTAGACGGCATTGTCATACATGCAATAACCGATGATTTGCAGCGCTGCATCGGCGCACGCATTCATAAAATCCACCAACCGACAGCAAACGACCTTATTTTCAGCATTCGCGGAGCCGGAATGAGCGGCAAGCTGCTGCTTTCAGCCAATCCTACGTATCCGCGGCTTCATTGGACAACGGGCACTTATGTCAATCCAATGGAAGCCCCGATGTTTTGCATGCTGCTGCGCAAATATTGCGAGGGCGGCGTCATTGAAGCGATTAGCCAGATCGGACGGGAACGAATTATACATATCGATATTCGGCACCGCGACGAGCTCGGTGATTTATCCTTGAAACGCATTATTATTGAGATTATGGGGCGGCACAGCAACATTATTTTACTGGATCCGGCTACGGGTATCATCCATGACGGCATCCATCATGTCACGCCATCCATCAGCAGCTTCCGCATCGTCATGCCGGGCAGCAGCTATGTATCTCCCCCAGACCAAGGAAAGCTTGACCCGTTTTCCATTGCCCGAGAAGACCAGTTTCACGAAGCGTTCCACAAGCCAGAGCCAGCTCACACGCAAGCAGCTGACGATGAAGCTGACAGCGCGCCAGCAGCGGTGAAGCAAGCTAATGCAGATGCTCCCGTTTCTCAGCAGCTGGTAGAAGCTTTCAGCGGTTTAAGTCCGCTGCTCGCCAAGGAGATTGCGTACCGCGCCAATGATTCCGCAGCAGCCTTATGGCCGAGCTTTTCTGCTTTAATGGACAAAGCAAAGCAGGGCGAATTTGAGCCTGCCATCGTGACGAATGCTAAAGGCAAGCCGTATTTCTCCGTCACAGCGCTTACGCATTTAGAAGGGGAAACCGCAAGCTTCCCTACCGTCAGCGAAATGCTTGAGGCCTTCTATGGCGACAAAGCCGAACGGGATACGGTGAAGCAGCGCGCCTCCGATCTGATTCGTTTTGTGCAAAACGAAAAATCCAAAAATATTAAAAAAATAAACAAGCTGGAAGAAACGTTGGTTGACGCGCATGATGCCGATAAATACCGCGTCCTTGGCGAGCTGCTTACCGCCTACATGCATCAAATCCAGCGTGGGGATAAAGTAGCGACATTAGTTAACTTTTATGATGAAAATCAAGCGACGGTCACAATTGAGCTTGATCCGCAGCTCACGCCGTCCGACAATGCACAGCGCTATTTCCGCCGCTATACGAAGCATAAGAACAGCATCGCTGTCGTTGGGGAACAGATGGAGCTGGCAAAGGCAGAGATTGATTATTTGTCCTCCCTGCTTCAGCAGCTCGACAATGCGTCGCTTGCCGACACGGAGGAAATTCGCGAGGAGCTGGTTGCGCAGGGCTACCTGCGTGATCGCAGCAGCAAGCGTGGGCCAAAACGCAAAAAGGCGGCCCACCCTTCCTTGCTCTGCTACACCTCTTCCGAAAACATTGCGATTTATGTAGGCAAAAACAATACGCAAAACGAATATTTGACGAACCGTCTCGCTTCTTCCTCCGACACCTGGCTGCATACGAAGGACATCCCGGGTTCGCATGTCGTCATTCGCGGAGGCAGCTTTGGCGATGCTACACTTGAAGAGGCGGCTATGCTGGCGGCGCATTACAGTCAGGCAAGATCGTCCAGTATGATCCCGGTGGACTATACGATGATTCGCCATGTGCATAAGCCGAGCGGAGCCAAGCCTGGCTTCGTCATCTATGACCATCAGAAGACGCTTTTCATTACGCCAGACGAACAGCGCATTAAAGCACTGCCTTCAAAAATCACCTAGCTAAAACAGTAGGCTTCAAAAGGTCAGCCTCATCTGCACCATCTAACCTTGCCTACACGCCACAAGTGCAAAGTGCAAACGGCTATCGCCGTCCTCTGGCGGTAAAGCAACCGTTTCGCGGGTGAAATATACGCCGATTATAAGGGCGATACTTATATTCTTATATTTAAAAAAAGGACGTGAACCCGCTGCTAAGCACAGCTGGTCACGTCCTTTTTGTTTATTAAGATCTATTTTTACAAATTCACGTCGTTCAATCCAGACTTCAATTGCTTCAGGACACCCACATCCACCGTCCGGCTGCCGATTGCGCCGTGAAATACTTTGCCTTCCCGTTCGCCGTGGTAATCAGAGCCTCCGGTTATAATCAGGCTATATTGCTCAGCAAGACGCAAGTACCTTGCTTCCTCCTGCGGCCCGTGGTCAGAGTGATACACCTCAATGCCCTGAACGCCGCCGCTGCGTATCAATTGCTCCACCAGCTCGTCGTTGCCGTATAGGCCAGGATGAGCCAGCACGCTCACGCCACCCGCTTCTTTGATCCAAGTAATCGCTTCATAGGGATTTACACGAGGCGGATTGACATAGGCAGCGCTTCCCGAAGCAAGATAACGGTCAAACGCCTCCCGCATGTTGGAGACTGCTCCTTTACGAACGAGCAGCTCCGCGATATGCGGACGGCCTACCGTCTTCCCGCTGACCGCGCCCCCAGAGTGCTCCAGTGCAACCGCCGTAACCTCCGCAAGCGTTATGTCTATACCCAGCTCTACCAGCTTGGCAACAATTAATTCATTGCGAATGTCGCGGACAGAACGCAGCCCCGTAAGACGCTGCTGCCATAATTCATCCCGCCAATTCGCATAATAGCCGAGCACATGTATGTCCTGACCATCTGCAATCGTACTAAGCTCTACTCCCGGCACCACCGTGATGCCTACACGCTCACCCTCCGCCAGTGCCTCTTCCACACCAGCCATCGTATCATGGTCGGTAATCGCAATAGCTGCTAGACCGGCTGCCTTTGCAAGCTGCACATTGCTGCTGGGAGAGCCTGTACCGTCCGAAGCTGTCGTATGTGTATGTAAATCTACCTTTCCCATAACTTCACTCCTCATAGCCATTTCCTCAAATCATTTTCCCTAAGAAACGTTAAAAAAGTGACCGCAGAAATCGGCAGCAGCGCAGATTTCAAATAAATGGAATAAAACTGCCGTTTAAACTTCGTATCCACAATCGGCACGCTATGCAGCAAGCCCAGCGCAATTTCATGCTTGGTCGATGAGGAGGACAGAAATGAAATGCCTAAGCCCGCTTCTACCGCACATTTTACCGCGCCAGTGCTCCCAAGATCCATGACGACCTTCAGACCTGCAGGATCAATATTTTTGCGCTTAAGCTGCTCTTCCATCACAAGCCTCGTTCCTGAACCTTGCTCGCGCAGCACAAAAGGATAGCTCGCTGCCTCGGTAAGCGTCACATCCGTACGCCCCGCTAGCGGATGTCCCTGCGGCACAACGAGATGCAGCTCATCGCTCATGACGGCCTCCATCTGCATATCCGGATGATTGACTGGCGCTTCAATGAGACCAAAATTCAGCTGGTGATTAATAATATCCTCCATTATTTGCGCCGTATTCATCACCTTCATGCTGATGGCAATGTCCGGATAAGCTTGCCCAAAGGGACCAAGCAGCCGAGGTAATATGTATTCGCCTATTGTCAAACTGCCTCCAAGCAGCAGCCGTCCCTTTAATTGCTTCGTAAACAAGCTCATCGCTTGATCTGTATCTCTAATTAGCTCAATGCTGCGTCTCGCGTATGGCATCAATTCCTGCCCCGCTTCCGTCAGCTCGATCCGCTTCGTTGAGCGCAGCAGCAGCTTCGTGCCAAAATAATCCTCCAGCGACTGAACCTGCATCGTCACCGCCGGCTGGGTCATATGGAGCGCTTGTGCCGCAGCCGAGAAGCTGCCCCGCTCCGCAACGGTATAAAAAATATGCAGTTGATGAAAATTAAGCGCCATCTGTCCGACCACCCTTTCCTCTGCCCTACATTATACTATATGGCTAGGCCAAAACGCACGAAAAAGCGCAAGTCTCGTTCATCGCACGGCTAGCTGCTGCTTCACCATGCTTGCGAATCGAAGATGCGCTTTCTTTTTTAATTAAGTATAAGGGCTGGTTTATTTTTTCTTGCGGCTATTTTTAACGAGCGTCATCCGCCGGGAATGGCGCAGCCAGGAATAATAGGATTTCAAATCTCGTAGCTCCATCGTCTCCGACATTCGGCCAAGGAATGTCACGATAATCATTTTGTGCAGCGGGTTCCCCAAGATGTCCGTATCAGTCAGGGAAGGCGAAAATTCGGCTACGAATACCAAATCATTGTCAATTAAATAAACATCCTGCTCATTGCGGTAATACGACTCGATTCGGCCCTGCTTCAAGCATTCCCACAAAAACTCTGCGATGTCCTCATAGCCCGTTTTCTCATGCTCGACACGATCAATCCAGCGGCTACGGGCATGATTCGTAATGACAATATCAGAAACTTTCATATCGCCCAGATCGACATAGAATGTTTCATAGGTGCTCCAACGTTTCGTCAACTTGTCCTTCATCACGAATCCTCCTCCTAAAGAACCAGGCCTTTATGACTATTATATCAAGTATTTTACCATGATTGACCGATTTTACAACAGAAAAAATGCTGAATTTTAAAAATAACAGTTGACGAGACGGCTCCGCGGCTCCAGTTCTGATTATGAACCCGCCATAGGCTTGCAAACTCAGCATATCCCTTTACTTTCATGAAACCGATTTTTGCTTCGCTCTTCGATGAGGTTCATTTCATAATCATACTGAATCATATTGAGCATAAAAAATAGCCCAGGTGGGTTGTCCCCATCTGGGCTATTGCGCACAGCCTGTTCGCTTCTAGCAGCTACATGCTGTAAAACCTTGTTTTGTCTTCACTGTCTTTCGTGTATTCCGTTCGCAGCTCATTCCGGAAGGAACGTTCAATTCTGCGAACGAAAGGCAAACGTCCAATATTGCGCAGCACTTCTTCGGCACGTTCGGCATTTACGTAAATGACGACATAATGCATTTTGCGCGACATGTAATGAACGGTGCCGTGTTTTTCAAGCGATCTTGCCGCCTTCAGGTCACTGACCCATATAATATAACCCGTCCGTTCCGGTAACAATACTATTCCCTCCACCTGTGTAAAATTCACACCGAGCAGAGCCGCCTAGCCGCAGCCGCCGCTTCCACAGCCACAGGATCCGCCGCTTCCGCAACCGCCGCCGCTTGCTTCATTGCTCGGCACTTTAATCGTATCCGATACTGATTCTGCAATGGTCCGTGATACCTCGAACAGCATGGTATCAACAGCCTGCTCCGCCGATTTGAAACGAACGACCGCCTCGATTTGAGCCAGCTCAGCTTCAACCGCCTTAATTTTATCTTTAGCTGCATGAAAATCAGGATGAAAACGACCAAAACGCTGGCATTCCTCAAACAGCTCTTTCGCCTTTTCGAACTTCCTGGTCAGCGACTTAACATCAGCATCCTCGCTGACTGCGTCTTTCCAATATAAATATTCGGCAACCTCAGCCGACTGATTAATCCAATCACCCAGCTCGTAAGCACAAAGCAGCAGCGACGCCATATCGAGCGAAGAAACACCGCTTGCACCTTCAGGGTGTATGGGCAGAACAGCCGAGAGCTCCTTAGTAGCAGGCATTTTTCCACCTCATTTCATTCGCTTACTTCCTTATCTATCATAGCATACTAGCTTAAATAGTACATACCATTTTATGTATGAAAATTAATTCCTGGAACAAGCAGCCTCATAGCCTGCCAGCTTTCAGGCGACAACCTCACGCTTACCCCATATTGCGCTCCCGAGAAGCTGCCCGTGATCGACCAGCTATTGGATTCCGCATGCAGCTCCCAAGGCACAAAAGAAACGATTTCTTCCTCCAGATGCAGCTCAACTGGTGTTTGCCACTGCAGCGCACGCTCCATCATCTCCCGGCTTGTGGAATGATGGTAGGCGCGGCGCTGGTTCAACCAGCTCGCGGGTATTTGCTTTAGCCCCGCATAGCTGCCCTGCTTGTCCTCATCATCATGCTGGATAAGCTCGTAATGGCCAAGCCAGTCCTCCTGCCTTGCTCCATATACAGCCATTTTATAAACCGGATACATCCGCAAATCAGCTGTTAGAAACTGCTGGGAGCTATTATGAAAGGAAGGATACTCTCTGCCTTCTCCTATGCTGCCCCCGCCAGATACTGGTTTGCTTAGCTGATCCAGCTTGCCTCCCCAGTCTCGCAGCAGCGGCGCTGCCTCCGCTGCCGCGTCAGGGCTCCCGGAAGCCCATTCCAGAAAAGCAAGCATCGCTGCTTCCGATCTCCCGAAAGCAAGGGCTCGTTCAATCGACTTGCGGCTAAGCCGATACAGTCCTAGCTGTTCCTCGCTTACCCGTTCGGCCATAAGCTCCAGCTCCCAGCGTATACGCCCGTCGCATTCCGGAAGGACGATAATTTCCCCGTTTGGCTGCACAATGACAGCTTCACTTTCATTTGGAAGCGGTGCCCATGAATCAACTGCCCCCTGCTGGGGATCAATCATCCAGCGAAACCAGCTGCGATCCCCAGGCAGCTCTATCCGCTCAAGCCAACCAAAAGCATGCAGCGTATCCAGCCAACCGACCAGCTGCTGCTCATCACCTAAAGCCAATTGACCCATTGCCGTTGCAGCAGCCTCGCTCTGCACATCGTGCAGCCACTCACGAGCCTCATACCAATGCCCCGCGGCAAGCATAGACAATGCAGCTGTGCCCTGTGCCAAAAGCGGCTGCCGATATAAATAAAACTCCACAATCAGGCTGTGCAGACAAGCTTCGCGCACCAAGCTGTTTAAAATCAGCCACTGCTCCAGCTTTTCCTTTACCCATACGAGCCGTTCCTCTTCCTCCTCCAGCACACCTAGCCTTATAGCCGTTTCCAAAATAAAGGCAGTCATGCGCCCGTATTTGCGTACCCTATCATCCGATATATTCAAGCAGGCGATGTTTTCCTCCCTAAGGGTAACGGCGATCCCTAGGCGGGCAATTATTTTTTTAGGCAAAATCCCTTTATTCGTCAGCACAAGCCCGCTTCGCGCAAGCTCCGTCCAGGCATCAAGCAATTGAAGCCCCAGCAGCCTCCCGGAAGCTCGAAACTGCACTTCGCCATCTGCCAAAGTATCCATGTCCTTCGCCTCCAAATGACAGGGAAACAGCAGCTGCTGCCATAGCGTAAAGCTGTCACGAGGCACAAAATAAATGCGCTCGCCCCAATTGCGGCTTACCGAAAATACGAGCCCGCCGCGCTGCAATTCGGCCAGAGCCCAGCGAAACTCCGCGCCTGACATGCGCGCCAGCTTCGGGCCAAAGCGAAAAAGCTTCTCTTCAGGAGCTGGATCAGCCCCCGCAAGCTTTATGACCGCTTTCAGCGCCGCAAGCGTCGTAGAAGATAGCGATTGAATGGCCTCAAGCACGGAACGGCGATCCTTAACAGCATCGCTCCACTGCCTATTTTCTTTAACCGCATACCACCACATCGGTGCTTCCATAAACGTTTGCTGCCGATAATCCGTCAGCTTGTCGGCGAGCTCGTGGACGTACATTTTTTCTCCCCCTAGATAATTTGGATCGGATTTCTTTACTTAATTCATGAGAAACTACTCCCGCGATTCCAACGCATAGCGATATCCCTGCTCCACCATGAACAGCTGGCGCCGCAAGGCAAAATCCAGCTCCTTGGTGCCATCGCTAACAACGGTATAAAACCATGCTTCGTTTCTGCCTTGCTTTGGCCTGAGAATGCGCCCAATGCGCTGAGCTTCCTCTTGCCTAGAGCCATAGCTGCCCGATATTTGAATGGCTACTGCCGCATCCGGCAAATCTACAGCAAAATTGGCAACCTTGGAAACCGCCAGCACAGGAACCTCACCCGAGCGGAAACGGTCATACAGCAGTTGGCGCTTATCCTGCTCCAGCTCTCCGGTTATAACGGGAATTGCGAGCGTTTCGGCAACCGCATGCAGTTGATCTAAATATTGCCCAATAATGAGCGTTGGGACGCCCTCATGTCGCTTCAACAGCTCCGTAATGACGTCTGCCTTCGACGGATTTTCTGCAGCAAGGCGCAATTGGGAGCGTGGAGCGGCCGCCGCATAACGCTTGCGGACAGCCTCATCCAGCGGTATGCGAATTTCGGTGCAATGAACAGCCGCAATATGTCCCTCTGCTTCTACCGCCTTCCACAGCCATTCATACTGCTTCGGACCTATGAGCGAAAAAACATCCTCCGCGCAGCCATCCTCGCGTACGAGCGTTGCCGTCAGACCAAGCCGCCTCGTCGCTTGAATATCCGCCGTCATTCGAAATACAGGTGCAGGCAGCAAATGCACCTCATCATAAATAATGAGCCCCCAATCGCGCTCGGAAAATAAATTCATATGCTGATAGTCTGCCGACTTCGCCCTGCGGCTCGTCAAAATTTGATAGGTGGCAATCGTCACCGGACGCACCTGCTTCAGCCCGCCAGCATATTCTCCTATTTGTTCATCCTGCAGCGTTGTTTTGTCCAGCAGCTCGCGCTTCCATTGCTTGACCGAGGTTGTACTTGAGGTCAAAATCAGCGTCGCGCTGCTTAGCTTTGCGAGTGCAGCCAGCCCGACAACCGTCTTGCCAGCTCCGCATGGCAGCACGACGACCCCGCTGCCGCCATGCACGGAGCCTTCGGCGCAGAACACATCTACCGCCTGCTGCTGATAGCCTCGCAGCTCGAACGGCATGCCGTGGCGCGTTTCCTCGCGCAGCTGCACCATCAGCGCCTCACCGGCGTGATAGCCCGCCTGATCGATGACGGGATAACCGAGCCGGGCCAGCTCCTGCTTGAGCAGCCCTCGCTCCCCCCCACGAATCTCCACACCTAAACCGTTCTGGCATGCTGCCAAATCCGGGTTTGTTAATTTCGGCCTGATATGCGGATGGAGGTCCAGCTCCGTGATAAGCTCTGCGCTGCCGCTTAGCATGAGCTTGTCTCCCGCAAGCTCAAGATGCAGTTTGCCGTATCTTCCCATCCATTTGCGTATGCTCATTTCCGTATAGGTCGGGATGCTCGATGAAGCATACTCCATCAGCAGCGCCATGACATCCTCTGCCGCCATGCCTGACGCGCAGGCTTGCCATAGCGTCATGGCAGTCATCCGGTACGTATGCCACCCTCCCGGGCGCTTGACGAGCTCTGCGATAGCAAGCAGCCTTCCAGCGGCCTCTTCTGCCCCGGCTTGCTTCATATTGAGCAAAAGCGTCATATCGCTTTGAACAATGAGCGGCTTGCCGCTTGGCTTCAGCATAGAAAGCCCTCCTTTTCTGTCAGTATGCAGCCTGCCTTTCGCAAAACTGCAAGGCCAACGCTTCGGCCATAATGGCCACCTATAGGAGCAGTATGCGGAAGAAAGCCCTATTTTATGCAAGTGTAAACGCTGTTGTTTCCTTAGTCGTCAAAGCTCGTTTCGCATAAAAAAAAGAGCATGCCACGGTCTTCCGTGACATGCCCCTTACGTTCATCTTACTGCTATTAACATGCTCATCCAGCGTTTAGTTTAGTGCTACGACCATCTATGGCTCTGACACATAATCCTCAGCCAACCGTATAAGCAGCTCTGCGGATTTAAGCATCGCGCCTTCTTCAAAATCGAACTTAGGATGGTGATGGGAATAGCTGGTGGACGTCTCGCCATTGCCCGCTCCTACCATCATAAAGCAGCCGGGAACCTTGTCCAAGTAGTAGGAAAAGTCTTCGGCTACCATCATTTCATCGCCCCGCACCGCATTGCCCTCTCCCAGCATCGGCTCAGCTACACGGAAAAAACGTTCCGCTTCATGCTCATTATTGATAACAGCAGGATAGCCAATGCGAAGCTGAAAATCGTATTTGGCTCCATACATTTGGCAGGTATGATCAATTACTTGCTTCAACCGCTCATGAATAAAATAACGGCTTTCCTCATCGAATGAACGAACTGTACCTTTCATTAAACACCGTTCGGCAATGACGTTATTCGTCGTACCCGCTTGAAAAGATCCTATTGAAATAACCGACGGATGCAGCGGGTTAATGCTCCGACTAACAATCGATTGAATCGACTGCACGAGAGAGGCCCCGACTACAATCGTATCAATTCCTTTATGCGGCATGCCACCATGTCCGCCCAGCCCGATAATTTCAATTGTAAATTCATCGGCTGCGGCCATGAAAGCGCCAGCTCTTGACGATACTTGCCCAAATGGGAGCGGAGCCCACAGATGAATGCCATAGATAACATCCACGCCTTCAAGCGCGCCGTCCTTTATCATATGAATGGCACCACCCGGCGTCACTTCCTCAGCAGGCTGAAACAACAGCCTCCGCTCGCCTTTGATTACTTCGCGATGCTCCTGATAAAACTTAGCTATCGCCAGCATCGACGACGTATGGCCATCGTGCCCGCAAGCATGCATCATTCCGGGTACCGTTGACGCATAATCACACTGCTTCTCATCTTGAATCGGCAACGCATCGATGTCGGCGCGCAGAGCCACGACTGGCCCAGGCTGTTCGCCTTTTATCGTCACAACGATTCCATATCCGCCTACACCTTCCTCAAACTCGCAGCCGAATTCCGCCAGCTTCCCTGCGATCCATCTTGAGGTTTTCTCCTCTTGGAAGGATAGTTCAGGATGCTGATGGAGGTATCTCCGCCACTGCACCATCTCTGGATAAAGATGTTGCAGCTTTTCTAACGTATAGACACTGGTCAACATAACAGCAAACCTCCTTCACCTTTTACACAAATGACAGACCTATCGTCTTAATCGTATAAACTTACTCTATTTTAACAGAACGAAGCTCACATGAGGAAGCTTAATTGCAGGAATGTTGATTTCTGATTGCTTTGTCGCTGTGGGTAAGGCTTGCACTGGCTGGGGAAACATACTATCATGAGAAATGAATGTTCAACAATTGGTTTTTGAATAATGAGGAGGAAACATCATGATTATTGAGAATACCGGTTTGAACGGTGTTCAGAGCGAGCTGTTCCATTTGGATGAATCAGCAGAAAAGCTCGGCTTCGTTCGTTGGCAGTGGGAATACTACCGCGCTACATATGATTTGAAACTGGAAGATAAGGCTACGAACGCTGAGTACTTTTTGCGCATCAACACGCGTGCCGTTGAAGGAAAGCTTGAATCTCCACATGCTGTACTTGCAATTGAAGCCGTATACATTGGCAGAGCAACGTTCCCGCATGGTATGGAGTATGAATCCCCGGTGCCACAGCCTATTCTGAACACAGCTACGCAGCGATTGCAGCAACTAAAGCAATTGCTTGACTAGTATGAGCAAAACGCAAAACGGCAGCCGTGGCAGGCCAGATTTTCTGCTTCTTATTTTCACGCTTCTGCTCGTCGGTTTTGGGCTCGTGATGGTATTCAGCGCGAGCTCAAGCATTGCCTTGTATTCACCAAAGTATTTGAATGATCCGCTTTATTTTGTTAAAAAACAGGCTCTTTTTGCAGCAGCAGGCGTATTTTTCATGCTCATCATGATGAATATTCGTTACGAATTTTACAAGAAGTCTTTTTTGCTTTTCTTTATTCCTGTCATTATTCTACTTGCTATCGTTCCTTTTGTGAGTGATAACATTAACGGTGCGCACAGCTGGCTAAAAATAGGGCCCCTAACTATACAGCCAACGGAGCCCGCAAAGCTCGCGCTTATTTTGTACTTGGGAGCACTCATTTCCAAAAAAGGCGAGAAATTCCGCGACTTCAAAAAAGGTCTCGTTCCCGTCATTCTTGTTACAGGCTTCATCTGCTTCCTTATTATGCAGCAGCCGGATTTGGGCTCCTGTATGGTACTCGCAGGCTGCGCAACCATTATGATTATGGCCGGCGGCGCAAATCTGAAGCAGGTATTCGTAACCGGCGGACTAATGGGGCTTGTGCTTTCGGTTGTAGTCAGTATTTCTATGGCGATAAGCCCGGCAAAGTGGTCTTATCGTATTGCCCGCTTTACCGCTTTTTTGGATCCTGTGGCAGACAAGCAGGATACGGGGCTTCAGCTCGTTTCCTCTTTACAGGCTTTAGGGCATGGCGGCTTGACCGGAGCTGGCTTTGGCGAAAGTGTACAAAAGCTGCATTATTTGACCTATGCGTATAATGATTTTATATTTGCCATTATCGCGGAGGAATTCGGTTTTATTGGAGCCTCGCTTTTTATTTTATTTTTCCTTGCTTTTTTATGGCGCGGCCTGATCGTCGCTTTGCGCTGCTCGGATCAATATGGCACCATTATCGGCGTCGGCATTATAGGGCTGTTCAGCATTCAGGCATTCATAAACATTGGCGGCGTAACAGGCGCTATACCGCTGACCGGGGTAACGCTCCCTTTCATAAGCTATGGCGGCTCATCGCTTATGGCCTGTCTCATGTGTATTGGCGTATTGCTTAGCATTTCACGAGAAGCGAATCGCAATGCAAAACCGAAAAACAAACGTCAAAACTAAAACAAGCTTCCCACCTGCTATGAGGCGCGGAAGCTTGTTTATTGTTGCGATGTTATATCAGAATGAACAGCTCTGGCCGCACGATGCGGGACAAGCAATCACCGATTATTTTATACGCGGAGCCGCTGCTTCCTCAAAAACCTCTTCTTCCTTAAACACAACACCTTCTACTTTCACATTCACTTCAACGACTTGAAGACCGGTCATGTTCGAAACCGTTTCCCTTACGTTGAGCTGCAGCTGACGGCATACTTCCTGAATAGGAATGCCATAGTGAACGATTATACGCAAATCAATTGCGGCCTCGAGCTGTCCGACTTCCACGGAAACACCCTTCTGCACGTTTTTCCCGCTTAGGCGTTTTGCAAGCCCTTCGGAAATCCCGCCAGACATGGCTGCTATACCTGGAGTCTCAAGTGCGGCGAGTCCCGCGATTGTTGCTACTACGTCATCAGAAATACGAATAATGCCTGTTTTAAGGTCCTCGGTCATCTTCTTCACTCCTCCATTTGCTATATATGTATATTGTACTGGATGGATTAACCGGAAGCAACTTTTGTCGATTAAAATAACGGTTATCTGTCGAATAGAATTGGATATATTATATAACAGGTTTGCAGATTTTCACAAAGGGGTGTCCACGTGAGACGGAAGCTGTTTTTCACCGGATTAATCGTCATGTTTGCCTTCAGTGCACTCGCTCATTTCGCCCATCTAGACATGACGCTGCAATTTGCTGTTTCCGCTATAGCGATTGTATTTGCAGCAGGCTTTCTCGGGCAAGCGACCGAGAGCGTCGCCCATTATGCTGGCCAGCGGCTCGGCGGCTTTCTTAATGCGACCTTCGGCAACGCAGCCGAGCTGATTATTGCCTTTTTCCTCGTCAAGGAAGGTCTGTTCGACATGGTAAAAGCGAGCATAACTGGCTCCATTATCGGAAACCTGCTGCTTGTCCTCGGGCTCAGCCTGCTCGCGGGTGGACTCAAATACAAACAGCAGCATTTCAATCATCAGTTAGCTCAGCATAACTCAACCTTGATGATGCTCGCTGTCATCGGCTTGTTCGTACCGGCGATATTTGTTGGAGCCGAGCATTTCTCGCTGGAGAAGGATCATTTCCTCAGCCTGACTGTAGCCAGTATTTTGATCTTGTCGTATGTGCTTTGGCTGCTGTTCTCGATGGTGACGCACAAGCAGATGCTTGCAGACAACGAAATGAGCAATGACCATGGCGACGAGCCTGCCTGGTCTAAGGGCCGCTCCGTCCTCATGCTCGTTGTCGCCACCGTGATGGTCGCTTTTATTAGTGAATGGCTGGTCCACACGCTGGATACGTTTACAACGCGTTTTGGGCTGTCTGAGCTGTTTGTCGGCGCATTCATCATAGCCATTGTCGGCAATGCCGCAGAGCACAGTGCAGCCATTATGTTGGCGATGAGGAATAAAATCGGTGCGGCCGTCGAAATTGCTATCGGAAGCAGCTTGCAAATCGCCCTGTTCGTCGCCCCCGTGCTCATTATCGCCAGCGCAATAATGGGCAAGACGATGGACATTATTTTTACACCGATTGAGCTGACCGCTATCGCGGTATCTGTCTTTATAGCGAAGTCGGTATCGGGGGACGGACAGACCAATTGGTATGAAGGGGCGCTGCTGCTAATGGTTTATTGTATTTTGGGCATTGCTTTTTATTTGGTATAAAGGATGGGAGCACGCTGAAAAAGGATCTGGGCTGCGCAAAAGGCTTGGAGTTCGATCGCTGTTACTCTTGGATTCCCTGATACACCATCTCAATGGTGGGAATCCAAGAGCAAAGGCGAGCGCTGCCGCTTCTCACTTCCAAACCTTTTGCTCCGCCCCGCCTTTTTCAACACACTCCCACCAAAATAAAGACAAAAGCCGCAAAATTGTTCCTTCTTAAGGAAACAAGGAAATATAGAACAATTAAAACAAGCAGATAGCTAAACAGATAGAAACAAAGGGAGACAAACAAAAAAAAGGAGCAGGCCGCATGGTACGCCTACTCCTTTCTATTCAACGCTTCGTAAAGCTGAGCCAGATTGCGCTCCAATCGGCTTAACAGCTCCTTGCCGCTATGCTCAGCGATCAAACCAGCGCGTACTGCAAAATCAATTTCCCGCGAGAATCCATACATCTGCGTGTCCAATACTTCCTCGTACAGCGGACATTGACGGGTCGTCAAGTTCTCCATCTGAACCTCAATCAATTTCTCTATTTTAGCCGCATCCTCCATAAGGAGACGAAGAGCTTTCTCATGCAATTGAACCGTGACTTCCGGTGAAGACATCGTTTTCCCCCCTAATGCGTGTACCCGCCGTCGTCTATACCCTTTATATTAGACGAAAAAGAGCCAATACACAAGGACAAAACAGAAAAGCACCCCTTCGGCTAGCGAAGAGGCGCATGTACTGGTGTAACCTGTTTATTCAGAAACGACTGCAATATTCAGGTTATGCTTAGCGAAAACAGCTGCCATTGCGGCTTTTGCTTCTTCAGCATCTGGTCCATGGACGTGAAGCTCGTAGGAGTGACCGCCTACCAGCGTAGTGAACAATCCCAAAATACTTTTAACATCAATATATTTGTTATCTGCTTGCAGAACGATTGATGAGCGGAATTGACCTGCTGCTTGGGATATTTCTACAATAGCTGCGTTGTTAGACATGGGGAACCCCTCCAATTAAATTAGTAAAGCTTACCTTCGAAATCATGATAACCTGAAATCATTGATCGGGCAAGAGGCAAATTGTTAAACGCTTCTTTTTCATTTATTTCAAATTTTCGGAATTTAACGCCTCGAGCTCCGGAATAACGAAATGTCCATCCTTGCGGATAAGCACATCATCGAAATAAATTTCCCCTCCGCCATATTCTGGGCGCTGAATAAGCACAAGGTCCCAGTGAACGGAAGACCGATTTCCATTGTCCGTTTCATCATAAGCGCGGCCCGGTGTAAAGTGCAGGCTTCCCGCGATCTTCTCATCAAATAAAGTGTCATTCATCGGGTGCAAAATATGCGGATTAAAGCCAATTGCAAATTCGCCAATATAACGCGCGCCCTCATCCATATCCAAAATCTCATTCAAGCGTGCTGTATCGCTGCTTGTTGCCTTGACGATTTTGCCATTTTCAAACGTGAAGCAAATGTCCGAGAAGGTTACGCCTGAATATACGCTGGGTGCATTGTAGGAAATGGTACCCTGTACCGAGTCGCGCACAGGAGCCGAAAAAACTTCTCCATCCGGAATGTTGCGGTGGCCGGAGCATTTTTTGGAGCCGATATTTTTAATGGAAAAAGTAAGATCGGTGCCTGGCGATACAATTCTTACGCGATCGGTTTTGTTCATCAAAGCCTGAAGCGGGTCCATCGCTTTGTCCATTTTGGCATAATCCAAATTACAGACGTTAAAATAAAAATCCTCAAACGATTCCGTGCTCATTTTTGCCAGCTGCGCCATCGATTCGTTCGGATAGCGCATAACGACCCAACGCGTGCGCTTGACCCGCTGATCCATATGTACAGCATCGCGATAAATTTGCTCATACAGCCGTATTTTATCTTCCGGCACATCGCTCATTTCATTGACATTGCCGCCCGCACGAATGCCGATGTAAGCATCCATTTGCTTCATGCGCTGCAAATCATATTTCGTCCACTCTTCGATTTGCTCTTTGCTTCCATTCTGCAGCAGCGTACGCGTTACCGCAGGGTCTGTAATTTCCACAAATGGTCTGCCGCCGAGCTTCGCTACCTCTTCAATTAAAGCTTTCGTCAGCTCGCGTTCCGAGCCGATGACTTCAATAAGTACATTTTCTCCCGGCTGAACGCCAATGGAATAGCCTGCCAAATTGGCAGCTAGCTGCTGAATTCTTGGGTCACGCATGTTAAACTCTCCTCCAAATCATTGCTTCTCTATATTTGACGATTACTACCAACCCCATCGTAACATGTTTAACAGGCATGTGCATCCTTCATGGCGAAGTGGAACCATCAAAAGCGCTGAGCGAAATGTTCGTCGTCCGCTTCTCCATGATCCTTTTGCCCTGTTTTTGATAAGCAAATGTCGTTTGCTCTTCCAACTTGAGCGGCACCAGCCTGCTGCGGTCGATGGTCAGCTCGTATTGTCCATCCACCTCTAAGGTGGCCAGCATTTGCTTCAGCTCCTGATGAGACGCCTCATACGTGCGCAGCCATTCCTGCCGCAGCGCTCCTTCCTCTGAGGGAGCCCGGCTCGCGAGAGCTGCCATTTCTGCCGTCAGGCGCTTCTCCCACCTTTTCTTCGCTGCACCCTTGTCAAGGGCCGCATGAAGCACGAGATGCCCTTCCGCTGTTGTCTCCGTTTGAATACTTACCTTATTAGTCGATTGCTGAAGCTCCTTAAGCAGCTCCGCTGGCGTGCGGGATGTGCTCTGATCCGCTGCTGTCCCTGCATACGATCTGATCTGTTCATGATTCAACACCTCTCCCGAGAAGCGCTGCGGCGTATAGCTCCAGCCATCTGCTCCAATAATGGAAGTAGAGCCGCTGAAGCTGTATTTATCCGTTGCCGCAAGCCCAGCTGCTGATAAAGTCAGCCACTGTTCCGGTGTTCGCTTGTCTGCCACATCCATACAGCCGCTCAGCCATGCCGTGCATGCGAGTAGAGATAATAGAGCACTCCACTTGTTTATTCTCATTTCCGCTTCCCTCCTGAGGTTGCATTTCCTATCCATTAGCTTCCCCGAAGCAGTAGACTCCTTATTCCTTTTCAGGCTGCTATTGTCTTATGGGACAAAGGCGACCTTCTGGATACAAAAATAAAAACGCCTGAGCAACATGCCCATGGCGCTTCTCTTCTTTCTCACAAGATACTCCAATGCCCGATTGTCCAATTCCAGCTTTTAGCCCACACCGAGCCGAATACAGTTTCTTCCATTGTTTTTCGCATCATATAAGGCCATATCTGCACGATAAAATAACGATTCAACGCTAATTTTCTCATTTTCAAACGTCCATTCCGACACGCCGCAGGATACCGTCACTTTAGGGTCCGTCTCCTCTTCCACAAGCAAGCGTATACGTTCAGCAATCCGAAAAGCCTGTTCAGAACGAATGCCTGGCAAATATACAGCCAGCTCCTCACCGCCCCATCTTGCAGCGATGTCTCCCTGCCTAATCGTGGTCCGAATAATTTCGCTCACTTGGATTAAAATACGATCCCCAACCTGATGGCCGAACGTATCATTAATGCGTTTGAAATGGTCAACGTCGACAAGCACGAGTGAGCCTAGCGGATCTTTGCGCTGACGGCTCAGAATTTGCTCGTTCAAGTAGTGGCGGGCGTGCAGCCCCGTTAAATTGTCCGTAATCACCATCCGGCGAACTTCTGCATGCAGCGAAGCGTTCGTCACCGCCAAGGCAATATGTGTGGACATAATTTGGAGCAGCTTATAATTGTCGTAGGAGAAATAATGAGGGCTTTTATGCGTAACCATGATCACGCCCACTACTTCATCTTCGACCATAATAGGTGCGGCGATAAGCGAGCGAGAGCCAGTGTGATCCATCATTTTAGACGTTACGACTCGGGTTTGCCAATAATCTGATAAAATAAGCGGTTCTTTCGTGCGGTTAATAATGCCGCTAAAGCCGTAATCCGGCACAAATTGCTCACGTGCAAGCGTAGGAATATTGCTGGACATCACATTAAACTGGTTGCGATCTTTATCCAATTGGAGAATCGAGCAATAATCGGCTTCAAAAATATTAAGCAGCTCATGCGTCGCAAACTTGAAAATATCCTTAAGCTTCAGCGATTGATTCAGCCGTTTCGCCAGCTCATTAATGACGCGAAGCTCATTGATGAGCAAATTGGACTGCTCGTACAGCTTGGCATTCTCAAACGCAGAACCCGCCGTATCAGCAAGCAGCACGAAGGCCGGCATATTTGCAATATCCCAGCGCTCGGCGTCAATCGAGATGCAGAGCACGCCGTAAGCAGCCTGCTTGCCGTTCATTGGAACCGCAAGGCGGATCGTGCCATCACGCTCCTTCTGCGTCATTGGCTTGCCTTCCATGAAAGCTTTCGCAACAATGTCATGTGCTGCATTTTTAAAAATAAGCGGCTTGACGCGGGCGTCGCCATTCAAATGGTCCTGTGACAAATACAAATTGACTTCCGAGCTTGGGTAAAGCTGGCCCAAACTGCTCAGCATTTCGGACAGCACGGCAGTAACATCGAATTGATCATACAATCGCTTAGCTGCCAGAAAAAGGGCATCCCGCCTTTTTGCGTCCTTCTCCGTTCGTGTTTGCTGGAGCAGCAAATCCCGGACATATATATGTTCGAAAGCGCGATAGAAGCAGCTGCGGAAATGAAGGGCGCCAAGCCTTGCCTGCTGCTCGGCTTCGACGGCACTGCTTGGGGCAATATGTATAAATATGCTGAATGGCTCGCCATTCGAGCGTTTGCGAACAGGAACAGCAGCAGCATGAGTAAGAGGCTCACCAAACGACAGTGTAGCAGCGCCGCCTGTCGCGGCTACTTGTGCAGCTAGCAGCTGCAGTTCTTCATGCCACAACAGTTCCTGCCCTTTAACAGCACCCGCGCTATCAATTAAACGCAGTTCCCAGTCAAATAAAAAAGAGCTGCCCTGCATCGCTTCTGTTTCTTCGCTTGTTTCCCTAAACCATAACTCGAAGCTATCGTGAAGCAGCGGCATCATATAGGGCCTGTCCGCTTCGTTAATATCTTCGTGCATAAACCATATTTCAGGATGCAACTGCTCTACAGGAGCTGCAGCCTGAGCAAAATGATTGTTAAAATTTCCATCTAGGTTTCGATTGTTCATCTGCAACACCCAACCCTTCTGTCGGTCTAAACAAGGAGATGAGCAGTCATCTATGTATGAAGAAGATACCCTCATCATACTTTATTTTTAAGAATATTGCACTAATTAACAGTTGGTTTATAGGCCTAAAGACTCTATATCGTTTCCGATAAGCATAAGCGGCTATTTTTCTTGACTTTCTGCTTGAATTTCATATAATATTAATTGTTGAATACATGGGCGTACGGTTTTGTGTCACCCTCGAGAATAAGTTCACTGACAAGCCTGCGGCTGAGGTGCTTGTTAGGCTCTAAGTTTTGACTTGAGCATTTGAGCTTGTTCCGCGAAACACAACCCCATCTTCAAAAATCCCATTTGTTGAAGGAGTTAACACGACGCATGTCACGTTATACAGGACCTAAATTTAAATTAAGCCGCCGCCTTGGAATTTCCCTGAGCGGAACTGGCAAAGATCTCAAACGTCCATTTCCACCAGGCCAACACGGCCCGAACCAACGCAAGAAATTGAGCGGCTATGGCGTTCAATTGCAAGAAAAACAAAAGCTGCGCCATATGTATGGTTTGAACGAGAAGCAATTCCGCAACTTGTTCGATAAAGCAGCTAAATTGAAAGGTATTTCCGGCGACAACTTCCTCGTTCTTTTGGAAAGCCGTCTGGATAACCTCGTTTACCGTCTTGGCCTGTCCAACTCGCGTGCTGGTGCGCGCCAATTGGTATCTCACGGTCATATTACAGTTAACGGCAAAAAAGTCGACATCGCTTCTTACACCGTATCGCTTAACGACGTAATCGGCCTGCGCGAGCGCAGCCGTGGTCTGAAAACGATCAAAGAAGCTATGGAAGGCCGTCATCACCTGCCTAATTACCTTGAGTTTAACGACCAAGCGCTTGAAGGCAAGTACGTTCGTTTCCCAGAGCGTGCTGAGTTGACGCAAGAAATCGACGTTAAACAAATCGTCGAGTTCTACAGCCGTTAATAAGGTGAAACGGCCGAAAGCCGTCCTTTGGCGGCGCGGCGCGTTTCATTCCGAGAAATATAGAGAAAGAATATTGTTACAATATTCTTTCCTATATTTTAAGGGAAATCCCTGGTCATCTTCTGATGCCAGGGATTTTTTTGTTTGCTTATTATGGCTGGTTGTTCTCCTCTTGGCTAGATTCCTTTGAGGCCAGCAATTGAATCAATGCATCGCTCGTTGAGGAAGCTATCGCCGGAGCTGCAGCAGGCGGCACTGGAGCAGGGGATGATGTATTTTTCGTCGTCAATCCCTTCATTAAAGCATTAACATCAATGCCTGCTACACTTTTCAGCATTTCTGGCGCTGTTGCCATAAGGGAAGTAACGTAGTTGCTCAGACGCATCGCCCCTTCGCCATTGCCGGTATCGACAACCGTCAGCTTATCGATGCCTTTGATTGGCTCAGCGACCTTGCCTGCCAGCTCAGGCAGCATTTTCACAATAATATCGAGAATCGCAGCCTCTCCGAACTTCTCGAATGCCTCTGCCAGCTTCTCCTTCGCCTCGGCTTCCGCTAGCCCCCGCAGCCTGATTACATCGGCTTCCGCAGTACCTTTGGCCCGATCAGCATCCGCTACGGCCAAGCCATCCAGCCGCTTCTGCTCAGCCATAGCCTTCGCTTCAGCTTCGATGCTGTACTGGAGCGCATCAGCCTCGCGCAGCCGTTTGGATTTCTCCCCTTCTGCCGCCTGCTCGACTGCATAACGATCGGCATCCGCTTTTTTCTTCACCTCGGCGTCATATTGCTTCTCTCTGCGCAAAATTTCTTTTCCTTCGAGGTCAATCTCCCGTTCTTTACGCACAAGTTCAACTTTCATTTGCTCTTCAACGACGCTCTGCTTCGCACGAGCTTCTTGAATAGCATAGGCCTGATCCGCTTCCGCCTTCGCGGTATCCTGGTCTTTTTTGAAGGAAGCGACTTTGAGCTCTTTCATTTTCTCCGCTTCCGCGATATTTGTATCCCGCAGCAGCTCAGCCTTCTGCCCTTCCTCTTCGGCACTCGCCTTCTTAATTCTTGCATCCCGCACTGCCTCGGCTTGTGCAATTTCCGCATCCCGCTTCACTGCCGCGATACGAGGCTTGCCGAGCGCATCGAGATAACCGTGCTTGTCTCGCAAATCTTTAATTGTAAAGGAGACAATTTGCAGTCCCATCTTTTTCAGGTCTTTGGCCGCTACGCTTTGTACCTCTTGGGCAAACCGATCGCGGTTACGATACACTTCCTCTACTGTCATTGAACCAAGAATCGCCCGCAAATGGCCTTCCAGCACTTCCTGCGCCTCGCTTTTCAGCTCTTCTGTCGGCTTGCCCATAAACTGC
Organism: Paenibacillus sp. R-74696; assembly: GCF_055814915.1. NCBI lineage: Bacteria > Bacillati > Bacillota > Bacilli > Caryophanales > Paenibacillaceae > Paenibacillus > Paenibacillus sp. R-74696. The sequence continues at coordinate 407,238 of NZ_JBPULM010000045.1, forward strand.
TCGGCAGCTGTTGCGACATCCTCTACGATACCGCCGATTTTAATGATCGCGACGCCATCGGCCATAACGGGAACGCCCTGCTCCGTATAAACCTCTGGAGTAGATACATCAAGCTTATGGGAAAGCAAAGAAAGAAATTCGGCCTTCTGGAAGATTGGCAGTATAAAAGCGCCTCCGCCTCTGACGATTTTAATGCGGCGGCCGCTATCATCCGTCAAGACATTGCGGGTTCCAAGAAATGAGCCGGTTACGATCATCGCCTCATCTGGGCTAACGGTTTTGTAGCGGGCCCAGAACGCGAGTCCTAGAATGACGAATACAGCAACGACAATGGTGGGAATAAGCAAAAATTCAGGCATAGCATCAAGCTCCTCTCTGTTTGTCAAATCGCCAGTTATAACAGTGGATCAAGGTGAAACGGCTCTCGCCGTCCTTTGGCGGCGCGGCGCAGTTCATTCCGAGAAATATAGAGAAAGGATGGCGAAATCATACCCTTTCCTATATTTCAAGCTGAGAAACATACAGCGTATGCTCCTTTACCTCAATCACGACAATGCGGACGCCGCTTGGAATCGGTTCGCCATCAAAGCTTGCGGCAATTTGATTGGAAAATCCCGCCCCTGCCGGCATCAGCACCTCGCCGCAGCCTATCGCCGGAATCGGTACCAATACTTCGCCTAGCCGCCCGGTAAAATCATGAATCGAAATGGCTGTGGAATTTTCGCTTTCGCTCATCGGCTTCACATATAGGAAATAAACGCCTCCGCCTGCGACAATCGCGACTAATCCAGCAATGACAAGGACGATTCCAGCTGTCAGTGGTGAATATTTTTGCAGCAGCAGCCCTGCGCCGCCAAAGGCGGTAATACCGCCTACGAGCGAGGTAGGCTGAAGCCAGCCATAACCCTCGCTGGCGAGGAAATCGAGTGCTCCGTCAAAAGCAGAGCTTAGAAAATCACCAAATATAACGCTTACAATTGCATAAAGCACGCCGCCGAACAGACAGCCCCAGAACAACGCCTCCACTTTGTCCCCCCCTCTCTACAACCAAATGCTGTTATAACTGTTTTTATTTATTACGTTAATTCCTTAGGAATTGTTTCAAAAAATCAAATAAGCTTGCACAATTTGTCCCAGACCTCATGCTATATTTCATTTCTTCCTACTAATTATTCCCTCCGATAAATGGGTATGTAGAATTTCGTGTATCCATAACATAGCAAATGAGTGAAGTCAATCATCTTCCCTCTTTTCGAAATGGTGTTTTATGCTATAATAGTTGGGTGTATTGGAGGAGGAGTTAATTCATATGCAGGAAGATCAACAACCATCATCATCCCGCAGAAGCGGCTGGCGTACATTTGGACTCGTAACATGGCTAACAGTAAAGTGGCTCTGTTACCTCGTCATATTCGTCGGTTTGCTAACGGGAGGAGCCGTAACGGGCTATGTGGCCTCTTTGGTTAAAGGAGAAGAAGTTCGACCGCGAACCTTAATTGAAGAGAAAATAAACGAAAACTCAGTTACAGGCTTTGTCTTCTTTAATGATGATACCCTTATTGGACAGCTTCGTACGGAAGAAGATCGTATTCTAGTTGATTACGATGAGCTTCCCCCGCAAGTCATTAACGCCGTGCTTGCTATTGAAGACAATAATTTTGAAACCCATTATGGCGTCGATGTGAACGGTTTGGGACGGGCAGTTAAGCAAAAGCTGCTTAATGAAGATACGCAGACGGGCGGCAGTACGCTTACCCAGCAATTGGCACGCCGCGTATTTCTAAGCCTGGACGTAACCGACAGCCGTAAAGTGAAGGAAATTTTTCTCGCTTTACGAATGGAGCGTTACTTGACGAAAGAAGAAATTCTTGCGGCATATTTGAATAAAGTACCATTCGGAAATGGCTCAAGCGGCTACAATTTATATGGGATCAAGGCGGCCGCCAAAGGTGTTTTCGGCATTACCGATTTGAGCAAGCTGAACATTGCGCAATCGGCTTATTTGGCCGGACTGCCGCAGCGTCCTTCCGCTTATACCGCTTTTAACGGCAAAGGACAGTTCAATGAAGGCGGCTTTGACCTCGCAATCGAGCGTCAAGCGACCGTATTGATGCGGATGCTCCAAACCGGACGCATTACTCAGCAGGAGTATGATCAGGCGAAAAAATTCGATATTCGCGGCTCGCTCGCGAAGCCAGTAGCGAAAGCCTATACGACGTATCCTTACCTCATGCTGGAAGCTGAGCGTCAGGCGGCGGAAGTTATGCTCATGCAGCAGGACCCGACACTGACCATAGCCGATCTTCGCAAGAAGGAAAACGCCGATCTTATAGAAGAAGCCCGCGAGCATTTGCTCCGTGGCGGCTATCAGATTCATACGACGATTGACAAAGACATTTATAAAATGATGCGAGATATCGGAAATGATCCGAGCAACTTCACTCCGGACAGCAAGGAGAAAGGCATTGAGCAAATCGCAGCCGTCCTCGTTGACCATAAAACCGGAGCTATACTTAGCATGCTGGAGGGCCGTGATTTTTACGAGGAGCAGATGAACTTTGCCACTCAGATGACTCGGCAGCCGGGTTCAACGATGAAACCTATCGCCGCCTATTTGCCAGCCATTGATAAAGGGCTGATCCAACCTGCAAGCGTCTTGGATGATGCGCCGATTATTTTGAAAAACAGCGGTTCCAGCTATCATATTCCAAAAAATGCAAATAATCGTTACAGCGGTCTCGTTACCGCTCGCGAAGCGCTCAATCGCTCGCTTAACTTGCCAGCGCTTAAGATTTTCCTTGATGAGGTTACGATTAAGGAAGCATGGAAGTTTACTAGAAAGCTCGGCATTACAACGCTGCAGCCAGAAGATGATGCAGCACAGACTGGCGTTCTCGGCGGACTCAGCATCGGGGTATCCGTTGAAGAATTGACGAGCGCTTATGGCTCGATTCCGAATCAAGGCCTGTACAATGATTCTTATATGATCGCGAAGATTACCGATGCTAATGGAAAAATCGTCTACGAGCATCAGCACGAGCCGACTCGCGTATTTTCCGAGCAGACTGCTTTCTTGATGACGGATATGCTTCGCACCGTTATTTCCAGCCCAAGCGGCACAGCGAACTCACTTACTTCGCGGCTCAAAAATTACGGCAAGATCCCGTATGCGGGCAAAACGGGCTCTACGCAAAACTACGGCGACGTCTGGTTCATGGGCTTCACCCCTGATGTCACGCTTGGCGTATGGGCCGGCTATGAGAAGCCGATCTACACGCTCGAAGGCGACAGCCGCAAGCGCGCCCGCGAAATCTGGGCGAAGATGATGAATCAGCTTGCCGATGAGAAGCCGGAGATGTTTGCGACCAAGGCGTTCAATCAGCCTGATGGCATTGTTAAAGCTACTGTATCCAGTGCCAGCGGCAAGCTGCCAACGGCATTAACAAGATCAGCAGGCATGCTCGTAACCGACTGGTTCAACAAAAAATATATTCCTAAGCAAGCGGATGACGCCCTTGTGAATATGTCATTCATACGCTACAACGGCGTCAATTATGTCGCTCAAGATGCAACACCTTCCGATTTCATTTCGCAGCAGACGGTTATTAAGCGCAAGAAGCCGCTTGACGAGCTTATGGATGAAATCAGCAAAGTGCTTTCCCGCGTTCCGGCAAACAGCCGCCGAGCGCTAAGCTATTACTTGCCGACGGATGCAGGCAAAAACGCGCCTTCCAAGGTCGATCCTCGTAAGGATGACGGAAGTGCGCCAAGTGCACCGGGCAATGTAGCACTCATTTCGATTGGTCAAGGTGTAGTCAGCCTCTCCTTCTCCGCTCCGGCCCAGAAGGATGTCGTTGGCTTCCGGTTATATCAAGCTGTTAACGAAGGCTCCTTTAACAAAGTAGGAAATTCCATCCTGCTCGGAGACACCTACAGCGCGAGCTTCACCGTCAGTGCGGGCAATGGCTACAGCTTTTATGTTACAGCAATAGATGTTGCCGGCAAGGAATCGGCACCTAGCCAAATTGCCCGCTTCGGCAAAGCGCCTGTCGCACCTGTTATCCCTGATCCGCTGAATCCGGTACAGCCACCTGAGCAAAGCGGCGATCCAGGGCAAGGACCTGATGCAAGGCCAACGCCGGAAACCGGCTTGGCTGCACCAGCAGCCCCTGCTGGCCTTTCCGCACAAGGCAATGAAACAGGCGTTACCTTGTCTTGGCAGGCAAGTGCAGCCGGCGAGCAAGTCAAGGTGTACCATGTTTATTTTGCGGCAGCCAATGATGGGAAGTATGTGGAAATAGGTACTACCGCAGAGACGAGCTTCGTCTACGCCTCGCCGCTTGCATTAGGAACGTTCTATGTGACAGCGGAGAACGCTGCCGGGCAGTCTGCTCCTTCCTCGAAAGCAAGCATTGGCGGTTAAACGTTATTTTTCACAGATGAATCGCTCTAAAGCAAAAGCTCCGGTTCCGCAACTAACGTTGCATGGAACCGGAGCTTTTTTGAGCTTTCTCTTTAATCCTCAATCGTAGATAAATCGCCTGTTGGCAAATTCAGCTCCCATGCCTTCAGCACACGACGCATAATTTTGCCGCTGCGCGTCTTCGGCAGCTTATCCTTGAACTCAATTTCTCGTGGTGCCGCGTGTGCAGACAAGCCCACTTTCACAAACTGGGCAATTTCCGCCTTCAGCTCATCGGATGCCGTATAGCCTTCACGCAGGGCGATAAAAGCTTTAATGATCTCGCCACGCATCGGATCAGGCTTCCCAATAACGCCTGCTTCTGCAACCGCTGGATGCTCAACGAGCTTGCTCTCCACCTCAAACGGCCCTACTCGCTCGCCTGCTGTATTAATTACATCATCAATGCGGCCCTGGAACCAGAAATAGCCCTCCTCATCAATATAGGCGGAATCACCCGATACATACCAGCCCTCCAGATGAAAATATTCCGCGTATTTGGCAGGGTTATTATAAATTTTACGCATCATCGATGGCCAAGGCGTGCGAATAGCCAAGTTGCCCATACGGTATGGCGGCAGCACATTGCCTTGATTATCAATGATCGCCGCTTCCACGCCCGGCAGCGGCTTGCCCATGGAGCCTGGCTTAATCGTCATCGACGGGTAATTGCAAATCAGCTGTCCGCCCGTTTCCGTCATCCACCACGTATCGTGAATGCGCTGCTGGTAAACCTTCATCCCCCAGCGAACGACTTCCGGATTAAGCGGCTCGCCCACGCTGAGCACATGTCGCAAGCTGGACAAATCGTAGTTTAATACGACGTCATCTCCTGCGCCCATCAGCATGCGGAACGCTGTTGGCGCACTGTACCAGACGGTGACGCCGTATTTCTGAATCGTGCCGTACCAATCCGCTGGACTGAACCTGCCTCCCCTTACGACAATCGTAGCTGCATTAAGCCATGGAGCAAAAATGCCATAGGAAGTTCCCGTAACCCAGCCCGGGTCGGCGGTGCACCAGTAAATATCATCCTCTTTCAGATCGAGGACAATCTGGCCTGTATATTTATGCTGAATCATTGCATTTTGCACATGATAGACGCCTTTAGGCTTGCCAGTCGAACCCGATGTATAATGCAAAATAAGGCCATCCTCGCGTCCGAGCCATTCGATCTCGCTATCGGTCGATGCCTGCTGCATCTCAGCGGCGTAATCGACGATTACGTCATCTGTCTGCACCTCATCGCCATAAACGATAATATGCCGCAGCGATGGAATTTCATCGCGCTTAATCCGGCTGAGCAGCGCTGGCGTCGTTATAATCGCAGACGCTTCACTGTCTTGAAGGCGATCCTTGACTGCCGTCTCCATGAACGCTTCAAATAACGGGCCGATAACGGCGCCGACTTTGAGCGCTCCGAGCACGCTTATATACAGCTCAGGCGTTCGCGGCATAAACACAAATACGCGCTCGCCCTTCATGATGCCGAGCCCCCGCAACACATTCGCAAATTGATTCGATTGCGCTTGCAGCTGCCCAAACGTATATGACTCGTCGCGTGAGCTGTCGCTGTAATAAAGGGCAACCTTGTCCTCCTTGCCAACAGATACATGGCGATCTATCGCTTCATAAGCCATATTCACCTTTCCGGTCTGGTGCCAGCTGAACTGCTGCTCAATCGTTTCCCATCGGAAGGTTTTTACAGCTTCATCATAATCAACCAGGTTAGAATTATTAGCTACTGCTGGAATTCGCTCTTGATGTAGATCAGACATTCTATCACTCTCCCATCAAATCTATTACACCTTTACCGAGTGGAATACGCTTACATGGACGATTATAACATATCTGCTTTATTTTCGACTATGCTTTTCATTTGGCTGAATGTTTGCTATAACCATTAGTAGAACAAGCTTTACCATTTAGGCAGCACCACAGAGAGGGGAGTATGCCTTGCAGCATCGCAAACACTACCAGCAAGACAAAATGATACTCGCAGACGGCCGGGAGCTTGTGCTGGAAGGGCCTGTTCCTGCTGAGCAGCTAACGCTGCTTGCTATGCATCCGGACCTTGATGCATTTCGCAGGCCTGCGGAACAGCATGAAGCGCTAGTCGAAATCGCCGGTTTGGCGGAAGGGCGCATTATTTTGGCCCGGGAAGCCGGTTGCATCGTCGGTTATGTCACCTTCCATTATCCCGATGAGCTGGAGCGGTGGTCCGAAGGAAGTATGATCGATTTGGTCGAGCTTGGCGCTGTCGAAGTAGCTAATGACTACCGCTCCTATGGGCTCGGCAAAAAAATGATCCAGCTCGCCTTCGCGGAGCAGCAGTTGGAAAACCTGATTATTTTTACAACGGAATATTATTGGCATTGGGATTTGAAAAGCACGGGACTCAGCGTCTGGGACTATCGCACGATGATGGAAAAGCTGATGAAGTCAGTCGATATGATTTGGTATGCAACGGATGATCCGGAAATATGCTCCCATCCCGCCAACTGCCTGATGGTGCGGATTGGCAGCGAAGTACCGCTGGCATCAATCGAACAGTTTGACCGCGTCCGGTTTCGGCAGCGGTTTATGTATTAAGGATAGATCGGCGTAATGAGCCGGAGGAGGACGTGATTCGTTTATGCTTATGCCGTCAAATGCTATTTTTGTGCATCAGCCAGACTGCTCGCTTTATAAATTTGGCGAGGAGCATCCTTTTAATCCGATCAGGCTGACGCTTACGGTCGACCTGCTTCAAACGCTGGGCGCGCTCCCCGAGGAGCAATGGCATGAGACGAGCCGCCAAGCAAGCAGCCAAATGCTCGCGCTGGCGCATCGCGAGGACTACATAGAAGCAGTTAGGCAGCTCAGCACGCAGACACCTGCACTAGAAGAGCAAGACAGCTCCGGGCAATTTGGGCTGGATACGGAGGATACGCCTTTTTTCCCGGGCATGCATGACGCAGCCGCAGCTATCGTTGCCGGTTCTGTAGAAGCGGCGGAGCAGGTGATGAGCGGGCTGACGCTGCATGCTTATCATATGGCAGGCGGGCTGCATCACGCTTTTCCAGAGCGCGGTTCCGGCTTCTGTGTCTACAATGACGCAGCCGTGGCCATCAAGCATTTGCGGGAAACGTACAACGCAAGGGTGCTTTATATCGACACCGATGTCCATCATGGCGACGGGGTGCAGTGGATTTTTTACAATGATCCCGATGTATGCACCTACTCCATCCATGAGACGGGCAAGTTTCTTTTCCCCGGCACCGGCTATGTGTATGAAAAAGGCACCGATGCGGGCGTAGGCACCTGCTTTAATCTGCCCATGGAGCCTTATACGGAGGACGATTCGTGGCTGGAATGCTTCCGCTCCTCCATTACGAAGGTCGCGGCCGCTTTCAGGCCCGACATTATTATTAGCCAGCATGGCTGCGATGCTCACGCTTATGATCCGCTGTCGCATATTCATTGCAGCATGCGCATTTATAGCGAAATGCCTACCATTATCCATGAGCTGGCCCATACGTTTGCGGGCGGCAAATGGGTCGCGCTTGGCGGCGGCGGCTATGACCTATGGCGCGTCGTTCCGCGTGCTTGGGCACTTGTATGGCTGACCATGACCGATCACCCTATCGCCTTGGAGCTTGCGAGCAGAGCTGCTGCGGGATTGGAGAAAACGCAGCCCCTTCTTGAGAGCAAGCTGCGACTGCCCCAGCAGTGGCTCGATAAATGGCAAAAAAGCAGCCCTAGTGAGCTGCCCGAATGGTGGCTGGATGATTTGGCGCATATTCCGCCCATTCCCCGCCGTAGTGAAATTGAAACCAAAAATCGTGCCATCTGCGAAATTGCTATTCAAGATTTATAAGCTGGCTTGACCGAACGGGGCGGGCTAGCTATGAATTTCGCTCCGACTCAAAGCTCGAAGGTCTTTTTCAAATGCTCCTTAAGCTTCGCTAAGCCATCTCCCACATCAGGCTCACGCATGGAAGAATAAAGCGAGAAGGTGGGCAGCTGCTTAAGCCCGCAATACTCTTGGGTTTTATGCACGCTGAACAGCACCTCGTCCTCGCTTTTTCCTTCCAGGAAGCCCGCTGGAACCGAGAAAGCGGCAGCGGACGCTCCCCATGTGAGCGACAGCATATATTTTTTATCGGTGAGCAGCCCGCCACGGCCAAACTCTACCGCTTTGCCGAAAAATATATTCGGCAGGTAAATGTCGTCGATATATTTTTTGAGCAGGCCTGTAATGCTGAACCAATAAATAGGCGTCTGAAAAATAATAACGTCGGCCCATTGGAATTTTTGAATTTCCTGCTCCACCTCATAGCCCTCTGCAACCGTGGTTGTCTGAACAGCATGCTGCTCAGAGAGCTGTGAGACCGCCGCTGCAATGAGCGTCTGGGTCAGCTTCCCTTGCGCTCTGTCATAATAATCATGTCCGTTTACAATCAAAATGTTCGTCATCTGCTTGCAGTCCCCCTGTATTTGTTTAAAATCGCAAGCCTGCTTAGGCTACTGATAGACCAGCTCTACCTTGCTTATTAAATCAAGTGCGGCCTGCTTCGCCTCCTGCGGTGTATCCGCCACAGTTATGACATAACCGAGCCTGTCATCCGAGCTTTTAGCTACGGAAATCTGGTCCCCCTGCTGCACCGAAATATGCGAACGAACGATAGCGTCTCCCGGCTGCAAATGCTCAAGACCTTCTACGGAGGCAACGGTGCCGTCCTTCTCGGCCAGCAAATAAGCGATCGCCGCTGCCCGGCTGCGGCTGGCATGAACATTTACAGGCTCTGCTAAATAATAATGTACGGTCGCTTCAAAAAAATCTACACCAAGCGCTTGAACGAGCAAATCCGAGGAAATATTGTCGCCTCCCGGCCTGCCGTTCACTTCAATAATTCGCGGACCTTGCTCTGAAAGCTTCACCTCGACATGGCTAGGACCATCCGTAATTCCAATTGCCCGCAGCGCGCTTACCGCCGTATCAATAATTTCCGCTTGTTTATCCGTATGCACGGAGGTCGGCAGCGTATGCGCCACCTCGACGAAATAAGGCAGCGGCGACGTTATTTTTTCGGTAACGACCGCAAACGCAGGCTCGCTATTTTCAAGAAAAATCTCCACGCTGAACTCCTGGCCCTCCAAATATTCTTCAACCAAATATTCCTCTCTCACTTTGAAATCCATATACGTTACTTTAAAATCCGAGATGATCGCCATCGCTTCCTTCAGCTCATCCTGCCCGGAAATAAAATAGACATTTTGGCTGCTTGCACAATTGGTCGGCTTAAGTACAATTGGATAGCCAATTTCACGAGCCGCTGCTTCCGCTTCCTCATAGGTTCTCACCTTCCTGTATTTTGCGCTTGGCACCCCAAACGCCTCATAGGCTTCGCGGGCCAAATCTTTATTTCTTGATTTTAACGCCGCTTCATAAGGCACGCTTCTAAGCCCCAGCCGCTCTGCGACCTTTGCCGTCAAATGAGAGGCATAGTCTGTCGCCGGAATTAAAGCATCCAGCTTGCCGAAATACGCTGAGCCGCGGATTGCCTCGTAAACGGACTCCTCATCTCTAATATCCGCAACAATTAAATCATGGTAAATGCCCTCATAGCCATACGTGCGCGGGTTATCCACAGAGGATACAATCGAGATTACCGTGCATCCCTGCTGGAAGGCCGCTCTTGCAAAGCTCACCCCGTAGAAGCTCGGCTCAACAAAAGCGACGATTTTGGGTTTGGTCATAGCTATTCTCCTTTAGTTAATAAATTTATACCTCCAGCGTTTTTTTCGCCTTTACGCCGCTGCTTGCAACTAGCATCCGGTGCAAAATCAGCCCCACGAGCATCAGCCCACCCATGCAGAGAAAGCCGACAGCTGCCGAATAACGGTCGATAAGCAAGCCCAGAGCGGAAGCTGATACCGTCTGAAGCAGCAGCGAAATGGCCATCCATACCGACATCGCCCGGCCCATATAGGACTTCGATACCTCCTCCATCAGCGTTGTCGTCATGACGATTCGCAGCGAGGAATTGCTGAGGCCGATGAGCATACTGCCCAAATACAGGACAAACGCAAATGTGTTGAACGCGACAGCGATTAATACGCCAAAGGCTACGGCGAAAAATAAAGCAATCGTCGTATTTTTCGATAATTTCGCGGCCAGCGGAGCGGCAATGAAACCCGATAACAGCCCGCCAATGCCATAAAACATATCCGAAAGGCCGAATACGACCGAATCTCCCTTGACAGCATCGCTCACATAACCCGGCAGCACGACATTATAAATCATCGTGGACACTAACGGAATAATAGCGATGACGCCGAGGAAAAAAATAAACGGGCGTTCAGCCAAATAGCTGAGTCCATTTTTAAAGCTGGAAACAAACGATTCTTTTTTATTTTCGACTGCAATCGCTTCATAGCTGACCCGGTACAGCAGCAGGCTGCTGACGATAAACACAAGCGCATTAATGAGCAAAATCACCTCAAAGCCCGAATATTTATACAGCACGCCCGATGCTGCACCCGCCATGAACATGCCGACCTGCAGGCTGATTTCAATTAAGGAATTGCCCTTGATCAAATCCTTCTCAGGCAGCAGCTCCTGCACCAGACTGCGGGAGGCCGACATATAGATGGTCCAGCCCATGCCATTCACAATCGTAAATAAATACAAATATTCAATGCGGAATCCGGTCCATAAAAACAAGCCCATAATAGCCAGCACAGCTGCCGCCCTGATGAAATACGTCCACTGAATAATCGCTTTGCGATTAAATTTGTCAGTCAAGCTGCCCACAAACGGCGAAATTAGAAAGCCGGCGATTACATTGAGCGACAGCATAAACCCAATCGCGCTGATTGAACCCGTCTGGTCCATTAGAAACCAGTTGGCGCCAATGGTGCTCATCCCAACTCCGAAGCCGGAAATAATGTCCGAGAGAAAAAAATAACGGAATTTCGCTGGCCGCAGCACGCTAAATATCATCGGCATCTCCTCCGAGCTCTGCGATCTGCCTTGTCAGCGCATCATAGCCAAAACCTAAATAGTGCAGCACCTCTGCATGGCTGCCGCCATATATCGGCCATTCCTCGCCGCAATCATGCGAATAGACCCGGCTCTCCGGCAGCAGCAGAGCGAGACTGGACGCTGTACCGCCAGCAGCCCGGTGCTCCTCTACGACGAGGAAGGCTCCCGCTGCCGCTTGCAGCTCCGCCTTGTAACGCTTCAGGCTGTCGCGATCCACATAGCAAAGATGCGCATGGTTGACCCGCTCATTTTCCTGATAGATCCGGCTGCATATTTCAGTGGCCTGCTCGCCAATCGACACCAGGCATAGCTTTGCCTCGCTGCGCACAGCGCCTTCAAACAGCAGCTCGCGGCAGTTGCTCGACTCATCACGGGCGAGACTATCGAACTTGTCATTGCGAGACAGGCGGATGTAGTAGGGCTCATTTGACGCTGCCGCCTCCTGCACAACCCGCCTCGTCTCCGCTTCCCCATGCGGACAAGCGATGCGAATATTCTGGAACGTCTGGATAACCGCGATATCCTCCAAGCAATGATGCGTTGTCCCAAACCAGCCGCCCGACACTCCGCCATAGGCCGCGACGATTTTAATATTTTCACCCATATATCCTAGCGCCAGCTTTACGCCCTCCGCTGCCCGCAAAGCAGCAAACGAAGCAAAGGTCGAGAAAAACGGCACGAAGCCTGCCTTCGACAGCCCCGCAGCGATATCTACACTGGCGAGCTCTGCTATGCCTAGATTGAAGAAACGATCCGGATAGCTTTGCTGAAAAGGATGCTCTTTTCCGCCCAAATCCGCCTCTAAGCAAATAATGTTCGCATTATCCGCTGCCAGCTTCGTTAATTCATCTTTATAGGCCTCTCTTGCTGCCAAGCTGCTCATTGCAAGCCCCTCTTCCATTTCAGCGCTATTTTCTCAGATATTTTGGCATAGTGGGCATGTGGATTGCCTTCTATGGCAGCTACGCCCTTGCCCTTCACCGTATGGGCCAAAATCGCCAGCGGCTTCTCCCCGCCTGGCTCCAGCGCTGCAATAATTTGCCCGAGATCATGGCCGTCGATCTCCTTCACCTGAAAACCAAAGGCTTCAAAGCGCTCCCGCAAATTCGGCAGCGGCGATATGTCGGCTAGCAGGCCATCATTTTGCCCCCCGTTGCAATCGACGACATAAATGAAATTCGTAATGCCCTTCGCCTGTACGAGTTGTGCCGTTTCCCAGCATAGCCCTTCCTGAAGCTCGCCATCACCGCCGATGGCAATGCCAACCCCGCTCGTGCGCCGCAGCTTTTGTCCAAGCGCCCAGCCGGCTGCATAGGCTACCCCATGCCCGAGACTGCCGGTGGCAAAAGGGATGCCCGGCAGCTTCGGGTTGGGGTGCCCGGTGAACAGCGAATCTGCCCCGCCGTAGGAGGCAGCAGGATCATCGGACAAAATCCCATACTGGTACAGCGCCGCATATAACGCCGCTGCGGAATGCCCTTTGCTCAGCACGATGGCCGTATCCGCGTCATGATGATATTTTGCATAGGCGCCAATGAGCAAATCGATGACCGACAAGCTGCCGCCGATATGGCAGCCCGTCTCGCGGGCCGCCATATCGATAATAGAGCTGCGTGCAGCCTGCGCCTTCGCCAGCAGCTCTTCAGGCTCAGCTGAACGATTTGGCAGCTGTACCAACGTATCCATAGGAACCCTCCTCCGATCTTAGGCGATACCATTCCTCGATGGCTCCCTGTAAAATGGCTCGCGCGCCATGTACCTCGCTTAGCAGCAAATACTCCTCATTCGTATGGTCGAGGCTTGCATCACCGGGGCCGTAGGCGACCATCGGCACGTCCTCCCAGGTCGTAGCCAGCGTGTTCATATCGCTTGTTCCACGCTTTTTAATATAATGAATCGCTTTCCCCTTGCTCGCAAAGCTGCGTACAAAGGCTTTAACTAATGGACTGTTGCGAGGATTTGCGAAGCCTGGCGTAGCACGCAGCACCGCTACAGACACGCCATCGCCATAATCAAGCTGGATCTGCTTCGCATAATCCTTGCCCGCAAGCGGAGAAATTCGAAAATTCAAAATGCCCGTAGAACCAAGCATTCCATTATGATTACTATGTTTTATGTCAATAAGAGATGACAAACTGCTCGGATCAACGCCTCCTACCTGCTCCCGGATATCCGCCACTATCGTATAAAGCTGATCCAGCACGCTAACGCTGTCCTTGCCAGCGGAATGCTCCTGTGGCTTACTAATTGAAATGCTCAGCTTGTAAAGCCCGTAATAGCCGAGCGTCAAGCTGTCCTCCCCGCTCGGCTCGCCGATAATGACCGCATCCGCCCGGTAATGATCCCTTACGTAAAAGGCCCCCTTGGATGAAGATACCTCCTCCTCCACTGCCCCAATGACCAGCAGCGAGCCATCCTCAGGCACCTCGGCATCATACAGCATTTGAATGAAGCTCAGCAGGCTGCCCTTGGCATCCACCGTTCCGCGGCCAGCAATTCGCTCAGCATCACAGGTAACATGCCAATTATAGGGCACAGTATCCAGATGACCGAGCAGCAGCAGCTGATTAGGCCCATTTCCTTTGCGGAACACTACATTGCCCGCCTCGTCGACAAAGCCGTCTACCCCTGGCAGCTGAACGGCATTCAGCAAATAGCTCGCAAGCTCTGACTCGTCGCCGGAAACCGATGGAATTCGAATCGCTTTTCTAAGCAAATCCGTCCCACTGGTATCCCGCTGGATATTCCAAAACCACGTTTTGCCCGTGCCCGGCCGATTCAGCGAATGCGGACCTGTTATGCTTACATCGCAAATGCCTTTACTGATGGCGTGATTCGCCGCCCGTACCTTTTGCTTCATCCGTCCTTTGATGGAATGAATTTCATCGCCCAGATAGACGTCGGATATCGTAGAAGCTGGTTCATCTACATTTTGCAAAAGACCCGCCGTACCTGTAATAAATCGCAGATGCTCGGCTCCAAGCTCGGTTGCAAGATGAGCGGCCAGCATGTCCGCATCGATGTTGATGTATTCGCTTAGCTCACGGTCATAAATAGGCGGTGTCAAGCATACGACGTCAAACACCTGCAGGGCACCCTGTAGAAAATCGACGTTGCAGCCTGTAAAAGAACCGAACAGGGAATCGCGAACGATAACGGTTTTGCCATCAATGACAGCTTTGACCGGCTTCGATTTTTGTCCAAATACAACCTCGTTGTCCCCGCCGATTTGGGCGAATACTTTGAGCTGGTAGCTTTTTAATTGCTCATGGACCTTCGCTAAAATAAACTCCTGGTATGCCGCCCGAATGAGCGGCATCTCTGACGGAGAGCAGTACCGCGCCTCATCTCCGTTCGCTAAAGCGAGAATCGGAATACTCCGGTTCAGCTGCTCGTATTTTTGCCGGATGCCTTCTGCTCCGCCCGCTACGAGCAGCACCTTTTTTCCTTTTTGCACCAGATCATTGAGCTCGGCAAATACTTCGGGATGGTGCATAATCGTGCTGCTCCCAAGTTTAATGACATACAAGCTCTGGCTCGACATTAAGGCCACGCCCCCTCTAGCTCAAATTGTAAGCCCGCCTCCTCCGCAATGCCGCTGTAAAGGTTCGCAGCCTGAATGGCTTGCCCTGCCGCTCCTTTAATCAGGTTGTCGATCGAGGCGATCGATACGCAATTGCGGCCCTCTACATAAGCGCCAACTTCAGCGTAATTCGTCCCTGCTGTCGTTTTGATCATTGGATACGAATAGGAACCGTTTTTGGAATTGAAATAATGGACAAACGGCTTTGCCGCGTAGGCGCCATAAAATGCTTTTTTCACATCGATTTCGCTCGCTTGTTCTTTCAGCAGCGAGTAGGACGTAACGAGAATGCCCCGCGGCAAATCCAGGCTGTGCACGGAAAATTGCAGCTCCACGGAACGTTCCAGATGCTGTTGGAGCGCAAATTCGATTTCCGGCCTATGGCGATGCCCATGCACTTTATAAGGACGAAAATTATGGGCGCGCTCCGCATGATGCTCCGTGCTCGCCTTGCCGCCGCCGCTGGAGCCCGTCTTGGCGTCCGAGATGACGCGCGGTTCAATCAGATTAGCTGCCAGCAGCGGAAACAGCGTATAAATCGTTGCAACCGCCATGCAGCCGGGCAAATTGACCACCTTCGCCTCCAAATTAATGTCGCTAAACTCCGGAATAAAATAATGGCTGCCCCCTTTCGCTGGATGGCTGAGGCTTTCTGGATAATGCTGCCGCAGCAGCTCCTGATCGTTTAGGCGATAATCTCCGCTGACGTTAATTACATACTCGGCATGCTCGGCAATATGGTCGATATGGCGTGGCAATACCCCTGTCGGCAGGCAGGAAAAAATGAAATCATAATGTCCGGCAAGCTCTGCCAGCTTCTGAAATTTCCCGCCTTCCGACCGTTTCTGGCGCGCCGACGAAACAAAAAATTTATCCAGCGGCAGCCCTGCCTTTGATTCCGAGGATACAAAATCCACTTTAAAATAAGGATGCCGCTTTACAAGCCGGTAAAGCTCTCCGCCTGTAAAGCCATTGCCGCCCAAAATGGCGACGCGCTTCATGCTGCTACCCATTACACTCATCCGAGTCTCGCATCCCTCTCATATGATTTTTTGGCCGCCGTGTTCTGAAGCACGAGTTCACGAATAATCGACGGGTTTGCGTCTATTTTCTGAAACGCCAGCGCATATGCGGCTATGCGCTCATATTCAATTGGCGAACGCAGCTCCCGGCAAATGGTCAGCGACGAGCGCAGCATTTTCAGCGTCTCGGGGAAATGGTCAATGTGGTAGCCAAAGTCTTTGCGCTCTGACAGTGTAAAGGGATACCCTCTGCCAAACCCTTTGCGATTTTGAAAAGGCAGATGGCCCGGAATCGGCACGTTTTGCCACTCCCGCGCAAACACGCCTTCGCTCGATGCCAGCTCTTGAATAGCCTCTTTCACTTGATAATCCAGCAAATCTCCCAGCCCCGCTACTTCCGGGTCCAGCTTAATGCGGTACATATTGTAGCTATGCTTATGCCCCTCAGGCACATACGGCCCTTTAAACAGCTTCGTTTGCGCTAAAATAGTTGTTAAATAGCTCGCATTTCTCGCCCGAATCGCATCATAAAACGGCAATCGATCCAACTGGCTAATGCCAAACGCTGCCGCGATCCATGACATGCGGTAATCAATGCCCGTCTCCTGCAAAAAGCTCAATGCCCGTTCATAATCCTCCCGCTCCTTGAAGAAGGCGATGCCGCCCTCTCCGCCTACGGGGAAGTTTTTATCCGCCATTAAGCTTTGCCCCGCTCCATCTCCGATAGAGCCGCACAGCTGTCCGCCAATGGAGGCAGAATGCGCATGGGATGCATCCTCCACTAGGTGCAGCTGATGCTTGTCAGCCAGCGCCCTAAGCTGAGCCAGATCAGCTGGCAAGCCATGGACATGGACCGGCATAATGACCTTCGTCCTCGCTGTGATCGCCTGCTCTACCAGCGCTGGATTCAAGTTATAGGTCAGTGGATCGATATCCACAAATACCGGAATCGCTTTCGCCGCCACAACGGCCTGTGCGGTCGCAATAAACGTAAACGCTGGAACGATGACCTCATCTCCCGGCTGTACGCCAACGCCAACGAGTGCCAGATGCAGGCTTGATGTTCCGCTTGCGGTAGCAAGCGCATAATTCGCCCCCACGTAGCTGCGGTATTTTTCCGTAAACTCATCGATCACATCTTCCGGGCTTTGCTGAATAGACACTAGCATTTGCACGATGTCCTCTTTCGTAATGGAAGGAAAGGTCGTCTTCCGGCTATCCTCGGGAATGACCGCTGGCCCCCCATAATAAGCAAGCTGCTCGTTAATCCAGGCCTCCGACGGCAAGCTCAGCGGCTTGCGGATAAAATCAGTCTTCATGGCTGCTGTTCCTCCTTAAAAGCGATAGTTTGACGCATGCCGCCACGAGCGGGCTGAGCCTATAGTTGAATTGTGCGCCCGGCTGAATGTCCGGTTCCGCCTCCTCCTGCGTCCACATCGTCTTCAAGTCGAAGGCGCCGAATATTTTCAGACGCTCCGCCTTGGTCCAGACGCTCTCGTCATTTACCGAAATAGAGGCGCAGGGGCCGAAGCCAAGCTCCGTGAAATCCAGCACCAGCACCGGCGACTGCTGCAGCTCCTGCTCAATGCGGGGCAAATTTCCCCACGTAACGCTAACCTTCTCGAAGCCTTGTGAAACCTCCGGATCCGTCACCAGCCCTACTCCGAGCCAGCTTGCAAAACGCTGATCCTGCTCGCTCGCCCCCTCCAGGCGTGTCAGCGAGCCATGGACGATATCCTGTCCCCAGAGCGCGGCATGCACCGCGCCCGTATAGCTGTTAAACAAGGAGACATATTTGCTTTGTGTCAGCTTGCCGATACTTTTCTCAAGCCCCTTTAGCTCGCTCTCATTTTTTTCAATACTCATGATGACGCCGGAATTCAGCACACGGGATAAAACAAAGGATAGAGAAAAATATTGCTCCTTTTTGATTACTGGTGTCACCTTCTCTGGAGCTGTAATAATTGTCGTATGGGCCATTGCCGATTCTCCTTTATCCTTAGCTTGCTTTCATGGTTCATGTTTCATCGTTTTAACTCGAGTTCCATCGTCTAATCTGCGTTATGCGTTAACCTCCTGCCTTGTTCTAGATGCCAATTTCCCTTGCAAATAAAGCGCGATATGAGCGGCTACGTCGACGCCATGAATTTTCCATGACTTTGAAAACTCCGGGTTTTGATTGACCTCGCATACGAGATAACGTTTATTTTGATAGTCATAAAATAAATCCAAGCCATAGATGCCTTCACCGAGCACCTCGGTCAGCTTGCTGCAAATCCATTCTATTTCCTGATTGATAGCAATAGGCTCAACCTCTGCTCCCAAATGCGTATTCGTCTTCCAGTTGTCGACCGATACCCGCCGAAATGCAACGATTGGCTTCCAGCCGACAATGACAACGCGAATATCATAATCCCCCTTGTCCACGTATTCCTGTACGAGTACAGGAAAGGACTGCTGGGTCGGATCAAGCGATTCCCGTGCCGCAATCCAGCCATCTAGGCATTCCTTGCCAACAATGCGGGCAATGCCTCTTCCCCAGGAGGAGCTGGGTGGCTTGATCACAAATATGTTGCCAAAATCCTCGAACGATTCGAGGATTTTGTCTGCTGTAAAAGCGACCTTGAAGCGGGGCTGCGGAATGTTATGCTTTTGAAACACGATTGCTTGATGAATTTTGTTCGTGCAAATGTTAATCGCTTTAACCGAATTGATCGTTTCAATGCCGGATAATTCCAGCATCGTTGAGCGGCTTAGCGCTTTTTTCTGCGAGAGGCAGCGAATAAGTGCGACACCATATTGATCGGCACAGCCTTGCTCAAGCGGCAGCTCCATCGAATCCAAATTCACCTGGACATGGTGTCCAGCCTGCTGGAGCAGTTCATAAATACGCTTCTCTTCCTCTCGCAGCTTCGTCACACAAAGCAAAATATCCGTATTTGTCTGCTTCATACCCCAGGCTCCTCTACTCGCCCCAAGTTTCTTCAATCTCGGGAGCTAATGCTACTGAAATGCTATTATTTACAGCATGCACCTCATGCTCTTGTCCGCATGACGAGCACTCTACGATTTCCCCACTTATTGCATCCGACTCCACGCTAATTTCCGATTTGCATACGACACAGCTAACGTCTGCCATTACCTATCTCCACCTATCCTAAAGTTTAATTTTCGCCAACAGCCTTATTTTCAGAATGTTCTGTCTTTTAATTCGTCTCAGTACTGCTCTAGGCTATCTTTTTTCTTCTCTCCTCCTCATTTAACCAAAAATAGTAAAATGCTGGTGGCAAGATGAATCGTACAATGCTTTTCCTATCGCTGTCAATTAAAATAGATAATTCCTATCGGAATATAATTGTTTCTATCTATTTCCTATTTTGAACGTCGTTTTCCAACGACAAAAACCGCCATCCCGTGTGCCCGGATGGCGGTTTTGTACCTTCTTATGAACTACATATGTCGAAGCATGTCGTCAATAATTGCGTAGGAGTTATTGGCTGCCTTCACTGTAAATTCTGGGAAATTGACATGCGCAGACCCGTCAGCCTTGTCCGACATGGAGCGGATGACCACGAAGGGCACCTCATTCATATCGCATACATGGGCTACTGATGCGCCTTCCATTTCCGCACAAGCACCGTTCATCGTTTCACGCAGCAGCGCAACCGTCTCGCGGCTCGCAATAAATTGGTCGCCGGATAACACGATGCCTTTCAAGCTGCGTCCCTCAAACAAGCGATTGCTCGAATCAACGGCCAGCTGGACCAGACGCTCATCAGCCACAAATTCCGAACGCGCATGGAATGGAATTTCACCGCGTGCGAAGCCTAGCGGCGAGCAATCCATATCATGCTGAACACAGCTTGTGGACACGACAATATCACCAATATTCAGACTTGGATCAACAGCTCCGGCTACGCCGGTAAACAGCACGCAATCCGCACCCAAATCAATTAAAATTTGTGTACATACAGCAGCATTGACTTTGCCAACACCGGATTTGCAATAAATAATGGTCTTGCCATGAAACTGGCCTTCGTAATAAGTAATGCCAGCCTTCACCGTTTCCTTGGTTACTTGGACGTGCTGACCGAGAAGCTCAATCTCTTCAACCATCGCCCCAATGATGCCTATTTTGTTAAAAGTCATACTTCCTATACCCCTCCAACAGACTGGCGCACAATCACTTCATGCGGCAAAATAACTTTGGAGTGATCCACATTTTCTTTATTCATCAGCTTCGTGAGCAGACGCATCGATACCGCTCCGATATCGTACATAGGCTGGGCAACAGCTGTCAATTGCGGACGAACCATCGAAGCCATACGGCTGTTATCTACGCTAATAACGGAAATATCGCCTGGCACGCTCAGACCGGAGTCTTGAATCATATGAATGGCACCAATGGCCATTTCATCTGTTGCCGAGAATACCGCAGTCGGACGCTCGTCCAGCTCAATAAAATATTTCATGGCATCGATACCGGATTCATAACGATAGTTGCCGATACGAACAAGCGTGTCATCATAAGCAATGCCAGCTGTCTCCAGCGCCCGCTTGTACCCTTGGAAACGGGCATAGCCATTCGCAGGGTCCTGCAATGTGCCACTGATCATCGCAATCCGGCGGTGGCCTTGCTCCAGCAATTTGTTGACCGCATCAAAAGCTGCTTCCTCATGATTAATATCAACGGAAGGAATTTCACCGTTCTCATCCGTAGTTGCACATAATACGATTGGGACATTCGTTGTTTTGAACGCCTGCATATGCTCTTCCGTTACAGCACCGCCCATAAAGAGCAAACCGTCAACCTGCTTCTCTAGCAGCGTGTTAATAACGCGGATTTCTTTATCCTTCTTCTTATCCGCATTACACAAAATAATATTATAGTGATACATATTCGCAATGTCTTCAATACCCCGTGCCACTTCAGCAAAAATAGCGTTGGAAATATCGGGGATTACGACACCAACTGTCGTTGTTTTCTTGCTTGCAAGGCCCCTAGCTACCGCATTAGGACGGTATCCCAGACGCTCAATGGCCTCGTAAACCTTCTTGCGGGTTGCGGGTTTCACATTTGGATTGTTATTGACAACCCGGGAAACCGTAGCCATAGATACTCCTGCTTCTCTTGCTACATCATAAATGGTTACCGTCAAGGTCCTTCTCTCCATTATCTCAGATTTTTTACTTTCGCCCACTGCACAATAGAATAATCATACGACAAAATATTACTTTTCGCAATGTTAGCGCCGGGGCGCCTTCATTTCCGAACAAGCATCTGCTTGCAAACTCATCGCTTTATTGCATTATGTATGCCTTGTCGGCCGGCTGATTTGGCCCAGCCGCTTCGTAATATCCGCTATCCAACCTTCATCCTCAAGCCCTTGAGCAAGCAGCAGCAGGTCCAGCAGCGCATCGATCCGCTCCTGAATAAGCCGTTCCACTGCGGCAGGATCGGATTGCTTCTTCGTATTTCTCGCAATGACGAGCAGGCTTGCCCATTCATTACATTCATCGAAAAAAAAGGTCTGCTTCTCTGGCTCCGCTCCCAGTTGAGCAATCAGACCCGTCAAATCGGGCTTTACTTCTGGAAACACTTCACTTCGACTGCAGGCTACACAGGAATAAATAGGCACATTGTCTATTTCCACTTTCCCTGAATAAATGACGGTACGCAGCTTCATCTTCATGATGTCACCACAATGACACCGCTTTTCCAAGTTGGTCCACTCCTTCACGCGGACGGCTGTACCGCCCTTCATCTCCGTTTATGCTCATAATTTGAGATGCGTAAAATATTCGACCTTTTTCGCGAAAACTCCTGCTTTCAGCCTTATGTAATTTTTACTATTGAAAATGAACGATAATTCAACGATAAATGAACGATTAAAGCGTGGGCTGCCACTTCAATAAATCCTGGTCTTTCGGCCGCTGCTTTTGCTGATTTATATCATTTGTGTAAACAACGGGATTACCGAGCGATGCGCCGCCATAACCGGCGTACTGGCGGCAGTGCCACTAGAATAACCCACACAGTCGCTCCAATCATGTCATTGCGGACATCGGCCGCATCCGGCATTCTGCCGCCTACGAAAGATTGATGAAATTCGTCTGTAATGCCATAGATGCCGCACAACAACACGATCAATACTTTGATGCCTAAACGGTCGGCTCTCGCACCGATTGCGAAATCGATGGTGGCAGCGAGCATAAAATATGCGACAAAATGTCCCCAATCAAAGCTCGCCATTTGCGGAAACAGCTTTTGAAAAAAGGGCAGCAGCGTATTCATCTCTTCGCCCGTCGTCGCTGATGCGGCAAAAATCGCTGCCATGCCGAATACGGCTGGAATACAGCGAAGCACTCTTACCGTACGCTTTGCTATGGTTTGCTTCATAAGTTCTCCTTCGATACAATAGGTAAGACAATATGAAATGGAGGGAAAAGCTGTGACCTTACACAATAAAACCGTTATTTGCCTGCTGGATGATGAATTTGAAGATTTGGAGCTATGGTATCCGGTATATCGCGTCCGCGAGGCGGGAGCTACCGTTCTATATGCTGGTCCTGAGAAGGGCAAGAAGCATATTGGAAAATATGGCGTGCCCGCCGTTGCCGACCTCAGCTTTGATGAAGTGAACAGCAGCGACATTATTGGTCTGCTCGTTCCTGGAGGCTGGGCGCCGGACAAGCTCCGCCGCTACCCTAAAGTGCTTGAGCTTGTGCAGGAGCTTGACGCAGCCGGAAAGCCGATTGGCCAAATTTGCCATGCGGGCTGGGTGCTCATTTCCGCTAAAATATTGCAAGGCCGCAAGGTCACTTCCACGCCTGGCATTCGTGACGATATGGAAAATGCCGGTGCCGAATGGTTTGACGAGGCGGTTGTTGTAGACGGAAACCTCATCTCTGCTA
This sequence comes from Paenibacillus sp. R-74696, assembly GCF_055814915.1. Taxonomy (NCBI): domain Bacteria; kingdom Bacillati; phylum Bacillota; class Bacilli; order Caryophanales; family Paenibacillaceae; genus Paenibacillus; species Paenibacillus sp. R-74696. The sequence goes on from NZ_JBPULM010000045.1 coordinate 430,250, forward strand.
GACGTCCGCCGGATCTTCCGCCATACGCCAAAGCTTTCGTTGACGCATTAGAGCAATACAAAGGCCAAGCGTAAACGGCTGAAGCCGTCCTTTGGCGGCAAAGCAACCGTTTCAAGGGTGAAATATAAGTCTATTTATAAATGTAATACTTATAAATTCTTATATTTTAAGAAATAGAGGCGCTTTGCCTTCTGGCATCATTTTCATCCATAAACTTTCCAAGCAGCTCATGAATGTCCGCACTCGTGCGGCATTCCAGCAGCTTCGGAAGCAGCAAGCGGCTGTCTTCCTGCCTTGTGCGGAGCAGCCGCTCTTTCACCTGCAGCAGCGAATGCGATGAAATACTAAGCTCATCGACATCAAGGCTCAGCCAAATAGGTAGCGCCTTGACATCGCCAGCCAGCTCTCCGCATACCCCCACCTTAATGCCGCTTCGGCGCGCCGCATCAATCGTGAGCTTAAGCATCCGCAGCACTGCGGGATGGAATGGCTCGTACAAATGCGAAATCTCCTCATTCATTCGGTCTACAGCAAGGGTGAACTGCACCAAATCATTCGTGCCAATGCTGAAAAAATCGACCTCGCCTGCCAGCAAATCAGCAATAATTACCGCAGCCGGAACCTCGATCATGACACCAACCTGCAAATCCCGGTTATATGGCTGGCCCTCCTGCTCGAGCTCCTGCTTCGCCTCAGCTAATACTGCATTTGCTGCACGAACTTCCTCAACCGAGGAAATGAGCGGATACATCAGCTTAACCTGTCCATAATGGCTGGCCCGCAATATCGCCCTAAGCTGTACTTTAAACAAATCCTTGCGATCCAGTGAGATGCGGATGGCACGATAGCCTAGAAACGGATTGTCTTCCTCAGCAATATTAAAATAATCGAGCTGCTTGTCACCGCCTATATCAAGCGTCCTAATAATGACCGTTTTGCCTTCCAGCTTCTCCGCTACGCTGCGGTATACGTCAAACTGCTCCTCCTCCAGTGGGAAGCGATTGCGGTCCATATATAAAAACTCGGTGCGGAACAAGCCGACGCCATGCGCCCCGCTCGATAAAGCAATCTCCAGCTCTTTGAAGGAGCTGATATTGGCCGCAAGCTCCAACCGCTTGCCATCCGGCGTTATCGGCTTATGATCGACGATATCGCGCAGACGGGTTTTCGCTTCCTGCTGCTGCCGCTGTTTCGCTGAATATAGCGCGACAATCTCCTGAGCCGGCTGTACATACATGACACCGTCACCGCCATCGAGCACGATCATCTGGCCCGTCTGAATCGGTTCCTCCAGCTTCGCTTCCACTCCAACGACGAGCGGAACGCCGAGCGCCCTCGCCATAATAGCGGAATGGGAAGTCGTGCTGCCTGCCAGCGTAACAATGCCAAGTACATTTTGCGGATTTATATGGGCAAGCTGCGAAGGAGAAAGCTCCTTGGCGACGAGAATAAACGGCTTTGTGTTGGACGGAAGCTTAATTTCCGGCACGCCAAGCAAATGCTTGAGCAGCCGATTGCCGACATCCTTTATATCCAGCGCACGCTCCTTCATATATTCATCATCCAGCAAATCAAACATCGTCACAAAGTGATCGATCGCTTCCTTGACTGCTACCTCTGCTGCCTTGTATTGCCGGCTAATAATGCCTTGAATTTCATTCATAAACACCGGGTCGTCCAAAATCGCAAGATGCGCGTCAAAAATATGGGTTTCCGAAGGACCAACCACTTCCCGCAGCTCATCCTTCATTTGCTCGATTTCGAATTTTGACGTTCGGATGCCTTCATATACTCGCTCGAACTCACGGGCAAAATCAGCAACATCGATGCGCTGCTCCGGCAGCTCCCACTCCCAGCTGGGCAATACGAAAGATTTTCCGATCGCTATGCCTGCTGACGCTCCAATACCTTGTATCATGGCCTTTCCCCTCCAACTTGTATCTCTTTAAGCACTACCGACATTACGGAAGATTGTCCTTTTTTAACGGTTTTATACGGTGCAAATCGCCATGAACGCACGAGATCCGAATTGGTAATGACCATCGGAGTCGCCAGCGATTTGCTTTCCTTGCGAACCTGCTGCAAATTGAAGCGGATGAGCAAGTCGCCTGGAAGCACCTTGTCCCCTTCTTTGACAGCGGATTTGAAATAACCTTTGCCGCCAAGCAGGGACGTGTCAATGCCGATATGAAGCAGCACCTCAAGCCCTTCCGGCGTTCGAATGCCAATCGCATGCATCGTCGGGTAAATATGAATAACTTCCCCTTTGACGGGCGAGACAAGCTCTCCTTTATCCGGTATGAAAGCAACACCGTCGCCAACCAGCTTGCCGGAAAAAATCGGATCGGGCACTTCGCTGAGCGCGATCATCTTTCCTTGCATCGGCGAGCTGAATAGCACCTGCTCTTGATCCCGCTGAATCGTATTCAAAATTTCACCGCGAATCAGCTCCGAATATGTGCCGAAGACAACCTGCACATTGCCGCCGCCAAGCCGAATGACCCCGGCTGCTCCCAAATTGCGCAGTGCCGCGATATCAAGCTGCTTCTCATTAGCTACTTTCAATCGCAGCCGGGTTATGCATGATTCCATTTTCACAATATTGTCCTTGCCGCCAATCGCCTGTAAAATAAGCGGCGCACGCTGCGGAATATCGCCAGCCCACTCATCGAGATGCGAGCCTTCCTCGCGCCCTGGAGTCGGTATTTGAAAACGGTCGATCGCCCAGCGGAACAGAAAATAATAAATGAGCCCGACCACGATACCAATGGGTATGAGCAGCCAGCCCCGCGTAGCCAAATGCTCGTTGACGATAAAATCAATCGCTCCGCCCGAGAATGAAAAGCCGTGGCGAATGCCCAGCTCATACGTCACCCACATAATGACGCCTGAGAGCAGTGCATGAACGACGAACAAATATGGCGCAACGAACAGAAAGGCAAATTCCACAGGCTCGGTCACACCGGTCAAAAAGGAAGCTAGCGCCGCGTACATGAACGTTTTGCGAATTTTAGGCTTAAGATCCTCCCTTGCCTCATGAATAATGGCAAGCGCGATAGCGGGCAGTGCAAACATCATCGTCGGATACATCCCCGCCATAAACACGCCTGCTGTCGGATCTCCAGAGAAAAACCGCGGCAAGTCGCCATACACGGTTGTCCCATCCGCCAGCGTATAACCGCCAATCTGGAACCAGAAAACATGGCTGACGAGATGATGCAGGCCAAACACGACCAAAATCCGATGGACAAAGCCATAAAGAAAAACACCGAACCCGCCTCCTGAAGCTACAATGTTGCCAAGCTCTTCAAGCATCCGTTCAATATATGGCGTGAGTCCAATCATAAATATGGAAAATAAGACCGATATAAAGCTGACGAACAGCGGAACAAACCGCGGCCCTCCAAAAAACTGTATGTATTCAGGCAGACGCAAATTTTTAAATCGTTCATAACTAAAGCCTGAGATAATGCCCATCAACGTTCCGATAAACACCGTCGGCTCAATTTCCGGCACAGCTGTCTGCGTGATGCCTACATAAATGAACATCCCGCCGAGTGCCGATAATGCAGCTGCAAGCGCATTTCCTGTCATGCCAAGCGCAATGCCTACCGCAAACAAATAAGGAAGGTAAGTAAAAATGGCATGACTTGCAGCCTGCAAATAAAGCGTTAGCTGCGGCAGTCCAATATAATCCCATGGCAATTGACTGAGGCTCGAAAATATGGCTGCTGCTGGAAGCACAATCATTGGCAGCATAAATGCTCTTCCGAGCTGCTGCAGGCTTCCTAATATATTCACTTTCGTACCCCCTTTGCTGATTAAAATGTCTTTTTCTCGATGGTAAGGCTTTCCGCACGTTTTGTCAAAGTGAAGAGCGGGCCTTTCGGCCCGCTCCTGTTGATGATTCTTCCTTATTATAACGTTACAGCGGCGAGCTTATATTAAGCTCTGCGTAAATGGCTTAGCGATTTTGGCCAGCCTGCCACCCCAATTGCGCAATGACCGGACCGGACTGTGCATAAGCGTTCGTTGCGTGGTACACCGGATTTTGACCTGTCGCCGATTGTACTGGCATGCCGCCATGCGTTTGATATTGGTTATTGGACATCCCTGCATATCCGCCGCTTGAGAAGTTTTGGTTTTGACCCGCATACCCCGTGTGGGACTGTACATAATGCTGCTGAGGGCTCGCTTGGTAGCCTAAGTGCGAGATTACCGGGTTCGTTGCATAATTAGTTGAGCCTAAGTGCGAAGTATAGCTTGAAACATGTGGCTGCGCCGTAAACGATTGGTAACCGCTGTTCGGCTGATATTGATGCTGCGTCATGCCCGTATTTTGTTGATGGCTTGGCAAATATGAAGCAGAGCTGTAGCTGTGCTGGTTCGTCGCCTGATTACCGCCGATAGGAGATTGCACAATGCTGCTTGGGTTCTGGTTAAAGGTTGGCTCGCTCAGTTGGCCTTGATAATGCGACTGTACGAAGCCCGATGGCTGATAATTGTTCGAAAACTGACCTTGTTGACCCAGTTGACCTTGCTGCCCTTGGAAATATCCTGGCTGTTGCGACATTTGATTCACGTGTTGTCCTCCTCGACATTTAAAAAGAAAGTCTTCATGAACGACATGCTGCATCGCCCCTTGAAGCCTTTCTTATTGTGCTAAGTCGATCGGTTTTTTATTACAGTCAGGTTTTGGATTTTCCTTGTGGGAGCAAAATCGAATCCTCGACCTTAATGCAGCGGTCCATAATCACTTGCAATCCACCAGCTTCAGCAATGCTCGCCGCTTCATCATTAGCTATGCCAAGCTGGAGCCATAAAATTTTCGCACCAACGGCAACGGCTTCCTCCGCTACTTGCGGGGTCTGCTCGCTGCGTCTGAACACATTGACGATGTCCACTTTAAACGGAATATCACTTAACGTCTCATAGCGGGTTTCACCCAAAATTTCTGCCGATTTCACAGCTGGATTAACTGGAATGATGCGATAGCCTTTCGCCTGCATCGCCTGCGATACCATGTAGGAGACGCGGTCAGGCTTGTCAGACAAGCCGACCACTGCTACAGTAGCGCTTTGCTCAAGCAGCCCCTTAATTTCCTCGCGTGATGGATTTTCAAATGCCATATGAACCGCTCCTCCCTTATTCCACCTATTTATTTCTTCTACCTCAAGTTTATTCTACCCACTCTACGTTCGCACCAAGCGCCTTCAGATGGTCAAAATAAATCGGGTAAGACTTCGCAACATGGTGCGCGTCACGAATTCGAATCGGCTGCTTCGAGCGCAGTCCGACAATCGAGAGTGCCATAATGACGCGGTGGTCATAATGCGCATTAATCTCGACGCCGCCTTCAACGCCTTCTGGACGTCCGTGGACGATAATTTCACTTTGACGCTCTTCTACATTCGCTCCCGCTTTGCGAAGCTCGTTCAAGTAGTCGGTAATGCGGTCGCATTCCTTATATCGCAAATTTTCAACATCATAGAAACGCGAGGTGCCTTCTGCAAATACTGCTGCTGCTACCATCGCCAGCACCGCATCCGTCGCTTGGTCGCCATCGAACTCAATGGCTTTCAGCTTGCCATTGCCCTTGACATGAACAATATCATTGTCATGAGTAAGCGGCACTTCCATCATGCGAAGCACATCCACGATCGCACGCTCGCCCTGCTTGCTTTTCTCAGCGAGACGGTGCACGATAACATCCGATTGCGTCACTGCCGCAGCCGCGAGAATCGCCGCCGAACCTGGATAATCTCCCTGTACGATATAGGTCTTCGCTTCGTAGCTTTGGCCGCCTGGAATGCGATAGCTCATCAAATCCTCGCTCGCATGAATGACGATGCCCGCTTGCTCCAGCACCTCCAGCGTTTGTCCAACAACAACCTTGGATTTCAAATCATTCAGCACTTCAATTTCACTGTCCTCTGCAAGCAGCGGAGTCAGGAACAGCAAGGCGCTCAAAAATTGCGAGCTTACAGCGCCGGACACTTGAATTTTGCCGCCCTTGGCTTGTCCGCCCTTAATCGTGATCGGCAGCTTGCCTTCATTATGGGACACTTGCACGCCAATTTGCCCAAGCGCATCAATTAAATCGCTGTGGGGGCGTTTGCCTAGCGAATCCGGATAACGGTTTACAAACGTCACATCCGGGCAAAGCGATGCGATAGCCATCAAGAAACGCAGAACAGCTCCCGCATTGCCTACGTCCAGCTCCTTTACATCCTTTGGATTGCGGCCAAAGCCGGTAATAACGATTTTCTCTTCGTCCTCTTCTACAACAGCACCCAAATCGCGAATACAGCGGCGCATCGCATCGCTGTCCTCACTGTGAGCGGGATAATAAATCGTGCTCGTGCCTTCAGCAAGAGCCGCAACAAGCAAATAGCGGGTCGTATAATTTTTCGAGGAAAGCGCTTGAATTTCCCCGCTTAGCTTAGGTGTTGGCGTAACTAAAACATCTGTCATTTATTTTGTCTCCCTTGTTTGTAATATAGTTGCGCATACGGCATGCACATTGAGCGATGTCGTATCCAGCACAAGATGCGCAAAATCGTAAGCGTGCCTGCGCTGCTCCATAATCCGGTTCACATTCGCGGCAACGTCGCCTTGCAGCAGCGGCCTTGACGAATCGGACTGCACCCTCGCAATAATCTGCTCGGCGCTAGCCTTGAGCGCGACAACGAGACTCCCGCTCAGCATCGCCTCACGATTGGCTTCACGCAAAACAGCGCCCCCACCTGTCGCAATAATAGCTGGCTCCTTGCGGCTTAGCAGCTCTTGAATCATGCCGCTCTCCAAATCACGAAAGCCTGCTTCTCCGATATCCGCAAACAGCTCTGCGACCCGCTTGCCCTGCGAGCGTTCGATTTCCTCATCGGTATCGAATCTTGCATAACCAAGCTGCTCGGCCAGCAGGCGGCTGACGGTCGATTTCCCTGTTCCCATAAAGCCTACCAGCACAATTTTGCCGTGGCGGCCTGCCTCCTGATTCATTGTCTAGTGCCCCCATCAAATTAGTGTATCCTATTAATTTCTTCAACCATCATATCATTTTTTGCAGCGAATCGGGTATAAAAAAGTTCGTTTTGCCGTATCGTTGATAATAATTAGAACGATAGGAGGGCTGCCGTCATGACCCATGATCGTGAACACTCAGCCGCACAGAAGGCGGAATTGCGTATTAGCCGTATTTTAAACCCCAATCATCCGCTTTCCCGCGAAGATGTCATCTGGATGCTCGAATATATTAAAAAAAAGGTGGCTGACGATGATCCTGGTTTAACAGGTTTGTCGCAGCCACGATTGTTGCGTAATTTTCATTGCTTTGCTGAAGCGGCCATGAGCCTCATTCATCGTGGACGCGCTTCCGACCAGGAAGCCGATCGTTTGCGGAGCTGGCTGAAGGAAGCGTCCCACGGTTTAATTGCAGCAAAAAGGAGCGAGCCGCACGAATAATGCCGCTCGCTCCTCTTAAGATCCCGATTAAGATTGAATCCAGTTATAGTGGAATGTGCCTTCTTTGTCTAGACGCTTGAACGTATGAGCGCCGAAGTAGTCGCGTTGTGCTTGAAGCAGGTTCGCTGGAAGACGCTCTGTACGGTAGCTGTCAAAGTAAGCAAGCGCACTTGCGAATGCCGGAACTGGCGTACCGTTCGATACAGCCACGGAAACCACTTCACGCCATGCGCCTTGGTACGATTCAACGATTTCCTTGAAGTAAGGATCAAGCAGCAGGTTGCGCAGATCCGCATCGCGGTTGTAAGCATCTGTAATGTTTTGCAGGAAGCGGGCACGGATAATGCAGCCGCCGCGGAAGATTTTCGCGATTTCGCCGTATTGCAGGTTCCAGTTATATTCATCGGAAGCAGCACGCATTTGAGCAAAGCCTTGCGCATAAGAGCAAATTTTACTTGCAAACAAGGCTTTGCGTACGGATTCGATGAATGCCGCTCTGTCGCCTTGGAATGGTTGTTTTGCAGGACCGCTCAGCACTTTGCTTGCTGCTACGCGCTCTTCCTTCATTGCGGACAGGAAGCGGGTAAATACGGATTCCGTAATGATGGAAAGAGGAACGCCCAAATCGAGCGAGCTTTGGCTTGTCCATTTGCCAGTACCTTTTTGACCAGCGGAGTCCAAAATCACATCTACCATCGGCTTGCCTGTTTCTTCATCGTATTTCGAGAAGATGTCGGTTGTAATTTCGATTAGGTAGCTGTCCAGCTCGCCTTTGTTCCACTCGCTGAAAATGCTGTGCAGCTCTTCAACGCTAACGTCAAGCACGTTTTTGAGCAGGTCATAAGCTTCACAAATCAGCTGCATGTCGCCGTACTCGATGCCGTTGTGCACCATTTTTACATAATGGCCTGCGCCGTCTGGTCCGATGTATGTGCAGCAAGCGTCGTCGCCGACTTTTGCCGAAATAGCTGTAAGGATTGGCTCAACCAGCTTGTAAGCTGACTCTTGTCCGCCTGGCATGATGGAAGGGCCTTTCAGTGCGCCCTCTTCGCCGCCGGATACGCCCGTGCCGATGAAGCGGATGCCTTTATCTTCAAGCGCTTTGGAACGGCGCTGTGTGTCAGGGAAATAAGCGTTGCCGCCGTCGATAATGATGTCGCCTTTATCCAGATGCGGCAACAGGGAGTCAATTGTAGCATCAGTACCAGCGCCTGCTTGTACCATGATCAGGATTTTGCGCGGCACTTCAAGCGATTGTACGAACTCTTCCACTGTATAAGCAGCAACGAGGTTTTTGCCTGCTGCTTCCTGGATCAGGTCGTCCGTTTTCTCGCGGGAGCGGTTAAATACCGACACCGTAAAGCCTCTGCTTTCAATATTAAGGGCCAAATTTTTGCCCATGACTGCCAAGCCAATTACACCGATTTGCTGTTTAGACATCTGGTTCTTCCATCCTTTGTTATTGTATTTGGGTCAACAATAGCTCTATTTTACTCCTTTTGTGCAGAGAAGAAAACTAGTAGGGTTTAAAAATATAACCAAAACACCATCAGTTTTATTGACCGCTTTAGAAAGTTTACCTTATATTGCGCCAGAATGCGACCTTCCACTAGCAAACGGCGTTGCCATTCTGAATATATTTTAAGAAAAAACAAAAAAAACGGGAATAACCGCAATGGCTGCTCCCGCTTTATCTATTTTGTGCAACCTTTGTTCTGAAATAGACGGCGTTTACAATTCGAGTTGCAGCATTTCCAGCCGCAGCTCGCCAAGCTTTGCTTTTGACGAAAGGACAGCAGCCTCATCCTCAGCTCCCAGTGCTTCATGCAGAACGGATAGCTCGTAATCAAGCTCATAGCGCAGCACCGGAGCGCGCTCCTCTGCTCGTTTGGATTGAAAAGCTTTGATCATTTCTTCCATGGTGACAAGCGGCTTCTTCTGATAAATAATCCGATGTTCCATACCGGACACCTCCACAAGTCGTATAATCTCACCGAACATAATGCTCTCAATGACGATTTGACGATCCTTCATTCGCTTGACCACCGCATGACCTCTAGAATCATTAATGAGTTTTTCCAGCAGCTCCGACAACCTCTCGTCCCGGATTACATAGTCTCCCACCATCTTGTAGCTATCCTTCATCCGCTGAAACTTAAGCTTCACCAGCTTGCGGCCTGTTCGAATCGAGATGAGAAACTGGACCTCCGTTTCGCTCCAATACAAGGAGTACCCTTCCTGAATGAGATCGCGGATGAGATTTTGGATTTGCCGCCGTTCAAATCGCAGCTCCAAATTGCAATACTCGACTTCGTGGCTCTTATTCACGGCAATCCCTCCTTCAAAACAGTGTCGTAACACCTTTCATAAATTTGACTAAATGTTCTGACAATTTGTTCTTGTTTCTATCTTATACTCCATCTTATGTTCTGGCAACTTGGTTTATTGACTAATTTTAAAGCAAAAGCTGATTTTGGGCAAAAAAATAATACAAGCCGCCCAAATTGGGCGGCTTGCAGCAAGCGCTGGATGCGCTCGAACGAATCATTTTGGAGCATCTTATCGTTTTTATGGCAGCAGCGGCGTGCGCAGCTCCTTATCCGGTGCATCCGTCGTGTAGTAATAGATGGACAAATCAAGACTGTCTCCCTCGTAGTTCCGGTAAACCTCTGTCGAGCTGTTAATGCCGTCGCCGGAGAAATTAGCGGTTAGTATTTCGCTAGGCACGCTGTCTCTCCCTTTTCCACGGAAAGTCTGGTTGACACCGCCGAACGTTTTGTCGTCGCTTTCGTTTTGGATGAACACATCTGAACCCTTACGGTAATAGGTCCATTTAACTGGATAGCCGCCTACTTCCGTCGTCATGTACTGCTTCTCTTCCTTTATATCGCTCAAATGAATGACTGCATCTTTGTCTGTATGCGTTGTTACCTCATAGCTTTGAATGAGCGTAATCGGGGTCTGCTCCGAAATGACAAGTCCCTGCGGACGCTCAAACCGTATAGCATTGTTATAAGGTTCACTGCCACCCCAAAGGTAACCCTCTAACAATGTTCCTCCTACATCGAGCTTATAGTTTTGGAAAGGGTACTGCATATATTTTTGCTCATGGCTTGTTGTAAGCCTGATTTGGGTTGGCGTTATGACAATCTGATCGATTTTAAAGCTATTCTGCTGCAAATCAATCGGCACCTGAACGTCACGTTTAATCGTGCCAGAAAGCATCTGCTGCTTGTCTAGCTCAAGCGGTATGCTCCAACCTCCGTCAATTTGTCCTTCTTCACGGGCATAGCTGAGGCTATAGGTTAAATCGCTGCTCGTTAAATCACTTAGCTTAAAATATTGCAGCATCGTATATTCACCATTAGGCCCCGGCTTCCCAAATGTACCGCTGCGGCTTGTTTTAACGAGACTGTCCCCACTCTTGATTGTTAACTCTGGGAACGCATAACCCTTTACTGTTTCATCTGTAAAGCTGAGCGCGGAGGAAAGCAAAACCTCATCCCCATTTTGCTTGAAAAGCTGGACCTCCAGCTTGCCCATCCCATCCTGATCCAAATTAAAGCGTTGTATGCCATCGCTAGTTAGGTCTAGCTCTATTGGGATGGCGGCGTTCGAAATAAAGCTTGCCCCCGATGCCGAAAAATCCACCTGATCCACCAGCTGCTCTGGCGTCCATTCCGTCTCGAAATAACCACGGTATGAATGGCTGGCCTCATCCCAGCCTCTCATCGAATAGCTGCCTTCAATCGCTTTTCCCTTTGAATCCGTCAATCGCATATCTGAAAAGGATAAATAACCGTCCTCTCCGCCCGCTGGAGCGAGACTGTAAAGCAATACTGTACGGTTGTCATCAACAACCGCCGTATGAATTGTAAAGGTCGCGCCGTCCTGTACGGCCGACTTCTCCATTTTTTGTCCCATGCCTTGAGCAAGAGCCGATTGAATACCGCTTCTGCCATTCAACAGATGAACCCAATCTAGTTGATAGGCAAAAACAGGAGTCGCCGCAACTAAAGCAATTGCCGCCGCAATCACTAGACCACGCTTCAGGCTGCGCGGCTTCTTTAACAGGCGCACCGATGCTTCCGCACCGCTGCCCTGCTGCGAGCTTGCTCCGCTAACTTGAAAACCTGCTGTTCCGACTTCTTCCTTGCTTCTGGCAGCGGCTTCAACGCCTGTATGCCCAATCCGCTGCCACATCGCCTCAAAATCAGGATAGGCTGGCGGTTCAGCTTTTTTCAAGCGCTGAATCATTTCGTTCTCTGATGGTTTCATAATGCATGCCTCCTTGTTCATAAATACCGTCTTTGGCCTCCAGCGACTGCTTCATCAGCTTTAACCCTTTGTGCAGCCGCGACTTCACCGTACCTACTGGAATACCTAGAATGTCCGCTATTTCTGGCAGTGTCTGCTCCTGCATATAGCGCAGCGCTATTACCGTGCGAATTTTCAACGGCAGCTGCTCCACGAGCCTGCTGTATTCTTGATGCGCTTCCCGCTTCTCGACCACCTGCTCCACCGTTTCCGGGTGTCTGCGCGACAGCCAGCCGCTTAAGCTTTCTTTCAGCCTCCCGTTTTTGGAGCGGCGGATTGCATTTAGACAGGAATTAACTGTCAAACGCAGCAGCCACGCTTTAAGCTGCTCAACCTGCCGCCATTCCTTGCGGAATGCCGTCACGAATACTTCCTGGCATATATCTTCTGCATCCGCTGCATTTCGGAGCATATAGTAGCACGTTTTATAGACGTCCTTGTTATATTGCTCAAACAGCTCTCTTTCCGTCATAACCCGCTTTCCCTCCTCTCGCTCTCGCCATGTACACCCTATAAACAATTAACGGAGTCAAAAGGTTCATTTTTCGCTCCTTATTTTTCTACAGCTCAATATGTAAGGCACGCTCTATATAATTCCACGCAAAAATAGTGCAAGCCCTCCCCACCAGCAAGCTGCGCCAGTGAGCAAGTACATGCACTATTGTAAACGATTCAATATGGAAGCTGAATCTTCATTATTGATGACTTGGCCGAAGCACAGCCCCACCGAAAATAAGCAGGACAACGGCGAACAGCAATAAAATCAGAATCGGCTGCGCAATATCTATGATCCCACCACCTATGCTCAGTCGGTCAATGGCCTGCAGCGCCCATTTTTGCGGCATAAAATTGGCCAGCTTCTGCAAAAACTCCGGCAGCATCGATAGCGGAAAAAAACAGCCGCTGATCATCGAGGTAGGCGTGACAATGAGCAAATTGATTTGACTCAGCTGATGGGCATTTCTCACGAGTCCCCCAACTGCCGTCATAACGCCTATCGCCGCCAGCATAAAGCATTCCAATACGAAAAGCATAGCCCCGAAGGAAACGCCCGGCGAATAACCAAACACAAAATAAGTAAGCGAGAGCACCAGCACAAGCTGAATGCTGCCAACCAATATGCTGCCTAAATAGTTGCCAAGCGCAATATCAAGGGAGCGAAGCGGCGCCGTATACATGCGCTGCATCGTCCGCATTTCCCGATCCTCCATAATGAAGCCGACAGACTGGCTGACCAGCAGCATGAGAAAAAGCAAGATCACGCCAATCATAATCGGATTGGCAGCAACGACCCCTAGCTTCATCGGAGTATGCTCTACGCTGACCGCAGGCCTCGCCTGCTGCTCCAGCAGCTCGCTAAGCTTCTCGGCATCCAGAGTAGCCCCGCCAGAGGCCGCTTGCAGCAATTCGACGGAAGCTGCCATGCTGCTCGCCTGAGCCTCAAGCGAGGATAATAGAGAGGCGTTCCACAGCTGCTCCGTCCACCGATATAGCACCGGCTGTGGCTGCTCGCCGGCAAGCAAGCGCTCCGTGAAATCGGCGGGAATAAAAATCGCCGCATCTGCGTCACCAGCTGCAACAGCTTCCCTAACCAGCTTGCCCGTCGAATCTGTCTCCATTTTCACCTCATAAAGCGAGTCCTTATTGACAAGGTCCAGCATATAAGCGCCGAAAGCTCCTCGATCTGCATTGCTGACAGCAATAATTTCTTTATCCGCTTGCAGGCTGCTGAACAAACCAGCGATAACCGACAAGGCGATTGCAGGAAGCAGTACATTTAGAAAAAAGCCCCGGCGCGTGCCCATCGTTCTGCGAATGAGCTGCATCGCAATTGGCAAGCTACGCATGCTGCTTCACCACCTTAGGCAAGCGAATAATCGCTGCAATGGCTAGTACTGCGGCTATAGCCGCCAAAATACCGATATTTTGCCAAACGAGGACACTGCTTGATCCATCCATCAGCCCACGCAGCGCCGCATTGGCCCAATAATTAATATTCAGCTTGCTGATGAGACCCAGCTTATTCTGAACCATCGCAACCATACCTCCGCTTAAAAAAGTCATGCTGAAAATAAGCGTGTTAAACAGCGTCTGCATCGTTTTAACGGTTTTGGCAAAAGAAGCTATCGTCAGTGCTAGTCCAGAGCCAGCGATAATGGTCAGCAGTGAGACGAGCGCGATTCCCCCGTACGCCCCTCCCCAATCAACGCCGTAAACATACTTGGTAAAAACAATCATAATAATCGTCTGCATCACGCCGAGCAGTGCCGCTCCACTAATAATGCCGGCTACAACCGCACTGAGCGAAGCAGGGATGCCATACAAGCGCTGCAAGGTTCCTTCTCTTTTTTGCCGCAGCAGCGAAATGGCTCCCGTCATGCCGCCATACTGCAAAAACATGATCAAATAAGCGACAGAATAATACTGAATAGCCGATACAGAACCGAAGGATTGATCCGCTCCCCCGCCCAGCGTCTGTACTTTAACGAGTGCGGCAGCATCCGTCTGGCGGTTGTCCAGCGCGGATAAGCTTTCGGGCCCAAGCACCTTGAAGGCCGCCGCCTGCATGTTCACCTGAGACAGGTACGCACGAACGATAGAATGGGCCGCAATGTTTTTACTCCCGTCATGGCCTTCGAGAGTGTGCCAGCTAACGCTTTCTCCCGCTGCAAGCTTGTCGGAATAATCCGCAGGAATAATAACGCCGTAATCGGCCGTTCCATCCTGCACCGCCTCCCGCACCTGAGCCTCCGAGGAGAGCGCTATGGGACGGGCGTATGGAAGGATGTCAGCCCCTTGCCAAAAAGCATCTACACCTTCTCGCAACGTCCCTTGATCGGCATTGTATACCGCCACCTTCGCTGGCTTTATTTCACTGTCAAAAGCACTGCCTAGCAAATAGATGAGCAGCAGTGGAAGCCCCGCGAGCACCACAAGCAGCGTGTGCATTCGGCTCATCTTTATCCATTCATAGGTTAACGCAATCCACCATGTCCGCATGCTTTCGCACCTCCTATTCATCGCGCAGCGAGCGGCCGGTCAGCTGGAGGAACAACGACTCCAAATTCGGCTCGACGCGAGTCAGCTGGCGCAGCGAAATGCCATGCTTTTGCAATATAAACAGCAAATCCTGAAGCACGGAAGGCGAGTCCTTCACGGTGACCTCAAGCCTCCGCTGGCCATCCTGTTCTTCTATCTGCTTAACTGCCGGATGCTCGCCCATCTCCTTCGCCGCAGCCTGATGGGCCTGATTGACTTCGAAAATAATCCGCTCCTCCTGCCCGACCTGCTGCCTCAGCTGCTCCTTGCTGCCGCAGGCGATGAGCTTGCCTTTATCGACAATGCCAATTCGCGAGCAAATGGCGTCTACCTCCTCCATATAATGGCTTGTGTATATAATGGCTGACCCCAGACGGTTAAGCTCGCGCACCGACTCCAAAATATGATTGCGCGACTGCGGATCGATGCCAACCGTCGGCTCATCCATAATAATCAGCTTTGGGCGATGGGTAATCGCGCAAGCAATGTTAAGTCTCCGTTTCATGCCGCCCGAAAACGTTGACGGCTTGTCTTTTGCCCGCTCCAGCAGCCCAACAAATTGCAGCGACTCCTCCACCCGCTGCTTCAGCAGCTTGCCTCTGAGTCCATACAGCTTTGCGAAAAAGGATACATTTTCCCAAGCGGTAAGCATGTCGTAAATCGCCAGCTCCTGCGGCACTAGGCCAATGAGGCGCTTGACCTCCAGCGGCTGCTTGCGAATGGAATATCCCCCTACCGTAATTTCGCCGCCGCTCAGAGGCAGCAGCCCCGAAAGCATATGGATCGATGTGCTTTTCCCCGCCCCATTGGGCCCAAGCAGTCCGAATATTTCGCCTTCGCCAATATCAAAAGTCAAATGGTTGACGGTAATGGTGCTGTCATATTTTTTAACGACATCTTTAAATGTTACTAGGCTCATATAGCCCTCATCCTCCCTATTCATCATCTTGTGTCCATTATAAAACGCCGCTTGCAAGCATACAGCTCTACAAAGTCACAAAATGAAGGTGACGAAAGTCATATCATTAGCGCCTGCTGTATACAGCCGGTTTTTGGGCGATTATGCTATAATGAAACGATAGGAATCAAAATGAAAAAACGCCTTAGGACGATAAAAGCCTATTGCGCTGCGGGAGCTAATCCGACATGAATGTACCGTTTCACTGGTTTCGAGGCCTATTGATTGCTGTACCCGCAGTCATCAGCGTATTCTCGATTTCAGCCGCAAGCTATGCCTTTTATACGATCGGCGTCTTGATAGCATTGTCTGTCATTAAACTAGATACGCTGTTTCCTAAATACGCGGTGCTGATTTTGTTTTTGGAGCTGCTTGGCTTCGGATGGTTCGCCTATCATTATGGCGGCGTCTTGTTCCTGCTCCTCTTCTCTACTTTAATAGCAGCCTTAAGCACGAAGCCATCAGCTGGTATGGCCGCAATATGGATCATGGCTGGAGGGGCATGCCTCTGGATCGCCATGTACGGTCTAGCGCCGAGCATGATGGCTGCAATGCTGCTGTTGTGGCTGACGATTGGGGCGGTGCTGCAGGCTACCCAGCAGGTAGAGGGCAAGCGAAGCCAAGTGGAGACGCTGTATGCAGCGCTTGCGCAAAGCCATGAGGAGCTGGAAGCCGCAAGGCGCCGCATGCAGAGCTATGCCTCGCAAATCGAGCAATACGCGCAGACTGAAGAACGCAATCGCATTGCGCGAGACATACATGATGATCTCGGACATCGCTTAATCCGGGTGAAAATGATGTCCGAGGCCGCGCTGCATCTATTTCAGGCGGACCCTGCCCGCGCACAGACGATGGTCGGGCAAATTCGCGACCAGTTGCAGGACAGCATGGAGCGGATGCGCCAAACCGTGCGCAGGCTCGCGGTGCCCAGCGAAGGAGACTCCAGGCAATATGCGCTGGACCGCCTCGTTAAAGATTCCGGCGAAGCGCTCGGCATCGCAGTCGCCTTTGAGGTGCAGGGAAATCCACTCCCTCTCTACCCGAGCATGGAATTTATTTTGTTCAAAAACGCGCAGGAAGCCATTACAAATGCGGTTCGCCACGGAGGCGCCACAAGGGTAAAGGTTACACTGCTATTTCGACCGCACACCGTAGCCTTAACGATCGCCAACAATGGCGCTGTGCCCGAAGGGACCATTACAGCAGGGCTTGGCATGCGCGGCATGCGAGAGCGTATATCATTAATCGGTGGAAAGCTGTCTTGGCAAGCGGAGGATAGCTTCAGCGTGACGACCGAGCTCCCGCTGCTAGGCGGCGCTAGCGGTGCTGACGAGAAACATGCATTTGTGAAAGGCTAGGAGGAGGCCGCTGCTATGATTACCGTATTAATTGTAGATGACGATCCGTTTATTCGGGAAAGCATGCAGGTTATTTTGCAGCTCGACCCGGAGCTCATCGTGGCGGGAGTATGTGCCGACGGCAAGGCCGCAGCTGATTTTGTGCAAAGGACGAAGGTCGATGTCGTACTGATGGATATTCGCATGCCCGGCTGTGATGGCGTCGAAGGCACGCGGCTCATTCGGGCATTGGAGCAGCCCCCTGCCGTCCTCATCCTGACCACCTTCGATGATGACGACTATATTGTGCAGGCAATCCGCTGCGGCGCCGGCGGCTATTTGCTGAAGAATGTACCGCCAAGCCGTATTATTAATGGCATTAAAACCGTTTTTGAAGGCTCGCTGCTCATTCATCCCGATATCGCCCGCAAGCTGGCGGGCATGATTACGATGCCAGACGCAGAAGATGCTGCGCTGACCGAGCTTTCTCCGGAAGAGCGGACCAGCAGTGAGCTAGCGGCACGTTACAGCTTGACGCAGGCCGAGCAGCAAATTATTCGCCTCGTTGCCGATGGACAATCGAACAAGGAAATTGCCTCCTCGCTTTTTTTGAGCGAAGGCACGATCAAAAACTATATTTCCGATATGCTTCACAAGCTGGGGCTGCGGGATCGTACGCAAATGGCGATTTTTTATTTGAAATTATCATTCATTCCAAGCAAGGAGAGATAAACGTATGAGCATAAATACGATAGCGAATAGCACGACCGAGCTTAAAGGATTTACACAAGAGGATTTCGATGTGTTTCAGCTTCAGGGACTAGCGGAGCGGATGGCGGGAATCCAGGAAAAAATCCAGCCTAAGTTCCACGCCATTGGCGAGCGCTTGCGCATCGAGCTTTCCGTGCAGGCAGGCGACGAAATGTTTTTGCACGTAGCAAAGCATGCCCGCCGCTCCGTAAATCCGCCTAAGGATACGTGGCTCGCGATTTGCAATAATAAGCGCGGGTATAAGGCACATCCGCATTTTCAACTGGGCCTTTTTGACGATCATCTGTTTATATGGTTCGCCCTCATTTACGAGACGCCGAATAAATCCCGCATCGCCTCCGCTTACTTAAACGAGCTGGATGAGGTCATCGCGCAGGTTCCTTCCTCCTATGTCATTTCGCTGGATCATACGAAAAAGGAATCCGTACCCGTCAGCGAAATGACAGGCGAGCAATGGAAGCATGCCCTCGTCCGCTTCCGCGACGTGAAGAAGTCAGAGCTGCTCATCGGCCAGCATATTGCGGCCGACGACCCGATTTTGCGCGATGGCGAAGCGCTTGTGAAGCTTGCCTCCTCAACCTATGAATCGCTGCTACCGCTGTATCGCCGCTCGCTCGTGCAGGAATAAGACACATAAAATATCGCATACGCAAAAAGCCGCTGCCCTTGTATTTTGCAAGGTGCAGCGGCTTTTTTCCTATTAGCAGATATTTCGGACATGGGGGATGATGGCCTGATTAGTATGAGTTCGTTTATCGCTGATTATTTCGATAGCTTGCTTTTCAGCAGCCTTGCCAAGTAGTAGACAGCAACTCCAAGCAGCATGACGAGCAATACCTGCAGCCACGCCCAAATAGGAGTGTTGTCCTCCCAGCTAATAGTTACGGTACTTTGCAAGTAGTCAACAGATGCATATTGTTCTGTTATATCGGGGACATAATGTTCGGTTATATACACGCCACCGATTATTTGCACACCATAAAAAACAATGACAAAGGCAACTCCTGTCAGCAATGCGCGAAAAATCGTTTTTTTCATCTACTTCACCTCTCTTTGCATTCATATCCTCATATTACCATATATTTTTGCGAAAAATTAAATAGCTGTCCCTTTTGTTCTTCATATAAAACACAACTCGAGGCATTCCTTGCTGATGCCCAAAGCGACTGAAACAAGCCTTTCCACTCCATCGTGATTATAGTATTATCACTATATAAGGGAGGAGAGTTAATTTATGGTGAAAAAACTGATCATCGGAGACGTCATGCATGAGCTGACTAATACGCGCCGAATACTGGAGCGCTTGCCCGAGGAGCATTTGATGTGGAAACCACATGAAAAATCGATGACATTGGGAGGGCTCGTCACGCACCTGGTCAACCTGCTGAACTGGCAATTGGCTATTTTCCATTCTCCGGAATTCGATCTAGCGACCACGCCGTTTCGGCGGGAAGCTTTGGAAAGACGCGAGGACGTACTGGAGGAATTCGATACGAACGTCGTCAAGCTAGAAAAGCTGTTAGCCGATTGCGATGAGAAAACACTCGGGGAGGAATGGACCTTGCGCAGCGGCGACCATATCATTCTGCGCCAACCGCGGGCGCTCGCGCTTCGCACCTTCGGACTCAGCCATATGGTCCACCATCGGGCCCAGCTTGGGGTATATTACCGGCTGCTCGATATTCCGGTGCCTGCTCTCTACGGTTCATCAGCCGACGAAGAAGGCAAATGAATGTAGACTGAATGTAGACGCACCGAACAGTCGCGGGACATCGGTCACTTCTCATTTGCGTTTAGCCAAAAAGTCCCCTAAGAAATGAAAATAGAGCTGCCCGAAGGCAGCCCCAAATAGAGTTATTATGTTTGATCTGGATGTCGGTATTGTAGAAATCAGGCTTGCGCTACCGACTTCTTTTTATCCATTTGCCGGAATTGTACGAGCAGCAGCAGCGCTGCCAAACATAGAATGCCCCCTGATACATATGGAAGCCTTAAATCAAGCGTGAACAGGAATGTACCTGCCAGCGGCCCCGCAATACGTCCCAAGCTGTCCATCGACGAGCTGAGCCCTGAGGCAACGCCCTGTCCAACCGTCGTCTTCTGAGTAATTAATGACGTTACACAAGGGCGAATGAGCGCATTGCCGATGCCGAATACGGCCAAGGAAAGTGTCGCCCACCAAAGCGAATGCGCAGCGAGCAGCATGAAAAAGCCGATGCTGGATATGACTAGGCCAATGGCAATGTATTTGCCCTCTTCTCCCGCCTTGATTCGTCTGCGCACGACACCGCCTTGAATTAACGCTCCAACAAAGCCGCAGACGAAAAATAAAATCCCCACCTGCAGCGGCGTTACATCAAAGCGCCTCATGCCGAAAAACTGCAACGTCGCTTCCAATCCTGCCAGCGTAAACGTGACGAAAAAAGCCAGTATGTACAAATATTTTAGCGGCCCGGTAAAAGCTTTCCAGCGCGACTCGCGGCGGCTTGACCCACTGCGGCGCTGCTCCGGTGCAAGCGACTCCTTGAGCTTGGCCCATGCGAGCACGAATGTAATCAGCGCAAGCGCAGAAGCTGCATAAAACGGCGTTTCCAGCGACACAAGGCTTAACAGTCCGCCAAAGCCAGGTCCAATCGTAAAGCCAAGGCCGATTGACATGCCGACCAGTCCCATGCCCTTGGTGCGTTCCTCAGGCGTTGTAATATCCGCTACGTAAGCAACAATAACCGAGGTTACCGCACCGGAAAACAAGCCTCCCAGCACTCGGGATAAATACATCAGCGTCAAATTGCCCGACGACAAGCCGAATAAGACAAAGCTTAGAGCGAAGCCAAGTACGCCAATGAGAATGATAGGCCGTCTGCCGATTCGGTCAGACAAGCTTCCCCATACCGGAGAAAGCACAAACGATACAGCCGAATATACCGCGAGCATTAAGCCCGTATGCGCCTCCGCGCCAAGCGGGTCTGCTGCTTTAATAATTTCGGGCATGACCGGGATAATAATCCCGAAGCCAATAAATGTTGTCATTAAGGTAGCCATTACAATTAACAAGCGTCTGTCCATTAAGCTCATCCCCTCCACACGTTATGTTATCATAACTGGCTGTTTTCTGGTAATGAACAAATGGAGAACAAATAGGACAAGCAGCATTGCTCCGCTTACTAGAAATGGCGCCTGATGGCCGAAGGTATCCCACAGCTTGCCGGATAAAATCGTGCCCAGCACCATGCCTGAGCCTTCAATCGTCAGGAAGAAGCCCCATACCGCACCACGCTCCGCCTTCGGAATCGCTTGGGCAATTAAAGCATTCCAGGCCGGAATGATGCAGGCATAGCCAATGCCTACAATCGCCACAATAACAAGTACAAGCGGCAGCGAACGGGTCATGCCAAGCAGCGGCAGCGAGATGGCGGCGAGGAGAAACCCGACATGCAAAAACCATTTTGTCCCGACCCGGTCCACAAGCTTCCCTACCGGAATGAGTCCCAGCACCGTAATGGCGCCGCCAGCGATGAGAAACCAGCTGTACTGGGCGGGCGTCAGATGGAGCACCGAACGTGCGAACAGCGTTAAGATCGGTGTCAGCAGGCCAAGCGAGAAGTTCTGCACAAACATAGCCGGATAAAGCAGCTTGCTGGCATGAAGCGACTTGCCTACTTTGGCAAAATAACGGCTGGCGCGAACTTTGAACGGCTCTCTGGCAGCATCGCCTTTTCCTGCTGCATGCGAAGCCGTCTGTGACCCAGACTCTTCCGCTGCACCTGAACGCTGCTTCATGCGCCCGCGTCCGGGCAGAAACATCGTCGTCAGCACAACGACGATCATACCGCCAATGATGAGGCGGAAAGCTGCCGTATACGAGCTGGATAGCAGAAAATTAATCGCAATTGGCCCCGCACCCACACCGACCAGCCAAGCAACATAGACAACACTCATCGCCCGGCCATTCGCTTCCTCGCCAGCCTCCTCTGTCGCCCCTGTAATGACGCACGGCCATAGTGGGGACGTCCCAATGCCAAGCAGCAGACAAGCGGCAACTATCCAGCTTGTATGATGGGCAAAAGCGACCAGTAATACGGCCGTAAAGGTCAGCACAATACCCGCAAGCATCACAGAGCGGTAGCCCAAACGGTCAATGAGCCAGCCAATCGGGCTGCGAAACAAATTATCGCCAATATATTGCAGCGCCAGTGCCCAGCCAATCGCGTAGGCTGATAAGCCAAGCACCGTTCCCATGTACACAGGCAGAATGGAAATGAGCAGCGCTCCCTTTACAAATTCAATAATAAACATAATGATCAGCAGTTGAATAATAAAAGGGGAGCGCCAAATAACGACGCCGGATGGCTTTTTGCCTGTACGTTCTTTCATTTATTATCGAGCCTCCGTTTCTGCCGCAAGCAAGCGTTTAAAAAAAAGCTTCTTGCATTCCGACTTGTTTTTGCTATACTCAACCTTGTTTGTATTTTAACTAGAGAGGCAGGGATGAAAGCGATGGATCATAACAAAACCCCGCTCTTCAGCGCATTACGCCGCCATGCGGAACAGAATCCAACCCAATTTCATATTCCAGGACATAAGAAAGGGTTAGGCAGCGATGCCGAATTTCGTGCATTTATCGGCGATAACGCGTTATCGATCGATTTAATAAATATAGCTCCGCTGGATGACCTGCATCAGCCTACCGGTGTTATTGAGGAAGCCCAGAAGCTTGCAGCCGATGCTTTCGGCGCAGATTATACTTATTTTTCCGTGCAAGGCACGAGCGGTGCCATTATTACGATGATCATGAGCGTCTGCCTTCCCGGCGATAAAATCATCGTCCCGCGCAATGTGCATAAGTCCATTATGGCGGCAATTATTTTTGCAGGTGCCCGTCCGATCTTTATCTCACCCGTGCGTGACGAAAATCTCGGCATTGATCACGGCATTACGACACGCGCTGTCAAACGTGCGCTGGACAAGCATCCCGACTCTAAAGCCGTGCTTGTTATCAACCCGACGTATTACGGCGTATGTGCCGATCTGAAGGAAATCGTTGATCTGGTGCATACATTCGATATTCCTGTGCTGGTAGATGAAGCGCATGGCGTGCTCATTCATTTCAATGAAAAGCTTCCGATGTCCGCCATGCAGGCTGGCGCAGATATGGCAGCGACGAGCGTTCATAAGCTGGGCGGCTCCATGACGCAAAGCTCCGTGCTGAACGTACGCGGAGGCCGGGTTAATCCCCACCGTATTCAAACGATTATCAGCATGCTGACGACAACGTCGACGTCTTATATTTTGCTGTCGTCGCTCGATACGTCGCGGCGAAATTTGGCTCTAAACGGCCACAAGCTGGCTGAACAAGCGATCGAGCTGGCCGAGTATGCCCGCAAGAGCATCAATGAAATTTCCGGCCTGTACTGCTTTGGACGGGAAATATTAGGTGGAGAGGCTACCTTTGATCTCGACCCAACCAAGGTCGCTATTCATGTCCGCCATCTCGGCATTACCGGCTATGAGACAGAAAACTGGCTCCGTGACCATTTCAACCTCGAAATTGAAATGAGCGATATGTATAACATTCTTTGCCTTGTTACGCCGGGTGATACATCCGATTCAATAGAAAAATTGCTGGAGGCGCTGCGTGCGCTATCGAACAGCTTCCATGAAGGCGCCGAGGCTCGCGAGCTCGTTGTCAAAATCCCAGATATTCCACAGCTGTCGCTCTCGCCTCGCGATGCTTTCTATGGACAGACCGAGGTCGTTCCGTTCAAAGAGTCGGCCGGCCGGATTATTGCCGAATTTATTTATGTTTACCCGCCAGGCATCCCGATTCTACTCCCAGGCGAGGTTATTTCCCAGAAAAATATTGACTATATTGTGGAGCATGTTGAAGTTGGCCTCCCTGTTAAAGGTCCAGAGGACCGCAATGTTGAATTCGTTAAAGTAATTTTCGAGGAAACGGCTATTTCCTAATATGCGAACAAAAGACACCTGCTGTCCCAAGAGCATTCGCCCTTGGTGACGCAGGTGTCTTTTGCATGCACAGCTAAGGTGCATGATGACTTGCTAGGTCAGCGGAAAGAGAGGAAAACCTACTCTTCTTTTGCTGCGTTTTCTGTAACGGCGATTTCTTCATAAATCTTCGTTACGCGATCCCATTCTTCATCGTCTTCGATCCCAACGAGGTATGCCTCGTCGTTCTCTTCCTCGATGCGGAAAATAACGCCGTCTGCTTCAGGATCATTGCGATCCAGCAGTACCGCATAAGCGTTGTTCTCGGATTCAAACGTATAAACCATGACCATTTCGCGTTCCTGGCCCTCATCGTCCGTTACAATAAATACACTTTCTTCATGTTCATGGTCTTCTCCGCAACCGCAATCTGCGCCATGATTATGCTCAGTCATTGTTTTACCCCATTTCAGTCAATTATCCATACCTGAGTATCGTACCATGAGACCTAGCAGCGGTCAAACGAAAAAGCCCGCGTTTCCTCCACTTGGAAGAAACGCAGGCCGTCGCCGTTATTGCGAAGAAATCAGCTTCTCCGAGACGAGCGTCCAATCGTCGGATGAGCTCATTTTCAGGAAAAATCTCACCGCATATTTCCCCGAATACTCGAAATTATACTTCAAGTCTTCCGTCCGATACCAAAAGTTATCCTTCGTAATCTTATCGGTCTGCGTCTGAATGACCTTCTCGCTGCCATACGGATCAAATATCGATACTTTAACCGCGGCAATATCCGTCTTCAAATTGTCGACCTGCGACAATACGCTGAATGTATACGAGTTGCCCTTCGTCACATTGCCAAACAGCTTGCTATCCTGCATCAGTACAATATGTACATTCGGTCTCGTTAAGGTTGCCTTCTTATTCTGCCCATCCCAATTGACGATGGTTTGCAGGCTATTGGCTATTTCCCGAATCGGCAGGTAAGTCTTGCCATCCACCATAATGCCGCCTTCTTCAAGCTCGCTGCCATTCAGGAGAACCTTCACGGTCTGCGAGGCCGCATTGGCAATCATTAAGGTACTGCTGCATAAAAAAAGCGCCAGCAGCAAAATCGCTATTTTTCTGAATTTCATAGGTGAGTACCCTCCATCCGCTTTGTCTGGATATATGGTTATACTCTTCAAAATGAATAGAGTTGCGCTGTTACAGAAACTTTTTCAGCCCTGTACCAGCGCTATATGATGGCTCCAGCACAGGCTTGCGCTCTCCCTTTTTTCAGACCATCATTTACAGGGATTTAAGCTGCTTGCCCGTGCGAAAAAAAATGTAGAAATATGCGGTTGCCTGGGAAATATTCCGGTTAATGATAGGTGCGGGTGAGCACGCAAGGAACCCCTTTTCCAACTGCGCCCGGCTCGGACATTCGATCCAAATACGCGAGTCCCCTTGCACAAGGTGTCGGACACACTTCGCAGACGGGGGATAGCACCAATTTATATTGGTACTGCTTCCGTTCACCTGACGGTTGTTTCTTCTTTACGTTTTTGCCTTTTCCTTTGCTCATTGCTGCTCTGTCCTCCCTGCCGGATCTTGCTCCTGCATTATATGTAGGTACCCGGCAAAGGGTATCTCTATTTGTCAGTTTGCCAATCATTTGATACATTAAATGTAGCGAGATGATTTCGAAGACGGGGGTGTTCCATTGCATATACAAATGATCGGAACAGGGAGTGCTTTTGCCAAGAAATATGATAATAACAATGCGCTAATTGAGGTGCCAGGGTTTAAATTGCTGGTCGATTGCGGCATTACGCTGCCCAAAGCGCTGCATGAGACGAATCTTTCGTTCGATGAGCTGAATGCGGTGCTGATCAGCCATATTCATGGCGACCATGTGGGCGGGCTGGAGGAATATGCTTTTCAAATGATGTTCCTTTACGGGAAAAAACCCGTGCTGTACATCGCCTCCTCGCTAGTGGAGCCGCTGTGGGAGCAGACGCTGCGCGGCGGGCTGACGCAAGGACCATTGCAATCGATTGATGATTTCTTTGAAGTGAGACGGCTCGAAGAAGGCGTTGAGCATGAGCTGCATGCAGGGTTGACGGTAAAGCTGCTTAAGACCGAACATATTGCCTTGAAAGACAGCTATTCGTTTATTTTCAATCAGCACTTCTTCTATTCGGCAGATATGAAGTTCAGCCCGTCTTTGCTGGAGCAGCTTGTGGAGGATGGCGTGGATACGATTTTTCACGACTGCCAGCTGATTGCGCCAGGTGTTGTACATGCCTGTCTCGACGAGCTGCTAACACTGCCGGAGACGCTGCAGGAGAAGGTATGGCTCATGCATTATGGAGATACGATGGAAAATTACATAGGACATACGGGGAAAATGCGGTTTGTACAGCAGCGTGAGATTTATACGGTGTAGATGTGAGTCTGATAAATGAACAGCATCCATTGCAAAAAGAGCCTGACGTTTTTTCGCGTCAGGCTCTTTCTCTGTTGGCTATGCTCAGATCGGGCTTTCTGCTTAAAACAGCGGGAGCTGGTCCAAATTGTTCGTAGGGTCGCCGTCTGCGTCGCCACGGATGTACGTTTCGCCATCTCTACCTTTGAAAGCATTCACGCCAGCGATTTGCCCTGCCTGCACCTCTTGCAGCGCCGTCTGGTAATCCAGTACACGGCCCGATGACGTTTTAAAGCTCGTCAGATCCCCGTCACCATTTTTCTGTACCGCTACAATTTGCTCTCTTTCCCCATTGCTCCATTCGTTCGCGCTCATATCAAGCTCGCCTCCTTCGTATTGTGAGCGGCAATTACCGCTCGCCACTCGGCATTCAATCGATAGGATGCGTAGCTTTTGAGAATTTTATGCGGGATGGATTATACGCAGAAAAAACTTGAAGCAGACAGTCTTGAATTACCTTCAATTTTCTAACCATATCGCATTTAAACCATTGAGGAAAGAGCCAGTCATCGATTAGATATCGACAACTGGCTGCTTAGTTAGGTGATTCATTACCGCCTAATATTCATTCACTTCAAAAATAGTATTTTATCAAGGGTTTCTATTGTGTGCACTTGTGTTCGCCACTATTTCAAAAGCTCTTTCGGTGTCTCTGGTTGATTGACGTAAAGAAAGCTGGCTGTTCTTACTGAAAGAACAGCCGCTCCGTCCAGTAATGTAGCCAATTTATATACTAGATTTTTTAGCATGAGTACTCACCACCTTAGCCAGAATTAACGTAACGCACTGCACTAACAATGTTAATGCAATTATAGACGATTCTATCCATAAATTGCTACATATAATTACAGCTGATATCAGTTTTAGTAACGGGTAGAAGCGCCTAGAAATACGCGACTGTTTCTCTATGTCTGACGGTGCGAATAACAGTGCAAGCAGCAGATTAATTGAATTGATTACCAACAGCGTTCCACTCGAAAATGTTGGTGTGAATGACAGCGCCGTCGCCACCCCAATCGATACCACGACACACATCGTTCCCGATTTAAGATGTAACCCACCCGATGCCTGCCTAAGTACAGCAAACGAGATAAGAGCCGCTAATACACCGCCCAGCTTGCCTGTGAATAACGCTATGAGCAGCGCCCCTGAAATAATAAATAGAGCGTTTAAGATTAATGACAAAGCGTACTGGAGTCGCGCTTCCGAAGCTGGATGCTCTGGAACAATGGTCTTAATGCTTATTGCCAGTCTTCTCGAAAAAGTTTCCAACATTGGATCTGACCTCCTTCAGGTACGAATAAACAAAGAAAAATAACGCAGTTGCAAAATAATAAACGATATTAAGAATCTCGCTGCGCTGATGCAGAATGAATGCAAAACCTATTAAGATCGCAATAATAAAACCTCCGACTACACGCCGTTCATGCGGAAAGCGCATTTTCTCAGAAATTTCCTCCACAAAACCTATTCTAAGCCTGTTTAAGCCCCAAGCTATAGATAAATTAATACAGGCTGTGAACATCTGTAGCAAATATCCCATATATGGCTGTGCTTTTATCTCTGCTACTGAAAAGAACGGAAATGTGTTTACAATTGCACCCTGTATCATAGCAAAAATAAAATAGCCCAATCCGGTAATAATCAACGATGCAAAAAACGGAATCTTTTTAATAACACTCAGGAATATTACGAATATGAAAATATTAATGACTGGAACTATACTTTCTAGCGAAAGCTCCTCCCTCAAAAAATAACTCTGCAGGCTCGATAGCGTTATGACGATAAGAGCAGAGTAAAAGCTGGAAGTATCATGTCTGTAAATCTTTAGCATCAGAAAGAGAATGCCAAAACCCTCGATAATTGAAAAAAGCATAAATAATACAAACTCTATCATTATTTTCTCCCTTTATCTTTTAATCCATCATTGCATGGGGACATGCTGAATGCAATACAGAATTTGATGCTAAATGAATAGCTTCCCAGTAAATGTACACTCTAAATTAAAACAACAAGGAGTGTTATATATGCATACCGTCTGGAAAGGCGCAATTAGCTTCGGGTTGGTTCATGTCCCCGTTAAAATGCATTCGGCCACGGAGGATAGGGACATATCATTTCGCAGCTTACACAAGGATTGTGGCATGCCAATTAATTATGCGAAAACATGTCGACATTGTAATAAGGAGATTGGCCCTGACGAAATTGTGAAGGGTTTCGAGTATGAAAAAGATAAATATGTGATTGTTAAAGAGGAAGAGTTGGAGGCAATCAAGCCAAATTCCGCCAAGACCATACAGATTTTAGATTTTGTAGACCTCGCTGAAATTGATCCCGTTTATTATCAAAAAGCATATTACCTTTCTCCCGACATGGCGGGCGCTGGCGCGTATAGCCTGCTGCTAGAGGCGATTCGACAAACAGGCAAAATAGGTATAGCCAAAATATCTATTCGCTCCAAAGGCAGTCTTGCAGCGGTTCGGGTAGTCGGGAACTGCTTGTGTTTGGAGACGATGTTCTTTCCCGATGAAATTCGTGCTATCAGCCAGGTTCCAAGCCTACCCGCACAAACAGCTGTGAATGAAAAGGAACTCGATATGGCTAAGTTGCTGATTGAGCAGCTCAGCGAGCCCTTTGACGCTGCTAAATATACGGATGACTACCGCATCGCGCTTACCGAGCTGATACAGCAAAAAATAGCCGGTCAAAGTGTTGACGTTGTATCCGCTCCAGCAGCTTCAGGACGAACCAATGTCATTGATTTGATGGCCGCGCTGCAGGCCAGCTTGGATGCAACAAAGAACGCGACACCGCCTGCGCCGGCTCCTAAGAAAAAACGCGCCTCCAAAGCAAAAGGAACTGCATCATGATGCAGCTGCAGCTTCCTGCCGTTCCTATGGCTCCTATAACATCTCCTGATATACCGAGCGGCCCTGAATGGTGCTATCAGATAAAATGGGATGGCGTTCGTACTTTGGTTCGTTTAGATGGAAAAGGAGGGGTAGAACTGTTTGGGCGGCGTTTAGAGCCGCGTAATCACACTTTTCCAGAAATCGTGTCCTTATTAGAACCCATACGTGTAGGGCCTTGCATTTTGGATGGCGAGATCGCTTATTTTGATGGTATACGCCCAAACTTTCAAAGAGCCAAGCTCGGGGCCCGAAAACGAGCCCATGAGGATGGCCTTATATTTGTAATGTTTGACATGCTCAACTCAAATGGTGAGGATATACGAAAGCTCCCTTTTAAACAACGTTTTGAGAAGTTACAAGCTTCCTTCCCTGAGAAAATGCCACGTCTATTTGTAACTGATTTGCACTTCGATGGACAGCAGCTTTGGAAATGGCTTAATGATCGTGAATGGGAAGGAATTATCTCAAAAAGATTAGATGGCCCATATATGGAAGGAAAGAAACATCAATATTGGTTTAAAAAACGAAAAGAAGTCCGGTTAGTTGCTGACGTCGTCGGCATTAAACAGCGTGACGGACAGGTATCAAGCCTGGTCCTACGATATGAAGGCAGATACATCGGGCATGTGTCAGGGCTGGACAATGCCTCTAAGCAGGTGCTGAAGCAATTTATGATGGAGCATCCGGGCGAATGCCCTTTCCCCGACCTTTCTAATGGCATGAAAAAATCTGACGTCGTTTGGATTGCCTCACCCTTCAACTGCCGAATAAGTGCGCTCGAATTTACGGAATCCGGCCTATTAAGACAGCCTAGATTACTTGGGTTTGGAGATGGCGAATGAAAAAGGCAATAAGTTCAAGCTCGTGGATGCTCAAGCCGGTTTGTCCCCATCCGCTTTTCACTGACAGTACGCAAAAAAAATCCTGAAACCCTTATATATAAAGGATTTCAGGATTTTTAATTGTATGATCTGTAGTGGGCTCGAACCACTGACCCCTACCCTGTCAAGATAGTGCTCTCCCAGCTGAGCTAACAGATCGTATATTAGCGACGTTTATTAATATACCAAGTTCGGGCGGAAAAGTCAACCATTTTACTACTACTTTTTTGGGATTTCAAACAAAAAGCTTCGTCCTCCTACAAATCGGAGAATGAAGCTTTTTATTTTCCCTATTATTTTCAACCTACTTTTAATTTCAGCTTGGGAATTGGACATTTCCCGGAACAATATAAGCTCCTGACGTACCGTTTGCCGGAAGCGCGGGTATCGTATCCAGAACAGCCTGACCGCGAATATCAGTTATTCGCACCTGCAGCGGGCTTGTACCCATATTCGTGCCCAAAAAATGATTATAGTCCATCTTCTCCAGATTGATCCATGCGCCAGCCTTCTTATACTCCATTTTCATGACCGGATAAAAATGATTGCGCACTTGAATCGCCGCCCACCACTGGCTGCTGCCTTCCTTCACCCGATATGAAAAATTGCCAGTTATCGGTGCTTTCACAACTTTCCACGATATATGAATTGTGCCTGCTGACATTTCCCCAATTTTAGCAAAAGCGTTTGGCGACAAGTCCAGCGCTCCCGGAGCGCCTTCTGGGTACAGATCGGTGACGTAGACGACCGTTTTGCCTTTTGGCCCCGTAACCTCCAAATAAGCGCCAGCAAGCGCTGCTTTGACCCCATTGTAATTCATGTCGGCCTTATTTAAAGCCGTTATTTCCATATTCGGATTAATAGGGTCCAGCAGCACCGCACCTCCAGAATATCCCGAGCCTGTATAAGTCGCATAGCTTGTACGCACATCATTCCAAGCGGCAAATGCCTGAACCGCAGGGTACAAAACGA
The DNA here is from genome assembly GCF_055814915.1 of Paenibacillus sp. R-74696. Lineage (NCBI taxonomy): Bacteria > Bacillati > Bacillota > Bacilli > Caryophanales > Paenibacillaceae > Paenibacillus > Paenibacillus sp. R-74696. The sequence continues at coordinate 461,317 of NZ_JBPULM010000045.1, forward strand.
ACATCGCAAGACAAATGATTCCAAACTTGACTGCACCGTGCTTTTTCTTCATGACTGAAACCTCCTCCACATTTTGGAAACCCTAAATCTTCCAGTAGAGTCCATTCTAAGTGGTGAGGAGGTAGGTTTGCTAGCACTTTTGATACTTCTTTTCTTGCATTTTGATGACATTAGCCAACAATTACACACTTTATTCGCCAAAAAAATAGAAGCATCCGCCACTTTGACTAGCTTGCGTTGTTATTCACCTTCATTATATCCATAAAAGGGATTTTGGTAATTTCTTCGCCTTTCGCTACGTGCACCAGCCTCGTTCGGGAATCCATTTTCACAATTAGCCCCGACACAGGTTCTTCCCAGTTCCACACCTCAAAAAGCAGCTCAATCCCCTCTTGATACGCTTCAACCAGACGCTCTCCGAGTTCCTCTAATTCAAACTCATCCCTTGTCGGGCGTTTTGGTTTCTTTGCCATTGCCTCCGTCTCCATTCTATGTTTTAGTACATGACCTTTGCTGTCATCCATGCCTTTTTTAACCCATCTTTAAATCATACCCTTTCTTTAAAGCATTTGTCATGGAGATTATGAAATTAGGCAAAAAAACATCCCCCTGCCATAAGCCTGGCAAGGGGACGCTTCTTCTCTATTTTTAACTTAAAATGCATGGTTAAGGAAATGACTGATGCGGTCAGGATCGAGCTAAGCCACTTATATTAGTACATACAGGAGCAAATGATGATGACCAATAGAATGAACAGTACTAGAATAGCGCCTGGGCTTGTGAAAGCACCGCCTACTTTATTTCCGCAGCCACCGTATCCTGGACCTACTCCTACATTTCCTACTTCATATCCCATTTCGTTGCTCATCTCCTTTTTTTAAGGTACACAGCATCATATGGTCAAACGCTTAAAAGGGTTGGGCTTTCGGGCAAAATGGGTATTCGCCTCGCAAGACAGGCGCTACCCCTTCATTTTAATTTTCCGTTTACAATACGTTCATTCCCAGATAATCAAACAGGTGCATACTGATTTTAAGCAGGAGGTGATTTGCCCATGTATTATGATGAAGATCGCGTACCGTTTGATGCGCCAGATGAAGTCGTTGTCAAAGAGGAGAAAAAAGAATAATGCAGCGCCAAGGCTTCCCGGACACAATGGGAGCTTTTTTTATTTTATTTTCAGCTTCGTTTCAGTGCGGCTTCAGATGGTTAATCCATACTAGCAACATACTCCCTTTTAATATACAGTTGGGTCCGCTTGAAAAGCGGGCCACTGAAAAAGTGTGCGTTTTGAAAAAAAACATGAATTTCAGTGGGTCAAATATGACCCCCGACATATAAAACGAGCCTTAGAAGCGATTCTAGAGGCTCGTTTTTTTAGCTATTTAGTTATTTTTAGAAAAGGGGGACTTTTTCAGCGGCCTCCTTGAATAGAGGGCCATTTTTTTGTCTATTTTCAGAAAAATTTTGCTGGATGGCCGTCAAAATTAAATTTAACCGTTAGTTGTCAGAATTCCCCCTCTTCTAAAGTGGGGGATGAATGGCAACGGTCTGATTTACATTGACCCTTACAACTTAAAATACTATAATTGTAGTATTCAGTCGTATACCATAAAAGGTTGTGTTATCAATGAAGTTAGACTCAAATAACCATTCAGTGTTTTTGCTCCATTATCACCTGATTCTAGTCATCAAATATCGTAGGGAAGTCATTACCGCTGAAATCTCCGAACGTCTGAAGGAGATATTCGAATACATTCAGCCTACTTACCATGTGACTTTGCAGGAATGGAAGCCTGATAAGGATCATGTTCACGTTCTCATGAAGACGCATCCCAATACCGACATTTCCAAATTTCTCAACGCTTATAAGAGTGCATCGTCCAGGCTGATCAAGAAGGAATTTCCTATCCTCCGGGAATCGCTATGGAAAGAGCATTTTTGGTCACGTTCCTATTGCTTGCTTACAACGGGTGGAGCGCCAATTGATGTCATCCACACATACATCGAAAACCAAGGCATGAAAGGATGATCGGAATTGCTGAAAGCCTACAAATACCGTATCTACCCTAATCAAGATCAACAACAATATTTAGCTAAAGTATTCGGCTGTGTTCGCTTCATCTACAACAGAATGCTTGCAGATAAAATGGAACATTACAAGCAAACGGAAACGATGCTGAAGAATACACCAGCGCAATACAAAAAGGAATTCGACTGGCTGAAAGAAGTGGATAGCCTTGCACTCGCGAATGCGCAAATGAATCTTGAAAAAGCCTATAAGCATTTCTTTCGTGATAAGAAAGTGGGATTTCCTAAATTCAAGAGCAAGAAGACGAATCACCATAGCTTCACAACCAATAACCAAAAGGGAACCGTTTCCATTGAAGAGGGAACCATCAAGCTTCCAAAGCTAAAAACAAAAATCAAAATCAAGCTGCATCGTCCATTCGTGGGGCTTATTAAATCATGTACGATTTCCAAAACACCAACGGGAAAATATTATGCTTCCGTATTGGTTGAAACGGAGATCGCCGAGCTGCCCAAATTGGATACGAAGATTGGCATTGATCTTGGACTGAAAGACTTTGCGATTACTTCACAAGGCGAAATCATAACCAATCCTACATACTTGCGTAAGTCTGAAAAGCGATTAGCTAAGCTGCAAAAGGACTTATCACGCAAGAAGAAGGGGAGCCATAACCGTCAAAAGGCTAGGCTGAGAGTGGCCAAGCTGCATGAAAAAATTAGCCATCAGCGTAAAGACTTCTTGCACAAAACGTCTGCCAAAATGATAAACGATAACCAAGTCATCGTGATGGAAGATTTACGTGTGAAGAACATGATGCAGAATCACAAGCTTGCAAAAGCGATAAGCGAAGTAGCTTGGAGCCTATTCCGTTCAATGCTTAAATACAAGTCTGCATGGTATGGCAGAGAATTGATCATTGCACCGAAGAACTATGCAAGCAGTCAGTTGTGTTCATGTTGCGGTTACAAACATGCAGAGGTGAAGAATCTTGCTTTGCGTGAATGGACCTGCCCAAACTGTCAAACGCATCATGATAGGGACGAAAACGCTGCTCAAAACCTTTTGAAACTAGCCATGTAAATGGCGTCTATTGGGTTAGGAATCTAGCCTGTAAGCTTGGGTAAACTTGGAGCAGTAGCTTCATTGACCAAGAAGCCGCCACCTCTTAGGTGGTTGGTAGTTCACTGTTGTTATCAGTTGGCATTCATTTTATTTTAAGGTTGGCTGCCTATACTAATCACATGACCCCCCACTATTTATATAGTATAACCTTGACGACCTGCCTTCCGGCGGGTTCTTTTTTTGCTCAAGGATGCGTTATTGGCGGTCTAAATGATAAAAAAACAGGATTAAGGTAAAAATCAGCTTCGTTTCATTTCTTTTTAAGGTACGAGGCGCATACTGACTTTACTCTCTTTTCGACATATATTGTTGTGACTCGCAGCGATGCGGGTTATTTTTTTTGCCTACTTGTATTCATCCCTCCGCCATGCCTGCCGATAATAAAGTTGGAGGTGGTGAATAATGGATATAGCAGCATTATCAACGTCACTTAGTCAAGCATCACTCGGCACGGCCGTATCGATTAGCATGCTGGATATGGGTCAAGAGCAGATGCAGGTGCAGGCGCAAGGACTTATCAAAATGATGGAGCTCAGTGTCAATCCAAATGTCGGCAGCCTACTAGATATTAAGGTATAGTCACAGGCAAGCGTGGAGCGGGAAGGTCAATCCTTCCCGTTTTTTTCATGCCGTACAGAAAAAACATGCTTGCTCATTAGCCTAAATGCGAACAAATGAATTGTTTTTGCTTCGTTCTGCAACAATAAAAGAAATAGCAACGTCTGGAATCATATAAGGCAGCAAAAAATATAAAGAGGTGACTGGAAATGAAGAAAAAACCACTACTATTAACCCTTATCTTGACCATGATGATGCTGACAATCGGACAAAGCGCTTGGGCGTTCAACGATGTCAAAAACGAACCGAATGCCAAAAAAATTGAAGCGCTCCAGCAGCAAGGCATTATTACCGGTGACAAAAACGGCAATTTCCGTCCGCAGGGCAATCTGACTTATGCAGAAGGCATCTCCATGATTGTCAAAGGACTGGAGCTTAACTTTGATCATATTCGTTTTATTAAGCAGCCGCTGGCAGCCGACTACTATACGAATATTAAAGATGACAAATGGTACTCCCAAGCTTTCATCATCGCCCATTTCTACGATCTTGGTGTAGCTAAAGATGTGAAAGCAAATGACGTGATGACTCGTGAGCAATTCGCTCAGCATTTGTTCAAAGCGATTGATCACAAAGTGACTTATGCGATGATTGAAATGTACGTGATGCTTAATGATGAGGCTGATGTAAATCCAGACTTCATGGGCAATATTCAAAAGCTGCTCCTCAGCAAAATCGCAACGCTCGATGCAAAGCAAAATTTTTACCCAACCGCTTCGATCAAACGTGGTGACGCTGCAGCATGGCTGCATGATGGCATTGCTTTTATGAAGAAAATGAAAGAAAATGAAGCACCTGTTAGCCAACCAGAGCCATCTGATAACCCCTTCACGGATGCGAGACTAACGGTTACAGCCGTTAATGCGGAAGTCAATAAAGTGACGGTAACAGCAACGGTGCCTCACCCAGGCTATGGCATTCAAATTTCCGGCATCACGTTTGATGGTGACCAAGCTATTATTAAGCTAGAGCGCACGGAGCCTAAACCAGATCAAATGTATCCTCAAGTTATTACAGAAGTACAGGTTACGACGTATGTGGATGCCAAATTCAAGCCCGTCCTTCCAGCAGCCTCTGTTGCCTTTCAAGGCAGCTCCACTGCTGCTCCTGCGGGCAGCAATACGTCTGTCGCTTCCTAATATCATGACGGACTCCAACTAAAGCCATTATGAAAAAGCCGCTGAACAACGCGTAAGCAACTACGCGTGTTCAGCGGCTTTTTAGTTTTTACAATATGCACCAGCTGCCCGGTCAGGGGCATAGCGCTTGCCTAGCTTGAAGAACTATAATGCCGGAATGCTCCAATCGATTTCACGCTCTCCCAGCTCTTGCAAATAAGCATTCGCCTGCGAGAACGGCTTGCTGCCGAAAAATCCGCCACGGGCGGACAATGGGCTAGGATGCACGGAGGTAATGATTTTATGCTTGCCCGTGTCAATGAGCTCCAGCTTCTTCTGCGCGGGATTTCCCCATAAAATGAATACGACTGGACGCTCGCGTTCATTAAGCGCGGTAATGATGCGGTCGGTGAAGGTTTCCCAGCCCTTTTTCTTATGCGAGTTAGCTGCCGCCGCTTCCACTGTCAGCACCGTATTAAGCAGCAATACCCCCTGCTCAGCCCACGCCCGCAGCGAGCCATGGGTTGGAATGGTACAGCCTAAGTCTGCATGAAGCTCCTTGTAAATGTTGCCGAGCGACCTTGGCACAGCTACTCCCGGCTGCACGGAAAAGCTCAGGCCATGAGCCTGGCCAACTCCATGATAAGGGTCCTGGCCTAAAATAACGACGCGCGTTCCTTCATAAGAGGTGTAGTTAAGCGCATTAAACACATCCTCCTGCTTCGGATATACGGTTTTCGTGCTGTATTGCTCCGTCAAGAAAGCTTCCAACTTCTTGAAATAAGGCTGTTCAAATTCAGATTGCAGCCTATCTGCCCAATCATTGTTCAACTGCTGAAACACCGCGAAGTCCCCTCTCTATGTACAACATTATTTTCGTCCAAAATCGGCTTTAATTTCTCCCCATTCCTCGGTGTTCCATTTGAGCACCTTGTTCGGGTAGGTGTTCGTCTTCAGCCATTTCTCCGCTTCATCGGTCAGTGCCCAAATTTTCGCTGTAGAGGCGTCTCTTACGAGCGTTGAAGCAACCTTCTTATTACGCAGCCAGCTTAGCGCTGTCCTAGAGTCGCTGTACACCGTTCTCGCGCTGCCCTTCTGCTTCAAATAAGCGAGTGCATGCACAACGGCGATGAATTCTCCGATATTGTTTGTCCCATTTGGAATCGGTCCGACATAAAATAAAATTTCGCCCGTCTGTGTATCGACGCCCTTGTATTCCACCGGACCCGGATTGCCCCGCGTACCGACATCTACAGATATGCTGTCATAGTCGATTTCTCCGGACTCCTGCGGCTTGGAAGCCGTCTTCTTAAAACCACCCGAGCTGCTGCTTGCTCCTCCCGTCGTGCTCTTCCCCTTGCCCCAGTGGCTGCGCCAGCCTTCCTTGAAGGCGGCATCCGCCAGCGCCTTGGATTCAAAGGATTTATATTTCGCATCCTGAACGCCGTTCACCTGCTCCTGGCATTCCTTCCATGTTGCGAATACGCCTGCTTGTTTGCCTACCCATACGACATAATATTTTGATTTCGCCATTAGCGTGTTCTTACCACCTTTACCAAACGTCCATTCCTCTATTAAATCGAAAAATGCAGCTCCTGTCCACCCGAACGACAGAATTAAACAAGCGTAAACGGCTGAAGCCGTCCTCTAACGTCAAAGCTACCGTTTCGCGTTGAAATATAAGCCCATTTATAAGTGTGAAACTTATAAATGCTTATATTTTGCAAAAGAGCGACCAGCAGCGCTGATCGCTCTTCCTTAATAAGTAGATCCTTAATGAGTAGCTCCTTAGTCCCGACTAGCACCAAGGAAACGCAGTATAAACAGAAACAGATTGACGAAGTCAAGATAAATGCTCACGACGATCATTGGAATGTCCTCATCGCTAAAGCCTTGGCGAGTAAGACGCGAGAAGTCAAACAGCGTCCAACCGATGAAAATCAAAATGCCGAAGCCGGATACCATCAGCTCTGTCGTTCCCGAGAACGGAAGGAATAAGCCAACGAGCGTCATGAGTACAAGAACAATGGTTGAAGCGAACAAGAAGCCGCCAAGGAATGAAAAATCCTGCTTCGACTTAATCGCATAAAGCGCGGTGCCGCCAAAAGCGAGTATCGCAACGCCAAGGCCCTGCAGTACCAGCGAAGCGCCAAGGATGCTAATGTAGCTAACAATGACGAAATACATCGTCAGGCCAGAGACGAACATAAAGCTGTACATCAGCGTGTAGCCGATCGATTTCTTTTTCCGTAAAAAGAGCAATGCAATCAGCAAACCAATTTCCACAATATACAGCGGCATAGCTAGTACAGGTGGAATGACCTGACCGATCAAGAAGCCGACAAGCGATACGATCAGGGAAAGAAACAAGACCCGAAAAACTTTCGGCAGTAACAGCTGCGACGAATGAATCGTATCCATAAAACAAGCTCCTTTAATATTAAATTTAGTTTATTCTATTATCTAGTTTACACCAATTCCTTCAATAATAACACTCTATGTAAGCATAGCTTTTCAAAAGGTTATGCTGTTTATCGACTGAATATTTACAGATATAAGAAATAAGCCACCAGATCACAGTGATCGGCGGCTTATTCTCATTTGCAAATGAAAAGATTAGGAATGCTGCCCGTGATACATCATGGGCTGAGTTTGCTGGCCGCCAGCCGGCATCTCGGAATATGTCTTTTGACACATCATATTAGAAATTCGGGGAATGTATACCATTTCTCCTGCATTCAATTGAGCCGGGTTAATATGGGGATTGGCTTCCTCCATTATCGCATGAGGGACATTATATTTGTGACAAACTGCCGCCAGCGTCTCACCATGCTGAGCCTGGTGCTGGGCATATATCATGTCGTCCGAGCTGCCTTCTCTAATAAAAGGGAACAAAAATGGTGAGAAAAAGAAAAACGGGAACAGAACACGGTTAGGAAAAAAGGGATGAGGGAACGGACGAAAGAAAGGACGACCGAACCCACCACCAAAGCCACCACCAGGAATAAATGCACGATCCATAATAATACCTCCGTTTGATATAGTCATTTGTCTATATAGCGTATTATTTTGGGCGCCATTGGTGACAACTATTTTTGAAAATTGGACGAATGGGTGTTAGCTTGACAGCTCCAGCCACTGTTCCAAACGCTGATCCAGCCCCGCTTGCAGCTCTTCCCGATCTCTCCATTTCTTTTCAAGATTTGCCGTATCACCCATACGCTCGATTTGTTCCAGCTCTGCATCTGCTATCGCAATTTCGGCTTCAAGCTTTGCAATCTCCCGCTCGACATGCTCAAGTTCTGTCTTGTACCTTAACGCACTCGAATGGGTTGCTGTATTTGCCTGCTGTGTTTTCTGCTTATTAGCGGGTGCTTCGGCATCAGCAGCAGTACTTCTATTCGAGCGCTTCTTCTCCATGCCTGCGCCACTGGCTGCTCCTTGCGTTCCTTTTACGGTTGAGTTTGCTTGAAGCCGTTCCTCCCGCTTTGCCTTAAAATCGTCATAGTTGCCTATATAAGTGGCGACCTTTCCTTGTCTCAGCTCCCACACCCGCTTCGCCAAGCGATTGATGAAATAGCGGTCATGCGAGATCGCAAGTACCGTGCCCGGGAATTCCTCCAGCGCCTCCTCCAGCGCCTCGCGCGATGCCACATCCAGATGGTTGGTCGGCTCATCGAGCAGCAGCAGATTTGGCTTGCGTCTTACAAGCAGCGCGAGCCGCAGCCGTGACCACTCTCCACCGGAAAGCGCTGCGAGCGGCTTGAATACGTCCGCCCCATAAAATAAATATTTGGCCAGCACATTCCGTGCTTCGCCTTCCTCCAAGCCGCCCTCCAGACGGAAATGCTCCAGCACCGTTTGCTTATTGCCCTTTAACGGCTCCTGCTGCGCCAAATACCCGATTTCCAATCGTGTTCCCTGCTCCACTTGCCCACTGTCAGGTTCCATCTCGCCTAGCAGCAGCTTAAACAGCGTCGTTTTTCCGGAGCCGTTATCGCCAAGCAGCACGACTTTCTCGCCATATAGCAGACCGCCCTCTGCCTCCTGTAAAATCATTCGTTCCCCGAACTGCTTCGTCAAACCTTCAAACGAAATGACATTGCGTCCAGAACGGTCAAGCGGCGACAGCTCAAACTCAGCTGTATTCCGCTCTAAAACCGGGCGCTTTACCGTTTCTATTCGCTCTAGCGCCTTGCGGATCGACGCCGCACGCTTGAAAAACTTCCCGTTGCCGCCGATGCGGCCCCATTCTTCCAGCTGGCGAATCGTTTCTTTCATTTTTCGAATGACTTTCTGCTGCTCTTGGAACTGGGCAAATTGCTGGAGCAGCAGCTCCTCCTTTTCTTTCAGATAACCGCTATAGTTGCACAGATAGGTATGGGCTTCGCCATCCTCCAGCTCAATCATTTTTGTACCGACGGTATCGAGAAAGTAGCGGTCATGCGATACGATCACACAAGCGCCTTCATAGTGCTGAATGAACTGCTCCAGCCATTCAATTCCTTTGAGATCGAGATGATTTGTCGGCTCATCCAGGAGCAGCAAGGCTGGACGTACAACGAGCTGTGAAGCTAGAACAATACGAGTTTTCTCGCCGCCCGACAAGCTTCCGAAGCTACGCTGATCGTAGCTGCGATCAACGCGCAGGCCGCTAGCAACCTGATCAATCGCCGTATCCATGTCGTAGCCGCCGCCTTGCTCGAATTTTTCCTGTGCAACAGCGTATATTTTCAGCAGCCTCTCCATTTTCACAGGGTCATTTGCCGCTTCTTCCCCCGCCATCTCTCGCTCGAGCCCCGACATTTCCTGCCTGCAGGCCATCAGCTCGCGAAAGCCGTAAGCCATCACCTCATATACGGTAAGCGATTCAAACGCCGCTGGAATTTGCGGCAAGTAGCCGATTAGCAAATCCCTTTTCACAGTCAGCAGCCCATCATCGACCTGCTCATGTCCGGCAATCAGCCGAAGCAGCGTCGATTTGCCACTGCCGTTGCGGCCAATGAGCCCTACCTTCTCTCCCTCCTGAAGCTGAAGCGTTATGCCATCCAGCACCAGATTTGCCGCGTGGTATTTTTTTATTTGTTGTACATTTACAATGATCATTTGAAGAGCCTCCTATTTGATGAGGAAGACCCTAGCTTGAAAACACAAGCAAAAACGACTTCGTCGTCCTTCTAGGACGAGCGAAGAGCTTTGCCTTAGAATTCTAAGCGAATATAAGGATGAAACTTATAAATGCTTAGAATTCAAGGTGAAACGGCTGTCGTCATCCTCTGACGGCGCAGCGCGTTTCATTCCGAGAATTATAGAGAAAGGATAGAAACATCACAAACTTTTCTATAATTCAAAAAGAGCCGCAGCAACAAGCCCGCGACCCTTCGAATAGCAAAGCAATCCGTTGTGGTTAAGGTAGGCGTCTTCTCGCGAATGGTATATCCGTATGATTAAAAATGGACAGACTGATCCCGTTCGCGGAAAATGCATGCATAATGCCAGCCATAGCAATCGGCAGCTGGCTAATTCGGTTATTGACCCATTCGTGATTCACCTACCTCACCTCCCTTTACGTTAGTGTTTCTAATTTAACATATTTTGTGGTGCTATGGCAATCTAAAAAATAGATTAAACGTTTGTTTCACCGAAGAAATGTATCTTCTTAAACTATCCTCCGTCTCTTGCCCATCAGGGTTTTTTATGCGCGATTTAATCTTTGCCACTTCCCAAGCAAACATAAAAAATTTAATTAAAATCATAATCCTGCATCGTAAAAACAATTCATGCATGATAAAATAACATTGTTATTTTTTATGAGGAGCTGAGAACAATCACATTAAGCAAAGCAGAAATGACCGAAACACGGCTGCTCGCCTTTGCCAAAGCAGAGTTTATGGAGAATGGATTCGCAGGCGCAAATATGCGCACGATCGCCAAGAAGGCGGGAATGACTACAGGCGCCATTTACCGCTATTTTCCCGATAAAAACGCGCTGTTCGCCGCTTTAGTCAGCCCTACTGCTGATGAGATCAAGCAGCATTTCGAGAAGCTGGCGCACTTTCAAATGAGGATGCTGGAGCAACATAACAAAATAGAGGAATTTGCAGAGTCTAGCGATGGCTTGCTTCAAGTCGTAGACTTCATTTTCAACCGGTTCGAGGTGTTTGATTTATTAATCAATCGTTCAGCCGGCTCTGCGTGGGAGCATTATATCGATTCCTTAATCGAGCTCGACCTTACCTCTACCCAAGCCTACCTTGAAAAAATGGTGCAAATGAAGCTGCTGGCGCAAAGCCCTCCGCCTCGCCATCTTGCTATTCTTGTTAAGCAAAGCTATAAGCAGGTGCTGGAAATCGTAGCTTCGCAAATGAGCCGCGAGGAAGCGCTGGAATATATGCAGCTGTTGATTCCTTTTTTATATGCGGGATGGAGTACGGTTCTAGGAAAAAATACATAAGAGGAGGAAAACAACATGAACCGCTTCGCGATCGGACATGTCTTAATCAAAACTAGGCAGCTGCAGCTGGCTGTGAAAAACTTTCAACAGCTCGGTTTCACCGTAACCTACCGCACTGATCCTTCCAAAACACATAATGCACTTATTTATTTGCAGGATGGCTCTTTTCTTGAGCTGTTCAATCCCAAGCCCATCAATCTTCCAGATCAGCTGCTTCGAACTGTTTTTCAGCTGCTTCGTCCTCTCCATCCAGCCATGGTTAATCGTTTCCTCTATTATTTGAATAGTCAGGAAGGCTTAAATGATTATGCGCTGGATAGCGTTCAGCCAGAGCAGGCCGAGGCGAATGTGCGGGAAATCAGTCAGACTGGTGCCAGGCTCGGCAAAACGATCAAAAAGAGTAAAACCTTGCCTGATGGACGCAAGCAAACCTGGTGGCTGGCCGTTCCCGAGGAACCTCGTTTGCCTTTTCTAATGAGTGCGTATGATCCAGAACTAGCGTGTACAGAGCAAGAAATCACCCATAACAATGGCGCGCTCGGTATAGATAGGCTGGTCATTGATGTGCCCGACCTCGAACACTGGATTGGAAGCTATAAGCTTATTTTTGCGGGAGCCGAACTTTCAAGGAAGGGGCAGCAATGCTCGTTTATTTTGGGCAAAAAGCATACCGTCGTGCTTCGGCTGGCTAAGCAGCATCGGCTGGCAGAAATTCACTTAATAACGTCGATTCCGTTAAAAAATGAGCTTCGGCTCCAGCCGGATTTGTCCCATGGTGCGGCAATTATTATGAAGTCGGTATAAGTGGACGGAGTATCTTCCCTTAGTCAGCAGCTCCGCTGCCTTTGGATTTCCACTCCAATTCCGGAGTTTGCTGCTTTAGCTTGTACAGCTCATTCAATCGTTCAATGAAAAATGCCTGAATACTTTCGATATGATTATCTGTTGATAAAAATTGCAGCAGGCTCTTGTCGTAATGAATCATTGACCATGCGGTGTGATCGTTGATATCTTGCGATGACCAGCCTTCATTTTTCTCTAAAAAACTTTTCATAGCTTTTATAAAGGCTGGTCGATTAGGGCATTTAGGATTCACCTGAAACATAATAGAAATAATCGGATAATCCTCTTCCGACTGATGAAATCCATAATTAATCGCACTGAAATTTCCTTGGTCATTTTGTTTCATATAGCGATATTCTTCCTTCAATTGTACAAACCGGTTTGTCCATGAGGTCGAGCGGTTAAAAAGCTTAGTTATGGTATGCTCCACTGGACCGTCCAGACATGCGTCCATCATTCGAACGATTCGCTCCATGTTTTGAATCGCATACATATCCTGCGGCAGAAAACGCCTGCTGTCATTCAACCCGATCTCCTCCATATACTCTAAAATCATATCAATAAGCTCGCTGCGCTGCGTTTGCAGCCAGTTATAAACTTGAAACCAACGGAGTTGATGAAAGGTCGCCTGATTGCCATTTTGTAAAATATCCGTCTCTCGCTTGGGGTCGTAAGCTTTCGTTATGTAAATGAGATGCGTGCGGCAGCCATCAGCCTCATAATTGCGCAAATGATCTGCATAACGCTTCAACTGCTGATCTCCCTCACCTGTGCCTAGCTTATTCTCGATAAAAATAATATGAGATTGTTTGCCCTCTGCAAAACGGATCATCATGTCAGGCCTGCTATCAGTTACATGGTCGATCTGCTTGCCATATGTTTTCTGAGTAGTGATTTCATGTATATTCGCTGAAGCCACATTAATCGTTGTTAGTTGATATAGAAAATCTTTCAGCAGCTCTTCTTTTTCAAACACTTCCGCAAAAATCTCTGTAAAATAATCCTCCTGCTGATTGCGATCTTTGCTGCTCAGCAAGTGATAAAGCCGCTTAAATAATGTGCTCATGGCTGTTTCCCATCATTTAGCTTCGCAATGTCTGTTTGTCCAAGGAGATAATCGATGCTTACGCTGTAAAGTCTCGTTAATTTATACATTTTCATCACCCAACGCCATCATATTGTATACCATTACTTATTCCAAAATAAAAAACCGCTCCAGCGGAAGCGATTTAACAAATAGCTATATCACGTATATTACGGCATTATTCCTCTGTGTCAATTATATCAATAATTTCACGAATATCTCTTATGTTCAGTGCTTCCGCAATTCGCTCGATATGGGCAAAGCTAATACTTTCACGCTTTCCATTAGCCAGTTCGCTTAATGCGGCATGACGAACATCAGATAAACGCGACAATTCACGGAGGGAGATTTTACGACCCTTGGTTAACTTCTCTATTTTCACAACTACTCTCTTAGCCATTCTTAATCACCATCATCCTATAAACTCTTCTTGACTATACGCATTAACGTACCATATAATAATTTCAAATTCGGTACTCATATGCGTATCATTCGGAAGTTTTAACAGTTGGAAAGGGGATCGTTTGTGTAAGGAGCCGCCCTATTCCGCTTATCTAAAGGGGCTCCTAATCGTTTATTTTATAACCTTAACGTTTCAAGTATCGCTCATAGGCGGCTTGCTGAATTTCCAGCGCTCTTTCAATGCCCAGCTCCTTCATTTGCTGAACGTATTTATCGTAGCTGTCGGCAGACTCATTGCCTAAAATAATTTTCAGCTCCGCTTCTTTAACCAAAGCGTTAATATCGCTCATAATGCTGCTCATTTCATCCGCTTCCTCAGCCGTAGGAGTCACCGGCGGCAGCAGATGGCTCTCATGATTCGTGTTTTTCCAGATGCCCAGTGCTTCCGTCGTCTGCTTATACTTCGTTGGCAGATTACTATCCTGCTGAATCATGGGGAAGTTGGTGCCATGCGAATATTGCAGCATCACCTGGTCGCTGGCGAGTCCATTCGGGTTGTTGACGACCAAATCCGTATAGACAGGCTTGCCGTTGTCCAGCTTATACGTGACCCCTTCCAGACCATAGATGTTCAGCATGCTTCCTTCAGTGGAATAGGCGTAATCCAGCCAACGGATGGCTGCTTCTACATTTGCCGCAGTAGCGGAAATCGCTGCCGAGCTCGTACCTGCATAAGCATTGTCCAGCTGACCGAACTCTGGTAGCTCCCCTTTTGCCGCTGCTGGATAAGGGACGGCAACGAAGTTCGCCTTCGGATCTGTCTCCTGAGCCGCAGCATTGTATTTTTCAATGTAAAATTGCCAGCCAATCGTTGCTCCGCTGCTGCCAGAGGACATCTTTTTATCAACAGTCGCCGCATCGATGGAAGCAAAATCCTTGTCAATAAGCCCTTCCTTGTACCACTGGCTCATCGTTCTTAAATATTCTTTATATTGCGGCTCGACATAGCCGTACGTCACTTTTCCATCATTGACATAGAAATTGCCCATTACGCCAAACGCGCCGGCAAAACCGCCCGTGCGCTCGCCCAGAAACATCGTTCGGAACGTAACAGGTGAGCTGGCGTTTTTCTTATCTTTAAACGCTGTCAATACGGTATGCCATTCATCGATTGTTTCTGGGATATCCAAGTTCAGCTCGTCGAGCCAATCTTTGCGGATAATAGGTCCGCCATATACACGGCCAGTATCTGAACGAATGAAGGGGAAAGCATAATACGTGCCATCATCCGTCTTAATCATTTTATCGATGTCCGGATTTTCCTGAAGCACTTTCTTCAGATTTGGCGCATATTGATCCATTAAATCGTTCAGCTTTAAAATATATCCCTGTTCCACCGCCCGGTCAGGTCCGCCGGGATATTGCAGCCACGTATTTAGAAAAATATCAGGAAGCTCTCCCGAGGTCAGCAGCAGGCTGAACTTTTGATCCGTCATCGGCGTTCCGCCCAAATGCTTGATTTTAACACCGGTCCGCTTCTCGTATTCTTCATCAATCGGCTTTACTTCTGGCGTACTGCCAAGCTGCTCATCCATAAAAGAAAGCTCGACATTTCCCTGCATAGGATAAGAAAACACGCCTCCTATTTGATTATTGACATTATGATTAACAGCACTCTCATTATTGCCGTTTGAATTCGACTGGCTGCAGCCAGTTGCCAGCATGATGAAACTCAGTAGAAAAAGGACAGGCTTGCCTACCGTTTTTTTGCTGAACCATTTTGCCAATATAAAGACCTCCGTTTGCATGTATGTATGTTTCAGCTCCGCTAAACTTGTAGATTTTTATATTTGCCCGGTGTAATTCCCTCATATTTCTTGAATACACGAATGAAGGCGCTGCTGCTGGAAAAGCCCGATTTGGCTGAAGTCTCTTCTATGCTAGCTCCTTGCTGAAGCAGCAATTTCGCCTTTGAAGTACGCGTTTGGCTGATGAAGTCATGCAAGCCGACCTCCATCTGCTCTTTAAACAATCGTGATACGTATTGCGGGGTAATGCCGAACTCGGCCCCAATCATCGATACGCTGAGATTGCTATCATCAAAGTTTTTTTCTACGTACTCCGCCACCTGTTCTCCAATTCCCGTATTGGATAGCAAAGATAGCTTTTCATTGATTTTATCGCACACCATTTGCAAAATTTGCAGCAGCTCCTGCCGGAACTCCCCTCTCGTTGTACAGGCGAGCAGGCGTTTCATCGGGCGCGATTCTTCCCATATTTGTGCATGCTGGGCTTCAAGCGGGACGGATTTCATCATGGAGCTCGCCAAATCGATCATTGCACATTTGAGCATTTCAATGGAGGATTGGCTGCTGAACACCTGGTTCAAAATCCCGTCTATCTTCTCGGTCGCTTTTTCCAGATCCCCCGTCTTAATAATGTTGATAAAAGCAAGCTCATCATTGATTGACAAATAATACTCTGCTTCCAGCGGCTCAATGTCTCCATACCAGATCGACACATTTTCTTCCGAAAATAATCGGTACTCTTGGGCTTCCAGCGCTTGCAGATAGGCATGATGTATGCCGGCTACACCTAACTCCTGCTCGCTCCCCGCCATAAAAATTTGCAAGCGGTAGCGCTGATCGGTAAATTCCAGCGTTTTCACCAAAGCCTGCTCCATATCCTCTTTCCAGACGGAAATTCGCTCAGGGTGAATGTTAATAACCGCAGCAAGCATGCCGTCCATATCGGTAAAGCTTAGGCTATGAAATTCCTGGGCAACATCGAGCATAATATTGGATACGATAAAATGGGATAAATTCATCGACGTCGCACTTGCATCGTCTGGCCCAATATCGAAGAGCAGCACGGCAAAATGCTCCGAACTCCAATTCAAATGATAACGTCCCGCCGCCTCTTGGGCAGACAAGCCCTCCTCTGCCTGCCCTTTGAGCAGCCTTGTTAAATAGTAGGCCTGCAGCACCCGAAGCTGCTTGTATTCACGGCTGCTCATATCATCCCGTTCGCGAATCGTCGCCAGCGCATTTTCCCTAATAAACGAAAACTCGTCTGCCCGCCACATGCTGCGCTCCTGCTTGGAGTAGGAAAAAACATTGACCAGCTCGCGAACAGGATTATAATTTCGGCGGGCAACATCATAAATGACGACCCCGCCAATTAAAAAACAGACCAGCAAGCCAAGCAAATTCAAATTGCGAATTTCCCTCGCTTTTTCCCAAAAGGTATCCGAAGGGAAAACGCTTACATATTTCCATTCAGACGTATCCGAGGCAATATAGGAAACCATATTTTCCGTGCCGGCAATAGTCAAAAGGGAAGAATCCGCTGCTTCATCGTCCATCCCCACCATAGAAAAAATCGACGGACTTTCTATTTTATTATTTTGAAACATAATTTGGTTCGCTTGATCGACGATGTAGACGTCCCCATTGTTGACCCAATCGACATTCGCCAGCATTTTTTGCACGGTACTGCTATTTAAAGCGATGAATAGAACGCCTCGCGTTGTGTTCTTTTCCTTTATACTCGCTAATGGCTTAATTAACAATACCATATTTCCTACCCGTTTAAATTGGATAAAAGGCCTCAGCTTCCCCGATTGCATAATCGGCGTGTCCAAAATTTGCTGCCATTCCTGCTCGCTGATGTTAAGCTGCTGGCGGTTCATCTCATAAAATAAGGCCGAATCCGCGTAGGTTTCATCTGTAAGCATCGTACCCAGCTTCCCGGAATACAAATAGATCCCTTTTATAAAATGGTTGGCGGATTTATATTTGCTCAGCTCCTGTTGTATTTTAAAAATTTGAAAGGACTCCTTCTGCTCCGAGTCCGGATTCATGTTCAGAAAGGAATTCACGTCATTATGAATAGACAGCAGCATAGCCAGCTTTTCCGCTTGGCTAATTTCACTGTCCACCATATATTTAACCTGTTTGAGCATCGCACCGCTAGCTCGCTGAATTTCATACTCTACTACCTTTTTCGTTTGGGTGTACACGACAGCGCTAATTATCAATGGGATGAGCATTATGATGGCATAGGAAATAATCCACCTAAACGCAATACTTTTGCTAAAAACAAACTTCTGCTGTTTCATACTTTGCCTCCGCAAGTTGAGCCCTCTTACCGTAAGCGTAAACGGCTGTCGCCGTCCTTTAATGGCGCGGCGCGTTTCAGTCCCAGAAATATAGAGAAAGGATGGAAAAGCATATCCTTTCCTATATTTCAAGGTGAAACGGCTGTCGCCGTCCTTTAACGGCGCGGCGCGTTTCAGTCCCAGAAATATAGAGAAAGGATGGAAAAGCGTATCCTTTCCTATATTTTAAAAAACCTGCTCTGCCCTAATAGGAACTTCATAAAGTTCCCCTAGTAGCAAAGCAGTATTTGAAAGTAGTACACTATTCACTCTGTTAGAACACTCGGAATACAGGGTCATCTGCCAAAAAATAAACCGGAAGCTTCGGATACTTCTCCGTTAGCCATTCAGCTAAATATTCCATCCCCGGCGCTTCGCTCTCGGCATGCCCGAGCATAATTAAAGCTTTGCTGTGCCCTTGGTGCAGCGCATCCCTTATATATTCTGGCGTTTCCCACTCAGGTCCTTCGCCAGCTATAATCAAATCCACATTTTCTTGCTGGAGCAAGGGAATCGCCGAGCTTCCGCCCCCACTGTACCCTACCAAAACCCCTATACGTTTGCACAGCATTGTGGATTCCCCTGCGACCCGCACATAGGGAATTTGTAGCCTGCTCTTCAAATATTCAGCTACATCTCCCAGCTGCATGGCTGGTATGTCCACAATGGCCCCTGCTGCTTGCATTTCGGCAGCGACCCAACCGAGCTTACGCAGCAATCCAATCATGATAGGGTCCGGCTGGTAGCGATGCATATAATCATGAAAGCGAAAAATGCCGACATCTGCTTGTTCAATAGCAGCCGCTTTGGCCTCCACAACAGCATCGTTGCGAATCCAATCTCCGGCCTTATGATGGCTATAAAAAATCCCCTCGTGCGATACGATTAAATTGGCGCCCAAAGCGGATGCCCGCTCAATAATAAACTGCGAGGCTGTAAAGGCTGTAACAATCCCTTTGACAACGGTATGCTCTTGCCCAAAGAGCAATCTATCTACGGTAGAAGTAGGGACCTCTAGGCCTGCTTTCAAATCTTTCATCACATGTCCAATGGTAATGTTCATCGCGGCCACCTTTCATGCAGAATTAGCATAACGGAAAATGCCGTACAAATCAATTTCATTCGCAACCGAGCATTTAGGTTAATAGATTTTGCGGTGATGCTTGTCTTCTATGCCGCTTTTGCGCCAGAAGTACGTATTGATTTGATCCCGCCATTCCTCAGCATGCCGAGCCTGCTCCCGCAAACGCTCCTCTACCTGCAAGTACAGCCCTTCCTCTAACTGCCCCTCTAGGGTGCTCCAAGCTGCCCGCAATTGCGCCGCCCGCTCCACCCCTTCAAAATGAGTATCATATATATGCTGAATGACCGTCTTTCCGGAATGAAGGACATGTGTATACGGAACATGATGAAAAAATAGCAGCAGCTCATCCGGACAATGCTCCAGCGAATTATAGACTTCCGCATTCGCCCCCATATATTGCGCACTGTATCCGGTTCCCGTCTGCACCGTGCGGTCAACGCCTAATCCTTTGTTGTCTGCAAAATGATACGTTCCCCACGGCGAATATTCATAACCATCGACGTTAGGACCGTAATGATGGTTCGGATTGACCATCCAGCCAATGCCAAGCGGTGCGGTATACGACTCATAAATGCTCCACGAATCCATCAGCAGTCCGCTAACGACATCATGAACGGCTGTATCCAAAGTTAGGGTCAGCTGTATCCACTCACTCGCAATTTGTTCTGCCGTTAAATCCGGGTTCCAGGCCAGCCTTCCGTAGCCATATAAATTAGCTTGAGCCAGCAAATGCCCACTCCAGTTTGAGTCTGCTCCTACATTAGTGACGGCTGCCATCCCGTTTATCGGGTTGCCCCACAAGGAGCCGTCCACTACACGCTTGACCGGAGCCTGCTTACCACCTGCATACGTATTAAACTCCAAAATTTCCTTCCATTGAGGAACAAGATAACACAAATGCCGCTGCTGCCCTGTATACTCCTGTGTAATTTGAAATTCAATGAGCTGATTCGTATGTGCAAGCGCGCCAAAGAGCGGCGAAACAGGCTCTCTGACCTGAAAATCAAGCGGACCGTTCTTAATTTGCAGCACGACATTATCGTTAAATTTTCCATCCAACGGTTTAAAATGGTCATACGCCGCCCGCGCACGGTCGGTCGTGCGGTCACGCCAATCCTGCTTGCAGTTGTAAACAAAGCAGCGCCAAATGACGATGCCGCCATGCGGCTCCAGCGCTTCTGCCAGCATATTGGCTCCCTCTGCATGGTCGCGGTCATACGTAAAGGGACCCGGACGATTTTCAGAATCGGCTTTGACCAGAAAACCGCCAAAATCCGGTATGGCTGCGTAAATTTCCGAAGCTTTATTGCTCCACCAGGCTTGCACATTCTGATCCAGCGGATCAGCCGTCGCAAGCCCGCCGATCTGAATCGGGCTCGCGAAATTGATGCTGAGGTACAAGCGAATGCCGTAAACTCGAAAAATATCAGCGAGCTTCGCCACTTGCGGCAGGTAGGTCGGCGTAATAAACAGCGTCTCTTCCTGATGAACATTGACATTGTTAATCGCAATCGCATTGATGCCAACCGAAGCCATCATTCTGGCGTAATCGCGCAGCCGCTCCTGATCCTCCGTAAAACGATTATTTTGATATAAAAAAGAGTTTCCGGCATAACCACGCTCAATGCTGCCGTCGAAATTATCCCAATGATTAATCATCCGCAGTCCGTTTACCGGAGCGCTGACGAGATCAAGCTCATCGATTGCCGCGCCTGTGCCTATAAGTCTCAGCAAATGAAATACGCCATAAAGCACACCTGCTGGAGATGCAGCACCGATTACTAGACAGGAATGAGCAAAACTCGTGCGAATAACGAACCCTTCCGCTTTTGCGTCCTGAATATCTTTTTCGCTAAACAAGCTTGGATAGCGCACATTTAAGGAATCAAACGTTCCGAGCGAGATATAACGCTGCCCCTGCTCGGCAGCGGCTGACACGGAATGGCCCAGCATAGCTTCTAGGCCGAGCTTTAGTTCAGCCACCGCAGCCTGAATCGTTTCCTGTTCTTCCAAGGAAACGATTGCGCCGCCCCACTGTCGATACTGCTCCAATTGCGCACCTGGCAAAGCCTTGTTATAGCTTAGCCAAGCATGGTAGCCGCTTTCCGCTGACTTATGTTTCCTCGCATTCTCATTCATCTTTTTAGCACCTCTTCCTATTGTTTGAATTTGCGTTAGCTGCTTTTGACAAGCGAATAGTCAGCCGACTTCTCATATAGCCACAAAATGGCGGTCACGCCGCGGGGGTAATATTTGCTGCCTACAATTTGACCGGACAACACCTGGTCGCTCCAGCACCAATAGGACAATTCAGGATGAAGCAGCCAATCGACATGAGCCGAATCGGCAAGCTGACCGCTCTCCTCCCACGGCATATTCATAATTTCCCTTGCAATAAATTGACATAAATAAATTTTGCTAAGCCATGAATTATTGCTTGTCGAAGATAATTTCCACGCTCCGTCTTCAAATAGGCATACGCCAGGCACAAGCACCGTTTTCAAATGAAGGTGAAGACTGCTCAAATAGTCTGCGAACCTGCCATTTGGATCAAGGGCCTCCTTGCAGCCCGTAAACAACGGAAAAACCAGCCCTTCAATCGCAGGAATGATGCGCGAGTGATTGTTTTCACCGATAATAGCCGGTATATAGCCTTCTTCTGTCAAAGCAGCTGTAATGGACGCCGCACATTTATCTGCTTGATCGCCAGCCTCTGTCGACAATTCTAGCAAGCCTTCTGCTTGGAACAGGCGCTCGAGCGCCACGTAAGCGGCCCAGCATTTTCCCGCCATATAAATATTGTTGCGGGACTGGCCCAAAGAGGTATCCAGACTGTCATAGGTGGAAATTTCGGCCCCGCCCTGCGTACGTGTGCTGTCCAGCGCCATGAGTCCGTTACGCTGCTCCCTTACCGGATGATCCCGGTTCAGCATGCTCTCAAAGCAGGAGCGGATGACCGGCAGCATGTTTGCCGTAAACTCCGCATCCTTCGTTTGCTCTATATATACAAGCGCCGTACAAAGCCAATTGACCAGCTCTTCATGGGACATATAAGAGAAGCAGTCGTCCAGCCCCGCCAGCTCATACGCCGAATATTGCGGACGGGAAAAAACATTCGCCACGCCGACATCATGGGTGAACGTTATACCTCCGGGAAATGGCTCCTGTTCACCAGGAAACGTCACCTGATCCTCGTAGCTGTACCTTTCTACAAACAGCTCCAATTCGTTTCTTACCGTCCAAGGATTCATGATCAATTCAAAAAACAGCTGATCCACCGTTAAATCCAGCGTATTCATCATCCGATATTCGCCTTCATTCACGATCCATAGCGCTTTGCCGTCATGGTCCAGCATTTGGGTGCTTCCGTAATAGCTGTGAATAGCGTGCGAGAGCATAAACTTTTGATCGACCGAAAGCTTGGAATCATTAATCCATTGATCTGCATGCTGACAAGAGAGAGTCAGCTCCTGAAAATGCTCCAAGGCGTACGCAGCCACGCTGTTGATATTTTTAAAATAACGGGTGTATGCATAGGAAGCTTCAATGCCTGTTGTGACAATGCCATCGCGATAGAAGCAAATCGCAAACTTGTACGTGCGCGTCTCGCCCGGCGGTACCTCCATTAGAATGGCTCCGGTTCCGCCCAAGCCAAATGCATAGTTATGCTCATAGCGCTCATCCAAAATTTTCTCCATCGTAAATCCCAGCGCACTCTGAACATCGTCCGCATCGCAAGCGATAGCGGTCAAGCGGCCTTGCCCGATGCCTTCAAATTGCCCTCCGCTCGTATCGCCCAGTCTGCGCATCGCACTGTAGGGATCACTCCCTTCATACCCAATAAAGCCTCTTCTGGAGGTGGATCCTTTGCTGTTGTCCAGCGTCAATTCAGCGAAAACAGCCGGAACGATCGCTTGCTTCAGCTCCTCTGGGCTGGCTGTTGTCGGATCTGGTACCGAGCGGACAGGAGAATAAATACGCAGCATTACATCACCCGCCTGCCATGTATCTGTACCTGCGCCGAGCGTTCGCGAAATTTGATCGTCATTAAATGCTCTCAGCTTAGCTGTCGCCTGCTGATCCTTATCGCTTGGCTCTACTTTTTCCACATCATATCTGGAGCTTTCGTCGGCGGCCGCTTCAAAAAACGGCAAGGCCTCATAAACGCTTCCATCTCTTGCCTGCATCCCTATATATATGTTCTGATCGGCTGGCTTCCCTAGCTCTGAGGCAAGTCCGCCCTTCTTTCCCTTGAAGCCCAAGGTGAAGCTCGAAAAAGCTCCGATGGGAGAGTGCTGAACATTATAAAATTTATTTTGATTAGCCAATGTTATTACCCCTTCCTAACCGTTATCTAAAATAAAAATAAAGCGTTTGCATGATTTATTTTCATCCTAGCACGTCGGGTTGAGCCGAAGCCATTGTCAAATCGATCAATTATTTACCCAAATCGGGCTAAATGCGCTATACTCGTAGTTAAGCATAGCATGGAAATTTGCGAGGAATGGAACGGAGGCGTTGCATGATAGCAGCCACTTTTATACCGCCTATACTGGGGCAATGCATTAGCGAAGCTATTGTTCCCGATGTCAAAACAACGATAAACCTGTTTGGCATGCATTTGCGCAAAGTAAGCGGACAATGGGATTACCCGGTGCATACCCATCCCCAATATGAAATCAATTACGTGCTTGAGGGCGAGCAATTGTTTATCGTCAATGACCGTCCTTATATCCAGCAGGCTGGGGCTCTCATGTTCCTTCAGCCAGGCGCCTCTCACGCCAGCAAAAGCGGTAACGGCAAACCGTTCACTTATTTTTGCCTGCATTTTGACATCGATGATCGCATGTTTTTATCCTTATTAAGTCGGCTCGATTCTGTCCTTTTTGATACCGACAGCAATGTCGTCCAGCAATTAAGGCCCGCTCTCAACAAAGTTATCGAAATGTCGAGCCAGCTCGCTGAACATTCCGCAGTCAAGCTTACGGAACGGATGCGGCTTCAATCCGCTGTTTTTGAGCTTTTCGGCCAGCTCTGGGAAGCCCTTTCTGCGGAAGCTGACCTCCACTCTTCCGTCTCCTATGAAAAAGTCCAGCTGGCTCATCAAATTCGCGACAAGCTGCAGGGACTTATCTACCAGCAATTCAAGCAGGATGCTGCTGCAGTTAACCAGCATTACGGCATTGACGACATTGCGGCCGAGCTTGGCATCAGTGTCTCCCACTGCAACCGCGTGTTTAGGAAGGTTTTTGAAATATCGCCGCGCGTGTTTCTCTCCAAGGAGATGCTGCATGAGGCGAAGGTGCTGCTTAATGATCCACAAATGTCAATCAGCCAAATTTCCGCGATTCTCGGCTACCGCGATATTTCGCATTTTAGCCGGCAGTTCAAGCGCTGGCATGGTGCTTCGCCGAGTGAGTATCGACGTTCGAATGACGAAAAAAATAGGACAGCGGCAGCCATGGATGAGAACGAATCCTAGACTGCCGCTGTTTTATGGAAATCAATTTACCCATCGAACTTTACGTCTAACGTACATCTACCGTTATTTTTCATCATCCAGCGCCCAAAGAATAGCTTTTTCGAGGTAAACATTCCAAAAGTCCCATGTATGGGCACCAGGGCTTTCCGTATACGAGATTTCAACATTTTCAGAAACCAGAAAGTTATGGAACTTCTGATTGACGTCGAGTAGAAAATCCTCGGTACCGCAAGCCATATAAATACGAGGAATCTCCTCGTTGCTTCGTTTTAGGTTTAAAATCAGCGCTTCCGGATCTTTATCGCTCCCTAGCAGTTGATTTAAGTCGCCGAATACCCGTGTAAAATAGTTATAATCAGCTACTCCATCCCGATAATCCTCAGCAGCTCCCGCAATTTGATAGGGTAAAATGGCAGAGGAGAACGCCATAATTTTGCTGAAATTCCCGGCATATTTCAAACCATTGCGGATCGCACCGTAGCCGCCCATGGATAAACCGCCAATAAAGGTATCTTCTCTTCTTGTCGACAAAGGGAACATTTCTCGTGTAAAGGCGACCAGCTCATTGCCGATATATTCTCCGAACAATTCACCTTTGCCCAGGTCATCCACATAAAAATGATTTTCTCCGGATGGCATGAACACCGCGATTTGATGGTTATTGGATAGCTCCCTAATTCTTGTGTAGCTAATCCAGTCCATACAGCTTCCCGAATAACCATTCAATAAATAGAGTGCCTTCATCGGTTTTTTCTCCGCTACCGCTTGACCCGGTATTTCAAACTTGTCTAATGGAATCAGCGCATTAAAAGTGATTTCTCTTCTCAGCGATTTTGAATAAAAATGAACCTGCATCATTGCCATTGTTCATATCCCCAATCTATTTTTATCATCATTACACGTCGTATTCAATGGTAAGCCCGCCATCATCCATATAATGAATCACTGACTTACTCGTCCTCAGATTAATAAACAGCGTGCATTGCTTATTATCCTTCTTCCATTCCAAGCAAACTTCATCGTTTGCCGAATCCAAGACGTTAAATTCTCCGTTAAAAGCATCGTACTCATTTCTGAATCTGATGAGCTTTAGCAGCCGCTGAACCACCTCTTGTTCCAGAGAGGCTTCCATTTCTTGAACGGTATAATTATGGCGATTAATTTCACGGCCTTCTCCGGTCCGGAACACGCTTTTAATATCGTTTTCACCCGCCAGCAGTCCAACATAATAAACTTGAGGGATACCTGGCACAAAAAATTGAATCGCTCTTGCCGCTAAATAGGCATCATCATCGCAATTGAGGACCGAATAATACGAGCATCTGATTTGATGGACGTCGAAACCGTCTGCGGCTTTGTGCTCATCCGACAAGATCAAGCTCAGGTTCGAGCCTCTAGCTAAGCATTCATCCACAACTGCCCTCGCCATTTGGGTATCAATCAGATCGTCTAAATCCGGCTTGACGGGAATGTCGTCATGGCAATCCAGCATGGTGAACTGCTTGGCTGGCCTTGATATGAGATAGTGGCGTAGTGAGCTGCTTGTTTTATTTATCAAGGTGTCAAGTACGATATAGGGCAATATAAAATCATATATCCAGTACCCACGCTCCGCCAGTTTGTATTGAATCGTGTAATGGGAATGGACCTCGGGCAGCAATTCGATGTCAAGCGATTCAGCAAGCTCCATGATCCAATCTAGAAACGCATAGATTTCCGGTTCCACGAAGAAGCAGCTTGTCCCCAGCTTTTTGATCATATATCCGACTGCATCAAGCCTTACAATCTTTATGTTTTGTTTCTTGAAGTTAGTAAAAAACTCGGTTAGCAAAGCTTTTACCTTCAACGAATTAATGTCTAAATCAATTTGCTCAGATGGATCCGATTTTCCAAAGGTCGTCCATACTCGCTCTTCTTGGCCGGATTCATGAATTGTAAAGGTAGAGTATGGCAGCGGTCTCCGCAAAAACATTTTATCAATATCTGCTTGTACCGGCTCCCCGTCTTCCCATATCTTATCTAAAGTGATAAACAAATCGGCGTATTGCGAGTTTCTGCCCTTTTCCAGAAAGTCTTGGAAGTATTCAGATTGTCTTGAGATGTGATTGACCATTAAATCTACCAATACATCAAATTCTTCTCCGATGGCTCTGATATCCTCCCAGCTCCCGAAGGCAGGATCGATCTCCAGATAGGTTAATGGCGCAAACCCTCTGTCGCCCGATGACGGAAAAGGAGGTAAAATATGAACACCTCCTTTAAAAACGTCGGAGAAATGTTTCGTCAGCATTTGATGAAGCGCTTTCAGATCGCCTCCCAATGAATCAGGATATGTAATTAACTGTACTTGATTTTTCACGGCCATATCAAGTTCTCCTATATTGCGTATTGTTGTTTCAATATGTCTAGCTCAGGTAAATCGACGATGGCACCGGTATATTTTAATTTATAGGCACTAACGGCAAACCCGAACGATAATGCCTCTTTTATCGTGTAGCCTTTAACGGCTGCCGCATAAAATCCCGACCAGAAGGCGTCACCCGCCCCCGTCGTATCAACAATCTCTTTAGCAAAGCTGTCAAATCGCATCGTTTCTCTTCCATTGGAGACGATAGCGCCATCCTTGCCTAAGGTCATAATGACAAGTTTAGCTCCCAGCTCCAAAAACTTTGCGATTTGATTCTCATGCGAATCCTTTCCGAACAGTCTTTCCGCATCATCCTCGGACGGCTTGATAATATCGACTTTATGGATGATCGACTTCACATATTGAACCCCATCCTCGCCCTTTTGCCAGATCATAGGGTGGTAGTTGGGATCAAAACCGATCAGGATATGATTTTTCTTTGCTATTTCAATTACTTCTTCAATGGTTTGACGAACCGGTGCCGTAGAGATCGGCCAACAAGAGAAGTGAACAATTTTGGAATGCAATAGGGCTTCCTCAAGGGTAGAGGTAAAAGCTAAATGGGAGTCCGCCCCTCTATAAAAAATAGGTATAGGCGTTGATTTGCTTTTCGTCACCACAACCATACTCGTCGAATAATCATTTCGCTGAACGCACCGGGTATCCATATCCGCGCTTTTCAACCGGTTGATCAAAAATGACCCCAGATCGTCTTCCCCTACCGCCGAAGCGACGATGGAATGGATCCCTAGTCGCTTAACATTCATCGCGATATTAGAAGGTGATCCGCCGAACAGCTTGTGGTAGTTCGTATTATTGACGTTATCGTCATAAGCTTCAGACATCATGTCGATTAGCAGCTCTCCAACGGTTAGAACATCATTCTTCTTAGATGGAAACACCAGTTTATCTTGAAAATGAAACAAACCATTTCCTCCTGTCTATGCTAGAAAGTCAAACCGGCATCGTTCAAATTAGGCGATAAAAATGCAGATGTACGCCTTCCTCATGGGGAGATAACGTTCCCACGAATACACAATCGTTCAACCAACGATATTTTTCCCCTGCTACTTCGAAGGTTGGTGTCGTGTAAATATACACTTCCTTCTCAGAGCCTGATTCCTTAACATAACTTTTTCCTTGATTTAATACTGAAATCAGCGTTCCGTCCTCAGCCTGCAGCGTGTAACGGGCCCAAACCTCGCCAGTACCGTCAGCTCTTGATAAGTTCCAATCCGCCCCGCCTGGCACCACTTTCCCCTTGATGCTTGGCCCTGTGAAATAACCTCCGGTAATCGGTACAACCCGGCGTATACCCGCATGCGTCTGTCCGATTTCTAAGTTCGGATCACAATGGACAACAAGCTCCAATGCGAGTTCTAATGATGGTTGCATATTTTTGCACTCCTTCTCTAAGGGTCTTTACCTCTTACAAGTAGATAAAGGGCTCTTCAGCATCGATAAAGGAGACTGGAATACCTTCGACCAAAGGCTGCAGCCACTGCGCCATATGCTTCATGCCGGACTCCTCGCTTCGTTCATGTCCTATTACCAGCATGGCTTTATTAAGACCAAGCATCTTGGCATCATTAACATAGGCACACAGCGTCCATTCCACAATTTCTCCACACACCATCACATCAAGATTTTTATCCCGCATAAGCTCTATCGGCATTTGTTCTCTGCCAAGTCCCAAGCTGCCACCGCCGACGAGTATGCCAATTCTTGAACACGGCATTGCGGGATCGCCCACGATTTGGATGACCGACATATTTAGCTTTTGCTTGAAAAAATCAGCCAGTTCTCCCAGCGTAGTTTGAGCGATCTCATACGTATGCGGCTGGTTCTTTTCGATCATTTGCTCCTCCCAACCGATATCCTTCAATAGGCCATCATAGATTCGGTCTGTATGCCCCATATGCATATGATCATGAAATCTCCAAATCGCGATCTTGCTATCTGCGATGAGCTTCTTCTTTGCCAGATAAACGGGGTCATGTTCCAGCCAATCGATTTCATCCTTTCCCGTATAGAAGGTGGGCTCGTGGGTAATGATCATGTTCGCGCCATGCGCAATCGCCTTTCTGATCACATCGACGGTAGCCATAAAGCTCGTGACAATACCCGTCACTTCCATATTAGGATCGCCGCTCATTAATAGATCCCCTGATTTTTCTAATTTCCGATCGCCGCAAGTATCGAATATAACCGTATCCATTACTTCTTGTACCTTCATTTTCTTCTCTCCTTTATCTATCCTTTTACTGCTCCAATTACGACGCCTTTAGTCAAATACTTCTGAAGGAAGGGAAGGACGACTAAGATCGGTAAAATGCCAATAACAGCCATTGCCATCCGAACTGCCGTGCTGGGAAGCTCTACGGCGCCGGCACCAATCATACTGCTCGCCTGGTCAGACTTTAAAAATTGGATATTGTTCATTAACTGAATCAAGAGATTTTGAACGCCATAGTATTGAGGCTTCGTTATATAATACAAGGCATTGATCCAATCATTCCAGTACGTTAAGGCTGTAAACAAACCGATTGTCACCAAAACCGGAATGGATAATGGAAGCATAATTCTGTAAAAGGTTTTCAGCTCGGAAGCGCCGTCGATTTGTGCCGATTCGATCAAATCCACAGGCACATTATTTTTATAATAGTTGCGAACGAGCAGAACGTTAAAACCGCTTATCAGATAGCTAGGCACGATTAACGCCCACATTGAATCCTTAATATGAAAAAATTTCGTCCACATCATATAACTAGGGACTACTCCACCGCTAAACAGCATCGTGAAAAAGACAATAAAGGCCAAAACATTATGAAGCTTAAAGTCTCTTCTTGCCATCGGATAGGCAAGCATGGCGGTCAGAATCGTGCTGACAGCGGTCCCGACGATGGTGACGAAGAAGGATACACCGTAGGCTCTCACAAAAGTTGAAGCGGTTGTGTACATGTACACATAGGCATCCAGGCTCCATTTTTCCGGAAAGTAGCTGTATCCGTTGCTGATCAAGGCCGACTCTTCCGTAAAAGAAGCAACGAAAATTAAAATAAAGGGTAAAAAAGCCGCTAAGGTGATCAAAGACATAACGATGGCTGAGAAATGGGCAAAGGTCCGTTCCCCTCTTGTTTGTATCAACGTATTTACCCCCTAAAATAAAGCATTGTCAGCATTCACTTTTCTGACAATCGCATTCACA
The DNA here is from genome assembly GCF_055814915.1 of Paenibacillus sp. R-74696. NCBI lineage: Bacteria > Bacillati > Bacillota > Bacilli > Caryophanales > Paenibacillaceae > Paenibacillus > Paenibacillus sp. R-74696. Next base: position 491,330 of record NZ_JBPULM010000045.1, read on the forward strand.
ATCAACACAAGAATGAAACCAACTAACGACTGATAGAGGCCGGCTGCTGCGGACATTCCAATATCATTTAATTGAATGAGAGCACGGTACACATACGTATCGATCGTCTGTGTGGTGCTGTACAAGGCGCCTGCATTCATCGGCACTTGATAGAACAAGCCAAAATCAGAATTGAAGATTCTCCCAACCGAAAGGAGTCCTAGTATAATGATCGTCGGTTTCAGCAAAGGCAGCGTGATATTGAAAATTTGCTTCAGTTTGCCTGCGCCATCGATTTTCGCAGCTTCATAAATGCTCTTATCGATGCCAGCGATAAATGCAAAATAAACGATTGAGCCGTAGCCCGCAGATTTCCACAATTGAATGATAACTAATATATAGGGCCAATATTTGGCCTCCGAATACCAGCTGATTTCCGGAAGTCCCAACGGACGCAAAATGGAAAGATTAATAAATCCGCTATCCGAATTAAGAAAAGCAAATACGAGATAAGACAGCACCACCATAGATATCAGATTCGGGAGTACTAGACCGGACTGGAAAAACTTCGAGTATACCTTCGTTAACAGCTCAGACATGAGCAAAGCTATAAAAACCGAACAGATCGTGCCTAAAACAATAAAAGCTACGTTATATAAAATCGTATTTCTTGTCATGATGAAGGCATCGCTTGTATGAAAGAGAAACTTAAAATTATCGAACCCAACCCAATCGCTGCCAAATATCCCTTTCGTAAAATCTACTTCTTTGAACCCAATAAAGATTCCCAGCATCGGAATATAATTATTAATGAGCAAATAAAGCAGACCTGGAGCCGCAAGAAGCAGCAGCGGCATCATCTTTTTTAATTCTCGGCGTTTTGCAACCGTAGCGTTCATCAACATGTCTCCTTTTGTCTAAGGTGGAGCTTGCAGCCTGCTATAAGCTCCACCTTGGACATCTTACTTGTTTTATTACTTTTTGTTCGCCAGCCAAGCGTCCAGCTGCTCCTGCTTCGCCTTGATAATGGCTTCCGCGCCAGCATTGTTCAGCGCTTCTGTGAATTTTGGTATCGTCGTTTCTGGGTCAAGCGATCCGGTAACCAACCCAGGAAGATATTGATTGACGACATTGTTAATAGAGGTCATTTGCGTTTTCACACTGTTTTGGTCGAAAATAAATCCAAAATACGGAGATCTTTCCGTCTCTTTATTTTCTTTCAGCTTCAGCTCAATATCCGACCAATCTGCGCCCTCAAGCTGATACTGAAGAGACTCCGAACCAACAATTCCGGAACTCAAATACGCTGTGTAAGCAACCGTAGAAGCATTTTTGCCTTCCGGGAACTTGACATGATGCTCATCAACCTTCACATAATCCTCGCCTTCGATGCCATACAGCAGCGTGTTAATAAGTTCAGCATCCGTATATAATAAGTTTAAAAACTTCATGGAAGCATCTGGAACTTTACTCCTGCTAGAGACCATCCAAACAACAGCATTGACGGCAATCGTATCGAAATAGAAGGGTGCAATGCGTTTTGTCTCCAGATTCTTTCCCGTTTGTGCGCTAAGCGCTTGTGCAAGAGCCATGCCGCTATACCCTCCCATAAAGGCGAACCCGCGGCCTGAGGATATGATTTCAGAAAATGGACTTGAAGCGGTTGCCGCATCCTTCTGCAAGTACCCTTTGTTGTACCAGTCTCTCATCATTGAAGCGCCAGCTTTAAATTCATCCGTTTCGTAAAAATTCCGCACCTTGCCGTCATTTCCGATGACGACACCGACACCCGTACTGTCCGTCAGAAAGTCGACTTTATGCGTTCCCCTTAACAGCCTCACCAAGCCCGTATCACTAGGGCTGACATTGATGGGTCCGAAAGGAACGACATCTGGAAGCTTTTCTTTCAAGACATCAAATACCGCCGGCAGATCCTTTACCGATTGGATATCGTCAGCGGACACGCCAATTTCCGACATCATATCGGAGTTGTAGACCAAATTAGTTGGAAGCGCCATCCCTTTATTTGCGGGAATCCCATAAATTTGACCATCAATCGTTGTAGCTTCAAGGAGATCATCACCGAAATCCTTATCTAGAATTCCTTTCATTTCTTTCCCATATTGCTGTAGAAGATCATTCATCGGATATAGCTGCTTTTTCGATGCAAAATTCGCGAACTGCTCGAAGCCCGTAAAGATGTCCAACTGCTCACCGCTTTGCAGCGCCAGGTTTACTTTCTGGCTATAATCAGCTGGTCCATACAATTTCAATTCAACCTCTACATTAATCTTTTCCTTCGTAATCTTATTAATAGCGTCCGTTACGCGGCTCAGATCGTCAGGAATTCGGTTAAAGGACGGGAGTGCGAATACCACTTTTTCAATCTTTCCAGCAGCCTCTTTAGTCGTTTCGTTCGCGGATTCTGTGCCGCACGCGGTTAACGAAGAACCGATTAAGGTTACGGACAAAAGCAGTGCAGTGATTCCCCTCTTTGTGCTCATTTGTTCTGCCTCCATTCGAATAATGAATCTCCTTTATCTTAACTTCAATCCACTTTCAAAACTTTAATAAATCCGTGCTCTTTTTTAAAAAATAAGCACTCTGCTTATTATTTGAATCCCCATCCATCTTCTTTACTCGATAAAAAAACAGCAACTTCGCCACCTCTTCTGGGTAACCTAGTTGCCGTTGATTATTTTTTCAGATGTTAAACCTTCAGTACGTTATATTTAGCCCGAAACGCATTCGGAGTGTCGCCTGTGACTTTTTTAAATACAGTGGAGAAATAGGACAGACTGTCAAATCCCGTTTGGGTTGCAATATGGCTAATACTTTCCTTACTATGGATAAGCATTTCTTGCGCAACCTTTACCCGGTACTCATTCAAATACTCCTTGACCGACAAGCCCGTTTCCAGTTTAAAGCGTTTAGCTAAATAGTCCGGCGTTAAAAACACGACTGCCGCTATATCTTCCCGATTTAAATCCTGATCGTAATGCTCTTGGATGAATCTTTTTGCCTTTTCAACGACACCTTCAGAAGCTAGGATCAGCTTTAGAAAATCAATCGTTGTATTCGTTACATAATTTGCCCATTTCATGAATTCAAATACACTGCCATTCGAGCTTTGAGCCAATTGCTGAGCGACCTCATCCGAAAATAATTTATGAGCCTGAATATTGTTTTTATACAATAGGGCATAGACAACCTGTACGAAATCCTGGTGTATGGCACGTATGGTATTCACATCCAGTTTATTAAGGGACGCAAGCAGCTCTAGTTCCTTTTTCAACAAATGAACGATCTTCACTCTTTCTCCTTGAATAAACAACGTATTCATTAGAGCAACATCGAGCGAATAAGGTTCAGAGTAGGAAGGAATAAAACGCTCCTTGCCATCATGAACTTTACCTTTATAAATGATGTTCTTTTTATCCATTTCCTCTAGCCTTATTTTAGCTTCGGCGATTTGGAAAATGGCATTCCCTTCTGCAAGATAGGAAGTAGCCGTGCAGCGGAATAGCTCCCTGCATTGTTTAATGAGTTTATTGGATTTCTCCTTTACCATATCGATGGATTCCAGCTCAGGTATAATTAAAGCGCTGTAAAAAACATCCTCCATTTTGTAAGTGACGATTTGGGAGTGATCGGTCGTCCCAAACCATAAATCCGAACATAAGTTATGCAAGGCATATTTGAACGTGTTATCGTTCCATTCGATCTCCATATCGTTTTTGCTGACGCAGGTAATCACAAGGAGGTAACGTTCCTCTAAATGGAGGTCCAAATCCCTTTTCCGCATTTCGGACTGAATCACATCGAGTCGGGGAGGTATCGTCGCAAACATAATGTCTCTCCAGAAGCCCTGCTCAACGAGATCACGATTTTTCAACCATGCCTGTCCGTATTTGCTGTATGCATTGAGTTCCCTTCTTTGCTTGATGACATCTATCGCCTTTATTAGAGACGTCTCCAGTTTATCTTTATCGAAGGGCTTAATGACATACGCATCCGCATTAAACGAAATGGCTGTGGAGGCAAAATCAAAGCTTTCGTGACAGGTAAAGAAAATAAAGCCGCAGTCGTATTTATGCTCTCTTACCCATTTGATCATATCGAGCCCGGTACCCTTTGGCATTTCAATATCACATATGATAATGTCAGGGATACTCTGTTCAAATAGCAATTTCGCATCGGATATATTGTGTGCGGTTGTGATTTTGGAAATGCCGAATGCATCCCAGTCTACAAAATCGTTCAAGACGTTTACTGTCGGGATATCATCGTCAATTAATAAACATTGCATCTGTTTCATCCCCTTTGTATGGAGTTTACCCTGCGTCTTCCATAGGAAGCACGATTTCCACCTTGGCGCCGGATGGCTGTATATTGGATAGCGTTAGCAGCCTGTCCCGTTTGTATAAAAGTTTTAAGGTTCTTTGGATGTTGCTGATTCCCACTTTTTCCCCCGTTTCGCTTTGCTGCAGCTCCGAAAAATTCACTTCTTCCATCATTTTTTCGGGAAAACCCTCTCCATTATCTTCTATTACTACCCGAAGGAAAGGCTGGCCATTTGTGAGAACGCTATCCACTTTGATAAAAATAGACAGCATTTCTTTATGCGCTAAAGCATGCTTAAACGTGTTCTCCACAAAGGTTTGAATCAAATACTGCGGCAGCGGAAAAGCTTGCAATTCCCGATCGATGTCCGCCATGTAGAATATTTGATTCGGATATCTCATTTCTTGCATCTGGATGTAGTTTTCGACATGCTTCATTTCCTCTTGAATCTGAACCTGAACCAAACCTCCTCTAAACATGTAACGCAAATGCTCGGATAAATGGCTAATGATCAGTCGTATCTCCTCATTCTTGTTATGGTAGGTGAGGCTTGAAATGGTCGTTATTGCATTCAAGAAAAAATGGGGCCTTATTTGCATCTGCAAATATTTTAATTCCGTTTTATTCCGCTCAAGCTTCTCTTCGTAGGTGTTGATCTTCAACGTCTTAATCTCGCGTATCATCGAGGAGAAGGAATTGGACAACCGTGCAAACTCGATTGAGGAGGCTTTGTTGGAAAACGGATAGTCCCAGTTGCCTTTTTCCACTTCTTTTGCGCCTTTTACAAGCTCTAATATGGGTTGAATCAAATCCTTTGCAAAAAATCTGAAAATAATCGACGTGATGACGACTGCTAACATACTTAAAAAAATAATAAGCCATTGAATCCATTCCAAGCCGTAGAAAACATTTCGACTTGCGACAACGTTCGTTAATCTTCCGAATTCAGGAATCTGCTCGGTAACGAAAAAATGCTTGGAGGTGAAGGTAAGGTTTTGTTTCTCCTTAGAAAGATTGACTGGGTTCGTTGTCGAAAGCATGCGGTCCGACTTATCGGTTAGGTAAAATAAGTTCTGTTCATTTGCATTTTTCTTTAGGGCAGACATTAGCGTATCCGTCTTTATGACCGCTCCAAAAATCACATTAGAATAAGTGATTGATTTCAATAAATAAGCAACGCCATTCACTTCGACAGGCATCCACTCTGCCCCGCCCGTTACATTCTTGGCATCAAAGTCATACGCCTTTAGAAAGTCAGTCAAAAACAGGCCTTCCTTCGAATACATTCGGTTACTGAAGGAGGCTAATAGAAAGTCCTCATTCGGAACTGAAATAAACAATCCGTCACTTCCACTAGTATTAGACACCTTCGAAGCCAAAATCTCCTGCAGTCTGATCGCTTCAAAATACTTCTGGCTCTCATCCTTTGTTCCAAACGTACTAAAGCTATTAATCTGGGTATCGAACACCTCTAACAAATCCCTAGATGTATTATTCAAGCTATTTTGAATACTGTTAATAAAAATCGCCAACGTGTTCTTGGAGCTTGCAATCTGATTTTTTCGTACGACCTCCAAAGAATAAAAATTACTCAATATAAGGGTTGCTAACAGAATCGTCAGGATCACCGTCATTTGCACAGTAATTTTTCTAATCATACTATGCTGCTTCAACATTTTGCTCACCGTCCTGTTGCTCTTCTGCGTTTTTGCCTACGATTGATTATATACATTATTTCTATTAGAGCCTACAACAATTCGTCCAAGAGTAAAGCAAAAGCAGCCCGCCCTTTGAAAAGGAACGGACTGCTTGGGGGTTGACATTAATCATACCAAATTCCGGCTACTTGTGAATTTATATTCCCCGTTACCTAGGTAGATAGGTTCCGCATCCTCTAATAACAGCGTTGCCTTCGCATTAACCGGAATGTGCAGCTTAACTTCTTGTAGCTCTTCATCTTGTTTCCATTCCACTTCTATTGTGCCATGTATGCTCTCATAAGAACCACTTGCAAAATGAAGCCCACATGAAAAATCGGGTTTGATCAAAAGTTGATCGAACGTTGTGCCCGTCTGCTCTATGCCGAGAATTCGCCGATAAATAAAATCTCCGACGCAGCCAAAGGCATAATGATTAAATGAACCCTCTCCTACCTTGCCGTCTTGTCGGATCGCATCCCATGATTCCCACATCGTCGTCGCTCCATTTTCGATTTCATAGAGCCACGATGGATATTGATTCTGATACAGAAGCTCGTATGCAACATCTTTATGACCGTTGTCATACAAAACGTCCAAGAGGTACGGAACAGACATGAAGCCAGTATCCAAACGATTGCCATTCCATCGAATCAGTTCGACAAGCTTATTTGCCAACAACGGCTTCTTGGCATTTGACACCATTTTCATCTGTAAAGCCAGCACATAATTCCCTTGAAACGAATGTTTCAAGGTTCCATCTTCCGCGATATATTCCTCTTCATAGGCTTGCCTAATTCTTTCGGTTAAACGTTGGTATTCGTTAGCTTTGTCAGCATAGCCAAGTGTAAGACAAATTTGACTGAAAAGTTCAGCACTATTTGCATACAGGGATGTACTCACTAAATCTTTTGTCAAATAGGCAGACATCGGACCGTCCGCAAAACCTGCTTCATTGACGATGCTTGGTGCCAGCCAATCTCCTAAATGAAATCCGGTATTGATGATGTATTTCTGATTATCTAGCTTTCTTCCTTCCATTTCCGCAGCTTCAGGGGGAAGCTCCGATGCAGTCCTTTCCAAGTGCTTCATCCACTTTTCCATAGCCACGTAATGATCCGACAATATTCTTGTGTCGCCGTAACATTGGTACAAATCCCATGGCAGCGTCACAATTACGTCACCCCAACCGATAGAGCCTGAAAAGTGCATATGCATGTAGCTTCTAAGTTTTGGAACAATATTTAGCACCTGACCATCCGGCAGCTGATCCGCTTTAAGATTTCTTATCCATGAATCAAAAAATCCAATGAGATTTTGGTTATAAAGAGCCGTCTTTGCATAAATGAGTACGTCTCCAGTCCAGCCTGCTTTCTCTCGTGTTGGACAATCGGTAGGAATACCGACCATGTTGGAGCGCTGACTCCAATAGATATTGGACTGAAGCTGATTTAACTTTTCATTCGAGCAATGAAAGCTGCCGGTAATATCATTATCTGAACTAATGGCAATCGCCTGAAATTGGTCTTTATTCAGCTCGCCGATATATCCTTTGACCCGAACGTAGCGAAATCCATGGTACGTAAATTTCGGTTCAAATACTTCTGTACCCGTGCTGGAACAAATATAAATATCGGCTTGTTTTCGATGGTCGTTCGAGAAAGGATAGAAGAAATTTCCATGTTCGTCCAACGTTTCCCCATGTTCGAAGATAACTGCCATTCCCTCGAACCCGGTTATCCTTGCCCTGATATAACCAGCCATATTCTGACCAAAGTCGATAACCGTGTCTCCATTAGGCGTTGTCAGTATACTTTCCGCATTGATTTCGGCAAATACCCGGATCGGCGAATGGGATTGCGCAAACAGTCGCTTTTTATTAAAATCCTTTACCTGAACGTTTCTCCACGCAGAATCATCAAAGCCTGCAACCGAATATCCGTCCTTTTCCATTCTTGCATCGTATTTAACGCCGGTAAATAAATCGGCGTAGCGATAAGGACCATCGTACGAAAATTTGAACGTTTCGTCTGATTTGATCGTTTCAAATGAGCCATCCTCGAAAGTAATTTCCAACTGCAATAACAAGCCGAGCGTATTCCCATAATCATTGCCTCGGCCGGTCGCTAATTTACTTTTGTACCAGCCGTCTGCAATCGTTACGCCTAAGGCATTTTCCCCATGAACCATATGGTTAGTAACATCATACGTTTGGTATTTCAGGAGCTTATCGTACGATGTATATTCCGGCGCAAGAAGAGCGTCAGTGATTGCCCTGCCGTTAACTTGAATGTCATAGACCCCATGTGTGGTCATGTATATTCTAGCTTTTTCAACCTTTTTGGAAACGGCAAACGCTTTTCGAATCATGACAGCCGGATGGTACGGCTGTAGTGGAAGGCTTGCCATAACCACATCCAAATCGACGTAATCGGGTTGTTCACCTTTCATCATCTTATCCATGAATGCATACCATATTTCTTCTGCTGTGGTATAAGGATTATGCTCCAGCGTCTCTAATGGATCGGGTTCCACGAATGAGGCAAGCCAGTCTTCTTCATTAAAAAAAGACGTTTCAAATGTATGCTCTTCCGATTCGGCCTGGTGATCAGCGTCGTCCCAAATCAGGATTCGATAACGGTACTCCGTTCTAGAGACCAAGGATTCCCCCTCGTACGGTATGGCAAATGTACGCCCACTTTCATTCCGTCCACTATCCCAGATCACCTTCACTCCTTGATAAACGACAATTTGATAAGCTTGTTGGTACGTATTTTGCCTGTCAGAATAAATTTTCCAACCAAAGACAGGCTTTTTTTTATCCAAGCCAATCGGATTTGTTAAATAATCACATTGGACCTGAGAAATAGAAAGCATAGTCTCGTCACCCCATAATCTTCAAGTAATGGTCACGGTACATCCCACAGCTGCGCTTACTAGAAGCGCAGCCGAGCTCTTATTTCCATCAAGCTTCCAGCTTCACTGCCGCATTAAATTGCTCCAGCAGCTGGCTTAAGGTCTCTTCGGTCATCGCTCCTCCCGTAAACGGAAGCAGGGCACGAAGCGGCATATAACGCATCGCTGCGAGCATCATATCAGAAGATACCGCATCCGAGGGGCCAGCTTGCGGCGCCATGCTTTGCAAAAATTCAAGAATAGGTGCGGTTTTCGGATTTGCCATTAATTCGCCAAGCGTTGAATTGCGGTGGAATACCGGTACCGATTCAAGCGTTGAAACGACATGTACTGTACCTTGAAGCTGAATATCGCGCGAAGATTTTCCTACAAGAATATGATAATCGCCAGTTTCAGCTTCCCAATCCCCAAGAGACACGTTGTAGCTGGCAAAGCTCCTTTTGTCTAGCGAGAAATGAACGGTCTGTTCTTCGCCCGGTTCAAGTGCAACCTTCGCAAAGCCCTTAAGCTCCTTCTCCGGCCGAATCACGCTGGACTCCTCATCCTTCACATACAGCTGTACAATTTCCTGGCCTCGGCGTGTCCCCGTATTTTTAATGGTTACTGTCACGTCTAGCGTTTCCTGGTCTGTCATTTGTGCCTTGCTTATATGCAGCCCGGAGTAGTCAAAGGTCGTATAGCTTAGTCCATATCCAAATGGAAACAAGGGTTCAATATCTTTGGCATCATAATAACGATAACCGACAAAAAGACCCTCACGATATTCCACACGATCACCCTCGCCTGGAAAATAGGGGTGTGAAGGGTTATGTCTGAGACTGGCCGGAAACGTTTCTGCAAGCTTGCCGCTTGGATTGGCTTCACCAAACAAGAGATCAGCGATCGCTCCGCCCGCTGCTTGTCCGCCCAAATAACCTTCAAGCACCGCTTTTACCTGAGGCAGCCACGGCATGACGACAGGGGCACCATTGCTAAGCACAACGACAATATTCGGCTGAACCTCGGCAATCTCCGCAATCAATCGCTGTTGATTTATAGGCAAGTCTAAGTGGCTGCGGTCATAGCCTTCCGATTCATATCGATCAGGCAAGCCCACGAACAACAAAGCAACATCAGCGGCAGCTGCCTGCTGCCTTGCATCATCCATTAATTCTTCATTGATGTCGTCCAATTCCAGCTCATAACCTTGCGCATAAACAACCGCAGCCGCTTCGCCTGCAAGCTTGACGACTTCGTGATAAGCATGATCTAACCGCGTTGGCTTAATATGCGAGCTTCCGCCGCCCTGATAGCGCACCTTGTCCGCCATCGCCCCGATTACAGCTATTTTCCCATTTTTGTTCAAAGGCAGAATAGCAGCTTCATTTTTCAACAAAACCATCGTTTCTCTGGCTGTCTCCCGCGCCAATGCGTGATGGGCCGCTTGATCATATTCAGCGCCTGGCTGACGGCTGTCTGCCGCCTTGAAAATGACAGTGAGCAGGCGTTCAACCGATTCATCGAGTACAGACACATCAAGCTTGCCGGAAAGAACGGCTTCAACAATCTTGCTTTGTCCGACACCGTGGCTGGCCGGCATCTCCAGCTCCATGCCAGCAGCAACACTCGCGTCCGCCTCATTGACTGCTCCCCAGTCGGAAACGACGATACCGTGATGTCCCCATTCCTGCTTCAAAATAGTTGTCAGCAGGCTGGCATTTTCCGAGCAATATTCGCCATTGAGCCGATTATAGGCCGACATGACGGTCCATGGCTGCGACTTCTTGACGGCCATTTCAAAGCCCGTCAAATAGATCTCCCGAAGCGTCCGTTCATCCACCACAGCATCGGTCGTCATTCGTCGATGCTCTTGATTGTTGACGGCAAAATGCTTCAGCGAAGTGCCGACTCCCTGGCTTTGTACGCCTGCTATATGTGCAGCCGCCATTTCTCCTGTCAAATAGGGGTCTTCGGAAAAATATTCGAAGTTGCGCCCGCAAAGCGGAGAACGCTTAATATTGGCACCGGGTCCGAGCAAAATAGCCACCTCTTCCGCCTGGCTTTCTTTACCCAAAGCCTCTCCAACGCGCTGTACCAGCTCACGGTTCCACGAGCTTGCCAGTCCGGCAGCTGACGGAAAGCAGGTCGCAGGAACGCTTTCATTCAAGCCAAGATGGTCGGAGGGCCCCTTCTGCTTGCGCACGCCGTGAGGACCATCTGTCAAGGTAATAGAAGGAATCGACAGCCTGTCTATCCCTTTTGTTGTCCAAAAGGAATCTCCCGAGCATAGTCCCGCCTTCTCTTCCAGCGTTAATTGCTGCACCAATTGCTTAATGTTCCGTTCCATGAATAAATCTCTCCTTTTATACAATATCTATCTGTTTCAATCCAAGTAGGCAGAGGTTTCACCTGATCAACTATGGAAAATGGGTTACGGTTTATGGATTTTTCTATTCTCCAAATCGTTCAAAATCTGAACATATTGCTTCTCTAAAGAGAATTTAGACAGCAGAATCGCAATAAGAATATAGGCGACCATAGGAATGTAAATATTAAAGCCGATAATCATCTGCAGAGCAGCATGACCTTGTTCCGCTGCTCCTTCCTTGTAATTTCCCCATGCCAGCATCCAGCCGATCAACGCGGTGCCGATAGCCGTACCGATCTTCTGTCCAAAGCTGCTGACGCTATTGGTTAGTCCTACAATTCGCTGTCCGTGCTTCCACTCCCCATACTCAATCGTATCTGTTAGCAGCGGCATCAGCACAATCATCAGCGGAATCATGCCGAAGGATTGCATGATGGAGCCGACCAGCCCCAGAGACACGCTTTCTACGTCTAGCAAACGAAGCAGTGATCCTGCTATCCCAATAACAAGCCCAACGATTGCTGTATTTCTCTTGCCGATTCGTTTCATGACTGGCCCTGAACCTAAGAAAATGACAACAACCGGGATGAAACCGATCGCACCCATAATGCTAACGAGATTCACATTGCCCCAAATGTATTTGGCATAATACATACCCGATGTTGTGGACAAGGCGAACAAGATGTTAGAAAGCAATCCTACAGCTACGACGATTACCCAGTACTTATTGGTCACAAGCAGCTTAAGCCCCGTCCAGAGCGAATATGATTTCTTGATTTCTCCTAGCTCTCTAAGCTGGTTGGTATTATATTTTTCCTTTGTTGAACGAAAGGCGATGTATATGCCTCCGGCTGCAATGAGCCCATAAATAGAGGCAAGAATCGTCCATTGCTGCTTTCCTCCGCCCATTGCATTCACAATTGGGATAAAACCTATAGCGACAGCCATACCAGCCAAATAGCCAAAGCCTGCCCTGTAAATTCCCATTAATCCCCGTTCTTGCTGATTGCGTGTCGTTAACGCCATAAGGCTGTTGTATGGAATAGAGGTAGGGGTATACACGCAAATAAAAAAGAGCAGATTCGTAAGCACCGCGTAAGTTATTTTGGACCCCGAGCTCAAATCGGGCATGCTGAAGAGCAAAAAGATAGAAGCAAACATCGGCAAGGTCATCCACAGCAGCCATGGCTTCGCCTGGCCATGCTTTGACTTTGTTCGATCAACCAATACGCCCATTCCAACATCGGCTAACGCATCGAGAATCTTGGTCAGCATCATAATCGTTCCGATGATAGCAGCCGAAACCCCTACCACATCCGTATAGTAATACATCATCATACCTACAAGCCCCGTGCTGATGTTCAAGCCAAATTGCCCCATTGCATCTCCTGCAAGACTGCGGTTCGTGCGTTCTCTTGACACTTCTCTTCCTCCTATAATTCTATCTTGGTGTTCTAAGATAAGTGTAAGACCCTAGGAGGCTTGCCGATATAACGCATTTTGAACTTTACATATCGCGATGTTAAGATGGCAAGGCAGCAAGCCATTTACACGAGCGGAATACCCTTAAGATCCCGATCTAATTTTTCCATTACTTCTTGTGAAAGCATTTCTCCGCCAAATTCGTTAATCTGTCGAATGGAGACTTGTAAGGCATCCCGCAGCTGCGGACTATTTTCAAGCATCGGTAGCGCTCCATAGATTAATTTTTCACAAGCAGAATTTTTTAAGAGTACGCCAAGTTGAAAATCTATACCGTATTCACTAATATTTTCATCCAATAAAATATCCTGATCTGATGCAAATTCACTGAATACATTTTTGAGCCAAGCGGCACATAGACCAAACCATTTAGCCGCATCGCCATCCGCCATAGATCGCAGCCCGCCTGAGGTAACAGGAGTTGCTAAAGACAGATCATGCACACCATGCCGAAAAATATGCAATTCGAACGGCACCTTGGACTGCTCCAGAGTGGACGCCAAAGCCAGAGTATTTATTACAGGCACCAAGGTATCCTCAAAGGTATGAAAAATAAAGGCCGGTGGCGTTGAGGCATCCACAGCGGTGTCGATCCCCGGCAATTCAACAGGAAATATTTTGCTATCGGTTGCCAAAATCTGTGGATAACCCAATATCATCGCGTTTGGACGAAGGCGTCCCATCGTGCCTAATGCCGAAGCCAAATGCCCGCCTGCCGAGAAGCCGCATACCGCCACCTTCGACGGGTCTACACCCCATTGCTGGCTGTGCTCGCGAATAAGCTCGAGTGCTTCCTCCGCATCGTTCAAGGGTTGGGGGAACGCAGCATTTTGATTAAGCGAATATCTCAAAACGAAAGCCTGATAGCCTTCAGCTAAAAAGGCCATCGCCACCGGTTCCGCCTCTCTTTCCGAACACCCTCGGTATGAACCACCCGGAAAAATTAGAATGGCGGGCCGGATTCGCGTGTTTGGCATTTCATGAGACTGCTCAAGCAGGTAAGCAGTTAAGGTAACATTTTCATTCGTTAATGGCTGAGTAATTAATTTCATAGGATCATTCCATTCATTATTAAATTGTGTTCCTGCTAAAAAAAACAAGAAAGCTATGGTCTAAACTCCAGAGCCTTCCTGTCTCACTGCTATTACTTGACGCTATCGTACCATTCGTTTACTTCTTTGGTAATGTCATCTCCGCCAGAAGATTTCCACTTCTCTACGAATGTATCAAATTCCGAAATCGGCTTTTTGCCATAAATGATTTCAACATACGTATCCATTTGCATTTTGTTCAGCAGTTCTTTTCTCGATAGCATCGTCTTCGTCGACGCTCCTTGGAAATATTCTGGAACATCCGAATCGGTTTGCCCCGTAGCAACTAGAAGGGCTTTGGTCGTAAATTGCTCAAGCGGGTTAGACGCATCCTTGAACAAAATGCCTGTCGGTGCAAGCGCCGCATAATCCGCGTTCGTCAAAGCTTCTCCTTTTGCCATTTTGAGATTGGCTTCCAGCCTTTTGGAAGGATAAACAGCATCTGCTCCTGCAATCGTATATTTCATCGTAGGCGTTTTACCACCTGGAATCAGCTTCTCTTCCATATTCGCTTTGCCATCCTTAAAGGTATAATCGTAGCCATCCTGGAAAGCTTTGAACAAATAAGGATCCTCAACATGGTACGATTCATACAATGCATTCTCATAATGGAAAAATGCTTGCAGCGCTTCATCCGAAATATCCTTGCTGATCATGAAGGCGCTGGAATACGGATTTGCTACCGTCCGCATGTTTTTTCCATCAACGCCTGCGGGTAATGGGTAGGATTGATAGCTAGCGGAAGGATTAGATGCCATGAGCATGGATCCCGGATACACCATCATCCAGTCCTCTCCGCCCAGCATGCCCACTTTGCCTGCCGTTACGTTTTCCGCTATCTTGTTGAAATCATGTAGGGCAATATCGCTCGCGATATACCCTTTGTTCTTCCACTCATTCAATTTACTAAGTGCCGGCTTGATTCCAGACTGGATGGAGCCATATTGTAGCTTGCCGTCAGCACCCGGATACCATCTCTCCGGTATTGCACCAAACAAGCCAAAAATCCAAGAGGAGTCGCCAATCGGTGATGAGAGCATTTGATCCTTAAGCGATATCTCTAGGCCTACCGTGTCCTTCTTGCCGTTGCCATCGGGGTCCTTGTTAACGAAGGCATCCATAAGCGCTTCCATCTCTTCCAGCGTCTTCGGAGCCTTCATATTCAGCTTATCCAACCAATCCTGACGGATCCAAAGCGTCGATTGCGTTCCCATAGTCGGTCTGAGTACAGGAATTGCAAATTTCTTGCCGTCCTTGATAAAGGGATACCAGGCACTTGGCACTTCCGCCATCGCGGCCTTCCATGTATCAGAGGCGTATTTGTCGAATGCTTCCGTCACATCGAGCAATGTACCTGAATCGATAAACGTATTAATGGTATTGCTTTGATTGGCAACGAATACATCCGGCAGCTTGTCCCCAGAGGAAAGCATCAGCTTCAGCTTCGTATCATAGGAACCTACGGAAGGCGCAGACCATAACGTTTTCAACTCTACCCCTAACGCATCCTTTGCCCAACGGGTATGCACATTGTCCATGTAGGTATCGCCGTTTTTGAATTTAACAGTCGGGTCTTCGCTTCTCACCATCGTGAGGGTTACAGGAGGTTCGATTTTACCATTCACTATTTTCATTTCTGCTTGTTGTTCAGATTTCTTCGTATTTACAGACTCGTTGCCGTTGCTGCAGGCAATCACTGAACTGATGCTAAGCGCTAATACAAGGCTAGTGATAATGATTTTTTTGTTGCTGCGCATTTTGTTTACCCCCATTTATAAGTGGCTGAATCTCTATTTTCATTGTAATAGCGCTTTCATAGCATGCATATAACGATAATTCAACATACTATAACGCTATCTTAACTTGCCCTCTATTCTTTTACTGCTCCGATCACGATACCCGCAGTGAAAAATTTCTGCAGCACAGGGTAAATGAGCAAAATAGGCAGAGCTCCTATGAGCACTTGGGCTGCTCTGATTGAACGGTTATTGATCTTGGCGATTTCATTGACATTGCTGGCGTCGACTACAGGAACAGCAATTAGCGATTTTAGCAACGTGCTAAGCGGCACATTGTCACCTCTCATGTAAATGGATCCCGCAAACCATTCATTCCAATCGTTAACAACCATGAATAGGCCGACAGTAGCCAGAACAGGGAGCGACAAGGGAAGGAACATTTTGTAGAATACCTGCCAATGGTTGGCTCCGTCCATAAAAGCAGATTCTTCTATTTCCTTTGGCAATGCCTTGAAAAAATTCATAATCAGGATTAGATAAAAGACGTTGACTACACCGGGAAGCACAAGCGCCCAGATCGAATCATACAATCCGATTTTGGTTACGAGTAAATACGTAGGAATGAGTCCGCCATTAAAAAGCATGGCAACAATGAAAAGGCCAACAAAGCCCTTGTACCCAGCAATGCCATCCCTACCGCTGCCCTTGGACAAAACATAGGCTGCCATACAGTTAATAATGAGACTAATGACCAGACTCAGCACGGTTCGCTTTATGGAGAGCCAAATAGCAGGCAGGAAAACGGGATTTTCCAACGCTCTTATATAGGAATTGAAGTTTAATTCGATGGGAAAAAATGTAACCTGATTCGCCATAACAGCCGCGCTTGAGCTTAGCGATAGCGCAACCACATGAAGCAGCGGAACCACACAGATTAGTGCCAGCAAAATCATCAAAATATTATTAAAGCCCTGAAACCAGCGTTGAGGCGTTGATGTCACTTGCATGGTAAACCCCCTTAGAAAATTTTGTGACCTGCTACTTTGTAGGCCACTCTATATGCACCCATAATGAGAATCAGGCTGACAATGGATTTGAATAAGCCTACGGCAGTTGAGAAGCTGTAATTGCCGTCAATCAAACCAATGCGATAAACGAATGTATCAATAATATCGCCTTTATCATAAACAAGCGGATTATACAGATTAAAGATTTGGTCAAAGCCTGCATTCAACACCTGACTCAGGGACAGTGTAAGCACGACTGCAATGGTAGGAATCATCGATGGGAGCGTAATATGAATCGCCTGCTTCCATTTCCCAGCCCCGTCCAGCTGCGCCGCTTCGTAAAGGGCCGGGTTAATGCCGGCTATAGCAGCCAGAAAGATGATCGACCCATATCCAAACTCCTTCCACACCTCACTGGAGACGACTGTAAAGAGAAACCAGTTATTTTCCCCTAGAAAAAAGATTGGCTTTATACCCATCGCCTGCAGCCCTTGATTGATTAACCCGGTGTCTGGATTAAGCAGCTCAACGAAAATGCCGCCAAGCACAACCCAAGAAAGAAAGTGCGGGAGGAATACGAACGTTTGCACGGTACTTCTGATTGCTTTACGACGAACCTCGTTTATCAGAAGAGCAAAGCAGAGCGTAGATATAAAACCAAAAACCATCTTAAGCAAGGCAATTCGCAGCGTATTCCAAATCACCTGCACACTGTCCGGGTATTCAAATAAAAACTTAAACTGCTCCATGCCCACCCATTCGGATTTCAGAATGCCTAGGTACGGTTTATAATCTTGAAAAGCCATGACCAAACCGCCCATCGGCAGATAAGTAAAGATCAGGACAACCAGTACTGCCGGAATAAGCATCAGATAAAGCTGCCAGCTGTCCTTTCTGCGCACTATTTTTTCCCTGTGATTCTTAGCTGCCACTTCCATAAAAAGCCCCCTACGAAATGTGATTTTACCGATGACCTTAGTGTAAGGGCTGAATCATGGTCCGGGATATAATGCAATACAAAGGAATGATAACGTTTTCTTAACTTGAACGGTCTTGGGGGATATCGTTTTACAAACATCCGTTATTCATTCTTAACATTTCGGCCTGGCGAACCGGGCGAGCGTTGTAAACAGTCCTGCTAATGCCTACAATAGGGATAAGATTCGTACATATCAAAAAGGAAACGATGCCATGTTCAAACCATATCCGAAAATGCTCAGGCAATATCCAACCTTCATCAAAATATTGATGTTAATTCTTTCTACAACCATTATCGTCATGATCATGTACAGCTACACCATTCAATCCAGCTTGAATACGGTTCGTCAGGACATACAGGCCAATAACCTGAATCGCATCAAATTCGCTGTGAACAGTCTGAATCATAATGTCGAGCAGTTGAATATGCTAGCCGCCGCGCTGGAGACAGACTCCAAGGTCGCGCTTCTGCCTTCCGTCGATTTGATGGACAGCTTCGACCAGATGGTGCTGATCCGGGATTTGACGGAAAAGATGAATCTTCAAAGCTTCTCGGAGGGCTGGAATAATCGCGTATCCATCTATTCCACTATCTTGAGCACCTGGATCGGCACACCCTATATTCCAGAGGCTCCTCTTGCTAGTGAGAACAGCAATGATTGGTTGATGGATTCGCCGCGTCAAACATTTGCCTTGTATCGCTATCATGCTGGATATACCATTCAGGTAGCATTCCCGAAGACGAATATAACCGATATGTTGAATCGAGGAATTATTGACAGCAACGATCCCTTTTTCTTCAAGGAAGGCAGCACCGTTCTTCTTAATGACCAATCGGATGGAGAGAAGGTGCAGCAATTGCTGCACCTTCTCTCCCCCCTTATGAACCAGACGGAAGGCACGGAAATCTTGCCGATTGGCGATGTCTCCTATATGGTCAATTATTTTCGTTCCGAGACGCTTGGCTGGTATATGATCGACTATGTGCCGCTCAATGAGGCTCTAGAGCCCATTATGAAAACCCAAAATACGTTCTACATTGCCTGCATTATCCTGCTGTTAACGAGCATCCTGACGATATTGTTTCTTTATCGCAAGGTGCAATTGCCGATTGTTACCCTGTTGAAGGGCGTGCGTCTGCTTAAGCATGGAGATTTCACTTACCGGATTAAGCGGTCCAGCCGCAACGAATTTGATATTCTGTACGAAAGCTTCAATGACATGGCCAGCCAGATTGAAGAGCTGATTGAGAAGGTATACAAAGAAAAAATCGTAACGCGCGAGGCGATGGTCAAACAGCTTCAAGCGCAAATCAATCCTCATTTTTTGTATAACTGCCTGTTCTTTATCAACAATATGACACGGCTAGGCAATGACGAGGCAGTCACCGCGATGACGCAAAATCTTGCTGAATATTTTCGTTATACTACACGGCTGAATGAACCAATCACAACCCTGGAGAAGGAAATCGCCGTTGTCGAGAACTATATGAACATTCAAAGCCTGCGGATGGAACGACTCCAATACACGATCTCCATCCCTGAATCAATGAGAGAGCTCCGGATTCCCAAGCTTCTAATCCAGCCGCTTGTGGAGAACAGCGTTGTGCACGGTATTGAAGGCAAGCGGAGCGCGAGCCTTGTTCGCGTAACAGGCTGCGAGACTGAAGCTCAGTACCGTATCAGCGTAGAGGATGACGGGAAGGGCTTGAGCAGCGAAGAAATCGTCGCCCTCTCGTACCGCATCAAGCTTCCGCTTGACGATTCCATGGGCTGTGCGCTATGGAATATTCAGCAGCGAATGCTCATTCACTTCGAGTCGCCTTCCGGCATCGAATTTACCAGCAACGTCCACGGTGGACTAACGGTCACGTTGTTCTGGCCTAAGCCGCATAGTTAGTTAGATAAGGAGGCAGTTTCCCCATGTACCAGCTATTAATTGTCGATGATGAGCACTCTGTTGTGGATAGTCTCGCCTTTACCATTCCGTGGAGCGATTATGGCATTGACACCGTTTATCCTGCCTATTCGGCAGAGGAAGCGCTGCACATTGCTGCCAAGCATACGATCGACATTATGATTACCGATATCCGCATGCCGGAAATGGATGGGCTTGAGCTCATTCACCAGCTTCGCCGCCTGTCCAAGAAAATTCGCTCCATTATATTATCTGGACATGATGAATTTGAATATGCCCAGAAGGCGATCAGCTACGGTGCAGAAAGCTATTTACTCAAACCGGTAGACATTGGGGAATTAATTAAATCCGTGCAAGTGATCATTGCCGCCATCGAACAGGAATGGACCGAATTCAGCTCGCATCAGCGACTGAAGCGCACCTTGCATGCCAATCTTCCGTTGCTGAAAGACCGATTGCTAAACGATCTCATTCAGCAAAAGGCGATCAGCCAGGAGATGCTGCTAGAGCGGCTGTCGTTGCTTGACATATCCTTCCAGACGGGCGATCCGTTTATCATGATGCTGGTCAGGCTGGATGAGCAGTTCGCAGAATATGACCTTGATTCCCTTTCTCTGCTTGAATATGCTGTGACTAATATCGCGCAGGAAGTATTTCAGGATCTCTTTGAGCTGTGGCATTGCACAACGGATGCCGGCTATTTAGTCTTTTTGATCAAAAGCAAGGAGCAGGAGACTTTAACCTTAGTTGATTCTTCGGCAGTCAAGCTGCAAAAACATGTTCAGCGATTTCTGAAGGGCTCGCTGACAATCTGTATTAGCGGAGCTAGATCTTTTCCCGACCATATACAGGACACTTATCATAAAAGCGTAATCTCCATCCAGCGCAACGTCGGCGGTCACAAAAGCTACTTCCTGAAGACGGATGAAACGGTCGTGGAACATGAGGAGAATGGGCTCCTCCCCTTATACGATTTGCCTTTGCTGCCTAGTTTGCTGGAATCAGGAAAGTGGGATAAAGCACTTGGTATACTGAACCGGGCACTTGGCATGAATACAGAGCTTGAGCCCTCGCACGACCAACTGCTCGCTATCGTGCTGCTGGTTTCCTCCGCACTAGCGACGACGTTCTCGGAACAGAACGGACCATTGGAGGAGCAGCTCGGAGAGGAGTTTAATTTGCTGCTCCGCAAGAAAAGCCAATTATCGCGACAGCGGGTATGGGAATGGGCGGAGAAAACCATCATCGGACTGAGGGACCAATCAGCTATACAGTTAGAGGATTCGCACCAGCTGATTGCCTCGAGGGTTCGCAGCTTTATCGAGGAGCACTTGGCTGAAGGCATCTCCCTGCAATCCGTGGCGGATTATATCGGCCTGCATCCGGTATACCTCTCGAAAGTGTATAAAACCGTAACCAGCGAGACCATCGGCGATTACCTTTATGCTGTGCGAATGGAACGCGCTGCCTACCTGCTCAAAAATTCCGATTTGAAAATTGCCGATGTCAGCAGCCAAATCGGCTTTCTAGCCGCACCCCATTTTATCAAAATATTTAAGAAACATTATGGCGCCACTCCGCAAGAATACCGCAATAAAACATAAAGCAGAGCCTGCTATCCGCATAAATGTAGGATAGCAGGCTCTTTCATTTGTATAATCAGTGCTTCATTAGCTAACGGGTATCGCTCCGAGCGCCTTATCCAGTTTGTTTAATTGCTCTTCGGTTGCCTCATAGCCCGGATAGGATGCCAAATCTCTAATCGAAGCGGCTCCCATCGGTCCCGCCATTCCAGGCGTCATAGCAGCGGCAATAGGAATGAACTCGACAAGAATCGCTTTAGCTTCCTTTACACCCAGCAGTTCATCAATAGTGGTTCGAGTGCTGAATGTTTTCTTATAAGGCTTACTAGGAACATACGACAATTCATAAATGCCGCTGTCAAGCAGTAGGCTGACCGTCTCCCCTGCTTGCTCCCCTTCTATTTCGCTTTCTTCCAGATTTACGCCATTAATGGTCACATTTGAGACGATGGCATCCGGCAGTAGAACGGTGGCGGTTGCATGGAAAGGAATCGTGAAACGAAAGGCAAGCTTGCCCGCTTCATCAATAGACCACTCGCTTCGATACAAGCCTGCTGCCGTATGGACGACGGCTTTGGCCCACTGAAGACGCAGATTAGGCTGTGGAGCAAGGATGGCATGTCGGAAGCCCGGCTTGTCTTCCGCTGGATTTAGTCCGGCAACATGTCGGAACATCCACTCAACTACCGCTCCGTAAGCGTAATGATTAAGTGAATTCATGCCGGTGCTGCTGAGAGAACCATCCGGAAGTATGGCGTTCCAGCGCTCCCATATCGTGGTAGCACCGAGCTCAACGGCGTAGAGCCAGCTTGGATAATCATTATTGAGCAGCAGCGTATACGCAATGTCATTACTGCCTTCTGCAGACAAAACACGATTTAAATATGGCGTGCCAACGAAGCCGGTCCGCAGATGATGGTTGTCAGCACGCATACGCATGCGCAAATCGGCGGCTATGCGGGAGCGGAACTCATCTGGCACTAAATTCATAAACAAAGCAACCGCATACCCGGTTTGGGTGTCCACTGCAAATCGTCCATTCGCGGTAAAAAATTCATCTTTAATCGCCGCACGGATTTCCGCAGCCAGCTGCTCATACTGCTTGGCAAGCTCCACCTTCTGCAATACCCTTGCAGCCTTTGCGACCAATTCGGATGAGTAGCAGTAGTAGGCGCTTGCAATCAGATGGGTATCCGTTCCGCCCATAGGCGTGTCTGGATTCGAACCATCAAGCGCAAGCCAGTCTCCGAAGTGGAAGCCGGTTGTCCATAGCCGTTTACCCCCTGACTCCTCCTCCGTTTTTCTGATAAAATCTACCCAGCCGCGCATGCTCTCGAATTGTTGTTCAAGAATCGCTTTATCACCGGAATGCAAATAGACGTTCCAAGGAATGATCGTCGCGGCATCGCCCCATGCGCTGGAGCCGCCTCCAGGTACGATGCCAGCCGGTATAACCATCGGCACCATACCGCCTTGATCCTTCTGCTCCTGGTACAAATCGTAGCCGAATTTACTGAAAAATGCGTATGAATCCATATTAAAGCAAGCCGTGCCCGAGAACACCTGGGCATCTCCGGTCCAGCCCATCCGCTCGTCACGCTGCGGACAGTCCGTCGGCGTGTCAAGGAAATTGCCCTTTTGTCCCCATAGCGCATTCAGGAACAAGCGGTTGACTTGCGGATTGCTCGTCTCGAAATGCCCAATTTGCTCCATATCCGAATAAACGACGCATCCTGTAAAGTCCTTCGGGTCAAGCTCGCCATGCCATCCCTCTACCTTAACAAAACGGAAGCCATAAAAGGTAAAATAAGGGCGAACAGTCGCTTCATCGCCATTTGCTGTATACACATATTCCGCTTTGGCTGTACGAAGGTTCTCCCGATAGAAATTACCGTTTTGCAGCACCTCTCCATATTGAAGCCGAATGACGGTTCCCGCTGGCGCATTTGTGCGGAACTGCAGCCAGCCAACCATATTCTGCCCCAGATCAATAACCGTTTCGCCCGCAGGGGTAGTCAGAACCTCCACAGGCGCAAGCCGTTCCTTCACGACCACTGGCAAGCTGAGCCTCGCCATTAATCGATCATAGCCCAGATCCGCTGCTTTCACCTGATACACACTTGAATCCACAAACGTAGCGTCATATTTCTCGCCATCATAAATATTGCTTTCAATAACCTTGCTTCTCCGCGCAGACCAGCTTTGATCGGTTCCAATCACTTGCGTGGACCCGTCCTTGAATGTCACTATAATTTCCGCTAGCAGCGCAAATTCGTCCCCATAAATATTTTCTTCGCCGCCATCGAAACCGAAGCGCCCCTTGTACCAGCCGTTTCCAAGGCTAACTTCAATCTTGTTCTCTCCGGCTTGCAGCAGTGCTGTCACATCATAAGTCTGATATTGCAGCCATTTATGATAAGCATTGTATAATGGCGTCAGGTATTCCTCTCCTGCCTTGACGCCGTTCAGCTCCATTTCATACAAGCCCAGTCCGCAGACGTATGCGCGTGCAGATGCGATTTCTCCTGGCAGGCTGAAGGTGTGGAACAGAACCGGATGAATCTGCTTGTCCAATTCGGGAGAGATCCAGCTAGCAGTCCAAGCGTCACCCAGCTTCGCAGTCTCAAACCAGGCAGGCTCGCTTGTTGCCGTATCTCCGTTATCCGCCAACACCGTAACCCGCCAGAAGTAGCGAGTGCGCGGTAATAGCTCTGCATTCCATTCATAGGAAAGGCTATCAATATCGGCTGATTGTCCACTGTCGAAGATAATGGCTGTGAATGCTTCATCCAAGGCGACCTGAATTTGTGCCTTGGTCTGCTTCTTCGCGGATGTATCCGTTACTACATAGGAAAAGCGCGGTTTATCTAAAGTGAAGCCTAACGGGTTGACGATACGGTTCGTTTTCAAATTTACGATTTTCATAAGTCAAATCCTCTCTGCCTATATTCATCCTTATCTATCTTCTTTATTGTACAAAAATAAATAGGTCCTCTATATAACGCAATATTAAGGCCGTATAACGATATCTTATTCTGATCCGTTGTAAGCAGTCTCGCTCCCTTTTCGCAACCATAATCATGCAAAAATCCCGATCCAGCCTGGCTGCATCGGGATTTCTCGTCATTTATGTTGAACAACTATAACGTCAAACCACCATCAACCAAAACAACGGAGCCAGTCATATAGCTTGAAGCGTCTGAAGACAGAAAAGCTACCACATCCGCCAGTTCTTGAGGCTCTGCATACCGTCCCATCCGCATATTCGGGAACTCCTCTGGCACATAACCGCTTTCCTGAAGCTGCTGCGGCACGCTTGCCGTAATGCCAGTCGCTACTCCGCCCGGACAAATCGCGTTTACTCTAATGCCCTTCTTCACATATTCGAGGGCCGCACCTTTTGTCAAACCAATTACCCCATGCTTGCTCGCCGTATACGCTGCAAGGCTGTGCTCCGCCCGTATGCCAGTTGTTGAAGCTGTATTAATAATATTGCCATAGCCCTGCTTGTCCATTACTTTCAGTGCATACTTCATACCGAGAAATACGCCTTTAAGATTTACATTGATGATACGGTCAAAATGGTCCTCGTCAATGTCCTGCAGCAGCGAAAACTTCTGGATGATGCCCGCATTATTGAATAGGCAGTCGATTTTGCCATACGTTTCAAGCGTTGCGTCAATGTAACGCTGTACATCCGCGCTTTTGGAAATATCCGCCTGTACGAAGATCCCTTCTCCGCCTTGCTCCTTGAGCATGTGAAGCGTTTCCCGGCCAGCCTCTTCATTGAAATCAACAACCGTTACCTTAGCTCCGCTTGCAGCCAGCTTAAGGGCACTTGCCCTGCCAATACCGCCAGCCGCTCCAGTTACAATGATCACTTTTCCCTCATGAGACAATGCGTGAGCGGTACCAGGCTTCGGTGCGGCTGCTACCGGCTTGGCAGGAGCCTCGGCAATATCCACCGAAGCCAAATCGGCTTTCAAAGCATCTAATCTATCCTTAGGCAAATCTACCTGCGGGATCGCAGCCAGCTGATCCAGCGTATGCATAGACGCCATCTTGAAGGTCGGCTCATTAATAAACTCCGGCAGATGCTTGGCCAAAATGGCAACCGCTTGCTCATTGGCGAGAAGATCGCCTATAGTCCATTTTTCATTAAAAGACATAAAATTACCTCCTGGATGTTAAAATACCATTTTTGATAGCATTACTATCACTTCAATATTGATAATATCATATTTTTCACTACTGCACAACTTCTATCGATTCACTTCCTCTCCCTGCGAAATTGACAGAAACTATTAAGTTTGTTAGCATGTTCACACGAACAAACGCAAATGAGGAAGTGAAATGTTGGACGCAAAAAGCAGGTATGAGCAAGAACGCCGAAGCATTAAATCGATGCGCGAGGAAAGCATAATGGAAGCGGCTAAGAAGCTGTTTGTCCGCAAGGGCTTCGATAAAACAACGATGCAGGAAATTGCGGATGAAGTGCCGCTCGGCATCGCCACCATCTTTCGTTATTTTCCGAAAAAAGAGAAGCTGATCGTTGCGGTCGCAAGCGCCATTATTGCTTCCCAGTCAGAAGTATTCCGCTCGGTAAGCGAAATAAACGGCAACTGCATGGAAAAACTAAGCTATCTATTTGATCTGTTCATTTCATTCCATCAAGAGAAACACCGCGAGAACATTCAACTAATTGAAGCTTTTGATAGCTGGGCTTACTTACCTCATGAGCAGGCGGATATGCTGGAGGGATATCATGCTATTTTCGAGAGCAACAAGCAGTTATTTAAAACGATTATCGAACAGGGCCGCGATGACGGCTCCATTCGCAACGACATTTCCGTCGAAGATACCTTAATAACCATGATCAACGTGTTCGGCAGCTTTGCCAAAAAAGTATCCATGTCCTACAACTTGGTCATTTTCAAAGATAATGCAGGGACTATCGGCCAGCTGCAAGTGTTGAAGACCGTGTTTCTGGACTATTTGCGGCCACCGGGCAACGCTTGAAATATCGGACTTTATCTAACTTTCAACTAGCTCCCGTTAGGAAAATGGCAGCTTGTAAGCTGCAAGAACAATTTTATTAAAATATAACCGGAATTTCTGTTGCTCCCCTGATGATAATGCCTGGGCGCCATTCCAACTTTGCCAGATCGGTTTTCAAACGAAGCTCAGGCATACGGCGCAGCAAGGTGCTGATGGCAATTTCGCCTTCCAGCCTTGCAAGCGGCGCTCCAAGACAATAATGGATACCTTTGCCGAACGCAATATGTTGATTAGCTTGTCTTGTAATGTCCAGCGTATCTGGATCACTAAATTGCTCGATATCCCGGTTTGCTGAAGCAAACGATATAAGCACCATTTCTCCTTCAAGAATAGACTTTCCTTGGAACTCAACAGCCTCTGTCACCCACCGGATATTGCTGGCTTCAGCCGGTCCGTTATAACGCAAAATCTCTTCTATAGCTGAATGAATAAGCTCAGGCTGCTTCAGCAGCTTTTCCTTTTGCTCCGGAAACTCCAGCAAAGCAAGCACACCGTTCCCAATTAAATTAACAGTGGTTTCATGGCCTGCAATAATCAATACAAAAATGAGTGCATACATTTCCTGTTCCGACAGCTTATCTCCCTGCTCTTCCGTCTTAATTAAATCACTAATCAAATCATTTCGAGGATTTTGCCGACGCTCCGTAATTAATCCATGCAAATAACTTATAAAAGCTTCAACAGCTTTCGAGCCCTTCTCGGTATAGGATGGATTGTAGGCTCCCTCCATAATCGTATTGGACCAATCGCGAAATTTATCCTGATCTTGAACCGGCACGCCGAGCATTTCACAAATGACGATAATCGGCAAAGGAAAAGCAAAATCTTCTATTAAGTTCATTTCTCCTTGATCCTGTACCTTGTCAAGCAAATAATTTCCAATTTCTTCTATTCGACCTCGCAGCCCTTCAATCATCCGCGGGGTGAAAGCCTTCTGGACCAAATGACGAAGACGCCGATGATCAGCAGGCCCAACGCTAAGCAAATTTTTCGAAAGAATATTATGATGATCTGTTGGCTCTTCCTGTTGCATCCAAGGAGGATTAGTAACAAAACGCGGGTCCTTCAAAATGGCAAGTGCATCTTCATATCGGGTAACAATCCATGCATACTGCCCGCTAGGCATCATAAAACGATAAACCGGATCTTCTCTGCGAATTTCACTGTAGACGGGAAATGGATTACGAGTAAACGCCTGATCGAAAAAATCAATCTTTGACTTCGGACCACTTTTTTCCTGATGATTCATCATTTGAATGCCTTCTTTCCTGTATAGATTCAGTATTTTGTCGTGAGTTATACCGCTTTTTCTTCATAGGGCTGAATGTCAGAGGTAGCACTCTTTTTCTCAGGACGAGTGATTTGACTCATAACCGCCTCACCCTCCACATCGATATTAGGCAATATACGATCCATCCACTTTGGCAAATACCACGCAGATCGACCAAGCAATATCATAATGGCTGGAACAATTGCCATTCTGACCACAAATGCGTCAAACAGTACTCCGAAAGCTAGTGCAAGCCCCATTGATTTTATAATCGGATCCTCTGCGAAAATAAATCCAGCAAATACGGCAATCATGATCAGACCTGCGGCTGTAACGACTGCTCCACTGTTGCGAATGCCCGAAATAACCGCTTTACGTGCATCTCCCGTATGTGTAAACTCCTCTCGCATGCGGCTAACCAGAAACACCTCATAATCCATAGCAAGCCCGAACAGAATGCCAACGACGATAACAGGGAGGAAGTTTAAAATAGGCCCCGGCTCCGGTATTCCGAATAGACCGGTCATATTGCCATCCTGAAGAACAAACACCACAAATCCTAGCGTAGCTGTCAGCGATAGTAAAAATCCAAGAACGGCTTTAATCGGCACAAGGATGGATCTGAATACCATGGTCAATAGTATAAGAGCAAGGATGACAATAACGAGTGCAAATTTAGGGAGAGCTTCGCTTAGCTTCTCTGATATGTCAATATTTACTGCGGCCGCACCAGTAACCAGTAATTTGACATGATCCTGCTTCTCCACATTTAGCGACAGCTCCCGAATATGCTGAACCAAATCCCCGGTTTCGGTATCATGCGGACCTGACTGCGGGGTAACGGTCAGCATGGCGGCGTTGCCTGAGGGGCTAGGGTAAGCTGGTGTAACACTCGCTACATTTTCCAGAGAGCTTAATCCTTCTGTTGCCTTGGCAATTGCGGCCTGTGGGTCGCTTTGTCCTTCGGCCACTGCCACAACGATCAACGGCGAATGATAGCCTGGACCATAAGCTTCCGAAAGCAGATCGAAAGCGCGACGCTCCGTTGTTTCCTCCGACTTCATACCATTATCAGGAAGGCCAAGCTGCATATGAAAAAATGGGATACTGATCGTCGCCAGAATAATGATTCCAACGATGGCCACAGACACGGGACGACGTGCAATCATTTTGCTCCATGACTCCAGAATCGAAGTTTTCGAATCCTTCCTCTTGAATTTGTTTATGAAAGCATTTTTTCGTGCTGGACCAATGCGATGGCCTGCAATGGAAAGCACAGCTGGTACGAAGATAATGGCAATCAGAATGGATACAAAAACACAAATTGCAGCTGCTAGCCCCATCATAGCCAGAAAAGGAATCTGTACAACGGATAAACCCAATAAGGCAATGACAACCGTTATGCCGGCGAATACGACAGAGCTGCCTGCTGTTGCATTCGCTATTGCGACTGAATCCTCCACATCATAACCTTCTGCCAGCTGCTGCCGGAAACGTGCGAGTATAAATAAGGCATAATCAATTCCAACTGCCAGTCCTAACATCACTGCCAAGGAAATAGAGGCTGATGACATGTCTAAAACATTTGAACCGATAAAAATACACATCAAACCAATGCCAAGCCCAATAATCGCGGTCAAAATCGGAATACCTGCCGCTAGAAAGGACGTTAGGGTAAGCGCCAAAACAATAAAGGCAATGATGACACCAACCGCTTCCATTGCACTCATGATCTCCAATTCAGAGAAAGCGACGTCTCCTCCAAGTTCTGTCTGAATGCCTTCATTCCGTGTATCTTCAATAATGCTCCGTACATGCTCTTTTGATTCCTCGCTCACTTCACCTGCGGGCAGCTTATAAACGAGCGAAGCATACCCTATTTGACTTGTTTCGTTGAGCGATCCGTTTTCATATGGACTGATTACCTGATCAACGGCAGGGTCTTCAGCCGCCTTGCTCAATACGTTTTCAATTTGCTTAACGATAGAATCCGTTTTCAGGGTTTGGCCTTCTGGCGCTTTGAATATCAGCATCACCTGCCCTCCGCTTTGTTCCGACACGCCAAACTCCTTACTTAATACTTTGCCTGCTTCCTCTGATTTCGTGCCAGGAATGGACATATCGCCAGTGAATGAGATTCCCATACTTAGTGCAGCTGCTACACTCAGCAGTAAAACGAGTAACCCGCCAATAATGACTTTTATTCGGGACCGATAAGCCCAACGTCCCAGCAAATACAAATACTTGGCCATATTTTTTTACCTCCGTGAAATAAGGATGAACACTCATGGTGTCGCTTATTTCATTGTAGCTAACATTCCTTCCACGGAAATCGTCCATAAGGGCATGTACGTTATGTACTTTAGGGCAGCAAGCTTATTCACTAAATAAAAAAAAGTGCACAAGAATATCCTCTGCACTTTCATTTCCTTCGTCTAGACTGATCTAATCCTCCTACAAGGTCGAGCAATAAAAATCCGCCTCTCCACGGAACGTTCCATATTCAACTCTCCCAACTGATGAAATGGTGTAATAATCCAAGTTTAACGGACAGATCAACCTCGTTAAATAACGATATATTAAGGCAGGATAAATAGATCTCAACTTAAGTGAGGAGTCTCTATTCTTAACTCTCACTTTAGTTTTGGGTACTTATGAAAGCACCAAACCCTCCACCGTTACATGAATTTCTTTGACCGCCAGACCCGTCATATGCTCCACTTCTTTCGCGACCCTGCGCTGCAGCTCGTAACACACCTCATGGATCTTGCAGCCATAACTGATGTTAATGGTCAAGTTAATAGCCACGTCTTGTTGATTCGCCTCTACTAAAACGCCCTGCTGCGCATGAACGCCACGCAGTCGCTTTACAAGGTTCTCTACTATGCCCATTGGCATAGACACAATTGGTTTTGTTTCCAAAACGACTTTGTGGGCGATTTTAGCAACCACCTGATCTGAAATGTGAATCATTCCTTCATATGTGCCTTCCAAATTTCATGCTCCTCTCGCAGTTACTGTTGCCTTCGACTTCATAGGTTTATCATAAAAGAAGTCACAATAAAAAAAATCGTACATAAGGGCAGCAGCCTTATGTACGATCGGGCATTATTTGTTTCTGTTAAAACAACCTACTGTGCATCTTCAATATCTTGTTGGTTATAATTGAAGAATCCCTTTTTCAATGGCTATTACCACAGCTTGGGACCTAGAATCAACGCCTAGCTTATTGTAAATATTGGTTAAATGAGCTTTAACCGTCCGTTCTGAAATGCCAAGGTTAAAGGCAATTTCCTTACTGCGAAAGCCTTTAGCAATAGATTCAAGAATAAGGAGCTCCTTCTCTGTTATTTGAATAGCTTCCTTACGTACAGCAGGAGCTGTTCTAGCCCTAAAGATTCTCTCTGTCACATCAGGCTGAAGCAAGGTTTCTCCTCTAAGTGCCGAATCCATCGTGCGAATTAGATTTTCCCTGCTTGTATCCTTGAGCAAATACCCTTTCGCTCCCTTCGCCAAACCATTAATCATATGCTCGTCTTCATTATAGGTCGTTAAAATAATAACAGGAATATTCATCCCGAGCTGTTGCATCTGGTCCATTGTTTCAAGACCGCTCATGACGGGCATATTCAAATCCATTAAAATAACATCTGGCCTCTGCTCCTTCATCATGCGTAAGGCTATCGAACCATCCCCTGCTTCCCCAACGACCTGAAATCTGTCATCGGTTTCGAGAATTAATTTTAGCCCTTCCCTGACCAGCCAATGATCATCGACAATCAACACTTTATATTTCATCATGACTCCCCTTTGGATACCGGCTTGGAAATTCGAATGGAACTGCCTTCTCCTGCTCGGCTCACAATCTCTACCTTGCCGCCTATCAGGCGGGCACGTTCTTGAAGTCCAATTAGCCCATAATGGCCTGCCAGCTTCCCAACTGCATCTGTGTCAAAGCCTTTCCCATCATCCCTAATTTCTATGGTTAGCCTTTCAAGCTTGTCCGTAATCGTAACCCAGACCTGCTGCGCCTGCGCATGTTTCGCAATATTCGTCAAGCATTCGCTTACCATATGAAAACTATGCTCCACTACGATTTTCGGCCAAGTTAGCCGAACATGCATGGTAAGTGCCACTCTAATCCCGGTCGAATGAATAAAATGTTCTACTTCCTCCTGAATCACCTCTTCAAAATTGAGATCAGACGATGATACGGAACGCAGATCATCTATTGCCTTACGGGCATCCGCAAGCGTCCTGCGAGCCTGCCTCATGGATTGACCTACAATCTCATGCGCTCTGCCTGAGTTTCCTTTCAGAAGATGAGAATCAATTGCTTCAAGCTGCATAATAAGACCGGCAACCCCTTGCGCAAGTGTGTCGTGCAGATCCCGTGCCATCCGTTGTCTCTCATTAGCAAGTGTGAGCTCTTCTACCTTTAAATGGGCTATTTCCAAATCACTTAGAAAGGTCTGTGTACGAACACGTTCACGGACTTGTTGATAAAATAATATGGCATAAGCAATAACAACAATCATCATCAGGAGGAACAGTGGAATATACAAACCCAGTCGCTCTGTATCTCTTACACTGACGATTGCCAGGCAAAACAATGCATATAATAATAAAGAGAGATATATGATTTTTACTTTACGGTAATAAATACTAACACCTTGTGCAATGAGAACTGGAAAAAGACCGATTAAAGCTGCGGGAAAACCTGAAGGCATTAGTAGGGCCGAAACAAAAATTAACAGTCCTTGTATGAGAAAGTATACCCATGGTCGATCTTTAACAAGAATATGGCTGTTCCAATGAAAAACGGCATGAAGCGAAATCACTACTGAAAATATTAAACTTTGCAATAAACGCGGATCTAGCGTATTCTGCAAAATAATGGTTGCTGCATAAACAAGCCCCACCCATAATAAAATAGGAGCCCTTGATATGCTTAGCTCATATATCCTGTTCCTTTCCATCTCCCCACCTCTTTATGTATCATTATATACGTAAAACCACAAATTTAAATGTACGTTGGTACATGCCCGTTCGTACAAGGAGATAACGACTCCCAGTGCTTGCTGCCATTAAATATAAGCAGGATACTTTACCTATTTGTGATTTATGTTAAAATGTGTAACAAAATCCTATCAGCTAATAAGTGCCGTTCCTAGCAAGCTTCGTGGCATCCTTTTAGAAAAAGCATCCATTCGGATAATTTTATCGATTATGAAATGGAGAATCAGCCATGAGACCAAGCCCGTTTCTCGAAGGACGTAACCTTTTCGTTTCTCATACTCCAATCATAGTGACTTTTAGCAGAGAAACACCTTTTTTAATTCAGCATCAGCATGACTTTGTGGAGATCGCATATGTAGCGGAAGGCGAAGGTATTCATTTCATCGAAAACAAGAAATTTCTAGTTTCACGAGGCGATGTGTTTATCATACCCAGGGGAGTAGCACATGTGTTTCAGCCCTTTGATTTATTAGGCCAACACCCGTTTAAGGTGTGGAATTGCATCTATAAACCCGACTATGTTCACAGCCTTCCCGAATTTGCAGAGCGAAAACAATTGGTAGATTACTTTATTGAAGCCGACAGCGTCAGGAACGGGGCTAGCTGGCTGGCTTTTCGCAATAAGGCTGGTCTAGTTGAGCCCTTACTTCGATCCATGTACTTGGAAACGCAACGGCCAAGCGAGAACTCTCCATGTAACCTTTGCTCTTCGTTGCTCAACCTTCTGTCGGATTTATCTTTATCATCTCGTGCTACGAACGCGATGACGGAAATGAGCGAGTATCAATATCCAATCCATACGATGTTGCAGTATATGGTATCCCATTTCAACAAACCTTTATCGGCGAGCGAAATCAGTCATAAAGCAGCTTTGAGTCTTCGGCATTTCCAGCGTCTATTCAAGCAAATAACGGGAGCATCCTTTATCAAGATGCTGCAACATATTCGAATACTGTACAGCGTATGGCTACTGCAACACACTGACCGAAGCATACAATCAATCGGACAGGAGGTCGGCATTAGCGACATGAAACACTTTTATTATTTATTTCAAAAACGTTTGGGCACGACGCCCGCAGCATTTCGAATACAACATGATTTTCCATTTGCCAACACATTTTTTGATGAATTATCCGTTTGGCATGAATGACTATAGATGTATTCCTTTCTTTTGTTTAAGGTTACGATGAGAACATCAAAAAATGAAGGAGAGGCTAGAATATGTATACGCACCATAAGCAATCACTGGACAAATTCGTAGAGTCGCTGAAATCTGATTCAAACCTATTAGCCGTCATAACGGCTGGCTCCATCGCGAAAGGTACGGCCAAGGAGACATCAGATATCGACGTATATTTGCTTGTCACGGATCAAGAGTTTGAAGAGAGGAAGAAAACCAATGCGCTGTCTTACACCAATCATGAAGCCTGCAATTATGAAGATGGCTATATCGATGTCAAAATCATCAATATGCGGTTTTTGGAGTTGGCCGCCGAGAAAGGCAGCGAGCCAACTCGCGCTTCTTTTACAGGTTCACAGGCTGTCTACTCCATCGTTCCAGGACTAAATGAACTGCTCGCCAAAATCCCCGTATATCCCGAGCACAATAGAAACCAAAACATTACAGATTTTCAAGCACAGGTGCTGCTTTACGGTTATTATTTTGCGGGGGAAGCCGTCAAAAAGAATAACCCTTATCTGCTGTCGCAAGTCGTCAGCAATCTGGTGTTATTCGGAAGCCGAATTATTTTGGCGCATAATCGCATATTGTTTCCTTGCCACAAGTCCATGATGGCTGAGGTCGAGAAAGCAGCGGAAAAACCTGATACCTTTCTCAAGCTTTCCCATGAACTCCTATTAAACCCGACCCATGAAAAATGCATGGAATTAACCGAAGTCATACTAGGTTTTCTAGACCTGGAATTATCATCTGAGCAAGCGGTCACTCGATTTATTCAGAACAATGAATGGAACTGGATCGATCAGTCTCCTCCTTTGCAAGATAGATAGCTATATAGACGGATAAGTCAAAAAAACAGCCTCTGCCGCTGAAGCTTCAACGGTTATGAGGCTGTTGCTTTTTCATTTTTAGGAATCAGTAGAATCACGATCATATTGCTTGATCAACCAAAGCCATGCTAGTATATCAGTTAATGGCATGCGTTAAAACATACATATTGAGGTTAATATAACAATCCATATTTTTGACGCATATACAACTAGAGGTGAATGAGATGCTAAAAGTTAACCGTGACGACGAACGCCCCATCTGGCAGCAGCTGCTTGATCAAGCTATCCATAATATCACAACCGGAAATTGGCCTCCCGGCGAATTGCTGCTTCCTTCTCGCGAACTCGCACTACTCGTCGGGGTCTCCCGCTCAACTATACAAATTGTTTATGAGGAATTATTCAGTCGTGGCTATACGGTTACTTCCCGGCGCGGCGGAACAAGAGTAAGTGACTGGACCCACAAAACCCGTTTTATGGAGGAGGTTATAGCTCGCGGGCCTGTTACTCCCGAGCTGCCTTTATTAAACGATGCAGTCAATCAGCTGCAAAATTGGTTTAGAGGCAAGGAAAATAGAAATGTGGAGATCGATTTCAGCCCACACGAGCCTTATTTGGATCAACATTTTCAAACGAACTGGAGACAGTCCTTTTTACAAGCCTCCAAAGAAACGGATCTAACCAGCTGGGCTTACGGCAACCCCTATGGTTTCGTGCCGCTGCGCGAGCAGATTCAACGTTATTTGTCACTTGAGCGAGGCGTCCACGTTCAAATCGATCAAATAATATTAACTTCGGGCGCACAGCATAGTCTGGATTTAATTGCCCAAGCCCTGTTAAATGAAGGAGAAACCGTTTGCGTTGAAGATCCCGGCTTTCCCGCTTCATGGATGGCGATGAAATATCGGCGGATGAATGTGGTTCCCGTCCCTGTCGACGATTACGGAATACAAGCAGACCGTATTCCCCCTCAATCAAAGCTTGTTTATGTAACGCCTTCACATCAGTGTGCAGTTGGAGTGATTACGTCGGAGCCTCGCAGACAGCAATTGCTGCATATGGCGGCTCAACATCAATTTTGGATAGTTGAGGACGACTACGATAGCGAGTTTCGATATCGCGGCGACCCACTCCCAACCTTGTTTAGCCAGCAGCCTCAGAACACGCTGTATATGATGAGTTTTTCCAAAATGGTCGCTCCAGGCATTCGGATATCCGCGATCGTTGGACCAACAGAGGCCATTCGCCAGCTTGCCCATGTCCATGAATTAACCTATCGCCATCTTCCGATTATGGAGCAATTGACGCTTGCTCATTTTATCGAGCACGGGCATTTCATGCGTCATATGAGAAGAGTCAGAAATGTATATCGGCGCAGACATGAAGCCATGACAAAGGCTATCATCGCAACCGGTCTAAGTGCACGTTTTAAACTTAGCGGTGTAGAGACGGGATTGCATATGCTTCTTGAAGCTGAAGACTCATTTGATGAAGAATCCGCAACAAACCAGGCGCTCGACAAAGGCATACGTGTTTATCCACTTAGCAAGTATTGTTTGGAAAGTGATCGAAAAGGATGGGTGCTAGGCTTTGCTAAAGTAGATGAGTCAGCAATAGAGACAGGCATTCATCGTCTTGCGGAGCTGCTTTTATAATTTAAGCAGCTCCGGCTAAGCCTAAGAATTTCCATCCCTTTTCAGCCCATTTGCACCTGTATTCATTTTCATGCCGCTTATTATTTTTGTTCAGCTTGTTGTATTCCACTCGTCCTATCATGTTTGTGGCGAAATTGTCCATGTATCCATATATGCGCAGCCAAACCTGCAACCAAACCCCAGAATGCACCGCCAACACCAAGCAATGTAACATTTGCAGCTGTTGCCAAAAAAGTAATCAGCGCTGTCTCGCGGCCCTTTGGCTCAGTTAAAGCGCCCGCAAGGCTGCCGCCGATTGTCCCAAGTAGCGCCAACCCCGCTAACGTCGCGATGAAGGTGGCTGGAAGAATTAGAAACAGAGCAGCCAGCGTCACACCAAATATCCCAACAACCATGTAAAAAATGCCACAGACAATACCCGCAATGTAACGTTTTGTTGAATCCTCGTGCGCATCTTTCCCTGTACAAATCGCCGCTGTAATGGCTGCTACATTGAAAGCATGCGAGCCAAATGGCGCTGCAAA
This sequence comes from Paenibacillus sp. R-74696, assembly GCF_055814915.1. Taxonomy (NCBI): domain Bacteria; kingdom Bacillati; phylum Bacillota; class Bacilli; order Caryophanales; family Paenibacillaceae; genus Paenibacillus; species Paenibacillus sp. R-74696. Next base: position 527,946 of record NZ_JBPULM010000045.1, read on the forward strand.
CAGCGAGCCCAAACCCGTTACGATCAAAATTGGATTCGCACTCGTCTTAAACCCATCATTTCGCAAGACTAGCATCCCAGGCATATATTGTCCCGTCAATGTAATAATGAACAATGGCAAGGCAACACCCAATAAAGCATGAAGCGAAAATTCAGGAACAATGAATACCGGCGACGCAATAGCTAATTTGATCGTGCTGAAATCTACTTTTCCCAAGCTGATTAAATAAATAAGCCCAATGATTAAAATGCCGACGATAGCATAACGGGACGTATACCTTTTTAGTAGTACATAAGCAGCAAACAAGACAATGACCAGCAAAGGATCAGCTTTCGCTCCGCCAAAGGCTGCAATACCAAATTGTAGTAAAATACCTGCCAGCAGACCAGAAGCAATGCCTGGAGGAATGAGCCGGACGAACCTTTCGAACATTCCCGATAGTCCTAAAACAATAAATCCTAAAGCGGAGATCATATAAGCACCTATCGCTTCCTCATAGGGAGTTATCGCTAATACCGACACAAGAAAAGCCACACCTGGTGTTGACCAAGCTGTAATGATCGGTTCACGGTAGCGATAGCTTAGCCATATCCCCGTTATCCCCACGCCAACGGAAATCGACAATATCCATGAAGCGGTCATTTCGGGACTCAGACCCGCGACCTTAGCCGCCTGAAAAACGAGAATAAATGTCCCCCCATAGTTGACAATGACAGAAATTAACGCAGCTATAGTGGGCGATATCCAATCACGGCCGCGCAGCGAAGATGATGTTGGGTTCATTTGCACTCTCTTTAACATGTTAACAACCTCATTTTTCTTATTTGTACATTTTTTCTTCCTCGATTGGATTTTCTTTCGCCGTAATATGATAAGGATCAACCCGGTAGACCTGAACAGGTGATTGGAAAATAGCTGACCTATATTTGTCTACATGCTGCTTGGACAACGGACGGTTATAGTAGCCAGGCACATATTTATGAAGCATTTCCTGCAGCATGTAGGTAGCTTCATCCAGATCATCAATAAGCTCGGCCTTACCGAAAATCATAACACTCATATATGCCGTGTCCGTCTTCGCTGGTACGGGATCGGTAATGGTTCCATATTCCTCGCAAACCGTAAAACAGACCTCAGAATTCGCACTCATAACCTGATTGCGCCTCCCGCCAGCGGCTCCATGAAAATAAAGCTTCCCCTTTGCCCAAACAAAATTAAGCGGAACAACATATGGCAGCTGACCATCAACCATACCAAGATGACCAATTCGCGCTTTATGCAAAAAAGCATCTATTTTGTCACTGTCCAACACTTCTCTTATCTTGTAACGAACGCCATCCATTCTCAACCACTCCTCAAATACTGAATTTTCGTTAGTATATCAGTCATTGGATTTAATGAGTACATCCAAAAGCATAGTAATCGAGCAGTCCATATTTTTAACTAAGTAGATCAGATCCTTGCTGATAAACCTTCTGAAGGACGGTATAATCGATGTGGGAAAGGCTCGCTAGGGGATAAAGTGGGTAACAAACGGTCTATGATTGGAGTGGTGCAAATAGATTGGTGGTTAGGGAGATAGTAGAGCGGGTTGGGTTATCCTGAGCTTGTAGGGAAGGAATTTTCGTATTCAGCCTCCTTGTATAATCGGGCATGAACTGGAGGAACCAAGAGCAATATAATGCACGCAAGCGAAGGATGTATTGAAAAAGGGCGTAGGTTATAATGCATATGTAAAAATGGCTCAAGTATATCAGTCAGTCTGAAATGCCCTCCTAGAATAAATATTAGAATATCGCACTGCTATCATTCAATATCAATTCTAGGAGCATTTTCATGCAAAAAAAGGACATCAGCTTATACGATACATACTTGAAGTGAGCGTGGTAAATTATCATTTGTAAGCATTTAAATCTCTATTACTTTGATTTTCGTTCTTCCGGCTTAGCAATGTCTGTTTGATTAAGCAGATAATCGATGCTGACACTGTAAAATTTAGATAATGTGATCAATACAGCCGTAGGTATGTCCAGTTCCCCACTCTCATAACGAGAATAGGTTGCTTGTGAAATATGCAGCAGCTTAGCCATCTCCTGCTGAGTTAAATCCCTATCTTCTCGTAAATCACGAATTCTTTTATACATTCTCATCACCCAACGCCATCATAATTTATACGAATTTCGCATATTGACTTTTATGCGTTTTTCGCATAAATTAGCATTGAGCTTAAAAAAATTATTTATTCCATACATTAGCTTTAAACTGAAAATATTGTAGCAGCATCGATTATAACTTTGCAGAAAGGGTGAACAGAGAAATGAAAAGTCTGTTGGAAGAATTGTACAATGGCAATATGCGTCCCGATGAAAAAAGAATAGCCAATGACCCGGAGTATCTTCAAATGAGCCAGCACATATCTGAAGTGATGGAAGCGTGGAAGAAAAAGCATAATGAGGAGGAATATACGGAGCTCGAGGCATTGCTAGACTTATATGCTCGAGCTCACTCAATGGAGCTAACCTCCACTTTTACCTATGGATTTCGACTAGGTGCAGGCATTATGACCGAAGTGTTAACAGGGAAGGAGGAGCTTGCTAAAAAACTGGGCACTTTTTCAGAAGTTCAGTCAAAATAAGAATGAATCTCCACATTGAAACTTTTAATCTTCCTCACTCTCTTACTATATAAAGTTAGCAGAATAAAAACCGCTTCAGCTGAAGCGGCGAGATTAACATGACATGCTTATTTTTTCTTAGGCATGGATTTTATAAACACAATTAAACCACCAATACAAATGCCAACTATAGCCCAACCCGCTATAAACAATATTGAATTCAAAGCGCTTACCTCCTTTAATCGATATAGCTACTGATAGATATGATAGTTCCATATTGTTTATCCCAATTGTAGCATGTGACTCAATGTCTGCGCTAATCCATGCGCTTTAGTTTAACCTCTAACACGATTTTACAAATTCCTCAAATAGCCTAAAATTATATTGATCCGATTTGTAGCTAAACTCTGGATGCCACTGAACGGCTAAAATAAACTTTTTCTCAGGCATCATAACCGCTTCTATTAAACCATCCTCAGTCTTTGCTACAGAAATTAGTTGCTTGGACAGCTCCTTAATCCCCTGATGATGGTAGCTATTGACTTTAAGGTTCTCCGTTTCGATGATTCGGTGCAGGGGGTTCCCCTTTTCTATGTACACATGATGAATAGGTTCAGAATATGGAGGAGCTTGTTTATGTTTAATGCTGCTCCCCGACTTGAATTGAGCCGGAATATCTTGATACAACGTGCCTCCTAGCAAGGCGTTAAACAGCTGTAATCCACGGCAGATTCCGAACGCTGGTTTATCCAAATCTATCACTTGTTTGAATAAGGTGCTCTCCATCACATCTCGCTCCTGGCACAACTCTCCGCAAACATCCTCTATCTGCTCCCCATAAATTTCAGGATTAATATCGTGTCCGCCTGTAAAAAGAAATCCATCAAACATATTCGCTATTCGAGTTATATTCTCTGCATCTGAGGTAAGTGGCAATACAAACGGAATTCCACCTGCGTCTTCAATTCCCTTCATATAACCTGGAAGCATCCAATAGCTTTCTTTGTCCCCATCATACAACGGCAAAACGCCGATAGTTGGTCTCCCCACTCTGAACTCCTCCATGAATCTATCTTTTTATTGATATATTATACAACAAACTATTTATGACATGCAGCATGTCAGCTTAATTACCATCTCTGGGGAGCCGATTTATTTTCTATATAAAATATTGTCGCATAAAAGAAAACACCTTGATTTCTCAAGGTGCCATGCTGTCGAGATCGTCTCGAAAGCTACAGTCTAGGAAACGGTAGCTCTATTTTAACTAACCATTGGGTCGGTAGGGCTTTCACTTATTTACGTGCGAGTATAATCGTATTTAGCCAGGTCAACTCCCACAGGGTAAGCGTTCCTTTTTGCGCCTTCTCAATCCATGTCTTGTCTGTAATTACCTTTTGATCAAATAGGGATTGCAGCGCCGCTACAAGCATTTTCTTCTGAGCCTCAGATAGCTTCATTTCTTGTTCATCTGCTACTGCATTTGCCTCTATATCTGTATGCGCATGTTCATGTGCATCTGCCTCAACAGCATCATATTTTTCAAGGTCATTCGCTTTAATAATTGACAGCAGCTTACTTGCATAAGCCGAGTCAGTCGCATATCCGCAGGCACACAGCGCTGCTGCTTGCTCCTCCGGTGTTTGAGCTGCCCTCACACGGGCGTAACGGCTGAGGCCAAATAATAGATCTTGATCCTTGTAAAAATCATACAGGGTATCATATGCCCTAAATGCAGCCGTGATATTGACCGTCTTACCGTTGTACTCCTCCCAAGTTCCTTTATTGACCGCCTTCCCACGCCAGTAGGCGTTAGGCTTACCTTTACCGACTTTAATGCCGCCAAGATTATTCCAATCGTGAATTTTGCAGCCAGTCTCCAAAATATTCTGAGCGAGTCTCACCGATGGCAGCATCGGCGATCCCTCCCGCCGGGCTCGCAAAACATGAGGCGCTAATGTCTCGATGAACGCCGCTCGACTATACTGAGTCATTGCCTTTTCCTCCTTTAGCTCCCCTTTGGGAAGCTCTATCAATGATTACTTATAGTTCTGAGTTTATCATTTATTAACAGATTGAGAAATGAATTTGCCCAACTTGTGGGGAAGGCTTTGGTCAGCAATGACTGCCAGATGTGATAAATCAGCCGAATGCAGGTAGAGCAAATACAATTAGTGTTCGTGGCTGTATTTAACGTTTTTATAATATAAACAAGCGGAAGTCTTACGTGATCAGACGTTTAGGACGTACTATTTTCGGACATATAAAAAAATGCCTCCACTTCGTAAAACTCGTTAACGAAACGAGAATTACGAAGAGCAGGCGTACAGGTCTATGTTAATAAATCATCGCAGTATACTTTTTAATAAAAGCAGAATCACGAAAACCTTTGATACATAAGAGTTTCTCTTTTAGCACTGTATTAATTCAGATCGCATTATAGTAAAAAAACAACTTCCGCCCCAAATCCGTCCCCGGTGGCAAAAACGACACTCAATCTTCTTGATATTGTCGAATCGAAAATCCCCATATAAAAACAAAAGACCCCTTATGTATCATGGTCAAGCCCCCAATTAGTAGACATTGAAAAAACACCTAGGCCATAAGCTGACGCCGGTACTCAACTGGGGTCAGCTTGTTTAGCTTCCGCTGTGCCCGATCTTCGTTGTAAAAACGAATGAATGCTTCGATTCTTCTTTGTGCTTCGTCGATGGATCGTATATCATAAGGATAGAGCGCTTCAACTTTCAAATGGGAGAAGAAGCTCTCTATGGAGGCATTGTCATAACAATTACCTCGGCGTGACATGCTGATTTGGGCGCCAACCTGTGGCAGCATGTTGTGGTAAGCATGAGACGTATACTGGCTTCCTTGATCACTATGAACGATCAATCTAGTTACGTCTTTATGTTTTTCAAATGCCTTTCTGAACGTTTCTAAAACAAGCGGATTGTCATTGGTGACGACTGATGTGATAGGCAACGATTTCGTTGTTCCACAGGTCTTTAATCACGGACAAGTAGAGCCTCTCATCCCATACGCGATATTGCGTGACATCGGTCACCCATTTTTGATTGGGGTGATCGGCTTTGAAGTTTCGCTGCAACTTGTTTTCTGCAATTCTACCGTCCGAGACAGCTGCGTCACGGCTTGTTCGATGGACATATTTACGGCGTATGATGGCTTGAATACCCATTTCTTGCATCAGACGTAGAACCTTCTTATGATTGACCACAAGATGGAATTGGCGGTATAGCTCATCTTGTATACGTCGGTAGCCTACCTTTTTATCCCGCTGTTCATAAATCGCTGTCATCTTCGCCTTCAAATCCGCAGTAGGATCTTCGGTGCTACGGCTCTGGTAGCTGTAATAGCCACTACGACTGATGCCTAGATATTCGCATAATCGTTTAATGGACTGCTTGTCCTTCATTTGGTCAACGATGATGTGTTTGTGGTGTGCACCCCCTGATTCAAGATTTGTAACCCCTTTTTTAGAACGTCTACCTCTAGCTGGAGGCGCCGGATCTCTCGTTCCTGCTCGGTTTCCATTCGATGCGGTTCTCCTCGCCTGTCCTCAAACGCTTCGTGACCGCCTTCGCGATATTTCCTCATCCACACCTTAATCCGATCCTTATCTTGTACACCCAAGTGTTCTGCGATTTTTCGATAGCTCCAACCTTCTTCGCTATGCAGGCGGATGGCTTCCTCTTTCAGTGACTTCGGATAGTATTTAAACTTCTGTCCTTTTTGTGCTGGCATAAAAATGCACCCCCTAGAATTTCATCGGATAAACCAGGGGTTTATTCCAATGTCTATTCTAAGGGGTGCACTTCATCAAGGGATCTCAGGTTCTTTTTGGTATGCCGAGGAGCGGGATCGAACCGGTACGGTAGTCACCTACCGCAGGATTTTAAGTCCTGTGCGTCTGCCAATTCGTTATTTTCGTAGATATACCGTAGCTTCTCAGCGTTTTGCTCTTCGTAATATTCGTCACTACGCACAGGATACGGACAGACAATCGGAAAGCACTCGGATATGTGAGCGCGTTTTTGTCGTATGCCTACGCGTTAACGTTAATGAGACGAAGTATACCACGGACGGACTACGCTTGTCATTCACTCTTGTCTTCCCATACCTCCTAAGATTTAAAAACTGCGCGGAAACTAGATACACCTGATTTAGCGCCTTTTGACCACCGCCTTGGGGGTCTACGTTGCTTCACCGCATTAATGCGTTGGCATGTACACAAAAGCCGCCTTTTACGCAATAGTCTAATCGCCGCAAACCCGCGCCGTTACTGGATTCTTACGTTTTCGTCCGCCTGCCGAACCGCTCAGAGACGTTTTATACACCGTTTATGCACGTTTTATGCATCGTTATGCAGGCGCAGGAGCTACTGTGACCCCGTGAGATTTCGGAGCCTTGCCCGGAGAGAGGCGCTTGCAAGTGCGGAAGCCCTGCGCGCCCCCCCCCCGATGTTGCTCGTACGTAACTTTTTAGGACATAAAATTCGCGGATTATAACGCCAGAAAATCGCTGCTATCCGTTGATACACAAGGGATTTCAGCTATTTCCGGCTCATTGCGTAATTATTAGCGCCAACGTTACATGAAAAGTTTCGGAAGGGCGCGCACCTGGACGCGGTTGCAGGAAAATTCCGTAAAAGTGTAATTTTCGGACACCTTTTGACGTATAATTAACGCCAGAAAAGCCCGTATCTACGCCGATTCACGTTCCTTTTATCTAATTTCGCCTATTACCGTTAAAACACGACTCTGCCTCACATTATCGTACTAATTATGAGCCCCATGTACCGTTCATCCGAAAGTATCTGCGCTATTGTCGGCGACTTCGACTTCATACGAAGCTTTTTTAAATGTCGCTGTATCGCGATATTAAGTGCGTCATCAAAATCTTCACGCTGTCTCCAACGGTAAAGCGTGCGGACACTAATGCCGAGTTCCTTCGCAATATCTTCGTAGTTAGCTCCCCGAGTTATCGCGAGCAGTTCGATAGCGCATTGTTGTATTTCCGTTAGCGGCCGCTTCTTCCGTTTTCTCCTTCGTTTTTGCACGTATTCACCTCCGTAAACAGAAATAAACGGAGCGCCAGCGTAAACAAACCGCCGATGCTCCGTTGTATTGCGTATTAGTTTTGTATCGGCCCTCCTGGCGCAGCTCCACGGCTGCTGCTTCCTGATTTACCGGTGGCGTTAAACGCTGCGAATAGCCTCCTCTGCAACTCATCCGTAATTTTGTTTACGTCCGCTTCTTCCTTGACAGTGACGCCGCCCATATTTAGCGTAATCGCGACTGGCGTGTTGTTCGTGATGTTCTGTTGCGTCGGTGCTTGCGTGGAGAAGCGGTTAGCGAATGACTCCGCGTTGCCGGTATTCTTTGGCGTAATACCCTTTGACTCATAAAACCAGTTCTCAAAGATATTCTTGTCTTCTTCTCGCTGTTGTTTCGGAGTACCCTTCGTCCCAACGTCCAAGTCTGCATATTTGTACAATAGTTCTTGAGCTATCTCAGGAGTACCTATGTCTATCCCTTTGAAAATCCAACTTGTCGATTTCGATTTACGCATACCATCCGCGATTCCCTCGGCCAAGCCTCCGCCGATCTTCAAACCGATACTAGCAATTTGGCTGGAAGAGTTCTCCAGCGAAGCAAGTAACGTACTCGTTATCTTCTCCGAATATCCCTTAAATACCGCCTCTCCCGACTCTGCCCACCACTTATCGAATGAAGTTTTAACGGTATCGAATACGAACTCTACTTTACTTTCAAATTTCGTTAACTTTTGAAACTCCGGATTGTTCGTAAAGTTGTCGGCAACGTATTTCTTACCGTTATCGACCGCTTTCTGTACGGCTGCTGTTATCGTAGGTGAGTATTTTTCGATCATGTCCGAGGCTGATAAAGCGAAATCACGTATGATCGGCATCGTCGGTGCTAGGGCAGATATCTGCAACGTCTCAAGCGCGCCATTAAACTGCTCTACCGCGCCGCCCGCACCTTCCATTTTCGTTTTGGCGACGTCTAGTGCGGTCGTTTTCGATAGTTCTCGTTGAAACTCCTTAATCCCCTTGGACCCCGCTTTAAACATAGAGGACGCAGCCTTGACGCCATCCGTACCGAACATCTCCAGCATTAAGTCGGTTCTCTCTTGCTCGGAAAACCCTTTAAACGCTTTTTGTAGTACGTCCGCAATCCCGCCGATATCTTTGATTTTTCCGTCTTCAAAGAACTTGTTGGCTTCGCCTACGCCAATGCCTAGCTTTTTAAATAGCTGCGTGGCTTTCTTCGTCTGCGGCTGCAAGTACATAAGCATCGACTTGAAGCTTGTACCCGCGTCCGATCCGCCTTTAAGTCCGTCATTGGACATAATCCCGATCGCGGTATTCAGATCAAGGAGGGAAAGTCCGAACATATCCGCTACTCCACCAGCCGAGGCGAGCGCGTAACTGATTTCATGGACTGACGTTGCGCCTGCGTTAGCTGTTCCCGCGAGTATATCCGATGCTTGGGCGGCACTCAAACCGTCTTTCTTGAACGCGTTAAGTGACGTTGCCATCGTCTCGGCGGCTTCTTGCAATCCGAGTCCGCCAGCAGTTGCGAGATTTAACGCTGCTTCTAGGCCGCCTGCTTCGACCGTCGCCGATTCCATACCGGCCTTCAGCAACTCTTCTATCGCCTGTCCGGCTTCCATGGCGCTATATTTCGTACTTGCGCCCATCTTCAACGCTAGTGACTGCATATCCGCCATTTCCTCGTTAGTGCCGCCCATTACAGCCTTTACTGAAAGCATTTGCGATTCAAAGTCCATCGACTTTTTAAATGAGTCCGTCAAGACCGACATGCCCGCAAACGCGCCGGATACGCCGATTGCTGCCGCCGATAATGCGCCAAACCTACCCGCCACACCCGCTAGTGAAGACGTGATGCTACGCATTGGCTTAGAGACGTTATCTATTAATCGAAGACTAGCCGTAATGTCAAAACTCATTCTATATCGCTCCTTTCATACGATCGCGGAATACAAAGCCGGTGTACTCTCTAGCTAAAGCCAAAGCCCGATCAAAATGTACGTCAGCAGTCTCCCAATTCGCACTAGCCGCAGATGCTATTCCGTTCCTATGCGCCTGTAATCCGCTCAGAAACTTCGTAAGTGCCGACCGCTGCTTCGTCTTCGGAAAGCGCAGGCTGCGGAGCTGTGTAATAACACCCGCGAATACAGCATCAGCAACGCGCATTTTATCGGCGAATTGTGCGTGTGTCATTTCACCGTTAAACAGCGCCTCTCCACACAGGCGGAAATACGTCCCGTTGTAAGGATTGAGCGCGGAAGTAATGCGTGATACCTCCGCGTATAATTGTTCCTCCGTCTTCTTCATCGTATAATCGCCTCCACCGCTGCTTTGAATTTAAGGTAACGCGCTGCATCTGTTGCGGACTTCGACAACGCTGCCGCATGATACAGTTTCGCAAGCTCGTCCATGTTGACGCGAATGCCCGCGATAGAAACTGTACTAAGGTCAACGTCCTGGCCGCGATAAATGACGTCTTCGTCGCCAGTAACCGCAATTTGTCCATTATCTAGAATGGAGAATTGCGCTGACGATTGATCCAACGAGGATGGAGCGACGTTCGACACGTCAAAACGCCAAGTGTCGTAAGAGGAATTTGTATATACACCTACCAGTGCTTTATTCTCAGTATTATCAATCGGTACGTTAAGATGAATATACTCGGCTCCTTGCGGTAGAAAGTGAAGATGACTTGTACCATCCTCACGGATATAGCTTAGAGCTTCAACTGTTCCGGTTAATCTAATATAAGGCCATCCCGCAATTGGAACAGTTCCATGTCCCATACCGCTAAACGTCTTTCTTTCGATTTTCATTACGCTTCCCCCTGTTCGGATAATTTCCATTTCAAATCGGCATATTTAACTCGGTCCTCTATACGGCCGCTTAGTGCTGCTTTTGCTTGTGCTTCTTCGACGTCAGCTTCCGTAATTGGCGCCGGCTTATCGACCTCAACCGGAGCTGCGCCAGCTAATTGCTCCTGGCGCTTCCGTTTCATTGCCGAGAATAGAACGCGATTGTCGATCGACGGATACCCCGCAGCTAATACACCGGTCTCTTTTACGTGCTGCTGCGTAATCTTAGCTCCGCTTTCGACAAGCTGGCGTAGTTCATAGACAGTTGCGCGGTACTGCTGCGGATTACCGTCAAATAGCTCGCGTTGATCTTTCATTAACTCGTAACGGGCAGCGTCTTCTTCGGAACCTGTCTCCTTAGTGCGATCTTCCAACTTGCGGAGGTACTCGTCTGAAGGACAGCTGGCGTATGGATTGTCTCCGTCGTCAAAAAGCGCCTTAGTCAGCGCCTCAAAATCGTGCTTGGCTGTTGCATACCTCGCCATCTTGTGCGGAGAACTTCCAGACGATTTCGCTTCGAGGCGCAGGCGCTCCAATTTACTCGCGGTCATTATCGTCATCGGTCAAACTTTCTTTTTGGATTGAATTCTGGCCGCTGGCCGCTCGCAAGGCTTCTTAAGTCGTACTCAGTTATAAAATAATGAAGCGTTTCCGCACTTGTTTGGTGTTCAATGTCTTTAAGTCGATATTGATACGAGTCCCCAATTGTTAAGCGAGTCGTGTACTTTTCCTGCCTAAATTTATTAAGTACTTCGTGATAATCCATAACAGCGTCAATAAACTCCTGCTTGACCGCCAGTAATCGCTTATAAACTGGATTTAGTTTCGCTTCCTTATATGCCGGTCCAAAATCCTCGTTAAACCTACGAAGTATGTCATCGGATGTAATTTTCTCCGGTATAACAACATGGTACAATTGCCGTTCTTGTAGACGGCGGCTATACACTCTCTCTGCCTGTTCAATGCGGGTATGCAGTTCATCGAGTTCTTCCGTAGAATTTTTCCCAGCCACTAATGACTCTCGAATTACCTTTTCGTATTGCCCCTTTAGTGAATGTACTTCTTCAAGTGCAGCCGCTTCACGCCTAATTAGTTCGTCATGTTCTTGCTCTCTAGTCGCCTGTTGCTCCGCATATTCCTTTAGAAATTCAAACTTCATATTCAAAATCCCCTTTTAGTTTTTTAGTAAGCTTATTACATGCCGACACTAAAAAAGCGCGCCATTTTGGCGGCTTCTGCTTCGGTTCTAGCGGTTGAATCTCGTACAAATCACGCAGTATTTCCGCATTCTGTTTGATATGGCTGCGCGTCTCCTTAACGTCTGACGGATGCTTTATAACTCCGAGCATCCCTGGTCGTGTTAGCGTTTCTAAATAAATTCCGCTATCCGCAGTCCAAACGTCAGGGGCGTATATGTGGTGAGATTCCGCTAGACGCAAGACAGTTCGCATTGCAGTATCTGTGTCGCCTCCTGGCACGATTATCTCGTCTAGAAACTGCCCTGCTTCATCGTATAACAACGCTACTACAAACGACGTTGCCTCAATGAACTCGAAGTTCACTACGATAAGCGGCCGCATTAGCGTGATACCTCTACGAGCTGCACGTCTACGGCACATGGTCGGCCGCGTCGGTCTACGTTTTCTTCGTACGCTACCGTTATTCCATCGCGAATGAATGATGCGTTTCCATCCACAACCGCGCTAACGTGAAAGAAAAGCCGCGCCTCTCCGATCTTGCCGAATCCTTTTTCCGCGTTGTAATAGCGAACCTTATCGGTATGCTTGGACGAGCTGACCGGTTGATAATCCGGATTCCTACGCTCAGTCGCTTGCTTTCGCGGTGACTTACCGAGCGACGGTCCGATAAACTCGATCGCAGCTCCGGTAAGTTCGTCATTCTCCGGCCACATAATCGGCTCATACTGGCGATGGGCAAAACTCTTTAATGACGCTACTGGTTTCGTATTCGTTTGCTTTCTATTCATTTTCTACTTGCTCCCCTTCGTTTTTTAATCAATGACGGAGCTAAACGCCGGATATGCGCATCACTCACGGAATCCCCGTAGATTAACGTTCCTGCCACATCTCCCGTATCCATACTTACAACGGTAACAAGGCGTTGGTAGCCGTTAGGCGGTAGCTTTTCGATACTGGAAACGAATAACATGCGCTTACCTCCTCCGCTTGGCTATTGTGCTAAGATATCGACACGCAATCGAATCCTCACCGCGCCATAGCTTGCAGCGTGTATCCGCCTTGCCCATAGCGGTTATCAATGAGCAGCTTTTTGCCGCGTTTAAGTAACCGCAATAACTCGTATCTTCGCGTTGTTGCTTCACATCGGACCTCCTTCGAAATAGGTGCGTATTTGGTACGCTTTTCGCTGATTCTGCCGCATTTTAGGCGCGCTAAAGAAGCCCCGAAGGTATTTACACCTCCCGCGCTTGCAACGTCTACTATGCGGTTAATTTGGCGTTTAGCGATCTACGTTAACGCCGAGCAGATTTCGCGCAGAACGCTTCCTTTTCGACGGGACTCGGTACTGAATCGCGATTAGACTACCCTCGCGGTAATAGCGGGCCATTTCGGTAAAGTCCGGATAGCTGCGTCTTATCTTCGCGATTACTTCGCGGTCCTCAACATAAGCGGCCAGGCTATCGCTGTCCATACGCCACAACCGGTTAGTGGTGCGCATGATATTCACCGCCTAGCTGGACAAGCGTCGTGTTTGTCATCGTAAACTTGTCCGGATAGCGGCCTGCTTCAATTCCGGAGTACAGTATGAACAAGATTGCCGCGCGAATCTCCGGCTTCGTAATACCAGCGTTGCGCGTCGGTGCATAGGCTTTACAGAAGACCGTCGCCAGGCGCTCGGCAAGCGCGAAGAACTTCGACTCTTCCATTTTGATGACGTGTGAAGGCGCATTTGCTTCCGCCTTTACGAACCGGACGATCTCCGAGAAATAGCCGTCGTACACTTCGTCATCGATCCGGTAGGTAACAATCTTCAGCGGCCGCTTGCCTTCCGCGTAGTTAATAAGCGTATATCCTTCTTCGTTAGCAGATACGGTTACCATTCCCGATCTTCCTCGCTGCGGAGCGCTGCGGTCTGCCTCCTTATCGTATTGGAGCCCGCGTATTCCCAACCGTTTATAGTCCGGCTGTAAGACCTTCAAATTACGAAAGCCGATCGGAGTATCGAGCCCGATCAATTGCTTCGCACATTTCGTCGCTAACGCCTACAAACTGCGCTATCTTGAATTGTAACTTTAGACTGACCGCACGTAGATTAGTTTCAACGCTAGCCACAAGCGAGCGGCTAACGCCAATCTTCGCGGCAAATTGCTCTTGCGTGTACCCTAATTTTATTCGTATTGCCCTTACCGCCGTCGAATCCATATACACATGCTCCCTTCTGCTTTAGAATGTCACTTATAAAAACAAAGTAAGTTTTGCAGGGCTTGTTATTTCCCTACACCTATACCTTTTTGTCGCCACTTTAAACGTCGTCCTCCTCCTGAGTTCTTTTTTTACGGTTGCCTTCGCCGTAAATGAGCCGTTGACCGTGTATGAAGTCAATTTTCTCTACATTGAGCGGTGTCTCGTATTTCCACGATAGCTGAAGCATTACATATTCACTCGACCAAAACGGATATTCAAGCCACCAAACGTAATTATTGATGAGCGTAGCCTTCTTTTTCTTCGGTACAACTCCCGCGAGTAGCAGCTTGTCCGCGCGCTGCTGCCTACGTTGCATCGTTTTAACTCCGGTTTTACATTGCTGGCAGCACGTTTGCTTTGTATTGCGAAGACTATCGTCGCGAAACGGATATTGGCAATAGCCGCAGCTTTTAACGCGTTTATCGTCCGGCAGGCTGGCGAATAGCTTCTTTAGCGTTAACGCTGCTTGCTCGCGGGGCATACCGGATACAAGTTCCTTCGCATATTCGATTGCTCCTGCGCCTGGCTCTACGTTGTTCATAAGTACCTCCTGTTTAAGTTGACCTTTGACTAATTGAATGCTATATTTGACGAATAAAGATAATGCGATAGATGTGTACGTTTTGTCCTATAATAGGTTTATTTATTAACTAAGGATGCTTTATACTCTGTAAGTAATGCTACTCCCTGCCTCCGTGGTAATAGTCTTCTTATCTCCTGCTCGGAATAGAAGTGCCTAATGCACGCGTTAAAATCACCGCTACCAGCTTCGTAACTACGTTTGTCCAAACTTTCGCCGCCTAAGTTCATCCGGTAAAGGTTCGGCTTCTTCTTGAACGTCCCTTTCTGCGCTTGATTCCGACTTATAATGGCGATAACTCCGATCTTTTCGAGTTCGTCTATCTTCCGCCGCGCCGTCCTTGCATCTATGCCCGCAGCCTCTCCCATTTGCGCTGATGTCATATAAAAAACTCCGGACTCGTTCGCCCACCGCTTTGAATGAATTAGCATCGCGTAAGTCAGCGCCTTTTGCGCCTTCCCTGGACAGCGCCTAATTATCGTGTCAATTTCGTTAAATGAGACGGTCAAATCGCGATTTTGCTCCGTTAACAACGTCTTATCATGATCGTATACGTAGTCTACGCATTCCCGTAAGTCTCGCATACAATACGCCCAATCTGATGTATAGAGCCGCGCGTCCTGCCATGCGAACCATTCCGTTACTGCACTTAACGCTTCTGGCCGCTCAACTCCGTTATGATTCATTAAGCGCGCTAGCAGTAGAAACGATTTATGGCGCTGGCCCGGCCCCGTCATTCCTTCGTTAAAACGATTGGCTGCATGAGCCAGCGTATAACTCTCGGACTGGTCGTATGTAGCGAGTGGTTTATGTCGGCCCACTGCGTCCTCCATATCGGCGGCGTCCCGGTTCTCGTACGCCCGATCTTCCGCAATCAGAGCCAACACGTTCGCATGATCCGTTTTCTTCAGCGCAAGAAAATACGCTATTGATTCGTCGCGGTCCATCACACGTAAGCCGTCACCAATCTCGCAGAAACCGCAAAATGCCGCTGTTTTCTGATGAACACCGAGCGGCAACTTCACTCCTTGCGTCGATGACGGACGAAACTCGACCTCACCGCCTGTAGCTCCGGATAAATCCGCTCTCGCAATAATAAGGCTAAAAACTTGGCGCGAGGATTCGAGGCTAATCGCCTTGTCGAAAAACAGTTCGACATGATACCCTTTAGAGCCGCTATACGAGATCGCGTAATTATGAAGGCCTACTCCGTCTAATGTATGGGCCAGCTTGTATGTCACCCACTTGGCGACGGCTGGATCGCGGTAGTCTACGTCAAAACAGATAAACTTCGTGAGGTAAGCGCCCGCGAACGTGCCTATCGGACGTTTTCCGTTGAGGTGACATTGTAAGTGATGGAGGCGCAGCGGCCTGCGGGTATCGTTTCGCGTTATATAGCTACCGTCGAACATTTGGATAAGGTAATGATAATGCTGAATAAGGTATAGATCGAATAGCCTGTCTATGACGCGTTGCATTGTCTAATCACACTCCCCGCCTTCCCTCGAATACCCTCATTTAAAATGATAGTATTCCTCCCAACCTCATCTGACTCCCCGCCTAAAGAGACTAACCACATTTCCTTCGTAAACAGGAGCATTGTCCGCAAACTTCCAAGCAACTTGTTCCGCTAATTCTTCGCGCTGCCACTCCTCGACGATTTTTAGCGCTTCAACCATTAGTTGAGGATCGCGCGACGTAACTCGCAGCCCCATTTGCGATAGCGGCCGGACACCCAACTCAATTCCGTTATTCAAAAACCGCTCAATGATTGCGCGCCCTGTGTCGTTGTTTCGGGGAATGTATACTGCATAACCGGCTTTTATCGTTTTCATTTTTAACATTGTTGATCGTCTCCTTTATTGGTTGGTTTTATTATGGAGCAGAAGAGTTCGCGGCCTATATTGTAGTAACGTCTACCGGACCGGTCTCGCACACTTTTATGCGAATTAATTACGACGTACACTTACATAGTCGTTTGCCGATTCGATTTCGCACACTTTTCACAAAAAAAAATTCGAATTCCCCGAAACCAAACATGCGTTCCCTCGTATTATATAGAAAAGACGCCCATTCAACGGTTGCCTCCGTTAATGAGCGCCTTATCATAAGAGCCGAAGCTATCACGTTTGCCGCCGTCAAAGCTTCGCGAACAATCGATGAGCCGCCGAGTAGCCGAAATAGTTGCCGCTATTCCACCTAAACTACGGCGGCGGTAAAACAAGGCCCGCATAGCGATCCGGTTTCAGCCGGTACGGACTTTAGAACAGCGGATACGTTGCCGCGTATCCTTACCCGAGCAGTTAGCGCTACTCAGACGGTAAAGCGACCTGGATGGGCGGTTAAATTTACGGAATCATCAGAAACGACGATCCGCGACCATTGCGCTAATTAAAAGCGCTAGGTTTCGGCTCCTGTCGTTGGAGCCTCGTCAGGCGGTAACGGTATCCAATTGAGATCGATACCGATTTCTAATAGTACGGTTACCACGAACTCGAACGCGTCCATGCTGCGGAGCGCGGCGTACATAGCGGTTATAAGCGATTCAGCGTCACCACTTGCTTCCTCCGTCAAGATAATGCCCACGTCGCTGACGTACGTTTCGTATAAACGGCCTGGTACGGGGATAACGCGATCGAGCCAGAGGTTGCCGTCAGAAACGTACATTGCAATCGAAGGCGAAACGAGATAGGCGCGCTCTATTTTGACGGAACCTCCTTCGCTATACGGACCGTTAATTACGGTGATAGGCTTCATAGACCGGCCCTCTCTTTCATCGGAACACCTTCAGATAACGGCGCTCGCCTTCGTGCATAACGAATAGGCCACTATCGTCCATAAAGCGTCGCTTTCCCTTCAGCCAATACGCAGGACCGTGATAGATAGCGCGAATACTATAGCGGTTTGTCATTACGGAAAGCACCTCCGGATAATCGCGAAAGCAATTTCAGCCGCGAGTTCGGCAATAATACGGATTACAAGACGCGTTTTTCTGCGTCGAACTGGCGTCGGTATTTCGTTGATATTCGGATAAGCAAGAATCATATTGCGACGCCTCCTTTCTGCGGAATAAGGCCGAGTTGGCGAAGCTGCGCGTCGGTTACGCGAACAGTACCGATCGTTTTAGGCTTCGATATGCCGGTGATGCGGAAAAAGTAAGCGGGCTGGGACAAGAACGATAGCGGAGATGGGCGGTCAAGAATGGAAGCAAAGATAAGCCCGTCGGTGCGGAGTACGAAGCGAATACGGTGCGTAGCGTTCAGTTGTTTAGACATACGGATGAAACCTCCTAATTTTAACGTTAATTGTTTATCGTCTATTGATTAACGAAAGTATATAACGCCTAATGATAAACGTCAACAAGTATTTTTCAAACGATTAACAATACGGTATAATCAATAGCATGAGGTGGTCATATTGGCGATAAAAATTAAGTTAGAAGAAACACTCAATATACATAACATTACAAAAAATGCTCTAGCCCGCGAGGCTAAAGTTCGCCCAAATTTCATTTATGAGATGTGCGAAGGAAAAACGAAAAGAATCGACCTAGATACTTTAAGTAAAATTATTGAAACACTAACACAAATGACAGGTACCGAACACACACTTCAAGACGTGCTGGAGTACTACAACAAAACCGCTAACCCATAGAATACGGGAGCGGTTTATTTATTTATTTATTTGGGGAGGAATTGATAAATGGAGTACAATAAAGCGATTTTAGATTTTTATACAGACTTCTACAAAGACGCTGACAAAGCGAGAGATTTAATGGATAGATGTTATAAATTCACTGTCGATTACACGATTGACACGGATGAAAATCTAACAGAATTAGCACCTAGAAGAGTAGTAAATAATATCTCTAGGTTGATGTCATATTCCGATAAACTTCTCTCAACAGGCAGTCATAATGTTCACGTTTTCTTTTGGATAACTTGTATAGAGTCCGTCTGTTATATTCCTAGTGAAAGTAGCGGGGATAAAAAGCACAGAATTATTAAAAGGTTCTTTAAAGAAAACGTACTAGCAGACGACCAAAAGTTTCTCATAGAGAACATTAAACCCACCCTTGAAATAAAGAATTTCAATATGGAGGATATTGCTTCGGTATTCTACTCTTTGAGAAATAGCTTTACCCATGAAGGAGACATCTATTTCTACTTTCCACTTGAGTCCTCGGACAGTTTTACTATCCAGAACATTTCCAAAGGTAACTCCATCATGATCCGCGCTACATATACTGAGATTAGATCTATTTTTATGCGAGCCTACTTGAACTACTTAGAGAGGCTAATTTGTTTAGCAGAGAATGCTACCTAAATATGTTCATAATGATTGTAAAATATATTAATACCGCAGCCGCTCACTAAAATGGGCGGTTTTTTGCTGTTTTTAAACTGCGTCAATTTGCGCCAGGGTCGCGTTGAAGCTTCGTTATAAATACGCGCATTCCTCGTTAACACAGTAACGCGTTAAAGTATTGCGATGATTTGCCGATATATACAGAGAGGACAGTATATGAGGAGGCGGTTAAATGGGAGAGTTATCGTTTGAAGACGCTGTTCGATTGTTCCTACGTGATAGAAAGTACGCCAATTTAAGCAAGCATACGTTGGAGTTCTATTATCGTGAGTTTCTGAAGCTGCGCAATACTTTAGAGATACAACAATTATCGACCGATCCAGCCGCGATAACGTACCGTGTTCTGAAGGAGAACGTTATCTTTTACCTCATGGAAGAAGAAGAGTTAAAGCCGACAACAATTAACTGCCTACTACGTGCCGCCCGCGCTTTGTTTAACTATCTCGTAAAGGAAGAGCTTTTGCCGGAAAGCCCATTCAAAAAAATATCGTTGGTTAAGGTTAAGCGTACCGTCGTTAACACTTTTACGAACCAGCAGCTCTTCGCCCTTCTCGGCCAGCCAAAGCTAAATACGTTCAGCGGCGTACGTGATTACACTATGATCTTACTTCTCCTAGAAACGGGCATACGCGTACGTGAATTATGCGAAATTACACTCGATGACATCGATTGGAGCGTCATGTCTATTAAGATTAACGGTAAAGGTGCCCGCGAGCGCTTCGTCTACTTCCAGGATAAAATGCGCCAGCAGTTAATCACGTACATTCATCGGCGCGGCGACGTTCCTCACCGTACCCTTTTCATTAAGCGCGGAAATCAGAGGCCTATCGATCGGCGCGCCGTCCACGAACAAATACAAACACACGGTAAAACAGCGGGGATTGTAAACGTTCGCTGCTCGCCCCACACAATGCGGCATACGTTCGCCAGACTCAGCGTACAAAATAAAGCGAATTTATTTGCGCTGCAATCTATCCTCGGTCACAGTACGATGGACCAAGTATTGACGTACGTTAATCTGTTCAGCAGCGAAGTACGAGACGCGCATAAGTCCTTTTCACCGGTGGAGAATATTAAAATAGGCGAGGTAACTTAGATGACTACTAACGGGGATATCTCGGAAACTACGGCTTATAGCTTAGACGACGCGTTCATCATTTTTTATAACGCAAAACAAGCGGAGGCATTACGTGGTCAGACATTAAAAAATTACCGGAGCCACTGGGCGTACTTTCGCGAATGGCTACGGAGTGAACATGCCGATATACAGTACATTAACGAAATAACTTCCGTTTTACTGCGCCAGTACATCAACTATATGCACAATAAGACTAAGTTTAGCGACATACCGCATAGGATCGTAAAGGGAAGTAAAATTTCCACGCACACCGTTATTTCGCGGATACAAACGATGAAAACGATGTTTATTTTCTGGACGAATGAACGCATGATTAAAGTTAATCCGGTCAAAACGATCAAAAAACCGCGCGTCGACGTAGACGAACGGCAGACCTTTACGGATGACGATGTGCGGAAGCTTCTCGCAGCTCCGGATATTACAACTCACGCAGGATTCCGCGATCGTACTGTAATGCTGCTTCTAGTGGACGGTGGATTCCGTATTAATGAGGCCTTGCAAATAAACACTGATTTGATCGATCACGAAACCTGCTCCATATACCTACCGGCATCTATGAATAAGAACCGTAAGAGTCGCCGTGTCCCTATATCAACGGAGTCACTAGCAGAGATTGACAAGCTTATCGAAACAAATCGCGAACACTACGATTCAGATTATCTTTTTATAGCAAAAAACGGCCTCCCCCTTAAGATAGATCATTTTCGTAAAAGACTACGCGAACATACCGCCAAGGCCGGCGTTGATCCTAAACTATCGCGCCCGCACCAATTCCGCAGTTACTTCTGTACGATGTATCTACTTAACGGCGGTGACATAATGACGCTTCAGCGTATAGTCGCGCATGCTGATATTGAGACAACCCGAAGTTATTCGCGAGCCGACGAAGAACATATACGTAAGCAGCACGCAAAATTCTCGCCACTTACGCGGCTCAGGTAAACGAAAAAAGGCGCTTACGTACGCCCAAGCGGATTAAGTCCGTAGGGTTTACGTAAGCGCCTTATATGTCTCGTCACTGCGGTTCCTGTCCGCTAGCCACACGCAGCACATTCGCCAGCCTATTCGCTTCCTCCTTGCGCGGCTCGTCTTTCACAGTAGTTTACGGATAATTGCCTAGCGCCTGTATCGACGAAAACACTCCGTCTTTATCCGCTTTAAGTATGACTAAAAACGTACCAGGCTCGGAATCACCGAAACTATCCGTTTCGTATTGTGCGGCTAACATCTCGCTCTTATAAACTACGTATGTGTACGTAATTCCGTCATCGGTTTTATCGCTCCTGGATACCTCTACCGCGTCTGCTGGCGACATGGTTAATGATTCCGCCAAAGCGTCCTCTAATGGAATTCTGTCGAATACAATCGTAAGGTTCACGCAAGTATAATCGTAGCCTAGGCAGAATATCCGACCGTCATCGTATGTCCATGTAACTCCTTCTCCATCGTCATGTCCGCGTTCTCCGAACTCCTTATCGAAACTTGCCGCTTCAGCTCCGAGTACCGCTGGTCCAATTTCAGGCGTTGGGCTTGGACTAGGTGAAGGCGTAGGTTCTACGCTTGGTTCCAATGATGGACTAGAAGACGAAAACATGATCGACTGATTTTCGGGACTAGGCGACGCCTCTTCTATATTCTCGTTTTTTGCGCAGCCGAAAAGTATAACGGTAATAACTAATAATACAGCTAATAAAATGTAATTCTTACTCAAAACACAACCCCCTACGTTTTCCTTTATATGTAATACGTATATTATCGCAAGAAGTGTCGAATTTTACAATGAAAATCAACGCAAAGAAGCCGCAATCGCCCGAAGGAAATTGCGGTAACAATCCGTATCCTATAGATTCTCTAGCGGCGAATGCCGATCGTGCTTTTCGGAGATATCCGTACCGAAAAGATTTACGTACATTCGGACGATATCCAACGACGTGTGTCCGAGTATTTTCTGTAAGCTAAACGCGTCACCACCGTTCATAATGTACATTTTCGCAAAAGTGTGCCTGAACGTATGCGGCGATACCCGCACGCCTTTAATCCGCGCATCCTGGCCGTAGAGTTTAATCGCTTGTTGAATGCCGCGAACTTTGAACGTGTTGTTATCGACATTTACGAATAACGAGTCACAATCCAGCACGCCGCGAACCTCGCTGTAATTACGAAGCGCCTTTTCTAACGCGCGCGATATCGGAACGAGCCGCTCTTTACGCCCTTTTCCGTAAACCTTAACCGTACGATCACTCCAATTAACGTGATGAAGGCTGATACCTTCAAGCTCCGATATGCGTATACCCGTATCTAGCAGCGTTAGCATAATCGTATAGTCGCGGAGACCTGTAAACGTAGAACGATTAGGCGCGTTCAGTAACGACTTCATTTGCGCGTTTGAGAACGTTTCTATGATGCTGCGTTCAGATTTCGCCTTGCCTAATCCTACGAAGGGATTACTTTCGACGAAGCTTTCGGAATGCATCCAATTAAAGAAGGCGCGCCAACTTCGAGTAAGTTTATCCATCGTCGCATCGGCGGGCGTCTCCGCCTTACCGCGTTTAATAGGCGTGCTTCGCTTCGTTTCTAGCGCGATCATAATCGTATCCTTCACGATATCTATCGGTCTCTCAACGTTTTGCTTTTGGAGCTGCCGCGTTAATTCTAATAGAGTATCGCGGTAAAAATTGAGCGTATCTTGCGTGAGGTTCCGAATGCGGCAGTAACGGATAAATGACGTGATAGCTGCGTCTAAATCGAGGGATTCCGCAGGGTATTGAATCGGAGATTTACCGCCGCCAGCCGACGCTAGATTAACGCGACGACTGCGGCCTTTCTTACTATTTTCGGACATATAAAAAACGCCTCCACTTCGCAAAATTCGTTAATGAAACGAATATTACGAAGAGCAGGCGCACAGGTCTACGTGAATGTAGCATCGCAGTATTCGTGCAGGATGCGTACAGACACCGTAAAGCCACCGTGATTTAAAGCGGTATGCCGAGGACCGGGATCGAACCGGTACGGTAGTCACCTACCGCAGGATTTTAAGTCCTGTGCGTCTGCCAATTCCGCCACCCCGGCATAATAGATTGAGGTGTACAATGGTGGGCCCTGAGGGACTCGAACCCCCGACCAATCGGTTATGAGCCGACCGCTCTAACCAACTGAGCTAAGGGCCCTCATAAAACGTCTAGTAAGACGATTTAATAGAAAGCGGCTGTATATTCCATTCGTACAACGCATCAATTTGAAATGGCGACATGAATTAATATACAATATATGAGATAGTGAAGTCAAGCATTTTTCTTCATTTTTTTAATCTTTTGAATTAAATCAAAAATCTCACGCCGTAACGTCCCCGCTTGGAGCGAAAAACCTCGACCTCCTGCGGACATTCGTAGCCGTAGATCCACCAGTCATTTTCCATTCTCCGTACCAGGCAGCCTGCCTGAAATTTTGTCTCATATAATCGAACCCAATAGATCCACCTCATTGGTATCCCTCCTCACTCCTTAGAATACCCAATAAAGGCCAAATACAATAATGCATCGACTTTTACACCTTCAAAAACAAACGTCCCGTACAAAGCCATTTCAGGCCTCATACGGGACGTTCTTTTTTAGCGTGCTACTGGTACTTCTGTTGCTGTTGTTCCTTCTTCCTCTACTTGCGTGCCGGCATCATCCGTGCTGCCACTCTCAGCCGCCTTGGAGGAATCTGTCTTAGCCGGCTGTTTTTTAATCTTCTCAAGTATAGCATTGCCCTTCGTTTCCCACTCAGCGAGCGCTTCCTTCGAAGTGATATCGCCTTTAATGACCTTCTGGAACAATTCATAAGAAGCATTTTGCGCTTCCCAAATGCCCGGCTTGTCGCGGTACAGCTGCTCGGTATCCACGCTTTGCGGCGGAATCGGTTTAAGGGAAGTAAACGCATCAATGTTGTAATTCATGCCGTTTTTAGGCTTCAGGTACTCCTTGCGCGCTACAAGCTCATACGTGCTGCGGGATTTCATTTCCGCCCATTCCTTGCTGTTTGTAAATTGAATGAATTTCCAAGCATCCTCGGAGTTCTGAGCGTTGTTATTAATCCCCATCAGCTGGCTAAAGGAAATAGCACCGCCAATGCCTGGTGCTTCCTCATGGGTCGGATAAGTGACGACATCCCAATCGAATGCTTCAAAGTCTTTAATTTTGGATGCATTGTTCATCGTATTGTTCAGCTCATTGACATAATAGAAGTCCGAAATCGTCATGGCAACTTTGCCACTAGCAAACAAATCGCCTTGCGTTGGGTTATAAACGTAGTTGCCATCGGCAGCTTCTTTATTTGACGCTTCATTGATTTTATTAATATCCTCTTGGTCCGGCACAACATCTTCTCTGTACAAGCCAGAGACCGTATTCCATACATTTTCCCATTGCGGCGTGTTGACCAGCATTTTCTCGCCTTTATCATCCCACATTTTCAGTTGAAGCGCCGAGCTGTAGGTTTGGATATCGGAGTTGAAATCGCCGCCGTTCCAACGGCTGAAGGTCATGCCATATTTACGGTCAGCGCCCTCTCCCTTGCTCACAAGACGAGCTTTGTCCATAACGTCCTTCCAGGTCATATTGTCAGTAGGAGGCTCTACGCCATTTTCTTCAAACAGCTTTTTATTGTAAAAAAGAGCCGATGAGCTGAACGTTGGCGTCAGCGCATAAATGTTGTTGTCGCCTGCAGATTTAATGCCATCAATGACAGTCGGCACATAATCAGTCAAATCGAATTTGCTTTGGCTGATCAATGGATCAAGCTGCTTCAGCAAATTATCCTGCACCAAGCGGCGCAGCATGCTGTAATCCAATACCACAACATCGACAGGATTATCGCCTGTCAGCATATCTTTCATTTTCGCATACGGATCTGGCTGATCGATATTGCCATTCTCGTCTGGAGTCTGGTAGCGCATATCCGAGTAGTCAATCGCGCTTACGATTTCAAAATCGATCTCTGGGTTCATCATTTCATACGTATCGGTATATTGCGAACGGAAATACGGTTCATTATCTGCTCCGCCATATAGTACACCAATACGAAGTACATGCTTCTCTGCTGTACTTTGGGCACCGCCGCTGCAAGCTGCCAAAATCGATGTCGCCACCATCAGTGTCGCAGGGACAACAACCCACTTTTTAATCATTTTTCTATTAGACAACCGTTTCTCCATCCTATATTACCCCCCTAATGATTTAGGCGGCGAAATGACGATTCGCTCACCATCAAACTCCATTGTCGCTTTATCTGTTATGCCTAGTGCGGTTAAATATTCCTTCGGCACCTGGAGTCTTCCCACCCGGTCTACGACGACATAAGCTTCATGCACAGCCTGAAGTCCTTTGCCTGAATGCTCTTCCTCACCCCCAACCGTATTCATATTGGGATTGCGCTTAATGAACTCGGTACTCGTCAAGCCGTCGCGAATCGCAACGACACGGTCCACTTTTCCCGCGAGTGAAAGATCATGGGTAACAATGACAATCGTAATGCCAATTTCCCGGTTCAGCTTGCGAAAAATATTCATAATCAGATCCGACGTTGCGGTATCTACCGATCCCGTCGGCTCATCCGCCAGCAGCAGCTGCGGACGATTGCACAAGGAAATGGCAATCGCGACCCGCTGCTGCTCCCCGCCGGATAATTGATGGAGCTTGTTGTTCATTCGCTCCTTGAGCCCTACCCATTCCAGCAGCTGCTTGGCATAGGCCCGGTCGACCTTGCCCGAAAGCATCATTGGCATTTCGACATTTTCCAGCGCCGTTAAATACGGCAGCAGGTTGCGGGCATTATTTTGCCAGATAAAACCGACCGTTTCCCGCTTGTATTTCACGAGATCGTCCGGGTTGATTTTCAGCAAATCCCACGGTCCCACTCTGACTTGGCCCGCAGACGGGTGATCGAGGCCGCCCAAAATATTGAGCAGCGTCGACTTCCCACTTCCGCTGTTCCCGATAATCGCCATTAGCTCGCCTGGGTTTACTTTAAGATTAAGACCTTGCAGAGCGACAACCTCGAGATCGTCCGTTTTGTAAATTTTGACTAAGCCTTCGCAATCGATCATAGCTGTTAGCGCTCCTCTCCCATTTTAACCGCCTGATGCACTCGCAGCCTGCGAATATGCAGGAAGAGCAGCAGCGCTCCAGTAATCATCATGAAAGCGACGACGATAAACAGCTGATTCGTATCCTTCGCTTCGAAGACGACGCGGAACGGCGGCACCGTTTCTGTCGCATTTTCCGCCGTCTGCAGGAATGGCAGGAACAGTATACTCGTCAGCTTGCCGATCATAACGCCTAGACCGATGGAAAGTCCCGCTGTAAACAGCTGCTCCAGCATGAGCATGCCCGTAAGCTGCCTGCGTGACAGCCCCATCGCCCGCAGTACGCCAAATTGCACGACCCGTCCTGAAAGATTAAAGAACCAATACAGCACGTACCCTGTCAATGTAACGATGACGGATACGAGGAAGCCGAGACTGAGAATTCCGAATACGCCGCCTCGAGTCGGAAGCTTGGACTGGATAATCAGTTCATTGCGTACATCCTTGACGGTAGCGACATCAATGCCCTGCTTCTGCAGCTCTTCCAAAATCGGCGCAACCTTGGCGCCATCCTTCATTTTGAGCCAAACCTCATAAGGCATAATCGGAAGCTGATCGTAAATGTAATCGAGATTCGTAATGACGAACGGCGATTGATCCGGATATTGCGTCGGCCAATAAGGCAGGATGCCTACAACCACAAAATCCAGCTTGCCTTCGGTAAAGCCAACCGACATGGTATCTCCCGGCTTAAGCTGATATTTCTCCGCTACTCCAGTTGGAATAAGCGCCGCTTGCTCATACATCCCTAAGTAGTTCAAATACGTAAACGGATGTGTGGGGAACAAGTCATTGCGGAACCAAGCTACCTTGGAGAAATCGACATTGTCGATGCCCATCACCGTGCCCTGACCAATGGAGCGTCCCGATACGACGATATTCCCTTTCGTTTGCAGCACGCGTGCTGCAGCTTCAACGCCTTCCATTTTGCGGAACAGCTCAAACGGCGGTTCACTGTACAAAATGCGCGTAGGCACAGGCTGCTGCGCACCGCCTCCACCGCCGCCGGACCCTCCGCCAGCTCCACCACCAGAGCCGCCGCCTGACGACCCGCCACCGCCGGAGCCATTTCCACCGCTGCCGCCATTGCCGCCGCCGTTTCCATTGTTTCCTCCGGTATATTTGACTTCTGGCGTACCATCCCACACCGTTTGAATGACGACATCCGAGCCGAATTTATACAGCGTACGCTCCGTCGAGTTCAAATCAATCGTACGGGCAGCAGATGCATTATATACACCGAGCCCAAGTGTCAGTACGAGCAAAATCATCAAAGGGTAATAGCCTTTGGAAGAACGCGATAGCTGGGTAAGTGTTAAATAAAGCGGAACAGGCAAAAACTTACGGCCCAGCCAGTTAAACACCTTGAGCAGCCACGGGAACAACCGCAGGAAAAACAATCCCATTGCGAAAATCGATAAAGCCGGCACGAAAAACAGAAACGGCTGCACATTAAGCTGATCCGTCGTAAGTCCCGTCTGGAAGGTCAGCATTTGGCGCTGATTGAACATGTACCAGCCATATCCCGCTGCGCCAAGCAGCAAAACATCGATAAACCAGCGCTGCCAAAACGGACTGCGGTCCGAACGGGCTAGATCTCTCTTGTAGCTTACAATCGACGATCTGGCATAAATAATCGCCGGAATAATGGTCGAGAGCAGCGCCAGCACAACGGCAGCCACGCCAGCAATCATCGCCTCTGTCGAGAAGCCGACAGGGATGGACGTCCGATTGACGAAGGACAGGAAGCCATTGGCTGAACCGATGCTTTTCGCCATAAACCAGCCGAGGAACGGACCGCATACTAAAGCGATCGCCCCAAGCAGCAAGCCCTCCAGCAAATAAATCCAAATGATTTGCCTCGTTCCAGCGCCGCGGCTGCGGAGTACCGCAATGTCGCTTCGCTGCTTATCAAGGGACTGCCGGGCATTCATCGCGATAAAATAAAACACCATTGCAAGCATTGGAGCTGCGAGCGTGAACAGCAGCGTCTGAAGCTGCAAGCTCTGCCGCTTAAATTCAATGAGCGTATCGGCAAATGAAATTTCCACCTTCGTGTCCGTCAAACGCTGATAAAGCTCAATATTTAAGCGATCCAGCGTTCTTCCCAGCGGCGAAAGCTGACTCGTCTGCACTTGAGACAAATCGAAGGCATAATACCAGCTTGCATTGTTAAGTGGAATTTTTTGCTGCTCCAGCAGCGTCTTCAAAAAGACATTTTCGTGAATCTGGAGCGTATTCATCAGTCCTTCAAGCCCTTGATACCAATAAGGATCGGTGTCATTCAGCGGCTTGACAGCTCCGACGATTTTGACGCGCAGCGTTAAATTCAGTCCGCTATAAATCGGGTATTCGAATACATCCCCAATATGAACATCATTGCGGTACATCGCTTCTTCAAGCATGACCGCTTCCATCACGCCGTCTTTATCGACCTTGTCGGTAAACCAGCGTCCTTGCATCATTTCGGTTTTGCCTTCCAGCTCTGTCATGGACATGAGTGTCATCTGACGAGTACGGCTCGCATCCACCTTGGTCGGGTCTTCTGGCACGACATCGGCGCCGCGGAGCGACAAGCTGCGAACAAAGTTCTGATGAGCAAACCCGATTTCATTCGGTACATCTTCTTTAATGTATCGGTCGACTTCAGTCAAAGCTGAAAGATCGGTTGTCTGGCCACCTGGCGACTGATACCGCATCAGCAGCGAGCCTGCCGGCAAGCCGGTGCTCTTCTCTTTGAGCGAAGCCGCGACTACGCGCTTGAGTGCCCCATCCGCATACATCGGGATGCTGGTTGCAAAAGCAACCGCAATCGTCAGACCTGCCAAGGCGCTAAACGTCAGCCAACGGGTGTTCCACATTTTGCGGAACAAAAATCGCAGTAGAGGTATTCCCATCGGCTATCGACCTACAACTTTCTGTCCCGGCTCCAAGCCTTTCAAAATCTCAATTTGTGTCGCCGTTTGCTGTCCAACCTCAACGTCCACTTCACGCTTGCCGTCCGCATCAATGACTTGAACGTAAGTACGCGATCCAATAGAACGCAGGGTAGATGGCGGGATTACAATGACATTTTCCTTGCGCTTCGTAATAATGCTGATCGAAAGCGGAGTACCGCGAGTTAAGTTTTTAGGCATATTTTTAATGTCCACCTGCATAAAATCTTCCGGCTTCTCTTTATCCGTATTATTTCCGGTGCCGCCGCCATTGCCGCCTCCGCCGTTGTTGCCGCCAGTGGAATCGTCATTGGTCATCGGCATCATTTTCACCGTGCCCTTGAACTGGCCAGCATTGCTGATTTCAGCTACAATCGGCATGCCGACGACGATTTTGGCCCGTTCATCCTTCGTCAGCTTCGCTGCCGGAATAAGCGTCGTTGTATCGGCAATGACCGCAATTGTGCTGTATGCTTTAATCGCTGCGCCCTTCTCGACATTCAGCGAAACAACCGTTCCGCTAATCGGCGCTGTCAGCGTAGCTTTCGCAATATCAGCCTCCTGATCGACCAGTGCCTGCTTCTTCTCTTCAAATAAAATCGATCTTTCCTCGAATTCTATCGGGTCCATCTCATCGCGCGTTCTCAGCGCTTCCTTCATCGCTGTCTCTTCCTTGCGGAAGGCCAGCTTATCCATACGCAGCGTCTTGGCGAGGGCATCGACATCAAGCTGGCCAATTACTTGGCCCGCGGACACTTTATCGCCGACCTTAATGTTCAGCTCTTTCAGGTTTTTACCGTCAAGGGTGAAAAAGACAGGCTCCTCGCGGGATGAAATCAGCTTGCCGATTACATTAACCTTCGTCTCCAGCGTAGCTGTCGTTACCTCATACTCTGGTTTCTTGGAAATTTGAGGTGGTGCAATGGAAGGCAAAACTTCCTCTTCATCTTCAGCGGGCAGCAAGGAGCAGCCGCTAGTTATTAACATGATTGCAGCAAGACTTAATATTGCGGGACGTTTAAATAAATTTCCCGTCAACCATTTCATAGACATGGTCGGCAACCTCCATAATAGTAGGATCATGTGTCGTCATACAGATCGTGACTTGTTCCGTGCGAATAATGGTTTTAAAAACATTCATAATTTGAGCGGACATGTTTGAATCCAGCTCTGCGGTCGGCTCATCCGCCAGCAGCAGTATTGGCTTATGCGCAATCGCCTTCGCAATAGCTACGCGCTGCTGCTCGCCGCCTGACAGCTCGAAGGGACGATGGTTCATCCTTTTCTCCAGGCCAACCAGCTCCAGGCAGTGGTCCACCCGTTCCTTCCACGTTCCACGCGGAACGCCAGCCATCCTCAGCGACAGCTCGACATTCTCCTTCGCAGACAGCAGCGGCATCAACGCAAACGCTTGGAAGATAAAGCCCATTTCCTTGCGCCTGACAAGTGTACGCTTGTCATCGCTCAGCTTATGAAAGGGCCTGCCGTTGAACCAGATTTCGCCTTCAGTTGGCGTATCTAGTCCGCCCAGACAGTTCAGCAGCGTAGTCTTGCCCGAGCCGGAACGGCCGCGAAGCATAACGAGCTGATTTTGCCTAAGCTCCATATTAATGCCTTTGAGCACGCGCAGCGGCGCACCGCCAGCCTGAAATACCCGTTCAACATTCAAAACGGAAAGCAGTGTTTCATTATGTACTTCTTTCTCTAGCTTCAGATCCTGCTTTTCTTCCTTCACTAGATCGGACTCATGCACCGGTTGCTCATCCTTTTTTTTCTTGCTAAATAACATAGCTGATTTCTATACCTCCTCTTAAGCAGAGCGCCCTAGGATGACAATCAGGCTGCTCAATTAAAAAACCTTCATAATTCTCATCTTAACGTGTTAGACGAACGATTACAGCAAAAAGTTACAACAAAATCCGACGATTATAAAATTTTTACAAAAGCTTGAATAATTAAAAAAACTCCAGCCCTTCCGGATGGGAAAGACTGGAGCACTGCTTGCTCTATTTACCAAACGATTGCGGATCTTCGCGCCATGCTTGAAGTTTCAGCATATCATCGCTTTGCACCTTGCCAAGCTCTACAGCTGCTTCAATAAGTTCGGAATAATTGGACAACGTTTCAAGCGGCATATTCGCCTCGGCAAATGCCGAAGTCGCCTGCTCGAACTGGTAGGTGAAAATCGCCAGTACCGCCAATACCTCGGCCCCTGCTTCGCGAACGGCAAGCCCTGCTTTAAGCGAGCTGCCTCCTGTTGAAATCAAATCTTCAATGACGACAACCTTTTGCCCAGGCTCTATGCGGCCTTCAATTTGGTTCTGCTTGCCATGGCCCTTCGCTTTATCACGAATATAAGCCATCGGCAGCCCAAGCTTATGCGCTACCCAAGCCGCGTGGGGAATACCAGCTGTCGAGGTGCCTGCGATGACTTCCACATCCGGATAACGCTCGCGGATGACAGCAGCGAAGCCATCAGCAACGAGCTCGCGAATAGCCGGGTAAGACATCGTTAGACGATTGTCGCAATAGATCGGCGACTTCAGTCCTGAAGTCCACGTAAATGGCTCATTTGGGCTAAGGGCTACTGCTCCGATTTCGAGCAGGCTGGCAGCAATTGTTTTAGGCAACTCCGAAAGTTTAACTTGGCTCATCTTAAATCAGCTCCTCAATAATCGCTTCTAATACTGCTCTTGCATTTGCGGCAGCCGTAATCGGCCTACCGATAACCATATAATCCGTTCCTTGCTTTAACGCTTCTGCTGGTGTCATAATGCGCGATTGGTCGCCTATATCGGAACCTTTCGGGCGAATGCCTGGCGTCACCGTCTGGAAGGAAGCGCCACATGCCTGCTTGATGGCTTGCACTTCAGCAGGGGATGCCACTACGCCATTCAGACCCGCAGCGCGGGCAAGCTCTGCATAACGAAGAACAGCCTGCTCAACCGTACCAGCAATGCCAATTTGCTCATTGAGCGTCGTTTGATTGGTGCTGGTTAGCTGAGTCACTGCAATGATACTAGGCTTTGCTTGTCCCACAGCAAGCGCAGCTTCCATGCCTTCGACCGCTGCCGCAAGCATCGCGCTTCCGCCCGCAGCATGGACATTGAACATGTCGACGCCAAGCCGGGTCACGCTGCCTGAGCCGCCTTTGACCGTGTTCGGAATATCATGCATTTTCACATCAAGGAAAACTTTGTAGCCCCGCTCCTTGAGCCCCGTTATAAACGCAGGTCCTGCTGCATAAAACAGCTGCATGCCCACCTTCATATAACAAGGAATACCTTCAAGCTCATTCAATAAACGCTCGGCAGAAGCCGCATCCGCATAATCGAGCGCAACCATAATTTTTCCGGCTGCCTGTTCCCGTTCCCGTGTCAAACTCATCGTTAACCGTCCCCTTTGCCGTATTTTCAAGAAATATGCGCATTAAAAAGGCCATCCGCCGGGCCAAGCAGCCCGCAAAAGCATAGCCATTTGCGGGCCGCAGGCAATCGGCGCTGGCCGTGCTTGCTAAAACTTATTTGTGCAGCAGTGTAGGCATCGAACGTGAGGAGAAGTTGATGGTCTCCATCATCCGCAGCAAGGCGCGAACCGTATCGAGCGACGTCATACATACAACACCGTTCTCAACCGCTTCACGGCGAATACGGAAACCATCGCGCTCAGGCGTTTTGCCTTTTGTCAGCGTATTGAAGACGAATTGTGCTTTGCCTTCACGAATCAGATCAAGAATGTTCGGCGATCCTTCGCTAAGCTTGTTCACTGTCGTTACTACCATGCCCGCTTCTTCAAGCATAGCTGCCGTACCGCCAGTTGCAATGATTTTGTAGCCAATACTGTAGAAGCCACGAAGCAATTCGAGCGCTTCTTCTTTATCTTTATCCGCAACGGTGGCAATGATCGAGCCCGTTGTCGGGATTTTCATGCCTGCGCCTAGCAAACCTTTGTACAAGGCTTTCGCATATTGCACATCGCGTCCCATAACTTCACCCGTCGATTTCATCTCCGGTGTCAAGGTAGGGTCAACACGGCGCAGCTTCGCGAACGAAAAGACCGGAACTTTAACCGATACATATTCATCTTCAGGCCACAGACCGTCTTTATGGCCAAGATCAGCCAGCTTCGTGCCAAGAATCGCTTGTGTCGCAAGGTTAGCCATCTGCAAGCTCGTTACTTTGCTCAGGAATGGAACCGTACGCGACGAACGCGGATTTACTTCAATGACATATACAATTTCGTTATGAATAACGAACTGAATGTTAACCAAGCCGATTACGTTCAGCGCCTTGGATACTTTAATCGTAATGTCGACGATTTGCTCCTTCACGCTGTCAGACAACGATTGTGGCGGATACACGGCAATCGAGTCGCCGGAGTGAACGCCTGCGCGCTCAATATGCTCCATGATGCCTGGGATCAGTACAGTGTCGCCATCACAGATCGCATCAACTTCCGCTTCCATGCCAAGCATATAACGGTCGATGAGTACAGGATGCTCCGGATTGATTTTCACAGCTACTTCCATGTAGCTCAACAAATCCTCATCCGAATATACGATTTCCATCGCACGGCCGCCCAATACGTAGGAAGGACGAACGAGTACAGGATAACCAAGTTTTTGTGCCGTTTCTACTGCTTCGCCAACAGAGGTTACCGTGTTGCCTTCCGGCTGAGCCACGTTCAAGCTGCGAAGCAAAGCTTCGAACTTTTTGCGATCCTCTGCCATGTCGATGCTTTCCAGGCTGGAGCCGAGAATTTTCACGCCAGCTTTGGACAGCGGAGCTGCGAGGTTAATCGCCGTTTGGCCACCGAACTGTACGATTACGCCGATTGGCTTTTCTTGCTCAATAACGTTCATGACATCTTCAAGGAATAATGGCTCAAAGTACAGGCGGTCCGATGTGCTGAAATCGGTCGACACCGTCTCTGGATTGTTATTGATAATAACCGCTTCATAGCCAGCTTTCTGAATCGCCCATACCGCATGAACCGTCGAATAGTCAAACTCAATGCCTTGTCCGATCCGAATCGGGCCAGAGCCGAGAACAAGCACTTTCTCTTTGGTCGAAGGCGTTACTTCGTTCTCTACCTCGTATGTCGAATAGTAGTAAGGCGTGCTCGCTTCAAACTCAGCGGCGCATGTATCAACCATTTTGTATACAGGTACGATATCAAGCTCTTTACGGTAAGTGCGAATATCATGCTCATTCGTGTGGCTGCCATTCGGATTGCCTTCTTTGCGAAGCTCAGCGATCGAACGGTCGGAGAAGCCTCTGCGCTTCGCCTGGTACAGCATTTCACGGGAAAGCGTTGCTTCCTGACGGATTTTATCCTCGAATGCTACGATGCCTTCGATTTTGTCCAGGAACCACCAGTCAATGTTCGTCAGATCTTGAATTTCCTGCAAAGCATAACCACGGCGGAATGCTTCGCCTACCAGGAACATACGCTCATCATCCGGCTTTTGAAGGCGTGTGCGCAGCACATCATCGCTGAGCTCTGTCGCTTCCTTCAAGTGGATGCGATGCGTGCCAATTTCAAGGGAACGAACCGCTTTATGAATCGACTCCTCGAATGTACGGCCAATCGCCATAACCTCGCCTGTCGCTTTCATTTGCGTGCCGAGCTTGCGGTTCGCATTCACGAACTTGTCAAACGGCCAGCGCGGAATTTTCGATACGATGTAATCCAGTGTAGGCTCAAAGCAAGCATAAGTCTGGCCTGTTACTGGGTTCACGATTTCATCAAGCGTATAGCCAATTGCGATTTTAGCAGCCATTTTGGCAATCGGGTAGCCTGTCGCTTTGGAAGCCAGCGCCGAAGAGCGGCTAACGCGCGGATTAACTTCAATTACATAATATTGGAAGCTTTGTGGATCAAGCGCGAACTGTACGTTACAGCCGCCTTCGATGTTCAAAGCGCGAATGATTTTAAGCGAAGCGGAACGAAGCATTTGATACTCGCGGTCCGACAGCGTTTGGCTAGGCGCTACTACGATACTGTCACCAGTATGTACGCCAACCGGGTCGAAGTTCTCCATGTTGCAGACAACGATACAGTTGTCATTCGCATCACGCATAACTTCGTATTCCACTTCCTTCAAGCCGGCAATCGATTTTTCAATCAGACATTGGCCGATTGGGCTGTAACGAATACCGGAAGTAACCGTCTCCAGCAATTCTTCTTCATTTGCGCAAATACCGCCGCCTGTACCGCCAAGCGTGTAGGCAGGACGAACGATAATCGGGTAGCCGATTTTGTTGGCAAAAGCAACTGCGCCTTCAACTGTCGTTACGATGTCACTCTCAGGTACCGGCTGCTCCAGCTCGCGCATCAGCTCGCGGAACAAATCGCGGTCCTCAGCTTTCTCAATAGCTGTCAGCTGCGTGCCGAGAAGCTGTACATTTTCCGCTTCCAATACGCCAGCGCGAGCCAGTTCTACCGCCATGTTAAGGCCTGTTTGGCCGCCAAGCGTCGGCAGCAAGCCGTCCGGACGCTCCTGACGAATGATTTGCGATACAAATTCAAGCGTAATTGGCTCGATATATACTTTATCAGCCATGTTTGTGTCTGTCATAATCGTAGCCGGGTTGCTGTTAATCAATACAACCTCGTAGCCTTCTTCCATAAGCGCCTGGCAAGCTTGCGTGCCGGCATAGTCGAATTCAGCGGCTTGGCCGATAACAATCGGGCCGGAGCCGATCACGAGAATTTTTTTGAGTTTATTATTTTTGGGCATACTGAAGCTCCCCCTTCACTTTCAACGTTTCCGCGAGTACGGCTTGGCGACGCTTTTGCGGGTTATTTAATTTATGTGTGCGAATCATACTCAGGAATTCGTCAAACAGATAGCTGGAATCATACGGTCCTGGAGCAGCTTCCGGGTGGTATTGCACCGAAAATGCAGGATGCGTATTATGCTTCAGCCCTTCAATCGTACGGTCATTGTTGTTGATATGCGTTACAATCAGACCGGAGTTCACAATTGAATCTTCCATTACGGTGTAGCCATGATTCTGGGAAGTAATGTAGCAGCGGTTCGTTGCCAATTCCTTCACTGGATGGTTGCCGCCGCGGTGACCGAATTTAAGCTTCGTTGTGTCAGCGCCGCAAGCGAGTGCGAACAGCTGGTGTCCAAGGCAAATGCCGAAGATCGGGAACTCGCCGAGCAGCTCGGAAATCATTTTAACCGCATGTGGAACATCTTTCGGGTCCCCAGGGCCGTTGGACAGCTGAATGCCATCCGGTGCCAGGCGGCGAATTTCTTCAGCCGTCGTGTCATGAGGCACAACTACGACGTCGCAGCCGCGCTTAGTCAGCTCGCGCAAAATCCCGCTTTTTGCACCAAAGTCTACAAGCACAATGCGCTCGCCATTACCTGGGCTGGAGAATACATGCTTCGTCGATGTGCGTGCTACTTGATCCGTCATTAGCGTGGACAAGCCAAGGCGCTCTTGCAGCTCCTCAATACGCTCATTGCCTGTCGTAAGCAGACCTCTCATCGTGCCATGCTGACGCAAAATCCGCGTCAGCATGCGCGTGTCGATTTCGCTGATGCCCGGAATGCCATATTCCTTAAGCAGCTGCTCAAGCGAATATTGGGCGCGCCAGTTGCTCGGCACCGGTTCATTGCGGCGTACGACAAAGCCGTGAATATACGGGCGAATCGACTCAAAGTCATCGCGTGAAATACCATAGTTGCCGATTAGTGGATAAGTCATCGTTACGATTTGTCCACAATAGGACGGATCAGACAATACTTCCTGGTAACCCGTAATTCCTGTATTAAAAACAACCTCACCCATCGTTTGCACTTCCGCGCCGAAGGATAGTCCTGTAAACAATGTTCCATCTTCCAATAACAATCTCGCTTGCATCCGTCTCACTCCTCAGGTCTTCGTATTCCTATATGTCAATTAGCATATCCAAGTTAACGTTCTTATGCTTGCTCCGACCACACAACCGCACCATTCACAATCGTCGCTACCGGCCAGCCTTGCAGCTTCCAGCCGCCGAAAGGCGTGTTGTTGCTGCGCGAGGCAAAGGTTGCCGGATCAACTGCGCGCTCGCTATCCAAATCCACAATCGTCAGATCAGCTGGCGCACCTGCTGCCAGGCGGCCTGTCTCGAGCTTGAACACTCGTGCCGGGTCAGCTGTCATACGATCCAGCAGGAACCCAAGCGTCCATTTGCCGGTTTTAACAAACTGCGTGTAAAGCAGCGGGAAAGCTGTCTCAAAGCCGACAATTCCGAACGGCGCAAGCTGCATGCCGCGAGCTTTCTCTTCCGCGCTATGCGGCGCATGATCCGTTACGATCATGTCGATCGTGCCGTCCTCCAGCGCTTCGATGACCGCAGCTACATCGCGCGGCGTGCGCAGCGGCGGGTTCATTTTCCAATTGGCGTCAAAGCCTGGAATATCCTCGTCCGACAGCACAAGATGATGCGGGCAAACCTCAGCGGTTACGTTGACGCCGATTTGCTTGCCAAGGCGGATCAGTCTTACCGATTGCTCAGTGCTGACGTGGCAGACGTGATAATGAACGCCTGTCGCTTCAGCCAGCAAAATGTCGCGGCCGACATGAATCGCTTCCGATTCATTCGGAATGCCCTTCAGTCCGTTCTCGCTTGAGAACTTGCCTTCCGAGACGAACAATCCCTCAACGAGCGTATTGTCCTCGCAGTGCGCAATGACCGGCATGTCAAGCGACTTTGCCAGCGCCATCGCATCCTTCATCATTTGGGCGCTTTGTACGCCAACACCATCGTCGGTAAAGCCGATCGTGCCAGCCGCTTTCAGCGCTGCAAAATCCGTCAGCTCACGTCCGAGCTGATTTTTAGAAATAGCGGCGTAAGGCAGGACGCGAACGACGCCTTCCTTCGCATTTTTGTCCAAAATATATTTAATCGTTTCGGGTGTATCTGTCACCGGGCGAGTGTTCGGCATGCAGGCGATTGTTGTAAATCCGCCTTTCGCTGCTGAACGCGTCCCTGTTGCGATGTCTTCTTTATATTCAAAGCCAGGATCACGCAAATGCACGTGCATATCGATGAAGCCGGCTGATACAAGCTTGCCCTCTGCGTCAATCACTTCTGCTGAACCTGTATCTGGCCTTGTTTCGCCGCTTGCAAGCTCGGCGATTTTGCCATCCTCAATTCGAATATGCTGCTTCACTAGGCCGTTTGCTGCTGTATCCCATACGCTGCCGTTAATAATCCATAATGACATAGTTGTTCACCCTCCCGATTTCATCTAAAAGTTAGTTTAAAGCCCGTTCAATGACGGCCATTCTGACCGGAACCCCGTGCTCCATCTGCTTAAAAATCCGGGACTTGGCATGCTCGACAAGCTCATCGTCAATTTCAACATTGCGGTTGATCGGCGCCGGGTGCATAATAATCGCGTGATCCGGCATTGTCGCTGCTCGCTCCACCGTAAGTCCAAACTGCTCGCGGTAGCTTTCAGCCGAGCTCAGCATGCCGCTTTCGTGACGCTCCAGCTGTACCCGCAGCATCATCACGACATCGGATTTCAGCGCTTCCTCCATCGTTACATAACGGGCGTCAAGGTCGGACGCCTGCAAGTTCGCAGGAGCGCAAAACTTCACCGTAGCGCCCAGCTTTTGCAGCGCATATAAGTTCGAACGCGCTACGCGGCTGTGCAAAATGTCTCCGATAATCGAGACGGTCAAACCTTTAATCGCGCCAAATTGCTTGCGCATCGTATATAGATCAAGCAGCGCCTGCGTCGGATGCTCGTTGTTGCCATCGCCCGCGTTAATCAGCGGCACTTTAATTTTCGTAGCCAGTTCGGCAAGCAAGCCAATCGGCTTGAGCCTGATGATGCCGACGTCTATGCCCATCGACTCCAAGGTGCGAACGGTATCATATACCGATTCGCCCTTCTGCACACTCGATACGGCTGCCGAGAAGTTCAGCACTTCCGCCCCAAGCCGCTTCTCCGCTACCTCGAAGGAAAAGCGTGTGCGCGTGCTGTTCTCGAAAAACATATTAGCTGCAAACTTGCCCTGCAGCACGTTCTGCACTTTCGTCTCCTGCTGCTCCCAATGAGCGGCACGATCCAATATGGCGATAATTTCCTCTGCGTCAAGCTCCTTCAAACCAAGCAAACTGCGCTGTTTGAGCTGTAAAAGTGTCATTTAGGCTTGCCCCCTCTGATGAATAATTTTCACCTGGTCTAAGGAATCAATCTCGGTTAGCGTAACGGAGATTTGCTCTTGTTTGGAGGATGGCACATTTTTGCCTACAAAATCCGGCCTTATCGGCAATTCTCGATGACCGCGGTCAACCAGCACAGCAAGCTGAATGCTTTGCGGCCTGCCGCAATCCATCACCGCATCCATCGCGGCGCGAATCGTCCGGCCGGTATACAGCACATCGTCGAACAAAATAATGTTGCGGTCCTGTACGACCGACAATTCGACATCCATCTCGCCGATTATGCCTGCTTCCATCTCGGTGCGGCTGCCTAGCGCCTTGCCATCATCGCGATAGCGGGTAATATCCAGCTCCTTCACCAAAACAGGCTTGCCTTCAATTTCCTGAACGCGCTCCGCTATTCTTCGGGCTAAATAAACGCCTCTTGTCCGAATGCCGACCAGCGTACAGTTGTCGATGCCTTTGTTCTTCTCCACGATCTCGTGGGCGATGCGGGTGAGTGCGCGGCGAATGGCTGCATCATCCATAATGACCAAGTGCTCTTCTTCCACCGTTACGTTACCTCCCATCCTAGCGCAGGTTGAACTGCCAACTCTCATCAAGGCGCTTTATAAAAAAGACTCCTTGCGTATTCGCAAGGAGCCCATGATTAACCGCTGTGGATTCCATCCATCTCCGCCAACCTCATGAGTTGCGGAAGATGAGGAGTTGCTAGTCCCCAGCTTAATTAATCAACTATTCACGCTACCTTGCCAGCCTCTCAGGACTGAGTTAAAGGTACAACTTTATACCAAAGGAATTATCCCACGTTCGACATAAGATGTCAAGGGGCAGCAGCAGTAAATACGTACCGCCAGCCTTTGATTGGATAACTAACATATTTTTTACAGGAAGTTGGCATACTAACAAGAAATTACGGATATTTTGCCAGCAGGAGGGAAACAGATGCAGTCGCACGTATCTCAGCCGCATGAAAAAATCAGCCTGCCCGCTTCGCTCGAAGCGTGTATTAAGCATATTCAGACTGAAATCGGCGGCAGCTCCGATCTCGTCATCAAGTGCTTCTCCTGCCTGCATCTGTGGCCTGGTGCTCTCGTTTATATTGAAGGCATGATAGATGTTCAAATGCTTCATCAGTCGGTTCTAGGCTCTCTTATGGGCTATGCGAATGAGCATACGCCTAAGTTTGATGATCCAAATGATCGTCTGATCCATGTAAAAGAGGACGTTTTAATCGCTGGAAACACCGATTATATCGATGAGATGGAGCTTCTGTTTCATCGCCTGCTGTCTGGGGCTATTATTTTGCTTCTGGATAACAGCTCGCAAGCCATTAGTATTAGTGCAGCTGGCTGGGAAGACCGCAGCATAACCGAGCCACAGTCGCAATCGGTCGTTCGCGGGCCAATGGAGGCGTTCACTGAAAATTTGCGCACGAATACGACTTTAATCCGCAGAAGAATTAAAGATTCTAAGCTTTGGATGGAAACACGGCAAATCGGAAAAATAACAAAAACATCCGTTGCCCTCATGTATGTGAATCATCTCGTCGATAAAGGCGTACTCGAAGAGGTGCGGCGCAGACTGGATGATATTGATATCGACAGTATTTTGGAAAGCGGTTATATTGAGGAGCTGATTCAGGACGTCACGCTTACGCCGTTCCCAACGATTTACAACAGCGAGCGTCCCGATACCGTCGCTGCTGGACTGCTGGAAGGACGGGTAGCTATTATCGTAGACGGCACGCCATTCGTCATGCTTGTCCCTTCACTGTTCGTCCATTTCTTCCAATCGCCCGAGGACTATTATCAGCGTGCAGATATCAGCACCCTGTTGCGGCTCATTCGCTATTTATCCTTTTTCATAGCCATGCTTGCTCCCTCCTTCTATATCGCAATTACGACCTTTCATCAGGAAATGCTGCCCACTGGGCTGCTCGTTAATCTCGCAGCACAGCGCGAGGGCGTACCGTTCCCTGCGTTCATCGAAGCTATGCTTATGGAGCTTACCTATGAAATTTTGCGCGAAGCGGGCGTACGCATTCCGAAAACGGTAGGACAGGCTGTATCCATCGTCGGCACACTCGTTATCGGACAGGCAGCTGTTGACGCTGGGGTCGTATCGGCGGCGATGGTCATTATCGTCTCGATTACCGCCATATCGAGCTATGTCATTCCAGAGAACGGCATGGCGATTTCCGTGCGGATATTGCGCTTTTTACTCATGATTTTAGCGGCAACGTTCGGATTTTTCGGTATTTTGCTCGGACTGCTGGCCATTTTGCTGCATTTGACGAATTTGCGTTCGTTTGGCGCAGCCTACATGAGTCCATTCGGCCCATTCGTAGCCTCAGATATAAAGGATTCACTGTTTCGCATGCCATGGACGCATATGATCAATCGGCCCTATTCCAATGGCAGCGGACAGAAAAAAAGGCAAAAAAAACGTACAAAGCGCTTATAAGGAAGGGGCAGCACAGCACATGAAAAAAACATTCCTTTCCCTGCTGGCCTCCACATTGCTGCTGCTGACATCGGGCTGCTGGGATCGACAGGAAATGAATGATCTGGGTATTGTACTTGCAATGGCAATCGATAAGGGCAAAAACAATATGCTGGAAATATCCTGCCAGATCGTCGTCCCATCAGAGGTCGCCTCCAATTCGGGAAAAAGCACGACAACGCCCGTTACGCTGTATCAGGCAAGCGCCCCCACCATTCTCGAGGCGATACATAAAATAAGTCTTACTAGTCCAAGGATTAATTATTTGTCCCACATTCGCGTTCTTATCTTCAGTGAAGCTGTCGCTAAAATGGGAATTGCTGATGAACTGGAAAATCTAATCAGGCAGCCGGAGGTACGACCAGATTATTATGTTATGGTAGCGCGGCATTCCAGAGCTGCGGATATTCTGAACATTTTAACCCCTCTGGAAAGCATACCAGCCAATAACTTGTTCCTTTCTTTGCAAAATTCTTCCAAAACCTGGGCTCCCACCATAACGGCCTCCTCTGACGATTTATTGGAAAAAATGGTTAGCGACGGTGTGGAGCCTGTACTGACAGGCGTAGAGATTATTGGAAATAAAAGCGAAGGCGGCAGCAAAGATAATTTGACTACAATTAAACCAAAAGCAAATTTGACATTTACCGGAATGGCCGTGCTTAGGAAAGACAAGCTGATCGGATGGATGAATGAGCAGGAAAGCAAAGGCTACAACTATATTACGAATAATGTAAAAAGTACGACGGGCAATTTGCCTTGCCCGGACAATAACGGCAAGCTGAGCATTAGCGTCTTACGATCCCATACCGATGTCATTCCCAAGCTTGTAGACAACAGACCTGTCATGCTTATTAAAATCAACCATATGTCCAGCATTATGGGAGACAGCTGCACTACGCCAATCTCTGGTCAGAAACAAATCAAGGCAATAGAAGAAATGGCAAGCGAAAAAATAATCAGATTGATGAAAAAAACCATTGCCACTGCTCAAAAACGTTATAAAGTAGATATTTTCGGGTTTGGGCTAAACATTAGCCGCAACAATCCGAAGCTGTGGGCACAGCTCGGCGATCATTGGGAAGAGGAGTTTCCAAAGCTGAAAGTAGAATATGAGGTTCATGTCCAGACGCGTCGGGTCGGCATGCTGGACGATTCCATTTTGCAGGATATAAAGGAGTAAAGCGATGTCCCTTCCAACCCTTGTTGTGTTATGCGTGTCCATCTCCTTTGGTATGATTCAAATGCCCGCCCTGTTCAAAAAAAAGCTAAAACGCGAAGCATGGGCGTATTTCTTTTTGCTAAGTGCCGGAACGGCTTTCAGCATTTATGCAGCCAATGTGCAGCCCGTGCCAAGCCCGCTTAATGCTTTAATTACCATTTACGAGCCCATTAACCAATTTTTCGACCGGCTGTTTCGATCCTAAGCCATGAAAGGAGCCCTTTGCCATGCTGGAAAAAGGAAGAATTAGCGCTAGGCAGCTGACCGTGCTTATTTTTTTAGCCGTCATCGGCGATATGATTTTAATCATACCTGCTGTAGTAGCGGGCTATGCGCAGCAGGATGGCTGGATAGCCTCCTTGCTCGGCATGCCCATTGGGCTGTTTTTTCTCTGGCTTATGCTCCATTTAAGCAGCTTTTATCCGCAGCTCAATCTCGTTCAAATAAACGACCGCATACTTGGAAAATGGCTTGGAGCGCTCATGAGCTGCGCCTATCTGCTCTTTTTCCTACTGGCCGGATCAACGTTCATCCGGGAAGTAGGCGATTTTTTGACGACACAGCTCTTTCAATCGACACCCATTCGTTACATTCATTTATTATTTGTGCTGATTTTACTTTGGGGCGTATGGAATGGCCTTGAGCCCATTGCCAGAAGCGCTGAAATATTGCTGCCGCTGTTTATTATTATTTGTGTGGGTTTAATCGTGTGCCTGATCCCGCAAATGGATTTGGAACGATTGAAGCCTTTTCTAGGCTCGGAGCGGCTATCCTTTGCCCATGCCACTCTAATGGCCAGCGTCTACCCGTTCGGAGAATTGTGCTCCTTTCTCATGATATTTCCCTATGCTGCAAGGCCGGCTCATCGCCATAAGGATGTGCTGCTCGCCGCCTGGT
Source organism: Paenibacillus sp. R-74696 (assembly GCF_055814915.1). Lineage (NCBI taxonomy): Bacteria > Bacillati > Bacillota > Bacilli > Caryophanales > Paenibacillaceae > Paenibacillus > Paenibacillus sp. R-74696. The sequence goes on from NZ_JBPULM010000045.1 coordinate 571,905, forward strand.
GCGCCTCCCTGCTCCTGTTCTCGCTTGTGTTTATTTCCTTGACCGTACTTGGGGCTTATTTCACCGAGCACAATATTTATTCCACTTATGTGCTGACGCAAAAAATTAACATTGGCGCTTTTCTACAACGAATAGAAGCTTTCATGGCAACAGCGTGGGTCATTTCGACCTTCTTCAAAACGGTACTCTATTTTTACGCGTTTATGGTAGGGACGGCACAGTTGCTCAGGCTTTCTACTGCAAAGCCGCTGATCATCCCGACGTCATTTCTGATGTTCGGCCTGGCGATGATGGTGGCGCCCAATCTTTTATATTATGTTAAAACCATTGTCCCTTATTGGATTGACTGGGATTTCACCTATGCCTTTGTGCTGCCTCTGCTGCTCATTGTCGTTTATTATATGAAGAAAAAATTCAAACAAGGATAACCAACGCGAGAACAGCAGCGCTGCAAATAAGAACTAGCCGTATCCATACTTATTATTAAAAAAAGCTCCGCAACCTGAGGTTGCGAAGCTTTTTTTTAACGCATATCTTATGCAAGCCGCTTGGCTTACAGCGACATTTTGCGAATACGCTCAACCGCTTTTTCCGTGTTCTCGCGGCTGCCGAAGGCAGTCAGGCGGAAGTAGCCTTGGCCGCTTTGTCCAAAGCCGACGCCTGGCGTACCAACGATGTTCGCTTCCGAGAGCAGCTTGTCGAAAAATGCCCATGAATCAAGGCCGTGTGGCGTTTTGAGCCAAATGTAAGGCGCATTTACGCCGCCAAATACTTCAAGGCCGAGCGAAGCAAGACCGTCGCGAATAATTTTCGCATTCGTCATGTAGTAGTCAACCAGCGCTTTAATCTGCTCTTTGCCTTCTGGCGAGTAGATCGCTGCTGCACCGCGCTGAGTAACGTAAGACACACCGTTGAACTTCGTTGTGTGACGACGGTTCCACAGATCATTAATCAATACTTCCTTGCCGTTGTCATCGAAGCCTTTCAGCTCGCGAGGAACGACGGTGTAGGCACAACGAACGCCTGTGAAGCCTGCCGTTTTGGAGAAGCTGCGGAATTCGATGGCGACTTCCTTCGCGCCTTCGATTTCATAAATGCTATGCGGCACATCCGATTCTTGGATGAAGGCTTCATAAGCTGAATCGTAAAGAATGATGCAGTTGTTGCTTTTCGCATAATCAACCCATTTTTGCAATTCCTCGCGGGAAAGCGTCATGCCCGTCGGGTTGTTCGGATAACAAAGGTATATCAGATCCACCTTGCGGTCTGGCAGGCTTGGCGTGAAATTGTTTTCCGCCGTGCACTCCAGGTAAACGATATTTTCATAACGCTTCGAATCAGTATTGTATTTGCCGGAGCGTCCAGCCATCACATTCGTGTCCACATAAACCGGATAAACCGGATCTTGAACAGCGACGATGCTGTTTTGGCTAAAAATCTCCTGAATGTTGCCGACGTCGCATTTCGAGCCATCGCTCAAAAAGACTTCGTTCGTTTGAATATCGACGCCGCGTGCCTTGTAATCATTCTCGATAACTGCATTAATCAAGAAATCATACCCTTGCTCCGGGCCATAGCCGCGGAATGAACCAGGTACAGCCAGCTCGTCCACTGCTTCATGCATCGCTTTAACAACCGCTTCCGGCAAACCCCGCGTAACGTCGCCAATCCCTAAGCTGATAATTTCAGCATTTGGATTTTCTTTAATAAACTGTGTACGGCGTTTCGCAATTTCAGAGAATAAATAGCTGCCTTGCAGCTCCTGGTAATTATGATTAATGTTCGTCATTATTTATCACCAATCCTTTAACTACTAGAATAGCTTACTTTTCCCTGAGACTTAATAAAGGATTTGCCCAAAAGTTTGTATTTTTGCGCTACTGCAAGGCTGCACACCTGCCGACCTGTCTTCGATTTAACGACCGCGAAGCACGTTCAATACATGGTTCATATCGCCAGGAATCGGCGCTTCGAAATGCATGAGCTCGCCTGTGCGCGGATGCTTAAAGCCAAGCACGGCTGCATGCAAGGCTTGCCCCTTGAGCGCGACCGTTTTATTGCGTCCATACATCGGATCGCCTGCCAGCGGATAGCCGATATATTTTAGATGCACGCGGATTTGATGCGTGCGCCCTGTTTCCAGCTGAAGCTCCACTAGCGAATAGTCTTCCCCAATACGCTCGATAACCATGAAATGCGTGACCGAATGCTTGCTGTTGCGCTCCGTGACCGTGAACATTTTACGATCATTCGTATCTCTGCCGATCGGCGCATCTATCGTGCCATGGTCATGCGGCAAATTGCCATGCACCAAACCGATATATTTGCGCGTAATGGTGTGGTCCTTCAGCTGCGCAGCGAGCGAAGCGTGAGCCAAATCATTTTTCGCAATCATCAGCAGTCCTGAAGTGTCCTTGTCAATGCGGTGGACGATGCCGGGACGCAGTACACCGTTAATGCCCGACAAGTCTTTGCAATGATACATGAGCGCGTTGACAACGGTACCGGATGAATGACCCGGCGCAGGGTGAACGACTAGTCCACGCGGCTTATTAATGACGATAACGTCGCTATCCTCATAGACGATATCAAGCGGAATATTTTCAGGATCGATGACCGCCTCTTCCAGTTCTGGAATCGTAACGACGATAACATCGCCGGCAGCAACTTTATAATTTCTTTTGCCTATTTGTCCGTTCACCGTAACCGCCTCAGCCTTAAGCCATTCCTGTACTTGCGTACGCGATATTGCCGGATCATCCATCGCTTCGGTTACGACTTTATCCAGACGTTCGCCAGCTTGATCCTCGTCAATGACAAACCCCACTTGTTCCTGTTCTTCCTGATCCATCTCTTGCTCTACCTCTTGTCCATCAAACGGTTTGCTGCTCATTCGGGTTAGACTCCTTATCCTCTTCACTTCTCATTTGATCCTGCTTCTCTTGTTTCGAGGTCAGCAAGGCATCAATCAATATCAGTACGACACCTACACAAATCGCCGAATCAGCGACATTAAAAATCGGGAATGAATAGCTGCCGAAATTAAACAGCAGGAAATCGACAACTTCGCCGTACATCGCCCGGTCAAGAAAATTGCCGAATGCTCCGCCAAGCACAAGTCCAAGACCTGTTAACAACCATACTTTGCCGAGTTTCCGAGTCGTTTGTATGTACCAGATAATCGCGGCTAAAATAACAATTGTAATGACGATAAAAAATAAACGCTGCTCCTGCAAGATACCAAAGGCAGCTCCCCTGTTGCGATGCGAAGTAATGTAAAAGAAATTGCCAATTACACTAATCAAATCACCCAGGTTCATCTTTGTCGCAATTATTTTCTTCGTTATAAAATCTACAACAAATACGAATAAAGCGATCCAGTAGTAGTAATAACGCATCTACTTTCTCCTTTCGTTGTGCATGCAAGGCCTATCCATCTGCATAACATTCCGTCATATGTCCCAAGCTATTGTAGCATAGTCAATATGGAATGAGCCAGCCTCTGCGGCGCAGAGGACTAAATGAACAAAGGACGGTGCCTGACATGCGGCTGCCTACGATGGAACAGCTTAGCGAGCTTCACGCTCGATTAATATCGGACAAGCAAGACATTGAACAACGACTTGAGCATAACGGGCATTATGGCCTTGATTCCGAGTGGAAAGCAAGCAACAGCGAGCTGTCAGCGGTGGACAATCATCCAGCAGATGCTGGAACCGATTTATTCGAGCGCAGCAAGGATATTGCCCTGCTGGAGCAAGAGGAGCTGCATTTGAACAGAATCGATGCGGCGCTGGAAGCTTTTCAAAACGGGACCTATGGTTCCTGCATCGTGTGCAAGGAGCCGATTCCTTATGAGCGGCTGGAGGCGATTCCCGATTGCTTATATTGTCTAGACCATGCCCCTCGTCAGGATCTAACTTATCATCGTCCTGTGGAGGAAGAAACAATCCAACTGCCTTACGGCTATTCCAGTGAAAAAGCATATACGGGCTGGGCCGGCTTCGACGGTGAGGATGCTTGGCAAATTGTCGAGCAATGGGGCAACTCGGACTCCCCGGCCATGTCTGCTAACCGCGAGGCCACCGATTATGAGCATATTGGCTCTGCTTCAGAGGAAAATGAAGGTTTTGTGGAGCAGCTTGAAAGCTTCGTCGCCACCGATATAACCGGACGCCATGTGTCCATTATTCATAATTCACAATATAAGCGTTATATGGAAAGCAACGAAGGCGACCATCATTTGGAGCAGGACACTTAAAGCCATTTCGCTAACGGACGGCCGCTTCCGTTATTTGTTCATAAAATGCCCCTGCTCTTGCCCTACTGGCGTTATGAATAAATAGCGGAGCGTTGGTCCGTGTATGTAAACAGCTGCTTAGTAGTTTTTCCCTTCCAGCTGAATCTGCACGATGCGAACGATATCCGCGATATAGTCGCCGATAATCGGCAAATTGAGCGCCCCTAATATTTGCAATACATACAGAATCGTCGCTGCAAAAAAGGTAAAGCCAATCGCGATTCCGACGCCTCTGGCCAATCCGGCAAGCACATTGCGCCATATGAGGCTAATCGGCCGATTGAGCAAATCTACATATTCTGCGATTTGCGTACGCTCCATTTCTGCCGCTATTTTGCTCAGCTTGCTATCCAGCTTGCTCAGCGTATGTTCAAGCGACTGCTCTTCCTTCACTGAACGAATCGGCTTGCGCTCCTGCTCTTTCATCTCGGCATCCCTCCTAGGCATAAAATAAGGAAAAAACGAGCATAGGCTATGCTCGTTTTTTATTAGCTCCTTATACTATATCCTTAAACGCCTTTTTCTTATGCTGATTAAAAGAAGCTCGGCACAAAATTGTTCGCGCCTACACCTTCGCCTTCGTTTTAACCCTTGATCAAAATACCAATTTCCTTCTCGCCCAATTGGATCCGCTCGCTGCCTTCCAGCTCTTCATAGGAAACGCTGCTCAGCAGTACATTTTCCTCCAGCACATGGCTGAAAGCTTCAAGCGCTGCGCGCAGACCTTCATCGACGCTAAGCACCAGGTCAATGCGCTTCTCGATTGGCAGATCCAGCTTTTTGCGCGTATCTTGAACCGCACGGATCACTTCACGCACCCAGCCCTCTTGCTCCAGCTCTGGCGTAATGTCCGTGTTCAAGGCTACGGTAATGCCGCTGCCCGAGGCGGACGCAAAGCCGGATTTCGCTTGCTTCTCAACGAGAAGCTCCTCGACAGGAATGAACAGCTCCTCGGCATCCACCGCCATAGCGAGCGAGCCATGCGCTATAATGGCGCGCGTCTCGTCTGCCGTCAGCGATTTCAGATGCGCCTGAATCGGACCAACGTTTTTGCCGTATTTTTTACCAGCGACTTTGAGGTTCAGCTTGAATGTAAAATCAACAAATCCGCTGTCGCTGTTTTGCACAACGATCGATTTGACATTGATTTCATCCTTCACAATGACCTCATAGCCTGCTACATCAAACTCACGGTCAAGGGACACGATCAGCTCAGACAGCGGCTGACGCGTCTTGATGCCCGTTTCGTTGCGGACGTTGCGGGCAAGCTCGACGATTTGCTTCGCGCTCTCCATATCCTGCTCTAGCGTTAGGTCAATAGCGGACTCGTCTGCTGTAGGATAGTTTGCGAGATGGACGCTTTCTCCGCCCCCAAGATTGCCATAGAGATCTTCCGCCAGCAGCGGCGCATATGGTGCAATGACGCGTGCCAGTGTCAGGAGCACATGACGCAGCGTTTGATAGGCATTGATCTTATCCTCGGTCAGGCCGCTGCCCCAGAAACGGTCACGCGAACGACGGATATACCAGTTGCTCAGCTCGTCAACGAAAATTTCAATCGCCTTCGCCGGATTCAGGAAGTCATTACCGTCAAGGCCCTTCACAGTCGTCTTAATCAGGCTGTTCAGACGCGAGACGATCCAGCGATCCAGCTTATTCGCCGAATGACGCTCTTCATGCTTTTGGTGCTCGAAGCCATCGATGGTTGCATACAGCGCATAGAAAGCATGCGTGTTGACAATGGTGTCAATGACTTTGGATTTTGCTTCGCCAACGATCGAACGAGAGAAGCGTTTGCTGTTCCACGGTGCGCTATCCGCAAGCAAGGCCCAACGGAAAGCATCCGTGCCGTACTCGTTGATAATTTCCCAAGGATCAATAACATTGCCTTTGGATTTGGACATTTTCTGACCATTTTCATCCAAAATATGTCCGGTCGAAATAACCGCCTTATACGGCGCTTTGCCGTTGTAGAGCGTCGATACCGCTAGCAGGCTGTAGAACCAGCCGCGCGTCTGATCGATGCCTTCGCAAATAATATCAGCCGGATACTGCTCGGCGAAACGCTCGGCATTTTCAAAAGGCACATGATGCTGAGCAAACGGCATCGAGCCGCTGTCGAACCATACATCAATCACTTCCGGCGTACGCGTCATGACTGCGCCTTCGGCAAACGGCGATTTCAGCTTGATTTCATCGACGTAAGGCTTATGCAGCTCAATGTCCTCCGGCACGTCGCCAACTGCACGCTCGCGCAGATCGGCAATGCTGCCAGGCGAATATTGCTTGCCTGTCGCTTCGCAAATCCATACGTTCAGCGGCGTTCCCCAATAACGGTTGCGGCTGATGTTCCAGTCCACTAGATCCTCAAGGAATTTGCCGAAGCGTCCATCGCGGATGTGGCCTGGGTACCAATCAACCCCATTGTTGTTAGCGATCAGCTGATCTTTAACTGCAGTCGTCTCAATGAACCAGCTTTCTGTCGCGTAATACAAGAGCGGCGATTTACAACGCCAGCAGAACGGATAGCTATGCTCGTAACGCTCCTTCGAGAACAGCAGGCCGCGCTCGCTGAGCATTTTCACAATGTCGACATCGCAATCCTTGACGAAGCGTCCAGCGAGGTCCGTCACTTCATCGACATAACGGCCGGCATTGTTCACGACGTTCAGCATGCTGATGCCATTCTGGCGTGCCACTCTGTAGTCATCCTCACCGTGAGCCGGCGCAATGTGTACGATACCTGTACCGCTCGTATCGCTTACGAAATCGCCAGCGATGACTTTATGTGCATTTTCTACGGCAACGTAGCTGAAAGGCGGCTCGTAGCTTTGGCCTACCAGCTCGGAGCCCTTGAGCGAGGACAGCACTTCGTGCTCCTCCTTAAATACGCTCTCCACCAGGTTTTGAGCAACGATAAATACTTCGCCGCCACTTGCTACACGGACGTATTCAAGCTCAGGATTGACAGCTAATGCTACGTTTGCTGGCAAGGTCCAAGGTGTAGTCGTCCATGCCAGTACAGATTCGCCGCTGCCAGCGAGCTTAAACTTGACAGTGGCGCTCAAATCTTTAACGTCCTCATAGCCCTGCGCAACCTCGTGGGAGCTTAGCGTCGTTTGGCAGCAAGGGCAATACGGGCTGACGCGGTGGCCGCGATACAGCAAGCCCTTGTTATGAATCGTCGAAAGAATATGCCACACACTTTCGATATATTCGTTTTTAAGCGTAATGTACGGGTTATCCAGATCTGTCCAATAAGCGATGCCCTCGGTCAGCTCACGCCACTGCTTCTCATATTCAAAGACGCTGTCCTTGCATTTTTTGATAAAAGCTTCTACGCCGTAATTCTCGATCTCCTGCTTGCCAGAAATGCCGAGCTGCTTCTCAACGCCAAGCTCAACAGGCAGGCCATGCGTATCCCAGCCCGCTTTGCGAACAACGCGGTAGCCGGACATCGTTTTGTAGCGGCAAATAAAGTCTTTAATGACACGGCCCAGCACGTGGCCGATATGCGGCGCGCCGTTAGCGGTCGGAGGACCTTCATAAAATACGAAATTCGGCTTGCCCTCGCGGTTTTCAATCGATTTTTTGAACGTATCGTTATCCGCCCACTGCTTCAATACGCGAAGCTCGCGCGTTCTTGCTTTTTCCTTCACATCTACACGTTGCATCTTCAATTTCCTCCCGAAAAAAAAATAAAGCCCCGCCCCTGTAGAAGGGACGAGGCTTGCTCGCGTTACCACCCTTGTTCCGTCAGCTACACTGCATAAGCAGCCTAAAAGACGGCACCTTTGGCGTGAATGCCTTAGCATCCACGGTCCTTGTAACGGAGGACAGACCGTCAGCCCTTACTCCTCGTACCTTACAGCCTTAAAACGCAGCTGGTCAGGCAAAGTTTCGGCGCCGCTTCTCGGAGAGGATATTCTGTAACCGCTTGAACGTCGTCTTGCAGCAAAGCAACGACTCTCTGGGGATCAAGCAACGATACATACTCGTTCTCGTCAACGAAGTTTTACATCTGAACAATCATTAATCCTATTTATAGCGTATCGCTGACCTGTTGTCAATCAGCCTTGTGCGGATTAACCGCGGGAAAGCTGTTCCAGCTCCGGATGCTGGCCTGGATCAAGCGTTCTCCAATCGTCCTGGCTGAGCAGCTCCAGCTGCGCTTCTACAAGCGTACGGAACCGTGCACGGAAGATCGACGCCTGCTTCTTCAGCTCTTCAACCTCAACCGATACTTTGCGCGACTTGCTCAGCGAGTCATTAATAATGCGATCCGCATTTTTCTCCGCTTCCTTGATGATCAGCTGCGCTTCCTTCTTCGCATTGCTTCGAACCTCGTCAGCCGCCTCTTGTGCGACGATAATCGTCTTGCTCAGCGTCTCTTCGATGTTTGAGAAATGGTTCAGCTTCTCCTGCATATTAAGGATCTGGTTTTGCAGCTCCTTATTTTCGCGGATAATCGTTTCATAATCTTTAATGACCTGGTCAAGAAACTCATTGACCTCATCCTCGTCATAGCCGCGCAACCGGCGACCAAATTCCTTATTATGTATGTCCAATGGCGTTAACGGCATCGGCGCACCTCCTCGACTTATTTCCATACCGGAAAACATTTGCTGTGGAAAGGATTCGACAACCGCCAGCAAAATCCTGCAATAGGGCTAAATAAATTTGCCTACCTTCAGCCGAATTCTGCCTTTCTTCGTCACGCCATCCGCCTCCAAAACTTTAAATCGGCCCAGCCCTTTGATTGATACGACATCGCCTTCACGCAATTGCTCGGACGGGTCCTCCACCGTTTTCCAGTTCACCCGGCATCTGCCGGCGCGGATAGGATCTACGATCTTTGTACGGCTGATTCGATGCACATCGCTCGCAATACCATCCACCCGCATTGAAGCTACTGTAAAGCTCATTTCCTGCAGCTCCGGCACCACTGGCAATAAAGAGGACAATGGAATAATTTCAGTCAATACGCTCGCCCGGTGCACCTGCCTCAAATGAACGTTCAAATAATCCGCAATGTCTTCCGTCATCATAATGTGAGTGAAGGTTTCATGGACATGAATGTCCCCTACCCGGTCACGCTTTATGCCAAGGCCCAGCAAGGCGCCAAGATAGTCACCATGATCGAGCTGCTGGCTTGTCCCGCCAGGGCCGCTGACCTGAACCTCCAGCACAGCGATAGCGGCAAGCTCCTGATCCAGATCCCGATAATCTGGCCCAATAATCGCCCGGCGGCGCTCGGCCTCAGGATAACCGCCATCAAGCCTCAGCTCCACATCCGGATGACGATTGACGAGGCTTTGCACGATTTGCGCCTGTCTCGGGTCCAAAAAATCGGTCCGCTTCAGCTCATGCTGCTGTGCGGACCGTTCCACCCATTCCCATGCCCGGTCAACGAATGGCTTCTCGTCCGGGTGGAAATGGTCATATATAGGTAATTTCATTGAAATTCCCTTCCTAACTTTTGAAGTCTAGCCCGGCAGTATAAAGCCTACTACCGCAATGAGCCCCATTGCCACAAAACGAAGCGCAAAAATCGCTACGATTGGGGAAATATCGATCATGCCACCAATCGATGGAATGAAACGGCGGAAAATGCCTAAGTAAGGCTCAACCAGCTTGCCTAAAAATACGCCGATAAAGCTTTCGCGCGCATTCGGCAACCACGACATTAAAACATAACCAATAATCATAAAGCTGTAAATACTTTGAAGGTTCATAATGAACCCTGATACACTACTAAACAATCGGTGGTCACCTCATTTGGGAGTATTCATTGTCCTCTGCCATCATTTCCGTAATCGACCCTTGAATTTCAACCGAATCCGGCGTACATAGGAAAATGTTCGGGCCAAGCTTCGAAATATTGCCACCCAAAGCGTACACTGTACCGCTGAGGAAATCAACAATGCGAAGCGCCAAGTCTGTACGCACACGCTGCAGGTTCACAATGACGGCACGTCGCGAACGCAGATGATCGGCAATATCCTGCGCCTCATCGTAGGAGCGCGGCTCGCTCAAGATGACTCGTACATTTTTCTGCGAATGTATGCTTACAATGTTGTTGCCCTTTGTATTTTTACGTGCTTCGAACGGAGAGGTTTCAATTTCATGGTCTGGCTCCTCCGGCTGCGCGCTTCTTTCCCGTTCAATGATCTCTTCTTCCTCCTGCAAACCAAGAAAATTCATAAACTTATTCATAACGCCCATTCGTCATCCCTCTTTTCCCACAAGTATCGTTCCTAATCTAATCCACGTTGCGCCTTCTTCAATCGCGACCTCAAAGTCGCTTGACATACCCATGGAAAGCTCCGTCAGCGGAGCGTTCAAAACCACTGCCCTATTCATCTTATCCCTCAGCTCCCGCAAGGCGCGGAATACAGGCCGGGTCTGCTCAGCTTCAGCCTCATAAGGCGCCATCGTCATTAAGCCAACGGGCTGTACATACTGAAAGCCTTTAATCGCTTCCAAAAGCTCCGGCAGCTGCTCCGGTTCAAGGCCATGCTTGGAGTCTTCGCCCGATACATTAACCTGAATCATACAGGGCACCTGCACGCCAAGCTGCGCTGCTCGCTTCTCAATCGCCTGTGCAAGCGACAAACGATCCAGCGAGTGAATGTATGTAAACTTCCCTATGACATCTTTAACCTTATTCGTCTGCAGCGAACCGATGAAATGCCAGATGGCTTGTCCATCGCCTCCTTCGGCTGTCTCGCCACTAATCGCTTCCCACTTGGGCAGCGCGTCCTGAAAGCGGTTTTCGCCTAAATGGCGAAGCCCCTCGTCAAACGCCTGTACAGCGGTAGCGAGCGATACATATTTAGTCACCGCAATAACGTTCACATCCTCCGGCTTACGACCGCTTCTCTCGCACGCTGCATCGATCCGGCGCTGTACTTCTGCTATTCGCTCTGTTAATGAGCTCTCCAATTTCGTCACCTCTTTGCAATCCCTATCCAGCTGGCCATTCGTCCTGTTTTGCCGCCCTCCATCCGATGGGAGAAAAACAGATCTTGACGACAGCCAGTACACCACAGTGTTAATTCGATATGGATCGGCATAATTCCTGCTTTTATCATAATCTGACGGTTAATTTCTTTCAAGTCGACCATCGCCTTGCCATTTGGCAGCAGCTTCATCAACTTATTACGCGCTTCTTCGCCCTGCAAAGCGAATGTATCCAGCATAGGCTGCACCTTGCTCGTGACCGTTTGATCCACCTCATAACAGCAGCCGCCAATCGATGGTCCGATGGCTGCGCGCACATGCTCTGCTCTTGTGCCATATTGCGCGGTCATCGCCTCGAGCGTCACTTTGGCAATGTTCGCAACGGTTCCTTTCCAGCCTGCATGGGCAAGCGCTACCGCCTGATGCTCCGGATCATAAAAATAAAGCGGTACGCAATCGGCATAAAAGGAGGCGAGCAAAATGCCCGGCACATCCGTCATCAGGGCATCGGTATCCGCAATCGCATCGCTGCGGGAATCCCTACCCCGCCCAGCGTCCTGCTCGGTTACTTTATATACATCAGCGCCATGCACCTGCTCCGCGCAGGTCCACGCCTCGAAGGGAAAGCCGGCCGCAGCAGCAACCCGCTGGCGGTTGAGAACGACGTCTGGGTCGGCATCGCCGACATGGAGCCCCATATTCAGCGTCGCCCAAGGCGCGGCGCTTACACCGCCATCGCGGCCGGTAAAACCGGCTGTCAGCTGTTTATTTTCATCCATCCAATTAGACAACAAAAAAAGCGAAGGATTCTTCGCTGAATGATTCCACTTAAAAGCTTCCATTCGGGTCATCACCTCTTTATGCAGTTTACCCTGTTATCCTCTGGCGTGCAAATCCTCTTCCTCCAGGCGCTGCTTCGTTTCATCCATGCGAACGAGCACAACATCTGCCCCGATTTTCACAATGTTGCGCCAAGGAATGACGACCTCGCCGCCAGGCCCGCCAAACAGCCCCATAAAGCGGCTATACTGCGGAATGACAATCGAATCGATACGTCCCTGCCGCAAATCCAGCTCCAAATCGGTAATATGTCCAAGCTTCTTGCCGTCCACAATATTAATGACATCCTTCGTCTGAAAATCAGATATTTTCATCTTCTGCTCACCACTTTTCCAGCGGGATGAATAACTTTTTTTATGACCGGGCACCCTGCCTAGCCTAGCTATGCTGTCTCTTATATCAGTATATGTAAGACGCGCCCAAAATGTCCTCTTTCGCAAAATAACCGCCTTTAGCAGCGGTCAGCAAGCATAATCAGCTGCCTCTTCCCTTGCAAAAAGCGTTTAAAAGGCACTAAAAGGCAATTAAAAAGACCGGACATCATTGTCCGGCCTGCTTCCCAAAAGGCGAGCTGCGTGAAAATTAAGCCTTCACGCAGCCCTGCATCTTTTTCACGAGCATCTACGTCTTAACATGCTTCTGCATTTGCTGGATTGCCGACTTTTCTAGGCGTGATACCTGAGCCTGCGAGATTCCGATTTCATCGGCGACCTCCATTTGCGTCTTGCCTTCGAAAAAGCGCATCGACAAAATCATTTTTTCCCGATTGTTCAGCTTATGCATCGCTTCGCGGAGCGCGATTTCCTCGATCCATGACACGTCTTTGTTTTTGTCGTCACTAATTTGATCCATCACATAAATCGGATCGCCGCCGTCATGGTAAATCGGCTCAAACAACGATACCGGGTCCTGGATCGCATCAAGCGCGAACACGACATCTTCCTTTGGAACATTCAGCATTTCGGAAATTTCAAAAATCGTCGGCTCGCGCGAATTTTGATTCGTCAGGCTGTCTCTGGCTTGCAGCGCTTTATAAGCGATATCCCGCAGGCTTCGCGATACGCGAATCGGGTTATTGTCGCGCAAATAACGGCGGATTTCCCCGATAATCATCGGGACGGCATAGGTGGAAAATTTGACGTTCTGGCCAAGATCAAAATTATCTATCGCCTTCATAAGTCCAATGCAGCCGACCTGGAACAAGTCGTCTACAAACTCTCCCCTATTGTTAAACCGTTGAATGACACTGAGCACAAGCCTCAGGTTGCCATTAACCAATTTCTCTCTGGCTGCCCACTCATTGCGGGTTTGCAAAGCGGTGAACAGCTCCCGCATTTCAACATTTGTCAGGACAGGCAGTTTCGCGGTATCCACTCCACAGATCTCGACTTTATTTCGTGCCAACGTGATTACCTCCCAAGGAGAAACATTAATGTTCATTATCTCCTCGGACGCCCGAAATATTCCTGTTTTGACCTCCGCTTTGCAACTCTATGGATTGCCCTTTTATACCATTTTGTTGAACTCCTTGCGCAGCCGCTTAATAATGCGTTTTTCCAAACGCGAAATATAAGATTGAGAGATACCGAGCAGATCGGCAACGTCCTTCTGTGTCTTCTCTTCCCCATCCGCAAGCCCGAAGCGCAGCTCCATAATGATGCGTTCACGCTCCGTCAGCTTGTCGAGCGCCTTATGCAGCAGCTTGCGATCGACCTGCTCCTCAATATTGCGGTAAATCGTATCATTTTCCGTTCCGAGCACATCCGACAGCAGCAGCTCATTGCCATCCCAATCAATATTAAGCGGCTCGTCAAAAGAGACCTCGGTACGCGTTTTATTATTGCGGCGCAAATACATGAGAATTTCATTTTCGATACACCTCGACGCATAGGTGGCCAGCTTGATTTTTTTCTCAGGATCAAAGGTGTTGACCGCTTTAATTAAGCCAATGGCGCCGATGGACACCAAATCCTCAATGTGAATGCCTGTATTTTCGAATTTGCGGGCAATGTATACGACAAGCCTCAGGTTGCGCTCAATGAGCATCGCCCGGATAGCCGTATCCCCAGAAGGCAGCTTGCCCAGCAAATATTCTTCTTCTTCCCGAGTCAAGGGAGGCGGCAGCGCTTCGCTTCCACCAATATAATAAATCTCTTCGCTTTTTAGTCCGAATAAAAATAAAGTCCGATAATAATATAACTGCAGAACCAATTTCCACTTGACGAGCATCCGGCCTATCCCTCCCCGATAATCGTAGTTTTTTCAGTCTCCTGTTTCACATCCGCTTGCGGGGTCTGCACAAGAGCGGGATGAATGATCGCCTGATACGAGCTGTCTGCTGTCAGCTTGCCGCCATCGAGCCCAATCAACACTTTTTTCGCCACATAAATGCAGCCATCCCGCTCTATCCGGACAAAATCCGGCTTTAGCGCCAGCATGAATTGCGAGCCGCGGTTGACGCCGCGGTAAGGAATGAGACGCAATCGATGCTGCCAAATAAAAATATCATCGCCCATGCCTGCTACCAGACGATCCACCTCGGCCTCACGAATGCTTTGCAGCCATGAAGGTGGCAATTCATTTTGCCAAAGAGCGGCTTCAACGACCATTACCGGAGTTCGTGACAACGGATCATAGAGCTGATTGCCCGTATCAATCAATCCGATGCAGCGGAATTCCTGATTTTCAATATGAATACTTACATCGGCAAGATGAGTTTGCACCAACTCCCTTTCACGACGCTGCGTCAACACGGTGCGGTATATATACAGCCCGATACAAAACGCTGCAAATAAATAAATAAGGCTCATTTTCAGTTCAACATGCATGCTTCCATCGACAAAGGCAATCGTTCGCCATACTTCTCCCGAGCCCTGCATCAGCAAATAATAAATGCCGATGATCGCTCCTGCCGCCACAAAATTAACGGCATAAAAGGCTGCCGTCGTGCGAAGAAAATGCTGAGTCGACCCATAACCAAAGGCAATCCATAGCATCAGCATCGAGATGCCTAGCTTGACAACCAAGGTAAACAGGACGGACAGCATCGGAAACAGCATGAGCACGACGTAGCTGGCTCCAACACTTGCAGCGGCGAGCACGCGCCATGGCTTGGCACGAATGTTCCTCGCCCATGCTGTCGTCAGCAGCAGCCCGCCGTCCACTAGCAGCTCCCGCACAAACATGACATCGACATATACAGCCACAATCGTCACCTTCCCGCGAATTCCGTCCGCCAAGCTTGGTGCATGACGCCGGTGAGAACGATTGAGACTAGTATATTAAAATCCTATTTCAAAGTCTGTCTAATCATGACGGGGTGAGCCATCTTTTTTTGTCGAGCGCGTGAATAAAAAACGGCAGGACAAGCGGTCGTTTGACAGCAGCAAAAGTGTTTCGGACTAGCTCCTGCTTGGAACAAGGTGAACCAGCTGTCGCCATCCTCTGGCGGTGCGGCGCGTTTCAGTCCGAGAAATATAGGAAAGGATGAAAAACCATATCCTTTCCTATATTTTAGAGAACGCAAAAAGCCCGCTCCCCAAGGATAACGGGAAAAGCGGACTTTGCTGCAAGCTATAACCGCCATCTAGCGATCGCTGCGTGGACGGTTGCGTAAAAAGGCTGGAATTTCAAGCTGATCGCTCGAAGTGCTGGCACCAAAAGGCTTGACAGACGATGTCGAAGCAGGCGCGGAGGTCGGACTTGCCGGCTGGCGAGTCTCTGATTCTCCTTGCTGCTGCGGCGAGCGTCTAGCAGCCGGTGCGGCCTTGTGCTCAAAGCCAGTCGCAATGACGGTAACTTTGATTTCATCTTTCAAATTATCGTCAATAATGGCACCAAAAATCATATTCACTTCCGGATCGGAAGCGGAAATAACAATTTCAGCTGCTTCATTAACTTCATACAGGCTCAGGTTGCTGCCGCCTGTAATGTTCATAATAACGCCACGTGCGCCATCAATGGACGTTTCCAGCAGCGGGCTCATAATCGCTTTTTTCGCCGCTTCTGCTGCACGGTTCTCACCGCTGGCTTCCCCGATTCCCATCAGTGCAGAGCCGCGCTCTGTCATAATCGTCTTAACGTCTGCGAAGTCAAGGTTGATCAGACCCGGTACTTGGATCAAATCGGAAATACCTTGCACCGCTTGACGAAGCACGTTATCCGCTTCACGGAACGCTTCCAGCATAGGCGTCTTCTTGTCGACAATTTCCAAAAGACGGTCATTTGGGATAACGATCAGTGTATCTACTTTCTCTTTAAGCGCTTCTATGCCCATTTCCGCTTGTGCGGCGCGCTTGCGGCCTTCGAAGGTAAATGGACGGGTTACTACGCCTACAGTCAGCGCTCCGCATTCTCTTGCGATTTCGGCAATAACAGGCGCAGCGCCTGTTCCTGTGCCGCCGCCCATACCTGCGGTAACGAATACCATGTCCGAGCCCTTCAGCTGGTTGAGTGCGAGATCACGAGATTCTTCAGCCGCTTTCTTACCCACTTCCGGGTTAGCGCCCGCGCCAAGTCCACGTGTCAGCTTATCGCCGATTTGCAGCTTATGCTCGGATTTCGACAAATGCAGCGCCTGAGCATCCGTATTGACGGTAATAAAGTCAACACCTTTTACCCCATTTTCAATCATTCGGTTAACCGCATTGCTGCCGCCGCCGCCGACGCCGATTACTTTTATTTGAGCGAGCTGCTCCAATTCCATGTCGAATTCCAACATCATCAATTTCCCCCGATCAAATAAATTCATTAAACATATTTTTTATCCGTTCGAACATACCGGGTTTGGATGAAGCGGTGGAACCCGTTTTGCGGCTGCTTGCGGCTTTTTTCACTGTGCTGGTCGTTCCGCGCGCTCCCATATATTTCGATACGTATTGAATCATTCCTACACCGCTGCTGTAAGCGGGATCGCGCACGCCGATATAATCCGGAAGTGCCACGCGTACGGTGGATTCAAGCTCTGCTTGAGCAAGCGCCAATGTGCCCGGCATTGTCACTGCTCCTCCAGTCAGTACATAGCTGCTAACCTTGTCATGATAACCAAGACGACGAACCTCTTGCTTGATCAGGCTGAAAATCTCCTGCATCCGAGGCTCGATAATGCTCGCCAAATCGACTTGAGAAAATTCCTTCTCTACATTGCTTCCCATACGGAGAACTTTGAACTTCACATCTTCCGCAGCATCGCCAATGTAGGAGCAGCCGTATTTCAGCTTGATTTTCTCGGCTTGATCACTTTGGGTACGCAAACCGTAAGCGATATCGTTCGTTACGTATTCTCCGCCGATAGGAAGCGTAGCAGTCGCTGCAAGTCCGCCCTGCTCGAAAATCGTAATCGTACAGGAGCCTGCTCCGATATCCGCAAGTACAGTACCCATCATTTTCTCGTCTTTCGTCAGCGATATGACGCCGGATGCCAATGACATCAATATGACGCCAGAAATGCGGAGCCCTGCTTTCTCCACACAGCGCATCAAATTATGTATCGCTGTCTTAGTACCGGTTACAATGGTGGCTTCCACTTCCAGACGCACGCCGATCATCCCCCGAGGATCGGATATGCCCTCCAGTCCGTCTACCAAATATTGCTTCGGCACTAAATTAATAATCTCGCGTTCAGGCGGCAAGGCTACTACTTTCGCAGCCTGCACAACTCTTTCAATATCTTCTTCGCCAATTTCACGGTCCTCATTGGATACGGCAACGACGCCATGATTGGTTTGCAAAGCAATATGATTGCCTTGAATACCTACATAGACGTCTGATATTTGAATACCTACCATTCGTTCCGCATGCTCAATCGCATTGCGAATCGACTGAACGGTCTGGTCGATATCTACAATAGCTCCTTTGCGAATACCCTCTGAGTCGGCAGATCCAACTCCAATAATATTAATGGCTCCGTTATTCACTTCGCCAATAATAGCACGAACTTTGGACGTACCGATGTCTAAACTGACGATGATGTCGTTGCTGCTCAACCCGCGGCACCTCCGTTTCAACTTATAAATTATACAGCTTGTATCAGTTTAATCACAAAACGCCTTTTTACATATTCAACGCAGTTAATAGTATCCCTCTTTTTAAGAGCACTATTTTTCTAACTCTATATGAATTTTAATTTCATCAAGGTGAAACGGCTTTCGCCATCCTTTGGCGGCGCGGCGCGTTTTCATTCCGAGAAATATAGAGAAAGGATGGGAATAGCAGATCCTTTCCTATATTTAAAAGAATACTCATATGGTGTTTAAGCGCCAAGCACGTCGTTTTGCATTCTTTTAAAAAGTCCACCTATAAAATCTTATCACTGTTTTCTAAAAATGAGTAGTCTGTTTTTCAACTGCCCTCTTCATTTTCAGGATCTGTCTTAATAAAAGAATCATAAGTATCCGCTAGCAGCAGGGTGATTTTTCCAGGCTCCTGTGTTTCAATGACCGCATTCATCGTTTCGATTTTCTCGCTCAGCAATGAAATGGCTGTTACTACTTCAAATTTCGTGCGCGTATAAATTTTGATGCGGTCAGGATACGCCTTGGATGGATATGGCATAATTTCGGATAAATCAGACAGCTGCTTCGCCGGAATTTTGCCAAGCTGCTCCGCAAGCTCCACGCGGTATTCATCTCCCTGCTTCCACCCAGACAATACAGGCTTATTGACCAATAGCTCCTCATTGGCTGCAGGAAGCTCCGAACCGTTCGCCAGCAGTGCTGTCAAATTGCCATCGCTGAACAGCTCAAAGGCAACGACCGGATATTCCTCTACCGTAATCGTCACCTTCCCAGGGAAAGCTTTGTCCACGGTGACATTATTAATGGTCGGAATCGCTTTAACCGCTTCCTCGATCGTTGCCGACGTTGTACCAAAAAAAGCGTCGCCCACCGATATAGCGGCAGCCTGTCCAATTTCTGCAGTAGTTGTATAGGCAGTGCCTTCAATATGAATTTCCGAAATTTTGCTAATAGAAGAATTAAAAAACAGCACGGACAGCAAAATGATAAAAAGCAGCACAAGCACGCTAAGCAGCTTGCGATTGCCCTTTCGTTTGCCAACCGGTTTTTTAAGCACTGGCATCGGCGCGCTCATAACTTGTCCCTTCTTTCCCCAAAAACATCCGGTTCCCAAATAGCAGGACCCGGGAGTTTCTATTCAGGCGCTTGTTCGCATACACTAGTTATTAGGAGCTTGAGGAACAGGAGAATTGCGTGAAATCCTTGCTCCCAGTCTGCTTAACATCGTCTCAATGCGATCATAGCCCCGATCAATATGATGAATTTGCTCCACTACCGTCTTCCCTTGCGCAGCGAGGCCCGCGATTACAAGCGCTGCCCCTGCCCGCAAATCCGTTGCTTCCACCGTCGCTCCATAAAGACGCGGAACGCCCCGGATAAAAGCCGCATTCATATCAACCCGTATATCCGCACCCATTCGTGATAGTTCGTCAACATGCTTCAGCCTGCCTTCGAAAATCGTCTCCTTCATAATGCTCGTTCCGTCTGCAAGCGCCAGCAGCACCATCACTTGAGATTGCAGGTCGGTTGGAAAAGCAGGATATGGAGAAGTAACAATTCGTTCAATGGCTTTGGGGCGGGATGCACAGCTAACTTTTATTATATCATCGTGGGTGGTGATTTGAATACCTGACCGGCGAAGCACGTGTATTAAGGAAGACAAGTGGGAGGGGCATGTATTCAGAAGAGTAATTTGACCGCGCGTCGCAGCAGCCGCAACCATTAAGGTGCCGGTTACAATTCGATCAGGAATGACCTTGTACTTACAGGGAGAAAGCGACTTTACACCATTAATCGTAATAGTATCCGTACCAGCACCGATCATCTCGGCACCCATCGCATTCAGAAACCGCTGCAAATCCTGAATTTCCGGCTCGCGAGCAGCATTCGTAATCATCGTTCGCCCTTCAGCAAGCACCGCGGCCATCATCATATTTTCCGTCGCTCCGACACTAGGGAAGCTTAGATGAATATCGGCTCCTTTGAGACGGTCTGCCCGGCAAATGATACGATTGCCCGCTTCTTCAATATCGGCCCCGAGCGCCCGAAGTCCCTCCAGATGCAAATCAATTTTGCGCTGCCCAATTGCGCAGCCGCCAGGCTGATACACCTGCACTTCACCAAACCTCGCAAGTAGCGGCCCCATTAGAAAGATGGACGAGCGCATCTGCCCCATTAACTTTTCCGGCACATGGGAGAGATGCAAGCTTTCCGTGTTCAGCTGTACCGTATCGCCCTCATGCTCCGCATGGCATCCGAGTTCCCGCAGTATGCTGAGCATGACGTCGATATCCAGCAGCTTCGGCACATGTTCCAGCGTCGTTTCGCCTTCGGCCAATAAGCTGGCTGCTAATATTGGCAAAGCGGCATTTTTCGCTCCTTGGATAACCATGGTTCCTGAGAGTGGTTTCCCGCCTTCAATCACCAATTTGTCCAATGTCTCACCTCCGAATTACCGCTCACCCACCACCAGCACTTCCGGCACCAAGCTGATCCCATATCGATCCACAATGACGCCTTGAATATGAGCCATGAGGGTAAGCACATCTTCAGCTGTCGCTTGCCCGGTGTTGACGATAAAATTGGCATGCAGCCCGGATACTTCGGCTGCACCTACACGGTGGCCTTTAAGCCCCGCCTCCTCGATCAATCTGGCGGCATAATCGCCTGGCGGGTTGCGGAAGACGCTGCCCGCACATGCCAGCTGCAGCGGTTGGGTACGCAGCCGCCTTTCCTTGTATGAGGCCAGCGTTGCAGCAATTTCCTGACGGTCTCCAGGCGCAAGCTCGAAGGTCGCTGAAAGCACGAGCCCTTTGCGTTCATGCAGCACGGAATGTCGGTAAGAAAATTGCATCTCCTCAGGTCCGTAGGTTACCAATTCACCATTTCCCAGCACAATCTCGGCTGACTTGAAAATACGCGACACATCCGATCCATGCGCTCCGGCATTCATATAGACGGCCCCGCCTACGGTTCCCGGAATGCCCCCGGCAAATTCCAAGCCTGTCAGTCCTTCCTTGCCGGACATCACAGACAGTTTAATGAAGGAATAAGCCGCTCCGGCATGAACAGTGTTCCCGTCGAAGCGCACATAATCCAGTCCGCCCCGCGGTTTAATGACAACGCCGCGAATGCCCTTGTCGCTCACCAGCATATTGGAGCCGCGTCCCAAATGGGTCCACGGTATGCCGTTTTCATGAAGCAGCCGGACAGCCGACATCATTTGCTGCTTTCCATCCGGTATAATAAGAATATCGGCAGGACCGCCTATTTTCCAAGTAGTATGATTTTCCAGCCGTTCATTAATGAGTACTTTTCCAATTTTTGCATTTTCAAACAGCTCAGCTACATGTTCCATGCTGTCTAACCTCCTTCTGCTTCAAGGTGAAGAACAGGCCCGCTCGGCGATGGTCACGATTTATAAGAGTATCCTATGCCCTGTGCCCGGGTAGTGTGACAAATGCCTATAGCGTCAGGCTGCAAGCCCTCTTATTGTATGGAGCAAGCGCCGCAAGCCTAGTTGTTCATTCACCTTGAATAACGTGAAATATTAAGTAAAATGCCCAGCGATGTGAGCAGAAGCGTAAGCGATGAACCGCCATAGCTGACAAGCGGCAGCGTAATGCCCGTTACAGGCATCATTCCGATAACGACACCGATATTGATGAGCACCTGAACGCCGATAATGCTCGTGATGCCGACTGCGAGCAAGCTGCCGAACGTATCAGGGGCATAAATGGCCGTTCGAATGCCGCGCCATATCACGATCATAAACAGCACAATCAGAGCTGAACCACCGATAAACCCAAGCTCTTCTGCAACGATGGAGAAAATAAAGTCCGTTTGCGGCTCCGGCAAATAGCTGAACTTCTGCCGGCTCATGCCGAGGCCAAGCCCGACAAGTCCTCCTGGGCCAATCGCATATAGCGATTGAATAATTTGATAGCCTGAGCCCAGCGGATCCGCCCATGGATCAAGGAAGCCCGAGATACGCTGCAGCCGGTAGGGAGCAGCCAAAATAAGGCCGACAAGCCCCGCGGCGCCTGCAAGCGCGAGCAGTCCCAAATGCTTGAGCTGTGCGCCTGCCGTAAAGATCAAAAGCAGAGATGCCGCGACCATGACTGCTCCGGAACCAAGATCCGGCTGCAGCATAATGAGGCCGAAGGCGAGCAGCGCCATCCCAAGCGGAGGCAGCAGTCCCTTGACGAACAGCGTAATCGTCTGCTGCTTCTCGGAAAGCCATTTTGCCAAAAATAAAACCATCGCCAGCTTCATGAATTCGGAAGGCTGGATGCCGAACGAGCTGATGCCGAGCCAGCTTCGCGCTCCGCCGCGCACGACGCCCACACCGGGGATCAGTACGATGACAAGCAGAACGAAGCAGATGATCAAGGCGATTTTTGCCCATTTGCGCCAAACGAGATAATTCATATTCATGGTGAAGATGAGCGCACAGACGCCGAGACCGGCGAACAGCAGCTGGCGCTTGACGTAATAATAGCGGTCTCCGAATTCATGAAAAGCGAGCACTGCGCTCGCGCTGTATACCATAATGATTCCGATAGCCAGAATGAGCGCAATGGAGACGATCATCCATACGTCCGGGGCAGACCTGGCTTTGGCCATAGCGTACACCTCTTTGCATGTAAAAGTAGGGACAAGCCCCCTACTTACAAGGTATGCGCCGAATCTTTAAAAATGCGCCCGCGCTGCTCATAGGATGTAAACATATCCCAGCTGGCACAGGCCGGCGACAGCAATACGATGTCGCCCGGCGCTGCTAGCGCGGCTGCATGCCGCACCGCTTCGCGCAAGGTCGCTTCGGCGCTGTCTTCAGGTTCGACCAATCGAACGCCTGCTAAACCTGCCAGCTCCGCAACATGGCCCAGCTTGCCGCGTGTCTCGCCGAGCGCCACAAGCCCCTTGAGCCTGTCACGGAACAGCGGCAGCAGCTCCATGTAATCCGAGCCGCGATCAAGGCCCCCTGCAATCAGCACGATTGGCGCAGTCAATGAGTGAGCGGACATCATCGTCGCTGTCGGATTCGTAGCCTTGGAATCGTTGTAATATTTGACCCCTTTTACTTCGCCTGCATACTCCAGCCTGTGTTCTACACCTTTAAAGCTCCGCAGCGTCTCGGTAAGCTGCTCCGGCAATGCTCCGGCTGCTAGACATGCCGCAATGGCCGCAAGCGCATTTGCCGCATTGTGGCGCCCTGGGATGCCAAGCTCGCCCACTTCAAGCAGCTTCGTTTGCGTTCCATCCTGCTTATGCCATACGATATGGCGTACGTCAGCAGCTTCAGTTTCACCCAGAGAAGCGTTCGAAGCTGTCTTCACATATGGAGGCTCAATCGCCACCCCATAGCTTAGCTTTTCATAAAGCGAGAAGGGAAAAATAGTAGCATTCAGACGATCAGCGAGCTGCCGGCAAACCGGATCATCCCAGTTCAGCACAGCCGTATCTTCTGCCGTCTGATTGGCAAACAGCTTTGCCTTCGAATGTATGTAATCTTCCATGCCGCCATGATAATCCAGATGCGTCTCTACTACATTGAGCAGCAGGGCGACGCGGGGACGGAAGCCCGATGTCCCTTTAAGCTGAAAGCTGCTCAGCTCGGCGACAAGCCAGTTGTCCTCTGTCGCTTCAACTGCCGCTTCGCATAATGGACGGCCAATGTTGCCGGCCACGATGGGATTTTTGCCCGCCGCCTCCAGCAGCTCGCCGATCCAGGTTGTCGTTGTCGTTTTGCCATTCGAGCCTGTAATACCAATAATCGGTGCCGGCGAAAGCCAATAGGCCACTTCCACCTCCGTCACAATTTCAACGCCTGCTGCTGCGGCTTGCCTAATGGGCGGAGTAGAATAAGGGATGCCCGGATTTTTCACAAGCAGCGCTGTATCAGCTGTAATCAGGTCGTCTGGATGAGAACCGCAAAGCACAGAAATGCCCAAAGCGATTAGCTCCTCCGCTTCGGGACATTGGTCTTGCTCTTTCTTATCGTTTACTATTACCTCCGCCCCATAGGAATGAAACACCTTCGCGACGCTAACCCCGCTTCTCGCCAGGCCAAGCACCACAATGCGGCGGCCCCGGTATGATGCCGGATGATCCATAAATGACAGCTCCTTGTAAAGGCCAGCAGCATGAGCCCCGCAACACCGTGATTCGCAAGTTAGAATCTCGGCGTTGCTTGAAGCGCCAGCTGCTATCCCTATTTTTTTGAAAAATATTAGGAAAGGATATGATTTTTCCATCCTTTCTCTATATTTCTACGCGAAACGGTTGCTTTGCCGCCAAAGGACGGCGAAAGTCGTTTCACCTTGAATTCTAAGGCAAAGCTCTTCGCTCGTCCTAGAAGGACGACGAAGTCGTTTTTGCTTGTGTGCAGTAATTTTAAAATACGCGTATCAGCAAAAGCGACAGCACTGCAAACACGAGACCAACCGCCCAGAACGTTGATACAACACGCCACTCGGACCAGCCGGACAATTCAAAATGATGATGAATCGGGCTCATTTTGAAAATCCGCTTGCCACGCAGCTTGAAGGAACCGACCTGTAAAATAACCGACAGCATTTCGAGTACGAAAATACCGCCGATTAAAATGAGCAGCAGCTCCATTTTCGTCAAAATCGCTACCGCCGCAATGCCGCCGCCGATGCCCAGCGAGCCGGTATCCCCCATAAACACTTTGGCAGGATAGGCGTTGTAGATCAGGAAGCCGAGTACGGCTCCAATCATCGCGGCCGAGAAAATGGCAGAGCCATAAGCTGACACTTGCAGCGCAACAATTGTAAATGCGCCAAAGGCAATCGCGCTTGTACCAGCGAGCAGTCCGTCCAGCCCATCGGTGAAATTAACCGAATTGCTGGCCGCGAACAAAATAATGACGACAAACGGATAATAAAACCATCCCATATCGAAGCTCCATGACGTGCCGGGAACGATGATTTCTGTGCTATGGTGCATCTGGTACAGCAGCGCGCAGACGATAACCGAGAACAACAGCTGCCCGAACAGCTTCTGGCGCGCGGTCAAGCCGAGCGAGCGCTTGAAGACGATTTTGATGTAATCGTCGAGAAAGCCAACGAGGCCAAAGCCTAGCGAGGCGGTAAGCAGCACCCAAAAATCCGCCGTTTTATCGGCAAAATTCAAAAAGGCTATGAGCAGCGCCAGCATAATAATGATGCCGCCCATCGTTGGTGTGCCGCTTTTTTTCAAATGGCTTTGCGGTCCGTCTGTACGAATTTGCTGGCCAAACTTCATTCGTTTCAGCAAGGGAATACAAATCGGCCCAAGCAGAGCCGCGAGCAAAAATGAAAGGCCTAGTGTGAATAAAATAATCATCATGTCCATGCTCTCACCCCACCTCTAAAGCTTGGACAATCTGTTCCATACGCATACCGCGCGAGCCTTTAACCAGCACAATATCCGCAGGCTGCAGCTGCTGTTTGAGCCACTCCGCCAGCTTTTCCTTCTCTTCAAAATGAATAATGTCCGCTGCATCAGCCGCAGCGCCAAAGCTGCTCTTCACGCCGCGCGACGTGTGACGCGACAGCTGCCCGCAAGTAAGCACGGCATCCGCTTTCGCTGGCGTAATGAAGGCGCCCGTCTCATAGTGAAGCTGCTCCTCATCCGGTCCTAGCTCAAGCATATCGCCAAGCACGATCCATTTTTTGCGGAAGCCGCTTACGCTCTCCAGCAAATCAATGGCCGCCCTTACCGCAGTCGGATTCGCGTTATACGCATCATTCAAAATCATGGCGCCATTAAAAGCTTTTACCGGCTGAATCCGCATGCCTGTCAGCTGCAGGCTGGACAATCCCTGGCGAATCCGCTCCCCAGAGATGCCAAAATGATGGCCAATGGCTATAGCTGCCAGCGCGTTGCTGACATTATGCTTGCCCGGCACAGGAATGGCATAGCTTTCCCCTTCAGCTGTTTCGGCTGTTACAGCCGATTCCGGCACCACTGCATGGGCTTGCGCGCTGGCGCTTCCGTCTTTCAGCTCGAAGGCTGCCGATACCGCGTCTATATTCATATTCGCAGCTGTCCACTGGTTTCCGTCCATCAGGCCAAAAGCTTCCAATCTCGCGCCAGCTGGAAGCGCCGCAGCGCCAAGACCGGAGGCGAGCAGCGGCTCATCACCGTTATACAGCAGCAGGCCACCGGGCTGCAAGCCGGAAACGATTTCCAGCTTCGCTTTCGCGATGCCTTCGCGCGAGCCCAATTGAAGCATATGCGCATCGCCAATATTCGTAATGATGGCAGCATCAGGCCTCGCAATTTGCGTCAGCAGCTCAATTTCACCAAAGCCGCTCATACCCATCTCCAGCACGGCTACCTCCGTCTGCTCATCCAGCTCCAGCACCATCAGCGGCAGCCCGATATGATTGTTCAGGTTGCCTGCCGTTTTGTGCACGCGAAGCGAGGTGCCGAGAACTGCGGCAACCATATCCTTCGTTGTCGTTTTTCCGTTGCTGCCTGTAATACCCACAACGCGCAGTCCTGCAAGCTCGGTGCGATAGGCACTGGCAAGCGCTTGAAGCGCTGCAAGTGTATCATCGACCAAAAGCAGAGGGGCGTCTGCGAGCTCCGGCGGAATAGCCTGGCCGCGCTGCCACAGCGCAGCGGCAGCCCCATCCTTGATCGCCTGGCTCACATAGTCATGCCCATTGAATTTATCTCCCACCAGCGGCACGAAGAGCTGCCCCGCTGTAATTTTACGAGAATCGGTTCCTGCGCCAATGATGGCAACGGCGGAATCAGCCGGGTTCCACTCCGCCTTGCACATGCCGCCTATTTGTTCCAGCGTACGTCTAATCAATGTAATAATCCCCTTATCGCTTCTTTCGCAACTAATCGGTCATCAAACGGATGCGTAACGCCTCCGATAATTTGATAGGTTTCATGACCTTTCCCCGCAATCAATACTACATCGCCAGGGCTTGCCATTTCAACCGCTTTTTCAATAGCGGCATGTCGATCAACGAGCAGCTCATAGCGGCTCTTGTCCACACCACCCTGCAAAAGCCCGGTTTCCACGTCCCGCAAAATGAGCTCAGGGTCTTCCGTACGCGGATTATCCGAGGTAATAATCGCATAATCGCTGTATTTGGCAGCAATGGCGCCCATAATCGGACGCTTCGTCCGGTC
The DNA here is from genome assembly GCF_055814915.1 of Paenibacillus sp. R-74696. Lineage (NCBI taxonomy): Bacteria > Bacillati > Bacillota > Bacilli > Caryophanales > Paenibacillaceae > Paenibacillus > Paenibacillus sp. R-74696. Next base: position 599,181 of record NZ_JBPULM010000045.1, read on the forward strand.
GCGGTCGCCTCCGCAGCCGAATACGCAAATGATGCGTGGCGGCGCTAGCTCCTTGACCGCGCGCAGCACATTGTCGAGTCCATCCGGCGTATGAGCGTAGTCCACGATAACGGCAAAGTTCTGACCGACGCTTACCGATTCCACGCGCCCCGGCACACCGGCCATTTTTTCCAGACTGGCCTTGATCTGCTCAATCGCTATGCCTTCAATCAATGCCGCACTAATGGCCGCAAGCGCATTATACACATTAAACTTGCCGACCATCTTGAGCGTAATATCCGCGCTGCCCGCGAAGGTGTCGACATGGAAGGACGTGCCTTGCGCCGTAATTTGAATACGCGAGGCACGGACATCCGCCTCATGATCAATGCCGTACATAATGGTATCCGCAGCTGTCCCTTTTGCAAAAGCCTCCGAGGCTGGGTCATCCGCATTGAGCACCGCATAGGAGCGCTCCGCCTCTTCACTAGCATACACATTGCCAAGCCGCGAGAAGAAAAGCCCCTTCGCTTCAGCATAACGCTCCATCGTGCCGTGATAATCCAGATGATCCTGCGTCAGGTTCGTGAAAATTGCCGTGCGGAAGCGGCAGCCCTTCACCCGGCCCTGCTCCAGCGCATGGGAGGACACTTCCAGCGCGCAATATTGCGTGCCGGCGTCACGCATCTCCGCCAAATAACGCTGAAGCTGGAGCGCTTCCGGCGTCGTGCCGGACATCGGCTCGGTTATCCCTGCATAACGCCGCTCCACTGTACCGATAACACCTGCCGGCTTTTGCTGATCATTCAAAATTTGCTCAATTAAATACGTTGTCGTCGTCTTTCCATTCGTGCCGGTAACCCCGATCAAATGCAAGGAGCTGCTTGGCTGCTTGTAAAAATAGTCCGCAAGCACCGCCATCGCATGGCGGCTGCTCCCTACAACGAGCTGCGGAGCCGCAATATGCGGCAGCTCGCGCTCGACTACAAAGGCAGACGCCCCGCGCTCCGCCGCTTGCGGAGCAAAGTCATGCCCATCCACCGTATGGCCCGGCAAACAAATAAACAAGCTGCCCGCCTGTGCCGCACGTGAATCCGTCTCCATGGCTGTAATCTCTATATCACCGCTGCCAATTAGCTTGGAAGTGATTAATCTGCTTGCCAATTCGCTTAATTTCATATGCCTATCTTCTCCTCCCATCACTCGGCAAACCTGAAGCCCTGCTGCCTGACCGAGCATGATGTCCTTCATTATTATTTATTATGTCTACCCGTATAGTCAATGCGTATGTGATATATCTTCCTCGTCGCCCAAATAGATGCGAATCGTAGAACCGCGATCTACCCGCGTGCCGGCAGCAGGCGCCTGACGAATAACCGTCTGCCCCGTTCCCGCCGAGCTTAAGTTGAAGTTCATATTCAAATCCTCATAAATATCGGACACCGTCTTGCCGATCAGATTAGGTACAGTCACAATTGGGGTCTCTCCGTATTTGTATACTTTTCCAATCTGCTTTTCCCTTTGCGGCACCTGCAATACCGTCAATGCATCCTCCATCATATTGCGGACGATCGGCGCCGCAACGAGGCCCCCGAATTGGATCCCTTGCGGATTATCGACCGCTACATAGATGACGATTTCCGGATCATCCGCTGGGGCAAAGCCGATAAAGGAAACGATATGCTCGTTTGGCGAATATTTGCCGTTCACGACCTTTTGCGCCGTACCGGTCTTGCCGCCAACGCGGTAGCCATCAATAAACGCATTTCGTCCGGTTCCTTTCGCTACGACACTTTCCAGCGCTTCCCGAACCGCCTTCGACGTTTCCTCAGAAATGACCGTTCGCACCGCCTCCGGCTCTACGGTTTCCACCGTCTCCCCGGTATCTGGATTAATCCAGCCCTTCACCACATGCGGCTTGTACAGCGTACCGCCATTAATAGCAGCCGAGACAGCGGTAATTTGTTGAATGGGCGTAACCGACACCCCTTGACCGAAAGCGGTCGTCGCCAGCTCCACTGGCCCAACCCTGCTCAGCTTAAACATAATGCCGTTTTCCTCGCCGCCAATATCAATGCCCGTTTTTGTGCCAAAGCCAAAATTTTTAATATATTCGAACAGCTTATCTTTGCCCAGCCGCTGCCCAAGCGTCACAAAGCCCGGGTTGCAGGAGTTCTCGACAACTTCCAGAAAAGTCTGGCTGCCATGGCCGCCCTTCTTCCAGCAGCGAAGCCTTGCGCCTCCAACTTCAATTGCACCCGGATCATAGAAACGCTCATTGTTCAGGTTAACCTTCTTTTCTTCAATAGCTGCCGCGAGCGTAATAATTTTAAACGTAGAACCCGGCTCATAGGTCATCCAAATCGGCAAATTCCGATTGTACACTTCGGACGCGACTTCCTTGTACTTATCCGGCTCATAGGTCGGGCGGCTTGCCATCCCCAATATTTCACCATTTTTCGGATTCATCGCAATGGCCATAATCTGGTCGGGCTGGTGCTGCGCCATCGCTTGGTCCAGCTCTCGCTCCATAATCGCTTGAATTTGCTTGTCGATCGTCAGCTGCATCGTCAGCCCTTCCTTCGGCTCCACATACGTATCCGAGGAATTCGGCATCTGCCTGCCGCGCGCATCCGACAGAAAAGAGACATTCCCTTGAATGCCGCTAAGCTCGTCATTATACTTCGCTTCCACACCCGTCAGTCCTTGGTTGTCTATGCCTGTAAAGCCTAGCACATGTGCCGCCAAACTGCCAAAGGGATAGAAACGCTTATTGTCCTCGGCGGCAACAATGCCAGGAAGCGCAAGCTCCCGCACCTGCTGCGCCTTCTCCAGCGTCATTTTGCGGCCGCCGGGACGAAGCTGGACGAGCATTGATTTTTTCGTATTGATTTTGCCATACAGCTCATCTGCCGTCATATCCAGCAGCGGTGCGAGCGCATCAGCCGTCGCCCGCTTGTCTTTAATTTGCGCAGGAATCGCCCAAATGGTAGGCGAGGTTACATTGTAAGTCAGCTTGACGCCGTTACGGTCCCAAATTTCTCCCCGCTTCGCCATATAGGGAATGTCCCTGCGCCATGAGTTTTCCGCCTTGGCCGCCAGCTCGCTGCCTTGCCAAAGCTGGACATACCCTAGCCGCGCACCTAAAGCGGCAAATGCAATGACTCCAAAAATCAGCACCATAAACAATCGACGGCGCACCGTCACATTTGATACTTTCATCGCTTGCTCCTCCTCCGCCCTTTGCTTAAGGCAGAGCGTACACTGACGCTCATTCCCAGCCTATTCATTCGGCGGAGGAGATAGAACAAGCCTCTGACCTGTCCCTTATACTACCCTTACTAGCCCATGCCAGTCGTTGCTGAATATTCTATTGCTCCTGAATTTCTCCTGTATCCTCAACATCATCCTGCATGGAGCTGCCTGAGGAGGCCTCTTCTTCCGTATCAGACTCAGCTTCATTCTGTGCATTCGCATTTTCCAATGCTTCCTCTGCCGTGATAGCCCCCTCTGCTCCAGTAGGCGGCGAAAGCTGTACACGCAAAATCCGCTTATCTCCCTGCTTGTCTTCCTTCTGGGAAATAATGAAGCCTTCGCCTTCTGCCAGCAGCTGCACATTCATCAGTGAAGCAACCTCCAAAGCATCACGGAGTGACAGCCCCGTCATATCGGGAATCGTTAGCTTGTCCTGCTGCTCGGTAACGAGATAAACGCGCTGGGTGGGAGCGATGTTTTCCCCTGCTGCCGGAACCTGTTTGACTACCGTGGTCCCGGTTCCAACGACCTCAAACATTACATTGCGCGCTTTAAGCTCAGTCTGCGCCTGCGACAAATTCATTTCCGTGACATCCGGCAGCTGAATGGTTGGCGTCTTTTTATCAGTCGTCGCTTCCTCCGACGCGTTTTCCGGCAGGATGCCCATATGGCGCAAAGTTTTATAGACGATCTCCTTAAAGGCTGGAGCGGCAACCGTACCCCCGCCCGCAAGCGGATCATTAGGCTCATCGACGACGATATAGACGACGACCTTCGGATTTTCAACCGGTGCGTAGCCAATAAACGAAACAACATATTTATTTTTGGAATATTTCCCATTAATAATTTTTTGTGCCGTACCGGTTTTACCTGCTACACGGTAGCCCTCAATGTAGGCATTGCGGCCGGTTCCGTTTACTTGGTCGGATACAACCTGCTCCAAATATTCGCCTACCTTCTTAGACGTATCCTCGGAAATTACCCTGCGTACAACCTTCGGCTCAAACTTCTGGGTTGTATTCGTATTCGGATTGTAAATTTGCTTAATAATTTGCGGCTGCATTAAATTACCGCCATTTGCTACTGCTGCCACTGCAGCAATTTGTTGAATCGGCGTCACGGATACGGGACCTTGTCCGAACGATGCCCGTGCAATATCACTGGGAATGCTCAAATTGATATTGTTGACGCCCTTTGATTCATTACCCAGCTGAATGCCTGTCGGCTGCCCGAAGCCGAAGCGATTAATATAATCAACCAGCTTCTCTCCGCCGAGCATTTGCCAGCCCAGCTTAACGAAAGCGACGTTACTGGAATGCTTCAAGCCGTCCAAATAAGAGATTTTCCCCCAGCCTACCCGGTTGGAATCACGGACGGGACTACCTGGCACATTAATGCTACCGGATTGAAAGGTCGCATTCGGTTCGAACAGCCCTTCTTCCACCGCAGCGGCCAGCGTTACAATTTTGAACGTTGAACCAGGCTCGTACAAGGACTTGATCGCGTGGTTGTACGCATTTTCAAAGTTCGTATCCCAATACGTATTCGGATTAAAGGTCGGATAATTCGCCATTGCGAGAATTTCCATCGTATTAGGGTCAGCAGCTATAGCCGTGATGCTTTTAGGCTGATATTTATCCGCTACTTGCTTGATCGCGTCCTCTACATAATGCTGAATTTCATTATCCAGCGTCAGCGTAATATCCTGCCCATCTACGACGGGCTCGTAGACGACGTCGCCTTCTGCTAGCTGAACACGCTTGCCATCCTTCTCATACTTGATTTCGCCATTCTTGCCCTGCAGCTTGTCATTGAAAAAGGACTCGATGCCCGCGAGCGCTTTGCCATCCTTATCTACGTAGCCTAGCAGTTGGGATGCCATTGTGTTGCGAGGATAATAGCGTTTTTGATCATCATATAAATAAATGCCAACGTCATTTACTTTGCTTTCTTTCTTTAGCTCATCCCGCAGCTCCTTGATTTTATCGGCCACCGATTTATCGATATTCCAGCCGCCGTCGCGAATTTCGCGCTGCGCGTAATATTCGCCTTTATCGTTTTGCGCGGTTACGATTTTTCGCAGCTCATCCTGCGGCTTGTTCAAAATCGCATTCAGCCCTTCTACGACCTCATCGGCAATGCCCAAACTATCAATCTGCTTCGGACTGACAGCCACATTATACGCAAGTGCATCCATCGCCAGCACATTGTCATTGCGATCCGTAATGGTCCCCCTATTCGCTACTAAAGTCTCCGAATCAGCCCAGCGTTCTTTTGCCATCGTATACCAAGTGTCTCTATCAACTACCTGAACATAGAAAATTCTACCAATTAGAATAAGAAAAAGGAGGGTAATTACCCCTCCAAAAAACAGCGTGCGCATTCTGATTCGTTTTACCATACGTCCTCCTTACTCACCCATTGCAGTAGCCGATTCCTCTTTGCCTGTATTAACGGTTATGCCTGGCTGATAATTGTTGACCATCCCCTGGCTTTCCGCCATTTTCCGAATAAACTCCGGATCGCTCAACATTTCAACCTGCTTCTTCAGCTCTTTCAGTTCGACGTTCACCGCTTCATATTCACTGGTCACATGTTTAATTTCCACACTCATTTTATAAATTTCGGCATACCTGAAAATAATAACGCCTGCAACAAGCACGCAAGCAATTACGGTAAACAGGTACAGCAGCTTTTCCTGCATCGTTAACGTTTTTCTTTTGACGACCACCCGTTTGTTTTGCTTAATTGCTGGCTTCTGCTCAGGCTTTCTCTTAGGCTGCAGAGCCAAATTTCCATTCGTATAGGCCACTCCAGAACCTCCTCAAGGTCTCACAATTTTTCTGCGATTCGCAGCTTGGCCGAACGAGCTCGTGGATTGGACTCCAGCTCCTGCTCACTCGGAACGATCGGCTTGCGGTTTACTAACCGAAGCTTTCCTGTGCCGCCGCATACACATTTCGGAAAATCCGGCGGACAAGTGCATTTTTCTAAAAGGCTCGCAAATAGTTGCTTGCAGATTCGATCCTCAAGGGAATGAAACGTAATAACAGCCGCCCGGCCCCCTGGATTCAGACAGCGAATCGCCTGTGCCAAAGCTTCTTCCTCTGCCCGAAGTTCATCATTCACCGCAATGCGCAACGCCTGAAATGTACGTTTCGCAGGATGCCCGCCCGTGCGTCTAGCCGCAGCAGGGATGGATAGCTTGATGAGCTCCACAAGCTCTCCAGTTGTCTCAATCGGCTTGCTGTCCCTCGTCTTGATAATCGTCCTGGCGATGGATCTGGCAAACTTCTCCTCGCCATAATGGGTAAGAATCCGTGATATTTCACGTTCATCCCAGGTGTTGACAATTTCATGAGCGGTCATGGCACCACCTTGATCCATCCGCATATCGAGCGGCGCGTCATGATTGTAGCTAAAGCCGCGCTCTGCCTCATCAAGCTGAGGGCTCGAAACACCAAGGTCAAACAGGATGCCATCGACTTGAGGTACGCCGTCCACAACTGGTACGTCGCAGGTGAGCAGCATTTGTTCCAAATACCGGAAATTACTCTTCACAAGTGTTACTTTATCCAAATACGGTGCAAGCCTGATCTTTGCGTGGTTCAGCGCAATATCATCCTGATCAAAAGCGATTAACCGTCCTCCCTCGCCCAAACTCGACGCAATGCGTTCACTGTGTCCCGCCCCGCCGAGCGTGCAATCGACGTAAATGCCGTCCGGCTTAATGGCCAGGCCGTCAACCGCTTCCTCCATAAGTACTGTTACATGCTGAAACACGCAATTGCCCTCCCGTTCTTGTTGTCTAGTCATGGTAGCCCAGTTCCATCATTAGCAAGTTTTCGAAATCGCCCGTTTAAAAGTTAAAGTCAAAATCGACCAACTTCTCGGCAATTTCATTAAAGGTTTGCTCGGACTCTGCATAGTAGCCGTCCCAGACCGCCTTGCTCCATATTTCTACCCTGCTTGAAACCCCCAGAACCATACAATCCTTGTCAATTTTTGCATATTCTCTAAGATGTCCCGGCAAGTTTACCCTTCCCTGTTTATCCAGCTCGCATTCGGTTGCCCCGGAGAAAAAGAACCGGGTGAATGCCCTAGCATCCGCCTTCATGAGCGGAAGCGATTTGAGCTTCTGCTCAAGTACGGTCCATTCGCTCATTGGATAAACAAACAAGCAGTTGTCGAGACCGCGGGTGGCAATAAAGGAAGCACCTAGTGAATCACGGAATTTGGCTGGTACGATAAGCCGACCTTTGTCATCAACGCTGTGCTGATATTCGCCCATGAACATAAGATCGCCTCCACCCTCTCTCCCTTATTCCCCACTTTGCTCCACTTTCCCCCACATAACATAGTGTAATTCGCCATACAACAATAAAATCCTGCTCATAGGAGCAGGATTTTGTTAAAATGTTTGACCTTATTAATAAATTTTCATCTTACCCTTCGTATCCAGCAAGGAAAGCAAGCTTGATGCCCTTTATTGCTGCTCCTGCTCCGGCTTTGCAGGCGGAGTTTTGGCGCGGGTACGACGTACAAACCACCATATTACAAGTCCAATAATGACTGGAATAACGAGTGCGGGAAGCGCTCCTGCGAGGAAGACGAGCAGCCCTTGAATGACGTTCCAGGTTCCTTCATAGCTTGTTTTAAAGGACGCCAGCATCTTGCCGCCAAGCGATTTCTCTTCCTTGTCCGTCTTGATCGTGCTATCGATAGGCTGATACAGCCTCAGCTCAATCGTGGAAAAAGCTACATTTTTGTCCAAATAGCGTGTACGCCCTTTGATTTGTTCAATTTCCTCCTGAACCTTTGCAAGCTGCTGCGAAAACTTGACCAGATCATCCGCTTTTTGCGCTTTATCCATGAAGGAAAGAAGCCTTTGCTCCACCACCTGCTTTGCCTTCAGCCTCGCTTCCAGATCGACGTATTCCTCCGTCACATCGGTTCCTTTCAGCTCGCGCTCCAGATGCTTGTTCTCGATTCCCTCCAGCCGCTCCACAAATGGCATAAACCCTTGAGCCGGCACCTTAATCGTATAGTTCGCCCCCTGCTCATTGCCATACTGCCCATCCTGAAAAGCAAGAATGTACCCGCCAGCCTGATGGATGGCATTACGCAGCTGCTGGGCCGCCGCTTCATAATCGGCAACCTCCATCGTCATGGTCGCCGTATAGATCAGCTTTTGGTTAAAAGCTTCTCCGCCTATGGCCATGCTGTCAATTAAGCTGTCTGTAGACGCATCTGTCAATGCTTTATTGTCGGCAGCGGAGCCCGCTTCAGTAGAAGCAGCCGCGCCATCACTTGCGGCTGAGCTGCTGCTCTGATTTTGAAGCTGCTCGCTAGAAGTCTCGGCTCTGCTCATTTCCCCTTCAGATGCATAATCGCTGTTTGCAGACGAGCAGGCCGACAGCAGCAGCATAATAGCCAGCATGAGCGATGCCGGCAGTAAAATGATTTTTTTATTTAAGCTGCCTTCTTTTGCACTCTCTTTCATTCTCCATTTTGTTTTCTCTATTTTGTTCATAAAAATGGCCCCCTTTGCTCTATTTACCGTCCTAGACGTAAATTTTGACAAAAGGTTGCTCATTGGGAAACAACAACAGCCGCTGCTACCGCGTTTAAGCGGCAATAGCGGCTGTTCCTCTATTCCTCTATTTCTCTGTTGCTATACAACAAGGGGCCGGGATTAAACGTTCCAGCTATCCTGATAAGCTATTTGCTCTGCTGTAAGCGTATCGATGCTGATACCCAGCGATTCCAGCTTGATGCGTGCTACGCTTTCGTCCAGCTCATAAGGCAAATTAACTACTTTTTTGCCCAGTGCTTTATATTGCTCATTCACATAACGGAGCGACAGTGCTTGAAGCGCAAACGTCGTATCCATAATTTCTGCCGGGTGGCCATCGCCGGCTGCCAAGTTGACAAGGCGTCCTTTGGCAATGACATAAATGCTTCTGCCATCCTCCAGTTGATACTCCTCAATGTTGTTGCGAACTGTGCGCACATTAGTAGAAAGCGCCTTAAGCTCCGGAATATTGAACTCCACATCAAAATGTCCGGCGTTCGCCAAAATCGCGCCACCCTTCATCACCTTGTAGTGCTCGCCGCGAATGTTATCGCGGTTGCCTGTTACCGTAATAAACACATCGCCAAGCTTGACCGCTTCCATCATCGGCAGCACAGTGAAGCCGTCCATATGTGCTTCAACCGCACGAATCGCGTCCACTTCCGTTACGACAACTTTGGCGCCAAGTCCTTTGGCACGCATAGCTACGCCTTTGCCGCACCAGCCGTAGCCTACAACGACGACGGTTTTGCCAGCAATAACGAGGTTCGTCGTTTTGTTCAGCGAGTCAAATACCGATTGACCAGTGCCATAACGGTTGTCGAACAAGTATTTGCAGTAGGCATCATTAACCGCAACCATTGGAAGCTGCAGCGTGCCATCCTTCTCCATTGCTTTCAGACGAATGATGCCCGTCGTCGTTTCTTCCGCGCCGCCACGAAGATTTTCACGCAGATCCGGACGATCTTTGTGCAGCAGCGTAATCAGCTCTCCGCCGTCGTCAATAATAAGATCCGGCTTCGATTCGATCGCTTTAATAATCAGCTCATTATACTCTTCCGGGCTAGGATTATGCTTTGCAAAAACAGTAATGCCGTCTTCTACGAGCGCCGCACAAATGTCATCCTGAGTGGACAGCGGGTTGCTGCCCGCAATTGTAACTTCCGCTCCGCCAGCCTTTACGACTTTAGCCAAATAAGCCGTTTTCGCTTCCAAATGCAGCGCAATCGATACTTTCAAGCCTTTGAATGGCTGTTCCTTCTCAAATTGCTCGCGAATGCTCGAAAGCACCGGCATATGGGCGCTAACCCAGTCAATTTTCAAATGCCCTTCCGGGGCAAGCTTAATATCGCGAATAATGCTTTTATCCATTGTGCTCATTTGTTCATTCATCCTCCAAATTTAAGTTTATAAATAAATGATTTGATGACCGCCTAGCGGGGAAAAAGGAGCTTCCAGCAGCTTGTCGAGCCACGAGGTTCCGTAACGGTTCCAATAAGCGGTCATATTCAGCACCCGCTCCTGCGGTTTTCCGCTTGGCCACAAGGACAGCGCAATGCGGTCCAGCTGGCGAATAGCCGCTTCGTACTGCTTCTCATGGGCATCCTTCGTGCGCGTCTCAAGAAACGTGATCTGCTCGATGATTTTCTGACGGTTCGTATCGCCAAGCTTGGCAAGGCCCGGCTGTACTGAAGCAGCAAGGTCAAGCAGCGGCGCATACAAATCTTCAAACGCCTGCTTCGCTGTGGCAAACTTCTCGTCAATGGACAGCTGATCCTGCTCAGCCAGCCACTGGTGCTTGCGCTCCTCGAAGCGCAATGCCACATCCTCGAGCGTCAACTCGTACTTGCCCATATGCTTGGCTACTGTACCTTCTACGAGCGTAAAGGATAGGCGTGGCAATACAATCGGCATTTCCATATCCAGCTTGCGGAAAGCTTCTCCAGTAATCGCCCAATAAGCAATTTCCGCAGCGCCAAGCACCGTCCCAAGCACCGGAAACAAATAATCCTGCATCAGCGGGCGTGTCAGCACATTGTTGCTGAGCTGCTCCGGCTGCTGCCCCGCCATGTCCAGCAATTGCTCCTTCGTTAGCGAATATTCGCCCTTGCGGCTCTGGAAGCTTCCTTCCTGTTTATAAAGCAGGGTCCGCTCCTGGCCTTTATCTGTCTGGAAAACAAACAGATTAGAGCTTCCAGGCGTTACATCAACCTGCAGCGGATAGCCAAACTCCTTCACTTGATTGGCTGCAGCTGTATACGCCTGCTCCAGCTCGTCGTTGTAAGTGATCAGCTTCTCGAACATAGGAGCCTCAAGCTGGCGCAGCTGCGGATCATCAGCATCCATAATAACGAGGCCATGCTTGCTCAGCAAACAGCTGATTACACCTGCAAACATTTCCGATAACGATTGCGCTTGCTCCGTAATTTGTCCCAGCTGCTGTAGAATTTCCGGCTTAAAATCGGAATTAGGCAGCGCCTGCTCCAGCTCGGTTAGCAGCTCAGCCCATGTACCTGAATCAATGGCCGTTCGGCTAACCGATGTTCTTGCCCCTTCCGGACGCGCAGCCGCCAGCTTGCGCAGCCCTTGGTCAGCAGTAAGCACATAGGCATGATTCGCTTCGTCCCAGTCATGATCCTCTCCAGCAATCCAAAATACGGCAGCGACCTTTCTTCCCAGCAACTGCTCGGCATGGCGGGCTGCGCCGATAATTGATACGGCTTTATGTATAACGAGAAGTGGTCCAGACCATAGTCCAGCCTGCTGGCCGCCAACGATAACTGGCGCGCCTTCCGCAATCGCATCAATGGCAGCAAACGCCTCGGGCGCAGCCTTCCATTTGCTATTGTAATCACGCAGCACAGCTGCGACTGACGCAGCATCCGCCCTTGTGCCCGCTGATTCAGCAAGCCGCTTGGCACGTAGCTCCCAATCGCCCTTGCGACCCGGATGATAGCCAAACAAGGACTCAAGCCTTGAGTCCGTTAGGTTAACATAGGCGTCCGTGAGCGGCTGAGTGCTTGGTAATGAATAAGTTTCGGTAGACATAAGCCACCCCTGCCTCCTAATTGAAACCATATATTTAAGCGTAAATGCTTATGATTCTGCCTGTAACAGACAAATTGATTGTACACAAGATATAGGGCGCGCGTCAAAAAGAAAAACAGGCCCTTTGCAAAAAGACCCGTCTTGAAGCCGTTTGCAGTCTGATCACAGTCTGCAATTATATCGAAAATATAGATTGGCCGATGGCGATGAACATTAGCAGCAGATAAAGCATGCTCATCGTGAAAAAACCAAGCCGCCATACGGCGCGAAATATTCTTTTCACATTGACGCTGCCGCGTTTGCGGAACTGGGCATTGCCCAGCAAGCCTCCGCCAATCAGCATAAACAATAAAATGCCATACAAGCCGAAAGAATTATTGAACAAGGAATCAAGCAATACCGCCACACAGCCGATCAGCAATGCGGTCGTCACATCCATCGCCAGACGAAAGGCTTTTTTGCGGTCCTGTATAATAGCTCCGTAGCCAAGATAAATCAAGAGAAAAGGTATTACTGGAATAACCGCCATATAAGCATAAAAATGCTTGATGCTCTCCCATATTATCCCCATCCGTATCGCCTCCCTATAGCCGATCATCCTGCAAATGCCGTACCATTTCGCTCATGGCATCGTTCAGCGGCGATTCCATGCCACCACGTCTAGCGAGGCTGGAAACGCCCCCATTAATCCACTGTACTTCAGTAGGACGGCCTGCCCGTACATCGCTAAGCATCGATGACACGTTGGCGGAAGTAGCTTCGCAAACAGCAAGCACTCTCTCCCAAGCGCCCTCGCCAAGCTCTGCCCCGCCTGCCACGCGTAAAATCTCATTAGTTTCCTCATATAAAGCGCGCATAAGCCGCAGCCTTGCCGAATGCTGTGGCAGCTCGCCGTTCGTCACATCAAATATAGCTGTAAGCGGATTAATGATTGCGTTAATGAGGAGCTTCTCATAAACTCGATTGTTCATTGTCTTCGACAGCAACACCGTAAATCCTGCCAAATGCAAGGCATTTTGCAACATAATTTGTTGATTTTCATCCTTTTTGCCCGCTGCTTGTCTATTTAAAGACGCTGGGCCGAGTGCTAGCTGCCCTCTGCCGGTATGTCGGACCGTTCTTTCATCTTGGCGAAGCGCCCCTTCGGTCGTAACTCCAATAAATAAAGGAAGCCCCGGAAGCTCCTGCGCCGCCAGCTCCAGATGTCCGATGCCATTTTGCAAAAAAAGAATAGCCGCAGCAGGCGCCGCGAGCTTCCCTATGGCGCGAAGCAGCTCCCTCGTCAAATCCGCCTGCTTGACGGTGACGATTATCCAATCTGGCGCCTGCTGCTGCCCTACGCAGCCAGTCTCTGCCTCTGCTTCAGCTGCTGCCGCACTTAAACTTCTGCTATGTACCCTTGCTATCTTTGCAGGCTGCGGTGACGCTTCCCTGGCTCCGCCCGCTTCGTCAAGCTCCAGCAAGCGAATGCCTTCATCCGCCAGTAGAGCGGACTGATGCTCCGTTCGCGTCCATACCGTAACCTCGGCTTCCGTAGAGGCCAGCTTCGCTGCATGAAGCAGTCCCAGCGCTCCTCCGCCTACTATGGCGATATGCATACCCTCTACCCCCTGCTTCCTTACGCTTTATTCCATTATACGCATATCCTTTAAAGACGCCAACAGCCCGCCGAATCATCCGGCGGGCTGTTATCGATTCTATTCAATTCTCTCCAGGTTGCCATTGGCATCCATCTTGAAGCGCGGCTTCGCTTCCTCATCATTCGTCAGCACAGCAAGCCGTCTGGCACGGTCCATAATTTGAATCAACGTTTTGTAATCATCATTAACGGTGTGGTAATCACTCTGAGCATTGTTCACCTCACGAGACAATCTTTCATTTTCGCCCCGCAAACGGCCAAGCTCCTCTTCCTTATCTCTCAGCTCTTTCTCGAACGACTTGAGCTGACGTCCTACATCGTGATATGTTGTCTTGATTTGACGCAGGAAACGGATAACCGAATCAATGGAAAGCAATTCTTCCGTTGCTTGCGATTCCGCTTTGAAACCTCTCTCATCTGTCGCCTCATAAGCAGACAGCGAAGATACTTGCGGAGTTGCCGCTATCGCTTGTTTTTTCAAATAATTGCGTTTCTGCCGCTGTTGCTTGGCTATCTGTATGGCTTCTTCATAACGCTTGCGGACACAGCTGTTCCAGCGGAATCCACATGCTGCGGATGTACGGCCAATCCGCTCCCCTACCTCTTCGAAAGCTCCAAGCTGGGTACTGCCTTCTCTAATATGGCGCAGGGTCACTTCGGCGAGAATTAAATCATCGTCTGGACTCCACGCATCTTGTCTGACTGCTGTCATGCAACCAAAACCTCCTAACGTAAAGACGCTTACCTTATATCTATGCCCTTGGTAGAGTTCATAGAATCTATTGGATACTAAATTGTATAACCATTTTTTCAAGCCCTCATACATATTCAGGCTGTTTCTGGTGCAAACTTATGCAGAAAGCAAACTTTCTTCGCAAAAAATGTTGTCCGCAGTTGAAATAGCAGGTTTACACCTATTTGTACAAACGTTATAATAATCTGTAGAAAATCGTGTCTAAAGCGAAAGGGGGATATACAGATATGGCACGTATGTATCGGGTTTTGGGTTTCTGGACCCTTGTCATTGGCCTTATGGCGTTTGCTGGACATATGACAGAATTTGCATTATTGTTTTTCGCCCAAGCAGTAGCTTTCGTATTTTTAGGCTATTTGAACTTTACAGAAAAAACGTACATCGTTATGTTCTGGGGCTACATGATTATCGCATTTGGAGGCTTTACATATTGGACCGTGTTCCAAATGGGAAATCCTTTTTAAAAATATAAGCATGATAAGTTTCATACTTATTATTAGGCTTATATTTCTCGGAATGAAACGCGCCGCGCTGTCAAAGGACAGCTTTCGGCCGTTTCACCTTGTCTCCGCTTGAATATTGGGAAAAGACGGCGTGATCCTTATGGGTCCGCCGTTTTTTTGGTGTGCTAAACGGGCTGTATACGCTGAAATGCCGCGATTATTGCCCTATAGTCCTGTTCATGCTTTTCCAAATGTAAGATATAATAGAATAATTCGCCGCATATAATGATGGCTGTAGGATATCGACATCCCTTTATGTCGCCAAGAAGAGAGGAGGCCGAGAGTGGCATTTCAAAGCTTTCCTACACGGTTCGCGCTGATTACGCTGATGGCCGGCATGCTGTCCCTCTGGTGCGTGATGCCTGCATTCGCCGAGCCTGAGCCGTCTAATAGCGAGGAAACCCGGCTGCTGCTGGAAAAAAGCCTGTCAGTCGTTGAAATCGATAATGAAATCAAGCGCGTCCAGGTACAGCAGGCCGACTTGACCAAAGAAACAGCAAGCGCCATGCAAGCGCTGGAAGAACAGGAGCAGCAAATCGCTCACAAACGCGAGCAAGCTGGTAAAGTACTGCGTGCTTATTATATGGGGGATCGGGATATTTGGCTGACCGCGTTGCTATCATCACGATCATTATCGGATTTTTTGATGGTCATGGAATATGCGGATTTGATTTTCGCGCATGACCGCGATGTAATGAAGCTGTACAAGGAGGAATATGCCCAGCTCGCGCAAGGAATCGAGCAACTGGGCAAGAAGCAGCAAGAGCTCGCCTCAATCGAGCAGAGGCTCACAGAGCAGCGTGCCAGGGTGCTTACACTGCAGGAGCAAATAGAAGGTGGACTTGCCGGACGTTCGGACGCAGACAAGCTGCGGCTTATGATGGAGGAATTGACCAACTACTGGGAGTCAATTGGCCTGTATGAAGTCAAACAGCATTTCAGCGCCTTATCCAAAGCGATGCAGAAGCTGCCTGATTGGCTGCAAAATAATAAGCAGTATTTGGAAACCAGTGGCCTAACTTACACGATTCGTATTCCCGAAGATGCCTTGAATACATTTTTGCGGGAACAGGATGACCGCTTTGAGCAATTTTCCTTCTCCTTTGAAGATGGCTCCTTAACCGCATATGGCAAGCGGGATGCGCTGGAATTAAGCGTGACTGGCCATTATACGGTTGAGCAAGAGCCCCGCAATGGCATTATTTTTCATGTAGACGAGCTTCTATTCAACGGTCTATCGTTGCCTGACACAACGAAGCAGGAGCTGGAGAAGCAGTTTGACCTTGGCTTCTACCCCTCCTTCATTATTTCCTTCCTGCAAGCAACGGATGTGGAAATTAAAGACGGCGAGCTTATCGTCACCTTGCAAGTCAAGCTATAGGGATTTCCCTATAGCTTGTACAGCTTGGACGAATGCTTTCATCGTGATTTCGCCTTCTGCATATTGCTGCCAAAGCAGCTGCGTATGCATCCAGCGCTCGTGCCAGTCAGGATCGGGCGGCTGAGCGGAAGGCTCGCCATTCAGCACCTTAAGCCACCATTGTGGCGGACCTCCGGCCCCCGCTGTACCGCTTTCCTGGCTATTATCGGCCCCTGTATACAAGGAGTTTTTGGCGGGCAGCTTCCCTGTTATAGCATAGCTTTGCTGCTGCCCGCCAATTTCCACCATTTCTTTAATCCACGTAAACGCCTCTTCTTTCATTTTACTCGTTCCCGCGACGACATAGCTCCTGCTTCCAAGCCACACATCATGCATCGCACCTTTATCAAGCAGCAGCTTATTTTGCTCCTTCGCGGAAAGCTTGCTGTAAATGGACCAAGGAATACTCGCAGCGGCGATATGCTGCTCCTCCATTTGCGTGCCAGTGGAAAAGCTATAATCTGCCAGAGCTGACGACGTAATTCGTCCGGATAACGAGTCCAGACGTTTTAGCTGTTCCTGCACAGCCTTGCTGTCAAAATGCAAATAGGCCGCTCCAGCCTCTTCTCCGTCTGCTGTCCACTCATCGAGCCAGACAAGCAAGGATGCGACATTATGAGGCTCTACATATAGCGCCTGCCAATCTTTGGCGCCACTTTCCAGCTTATGAAGCAGATTGCTAAAAGCATCCCAATCCGCTGGAGGCTTCGATAAGCCTGCATCAGCGAGCAAAGCCTTGTTCCACACCGTCACATATGGGTTGGCATCAACAGGGATGCCCCACAAATAGCTGTTCCACTTTAGCGGATCAAGCAGCCTCGCAGGCCGCTCTGCCATCGTGTCAGAGGTGCTGGGCACATCGACAGGATTCAGCAAGCCGCGCACAGCAAACTCGCGTACCCATTCGCTGTCCATGAGCATAATATCGGGCGCTGCTCCAAGCTCCAGTGCTTTTTTCCACTGGGCATAGCCATCGCCTTCATCCGCAATATTGGTCAGCTTGACCGTTGTGTTGGCATGCTTCATTTGATAGCTATTCGTCGCTTCCTTAAGCTTAGAAAACTCATCTTCATCCATGGAAACGGTTACATTTAGTATCTGCGATTGATCTGCCTGCTCTTCTCCGCCCGCCGGCTCGGCATTCGTATCTCTATTTAAATTTTCAGCCCGGTTAAGGGTCCTATCGCTAAAGTTTAATAGAAGAAAAATAATAATGAATAAAGCCAATACCGCTGTCATTGTAGCGTATTTCCTAATCGACACAGCAACCCTTCCCCTCTGCCTTCATCTGGGCACATTTTATATCATAGCAATTAATACAAGTATTGTCCAAATTAGTAGAGAGCGGGAAATTGGCGAAAACGGAGCGGCGCTGCATGAAAGGTTTGCCATTTTCACCAAATGGGGAAGCGCAGAGAAAAGGACTGCGCTCATTTCGTCGCAGTCCTCTTATACAAACAAAACCATGATCCAGCTATTAAAGCAAATCTGCTGCCAGCTGGGCCAGCTTGGAGCGTTCGCCCTTCTCCAGCGTCATGTGGCCGCTGATGCCTTCGTTTTTGAAATGCTCCACAATATGCGTTAAGCCATTGCTTGTGGCATCCAAATACGGGTGGTCGATTTGCTCCGGGTCGCCCATGAGCACGATTTTACTGCCTTCTCCTACGCGCGATACAATCGTCTTCACCTCATGCTTGGTCAAGTTCTGCGCCTCATCAATGATAATGAATTGGCCGGGAATGGAACGACCGCGAATATAGGTCAGCGCTTCTACTTGAATACTGCCGAGACCCATCAATATTTTTTCAATATCTCCGGATTTTTTCGTATCGAATAAATATTCCAAATTGTCGTAGATCGGCTGCATCCAAGGGCGCAGCTTCTCTTCCTTCTCCCCTGGCAAATATCCGATATCCTTGCCCATTGGAACGACCGGACGGGCAATTAGCAGCTTTTTGTATTTATGCTCATCTTCTACCTTGAGCAGGCCCGAAGCTAGAGCAAGCAGTGTTTTGCCTGTGCCAGCTTTACCCGTTAAGGTGACAAGCGGAATTTCATCGTTAAGCAGCAATTCCAGCGCCATGCGCTGCTGCGCGTTGCGGGCTGTAATGCCCCACACTGGATCATTGCTGAGGAACAGCGGCTCCAGCTTAACCCCGTCCTGCGACACCTTGAGCAGCGCGGACTTGGAGGTGCCCATTTCATCTCGCAGGATGACGAATTCATTCGGATTCAGCCTGCTGCCAAGCTGCAAATTTTTCACCGTCAAAAACCGATACGAATAAAACTCGTCAATAATCGAAGGATGAACGAACAACGTCACATACCCGGCGTATACGTCAGAAGGTGCTACAATGCGGTCAGACATGTAATCTTCTGCCATCAGTCCGAGCACATCCGCTTTAATGCGGACGAGCACGTCCTTGCTCACCAGCACGACAGAGCTTATCTCCTGGCGATCCAATTGCTCTAAATGATAATTCAGCGCTACTGCCAGTATTCGGTTGTCATTGGACATCTCACCGAACATTTCCTGCACCCGCACGAAGCTGCGGTGATTTAATTCTACCTTGAGAACGCCGCCGCCAGGCAGCGGAATACCTTCGTGAAGCCGTCCTTGCTCACGCATTTTATCGAGCGAACGCGAGATAGAGCGGGCGTTGCGGCCAAGCTCGTCTGCCAATCTTTTCTTGGAGTCAATCTCTTCCAATACCACCGCGGGAATGATTACTTCATTATCGCCAAAGGCGAAGATCGCTTGCGGATCATGAAGCAGCACATTTGTATCGAGCACGAATATTTTTTTCATGAAAAACCCTCCCGGCGTGGACATTCAATTGAAAGGCCTATACATAGCCATACTATACTGCGGGCACACTAGGTTCTGACATAACGATCTGCAACAAGAAAGACGAGGTGGCTCACGTGTATAAACGGTTATTGGTTTTGATCGCAATCGCTGTTATTGCGGCTGGTTGCAGCACCGTCAAGCGAAACGAAATGGCATCACCCTCTCCACATCAAAATCATGCGAATGGCGCCGTAAGGGCGCAGCAGCTTGCGGAAGATTCCGTTAAACCATTGAAAACGAATAAGGAAGTTGCTGAGCATCTTGAAAAGCTGGCAAAAGGCGTTCGCGGCGTAAACAATGCGCATTGCGTCGTGCTAGGCAAAACAGCCGTTGTCGGCATTGATATCGACAGCAAGCTGGATCGCGCACGTGTCGGTACGATTAAATATTCGGTTGCCGAAGCTTTCCATAAAGATCCGAACGGCATGGATGCTGTTGTAACAGCCGATATGGATGTCTCTCAGCGGTTGAAGGAAATGGGAGCCGACATTAGGCGTGGAAAGCCGATAACAGGCTTCGCTGAAGAAATGGCCGATATTATTAGCCGCATCATCCCGCAAATACCACGCAATGTGACGTCTCATCAGCCGGAGCGGCCACAGACGCAATCCCACACCCAATCGCAAGTTCAGGAGCAGCACCTTCATGAGAAGCAAATCCAAAAGCATGCAACGAATGGAGACAAGCATTAATCACTAACGCAAACGCACAGAAAGCCTGACGATCGAGTGATCGTCAGGCTTTCTTATAGACGTACATACTTGTTCATGAGAAGTACAGATAACCGAAACGACGTTTGGACAAGCTGCTGCCGTCATAGCCACACCTGCAGAACCACGTTTAAAACGAGGCATGCAATCAGCTTCGATGAGTTGCTCGAAATTGGCGGCTAGGAACACGGTCATCAGCATGACCTCCTTCTAACAGGAATAGCATTCGGTATCCTTAGCTCCTATTATAGCCATTATTGAATCCAGCGTCTATGGTTATTCAGCCATTTTTGCCTGAAGCACCGCACGCGCTTCTTCAAGGGATGTGGAATCAACATATACATACGGGCTCTTCCACGTTCCGTTTAACGCTTGGAACGCAATATCGGAGCTGCCCATGCCCAAATATGTACTCAGCATATTTTTAATTTCAGATGGAGGCATATCGAGCGTCAAATTATTACCGACTGCGCCGATGACCTTATCGTATTTCGTAACGCCCTCAAACGATTTCATTTTATCAAAAATCGCTCCGATGACTTCCATCTCCCGACGATTGCGGTCGAAGTCGCTGGATTCGGCTGTTCCCTGATTCGATTTGCGATAACGCACATAATCGAGGGCATTTTTTCCATCAAGCACCTGCTGGCCCTTGCTCAAATTAATGTTTGTGCCATCGGCCGTATCCCGGTAACGCATATCCATCTCGACATTCACCTCAACGCCATCAAGCGCATCAACAACATCGGTGAAGCCTTTAAAGTTAATAATGCCGGTATACTTCAAATCAACGCCAAAATATTTCGACAGCATATCACGAATTTCTTTCTTTGCATCCTTCTCTGCCGCTTCTTTGTCCATTTTCTTCTCAGTACGGGCATTATTGAAGAAAGTGCTGTAATTCGCATTCGCCTTCCGCTCGCGATAGCCCTCTACTTGCAGCACCGAATCCCGTGGAATCGAGACGACGGAGGCTGATTTTGTATTCGGGTTAAAAATAGCGACCAGCATAACGTCGGTATTTAAACCTCCGCCATTTTCACGAGAATCAATACCGAGCAGCACCATGCCCGTAGGCTTTTTCTTAACGGACTCCTCTTCTGGCACGACAATATTATTCGCTGTACCAATCGTATCAACCGCATTAGTAGCCACGTAAGCAAGATAACCGACATAGAGCATAATTAAAATAAGAACGGAAAGCACAGCAAACATAATTTTAATCCATATGCTGCCTTTTTTCTTTTTCTTCTTAGGCTTTGGAGCTGTTTTCTTCGCACCACCCGGCCTGCTTGCAGCCGTTCTTGGGGGTAATCCTTTAGAGCCTTCGGTCATAGCAACCACCTTCAAATCCTTTGTATTTCGTTTCTGTCCTCTTTACGCAAAGAAGCAGCGATACCCACGAATTCTCGCGGATATCGCTGCTGCAGAAGGCAGATCCGATCTTAAGAACACGCTAACGTCTCATATGCCGTTACTTCCGGAGTCTGATTCCTTTACAGCGTGCTTGCCTGCCCGTTTACTTTGCAGCTTGTCATACAGCTGGCGACCGCGAAGCATAAGCATCATTAATACAGCAATTCCCATACATTGAATAATCGGCAGCGAATCCACCTGTAAAATCCAAAGCACGAAAGAACCGAATACGATCAAAATGTAAACCAGTACTTCCTTTAGAATTGGCAGCTTCGCATTATTCGCCCGAAACACGGTATTGAAAATATAAATCGTGAATCCTAATATGAGCAAATAAGAAACGACCCAATGTTCACTAAACCATTGCTGCATGCCGTTAAACCTCCAATCAGGCGGCTAGCGCCTTAAACGCCAGCTTGTGATGTTTTGCGTTGTTTTTCTGCACGCTCGCGTTCGCTTTTGTTCAAGATTTTTTTACGAAGACGAATCGACTTCGGCGTAATTTCGCAATATTCGTCATCGTTCAAATACTCAAGCGCGCTCTCCAGGGAGAACAGGCGAGGAGTTTTGAGTTTGACTGTATCATCTTTACCAGCGGAACGAATATTCGTCAATTGCTTTTCTTTACAGATGTTAACGACGATATCGTTGTCACGCGTGTGCTCGCCAACGATCATGCCTTCGTAAATTTCAGTACCTGGCTCCAGGAACTGAATACCACGATCCTCTACGCCCATCATGCCGTAGAACGTCGTTACGCCATTCTCAGTAGCTACAAGCACGCCTTGGTGACGTCCACCAACACCGGAACCAGCAAGCGGACCGTAGCTGTCAAACGCATGGTTCATAATGCCGTAGCCGCGTGTAAGGGTAAGGAAAGAAGTACGGTAGCCGATCAGACCGCGAGCTGGGATGATGAACTCCAAGCGAACTTGGCCTGTGCCATTGTTCACCATGTTGACCATTTCAGCTTTACGCGAGCCAAGGCTCTCCATAACCGCGCCCATGCTTTCTTCTGGCACGTCAATGATCAGACCCTCGTAAGGCTCTTGCTTCACGCCGTCAATTTCCTTAATGATTACTTCAGGTTTCGATACTTGCATCTCAAAGCCTTCGCGACGCATATTCTCGATCAGAATCGTCAAGTGAAGCTCACCGCGTCCCGATACGATAAATGCATCCGGGCTCTCCGTTTCATCTACGCGCAAAGCAACATCCGTCTCAAGCTCTTTGAACAGACGCTCACGCAATTTACGGGAAGTAACCCATTTGCCTTCGCGGCCAGCAAAAGGACTGTTGTTGACAAGGAAAGTCATTTGCAGCGTAGGCTCGTCAATTTTCAGAACCGGCAAAGCTTCCGGATTCGCTGGATCAGCGATCGTTTCACCGATGTTAATATCTTTAATGCCTGCAATCGCTACAATGTCGCCAGCGCCTGCTTCTTCGATTTCAATCCGTTTCAGACCTTGGAAGCCGAACAGCTTCTCGATTCTAGCCTGCTTCTTGCCGCCATCACGCGTCATAACAGCAACGGTTTGTCCTTGACGAACGATACCACGGTTTACACGGCCAACCGCAATACGACCCAAGTATTCATTATAATCAAGCAGCGTCACCAAATATTGCAGCGGCTCCTCTACATTCTCTGTTGGCGAAGGAATATGGTTGATGATCGTTTCATACATCGCTTCCATGTTCTCATCTTGTTTGTCAGGGTCAAGACTGGAAGTACCCATCAATGCGGAAGCATAAACGACATTAAACTCCAGCTGCTCATCACTTGCACCTAGCTCGATGAACAGGTCAAGCACCTCATCCACAACTTCTGATGGACGAGCATTAGGACGGTCAATTTTGTTCAATACTACGATTGGCTTCAGGTTCGATTCCAATGCTTTGCGCAACACGAATTTTGTTTGCGGCATACAGCCTTCGAAAGCATCAACGACGAGCAATACGCCGTCAACCATTTTCATAATACGTTCAACCTCGCCGCCAAAGTCAGCATGTCCTGGTGTATCAACGATGTTGATCAAATAATCTTTGTACGTAATCGCAGTATTTTTCGCCAAGATTGTAATTCCGCGCTCACGCTCTAGATCGTTGGAATCCATCGCACGCTCCTGAACCGCTTCGTTCTCACGAAAAGTTCCTGATTGCTGAAGCAGTTTGTCAACCAATGTTGTTTTGCCGTGGTCAACGTGCGCGATAATCGCGATGTTCCGAATGTTCTCTCTTGCTTGCATAACTAATAATCCACTCCATTTGTCTAATTTTGTATAATCCTAACCGATTGCTTGCCGTCTACCAGCGGGATCGTTTCCCCATCATCATCCATGCTCCGGCCGCAATCAGGATAATAGCAATCGCATATATCCCCCAGCTCCAAACGAGCGCCAAAATCAGCAGTACAGCCGATGTAACAGCGAGAATGGCGGAGGCGTTAAAAAAAACGCGTTCGCGGGATGCGCCGAACAAGTGGTACTCGTACAGCCCAACCGCTACACCCGTTATAAACAGCGGCCAAACATATTTGAGCGTCTCCCATCCGAACATGATACAAAGCATGAACAAGATCGAATAAACGATCAGCATGCCTCCCGGAATAAGAACAACTGCCGGAAACAATCTACCGAAATACAGCACATGCAGCAGAATTCCCGGAATAAGAACGAGAAGCGGCCAAAAATTGGATCCCAAAAAGCTGAACACACCCAGTTTGCCAAGCAATATTACGATACCAGCCAGCAGCACAATAATTCCAGCGGAATATTTGTTGTTAGGCATCCGCGCTTCCGCTCCTTACAACGCCTTACGCATATCCTGACGAAAGACGACAGTTTTTATCTTTACTAGTTTAAAGGAAGTGAAGTGAAAATACCAGTGCAACTATGGCAACATGAAAAAAAAATTAGCAAAGCGCCTAAAACGCCCTCTCCCTGTAGGAGTTTTACAAAATCAACAAACGCTTGTACTGCCGTTTTGTGCCTTTCCGAACTCCTGCTGCCGACTCCTCTGGCACGCATAACGGCTTACGACACCGCCGATCGGCGCATCAGGATGCCGATAATAATGACGAACGGGATGCTCAGCAGCGGAATCGCCTGAGTAGCGGTGGCTGAGCTACTGAATAGCAGGCGGTGCATGCCTGGATCATGCACAAGCATGCCTCCAGCTGCAAAGCCAAGCAGGCCGGCGCCAATATAAATGAGCGAAGGAAATTTTTGCAGCAGCTTCGTCAGTATATGGCTGCCCCAAATGATCATCGGGATGCTTAAAGCGATTCCTACAATCAATAGCAGGGTCTCCCCTTTCGCCACGGCCGCTATTGCAAGCACATTATCAAGGCTCATAATAAAATCAGCCGTCACGATTGTCCATACCGCGGCGAGCAGCGAGGTCGCTCGGCCTATTTTATGCGAAGCTCCGCCTTCGCCACCCATTTCGCCCGCATCCGCTAGCAGCTTTACGGCAAT
Organism: Paenibacillus sp. R-74696; assembly: GCF_055814915.1. Lineage (NCBI taxonomy): Bacteria > Bacillati > Bacillota > Bacilli > Caryophanales > Paenibacillaceae > Paenibacillus > Paenibacillus sp. R-74696. The sequence goes on from NZ_JBPULM010000045.1 coordinate 623,807, forward strand.
ATAAAACAGCATTACAGCGCCAATGGCTTGCAAGAACGGTGTCTGCAGCAAGGAAATCGCAGCCATCGTCAGCACGCAGCGCAGGACAACAGCAGCCGTTGTTCCCCACCAAATCGCCCGCCTGCGCTGCTGCTCTGGCAGATGCTTGCTTGCCATTGCAATTACAATAGCATTATCGCCGCTTAGCAGAAGATTAATCAGAATGATCTGCATAAATATAAAAAAGCTGTCCATTATACTCGCCCCCTATACTACCACCTGTATGTCCAAGCTGGGGCGAATATGCCGGAAAGCCTAAAGCGGGCCACTCTGCTTTCCTGCCTCTTAACAAATAAAGACCGCCTTACCCTTTTCATGGTGAGACGGTCTATACCTTGAAGCAGCTTACAGCAAGCCGCTATTCGTTGCTATTAGAACCAACGGTCTTCACCGGCACTTGCTTCCGGCTCCGGGTCCTCTGGCGTAAGAAACATCACTTCCGTTTGCTGCACGGCTTCATTCAGCAGCTGATCCAGATTTTTTTGCTGATTCAAATAACCTTCAACCTTTTCCACAAACCGCAAATTCGGCTTAATGCTTGGGGATTTCGGCAAAAACAACGTACAGCAATCCTCATAAGGCAAAATCGAGGTGGCAAACGTGCCCAACCGCTCCGCCTCATTAATAATTTCCTGCTTGTCCATCATAACAAGCGGCTTAAGCAGCGGCAGCACGGTCGCCCGCCCAATGACATCCATGCTGACGAGCGTCTGGCTTGCTACCTGGCCCAAGCTTTCGCCTGTTACAATGCCATGAGCGTGATTGAGCTCCGCAAGACGCTCCGTAATGCGAAGCATCGCCCGGCGCATCAGCGTAATAATAAGCGGGTCCTGTCCTGACTGGGCCAGCGTCGTCTGAACTTCCGTAAAAGGCACCAGATGCAGCCTCAGCGGAGCGCCACTGTAATAGGAAAGCCTTTTAGCAAGCTCAATCACTTTCTCCTTCGCCTTCTCGCTCGTAAACGGATAGCTGTGGAAATGGACCGCTTCAAGCTCCAGCCCTTTGCGCATCGCCATCCAGCCCGCTACCGGACTGTCAATGCCGCCAGAAAGCAGCAGCATCGCCTTGCCATTCGTCCCAAATGGAAAGCCGCCCGGACCGTCAACGACCTCGTTGAAAATATAGGCCGCTTCCTCCTGAATATCAACCTTCAGCTCCACCTCGGGCTTCCTGACATCCACCTTCAAATTTTCCATCGCACGCAGCACATGCGCCCCAACCAAATGGTTCATCTCCTGCGACGTATGCGGGAACTTCTTCCATGCGCGCTTTACGCTTACTTTAAAGGTCGCTGGCTCCTGCGGGATCGCCTTCATCAGCGCAAGCGCTGCTGCCCGAATCTCCGCAAGCTCCGGCTGAACGCTTACGACTGGACTAAAGGTGGAAATACCGAAAACGTCCTTGACCTTTTCCGCGATGAGCGCATAATTTTCCCCGTTCAAATTAATATAAAGCCGGCCGAACATTTTTGAATACGTCAGCGCGGCGAAATCCTTCAATCGCAGCTGAAGCTGCTGGAGCATCCGCTTCTCGAACATCCCGCGGTTGCGTCCCTTCATAGCCAGATCGCCGTAGCGAATGATCACTTTATCATACATCACTTTACCTTGCGCTCCTTTCAAGCGGCTTAAGCTTGCTAATTGTAAGGCGCAGCATTTCGCACAGCTGCGAAATATGCTGCTCCGTATGCTCGTCGCCCAGACTAATTCTTACGCCGCTGGCTGCCCGTTCCTGCCCGAGTCCCATCGCAAGCAGCACTCGGCTTGGCTTATTGTCGCGCGAGGAGCAGGCCGACTTCGTAGAAGCGATAATGCCATGCTGCTCCAGCATGTGAACGACAACCTCCGGCTTCATGCCCGGATAGGAAAAATGGACAATATGCGGCGCCATGCTCTCCGGCGCTCCGCCAGTCAAGCTCAGCTCCGGCGCAGCCTCAACGAAATCCGTCAATTGCTGGCGCAGACGGTACATCCGCTCGCGCCGCTCCGGCGCCGATTGCATCGCCATGCGCAGCGCCTTCGCTGATGCCACGATGCCGGGCACATTTTGCGTCCCCGCGCGCATGCCCTGCTCCTGCGAGCCGCCTGAAAGCAGCGGTGTCAGGATAACACCCTCGCGGACATACAAATAGCCGATCCCTTTGGGTCCGCGCAGCTTATGCGCAGAGCCGCTGAGCAGATCAATACCCCAGCCTCGCAAATCAATCGGCAGCTTGCCGATGCTTTGCACCGCGTCCACATGCAATAGCGTGCGCGGATGCCCTTGCAGCAGCTTGCCAATGTCTGCGAGTGGCTGCACACTGCCAACTTCATTATTCACATGCATAATGCTGACGAGAATCGTGTCGTCGCGCAAAGCCATCCGCAGCGCCTCCAGCTCTACCTGCCCCGCCTTGTCAACGGGCAAATAAGTGACCTCGTAGCCTTCCTGCTCCAGCTGCTTGAACGTATCGTAGACGGAGGCATGCTCCATTTGGGTCGTAATTAGATGCTTGCCGCGGCTCTGGTACTGCTTTGCCGCTCCTTTAATCGCGAGGTTGTTGCTCTCCGTGCCGCCAGAAGTGAACAGCCACTCCTCAGCCTTCACGCCGAACAGCTCGCCAAGCAGCGAGCGTGAGCGCGAGATTAGCTTATCTGCGTCTGCACCGGCATGATGAATCGATGATGGATTTGCATAATGCGCCTTCATCACCTCAGTCAGCGTATCAATAACCTCCTCGTAAGGAGGCGAAGATGCGCAATGATCGAAATATAACATGAGCCGAACGTTCCTTTCCTACTAAAAAAATAAAAAGATCAGCGACGGCAAGCGGGTTGCCATTCGTGATCTAAAAGAAGTGCTTTTACAGCCTGGAGACTGCGACGAAATAAAGTACCGCTAATTTGTTGACAAAAGCGGGTACTCATTTCCTCGCAGCTCATTAGTAACGTGCTGCTTGTACTTTCACAATATAGCGCTGCGTTTCCTCAGGGAGCTTGTCCAAATTCGCCATCAGCTCGCTGTCTGTCGTAATGCCAAGGCGGTCGATACGGCCCGGGCCAGCATTGTAAGCGGCTAAAGCTACTTGCTCATTGCCATTGTATTTGCGAAGCAGAAAGGATAAATAACGGGTTCCGCCATCGATATTTTGCTGCGGATTTAACGAATCTGTTACGCCAAGGCCGCGTGCCGTGCCGTCCATCAGTTGCATGAGCCCTTTGGCTCCTGCGCCGGATACGACATCTGGCTGGAAACCGGACTCTGTGCGAATGACGCCGCGGATTAAAGCGGGATCTACGCCATATTGGGCTGCTGCCTGTGCAATCATCGCATCATAGTCAGTGGAGCCAGCTGCGAACGTCTCGCCCTCCGCCTGATAAGCGTTATTCAAGCTGGCAAGCTGCGCCAGCGCCTCGGACGCTTGAGCGGGTACATCCGTGCCTTCACCTGAGCCGTTCGAAGCTTCATGCATATATTGGGACAGCAGCATGTCGAACAACGAAGTTACACTTTTGTCCTTATTCGTGCCTAGCGGATTCGCTACTGTCTTAAAGTCAAGATTAGGAGCAAGCTGCGTCTTGATCATTTGCTTCATAATGCGCGGATCGATACTCATAATTTCCTCCTTGAACCAAATCGCTTGGCTCTGCTGGTCTAAGCGTAAACGGCTGAAGCCGTCCTTTGGCGGCAAAGTAACCGTTTCGCGATGAAATATAAGCCTATTTATAAGGGAAAACTTATAAATGCTTATATTTTAAAAAAGCTCTATAATGATGTATCGGTTTTTATTGTACATGTTTTTACCCCTATTCGCCAGCAAATCGTAAAATACGCAAGTTTATTCGATTGGAGGATTAGCGAATAGCGCACAAAAACAACCTCCCAAGCTTGCTTCGGAGGTTGTTCAGGTTCTATTTAAAGCTTATTCGTTCGATTTAAAGCTTATTTGAATACTTTAACGCGATCTTCAAGCGGCTGGAATGTTTTCTCGCCTGGCTCTGCTGTTGGCTTGCCGAAAGGCATTTGCGCAATCAGGCCCCATGATTCTGGCAGGCCAAATGTCGATTTTACCTTTTCGTCGATCAGCGGGTTGTAATGCTGCAGGGAAGCGCCGAAGCCTACTTCTTCCAACAGGTTCCATACTACAAATTGCAGCATGCCCGAAGATTGGTGCGACCAAAGCGGGAAGTTGTCAGCATACGAAGGGAATTGCTGCTGCAAGCCTGCAACAACATTGTGATCCTCGAAGAACAAAATCGTGCCGTAGCCATTATTGAAGGAAGCAATTCTGCCTTCTGTCGAAGCGAATTGATCAGCAGGAACGATTGCGCGAAGAGCTTCCAGCACAATGCTCCACAATTTATCATGATTTTCGCCGAGCAGAACGACTGCTCTAGCACTTTGAGAGTTAAAGGATGAAGGGGAATGTTTAACGGCTTCGTTAACCAATTCTACGATTTTCTCATCAGAAACAACGGATTCTTTGCTAATTCCGTAGTAAGTACGTCTTGCTTGCACAGATTCCAAAAAGCTTTGTGACATAATCAAATACCTCCAGTTAAATGGTTTAGTTCCATGCTTGATTAGATGCACACCAAAGTAATATTAATTACTTTACGTAAGTAACAATAATATATTACCCCTCGATTTGTCAAGCTTTTCCGCTGGCTTTTTATCAAAATAAGCCTTTCGCACCGCTTTATTCATTCCCCAATTGTTCATCTTTCATGAACCGACATTCACACATTATCTTTCTTGCTATCAGTCTCTGCACCATGCTGCTCCCAAGACTGGTCGCCAAGCTCTCTTACTTTGTTCCATTTGCCATTGATCCAAGCGATGAGGAAGGAGATTCCCCCCAGCAATAGCAGCACAAGCACCTTGTACAAGCTTTCCTGGCCGTTCAGGTCGAAGAAAATGGCTTTAATGGCTGTCAGCCCCAAAACCGAGAAGCCAAACCAGCGGAACACCGATTGGCCGCGATTGACGCCCCACAATACGAGCATCAGCGCATATACACCCCAGGAAGCCGACAGGCTGAGCTGCATATAGAAGCTTGGAAGATCGTAAAGATGCTCCTGAAACAACCGAATCATTTGAACAGTCAGCAAACCGCCGATTATTAAATGCGAGCACAACGCATACATGTTCCCCATTACGCGATTGCCTGCATCGCCAAGTGACGCAAATTTCTGCCGTGCCGAATAATAGAAGCCCAATGCCGCAAGCGCCAGCCATGCCATCGCGCCCCAGTTCAGAAACGGAATGAAGACGCCGAACCATTCGCCGCGCGGTGTAAACCATGTGATGACGTACCAATAGCATACCGTCGTAAACCATATAATGAGCGATGCCAGATTCAAAGCTTGCCAGCGGAACCTTTTGCCCGCTAAAACAAGCAGCGCGGCCACCGCCGACCATAGGAACACATTAAAGATCGGTTTAACAGCTAGACCGCTGCCCACCTGATTAAGCGCAAGCAGCATCAGCAGCACACCAGCAGAACCATACGTAGCCGAGGCTGGCTCCATGCGCTTCATATGATAGTGAATAAACCAGCTGGCAAGCAGCAGCACAAAGCCGATAAACGCCAGCGGATAAGCATAATGCACTTCACCATGAATGAGCAGCAGTGACCAGAAGCCAAAAATAACGCCATTGGACAGTCCCGCAAACATATTCATCCCGTCAAAGCTTTGTTTATTTGCCCGCGAAGCAAGCAGAAAGCCGATCTGATAAAACAGAAATGCGGCGAGCGCGTAGCGCAGCGGCAAATTCCAAACCCCTTCCACTACGGGATCAAAGGTGAAAAAGTAAACGATATACATGATCCAGCTTCCAATAAAAGAGGTCAGTCTGAGCTCATTCCAGCTCTTCACCGTGCTGAGCCAGAAAAAAGCGGAATTGAGCACGAGCATATACAGAAATAAAGTAAAGACTTGATCCGTCTCTGGACGCATGAGCAGTGGCGACAGCAGGCCGCCCGTTAAAGCAATATTGATTAGCAGACGCGATTCAAAGCGGTAAGCATAAACCGTAAGCGCCGCAGTAACGGCTGTCATGCCCAGCAGCACTGTCATCGAGTCCCACATTTCATAATAGACACCGGCAAAAGCGGCCGTCGTATACAGCAGGCAGGCACCTAGTCCGATTAACAGCTCGCCGACGAGCGGCCATTTTTCCCGCTTAATCAACGAAAATCCTGCTGCGGCAAAGCCTGCACCGCTCAGCAATCCCAGCCCGATTTTCATCGCATTCGTTACCCAGCCCTGCTCCACCGTATATTTGAACAAAGTGACGAACGCTGATAGGACAAATAACACGCCGAGCAGCAAAGTCCATTGTTTGCGAATCCATACATTCATTGGTTGTACCTCCGTTTAGCTGCATTTTTGTGACTTGGTCTTAGTTCTATTTTAGAAAAATAGGGCAAAAAAAATAGTACCAACTTTACGTGGTACCATTTCCATCCTTATTTTCTTTTTCTAATAGGCCAAGGGCTTTCACCTGCTGCGCAGCCTCTTTCGAGCCACCCAGCTGCAGCTTCTTGAGTATATGGTTAATATGGTTTTTGACCGTTCGAATGGAAACGAACAGCTTATCTGCCATTTGCGACTGCGAATAGCCTTGATCGACCAGCTCCAGCAATTGCAGCTCCGCAGGCGTAATCAGATCGCGCACCTTCTTCACTTCAAAATCCCGCTCCAGCTGCTTCAGCCTGCGGAATTCCTCGCGCATCTGCTCCGCCGCCGCCGCACTGATCGGAGACTGGCGCTTTGCCGCCGCCGCTATTGCCGCAGGCAGCGATTCAAAGTCGGATTTGATCTGGTAATCGATCGCCCCCACCTGAAAAGCTTGCAAAATCAGCTCCTTCTCCTCCATCGACGTCAGCATAATGACCCTTGCTCCCGTCGACATCGCCGTCGCCTCCGCCAGCTCAATGCCGGCAGGCTCATCACCGAGCATAATATCCATTAGCACGACATCTGGCGCCTTGCGCTCGCCCGCGAGCGCCTCCCGTACCTCCTGCGGATTATCCGAAGTGAATACGACTTCAATGTTCGGCTGGGCCGCTAGAAAAGCTTTCAGCCCGCGCAGCCAATCTTTGTCGTCCTCTACGATCCATACTTGTATGTTATCCATCGGCATGTTCCCCTTCTCTCAGCCTTATCTCTGTCTATTTCTATTTATCTCTCTGACTCTTTATCTCTCTGACTCTTTGTGCTCGGATGCAGAATCGGCCCCCGATACATGTCGCGCCTGAATCGCCTTTTTCTTGAATATCATCGATACGAGCGTCCCTGCTCCAAGCCTGCTCTGAATATGCAAAGAGCCGCCATGCTTGCGCATCACATGATACGCATATGGCAGGCCAAGGCCGAAATTCGTACTGCCCCCGCGTTTGGTCGTATAAAAGGGCTCGAACGCTTTGGCCGTCTGCGTACGATCCATACCCGGCCCCGTATCGCGCACCTCTATCATGATATCGCGTTTCGTCTCTTTCATTATAAGGCTCAGCGCGCCTTTGCCATCCATTGCTTCAATGGCGTTCGAAATCAAGTTGCCGAGAGCTTCGGTAACCTGCGCGCGGTCAATCATACAGCTCCAGCCATCAGACAGGCTGCTTGTAAAATGAACCCCTTCGGCAAGCAGCTTATACGGCTCAAGCGTCATGAGCAGCAGTTCCCCAAGCTCTTCCTGCGTAGGCTTCAGCGCCAAATCCTCGGTGCCATGATGGACACGGCCAATCATTTCCTGGATGTGCCGCGTTGTCCGCAGCATCGTCTCCGCATCGGCAAGCAGCTCCTCCTGGTTCGTGGATGCCGCGTAAGCACGCATCTTCTCGCCGAAGAGCCTCATTTTGCCGACGTCATTTTTAATCGCATGATTGAGAATAGCCGTACCTGATGTAACCGCTCGCAGTGTCGAATCCAGACGGCGACGGTCGATAAATACACGTACCCCCAGAAATCCGTAGGTAAACAGACCTATAACAAAAACCAGCGCCCCTATGCCGACAAACCAGGTATTGTACACCCACATCCGCAGGAAGCCGAGGCTTGGCAGTACATAATTCATCGTTGCGCTAAACAGCACCGGAGTCAGCACCGATGTGCATACGATCCAGTGGCGTCTCGCTTGAGCCAAATAACCCGGATTTTTCAGCAATATATTCACCGCACCGACCGCTACATAAGGCACAGCCCACCAGACAACAACTGTAAATGTAATCGGATACGTTTCCGTGTAGCCTGGTGTAAAAAGCAGGCAGGCCGCAATCGGAATAAAAAGCAGCAGCGGCAACACTCGCTCATAAGGCTGTAATCGGTCGATAGGACGATACGCCAGCGCAAACAGCAGGAAAGTGTACGGCAAGCCGTAGTAGGACAGCAGCGAGCAAAATGCTTGCAGCATGTACAACAGTTGGTCAGCCGTTTCATTCATATAATGTTGACTTACATAAGGAATAATTCGCTCATCCAGCACGACAGACATCGCCCCGGCTCCGCCCGTAAAAGGTACCCCGCTAAGCCGCCTGCTCACAACCGAACGTGGGTCGGACAGCATCAATATTAAAGCGATTCCCCATAAGGCAATTAGGACAAATAACACGCCGCAGCCCTCTTCTCTCTATATGCTCTCTTTAATGCTCTGCTCTAACCATATAGCGGAGCGCGGAAAGCGTCAAGCCTCTGAGAAAATATGTGCGGCGATTGGCATAGTACTGCCTGCCTATTCATGAGATTAGGAGTTCAGACATTTATTGTACATACCTCAAAATGGTTATTTTGTTACTTTGTCGTCATTTATACGTATAGAGAAGGCGGCTTATATATTTTTTCGAGTATATAAATGAAATACATAAACTACCGTGCTGTTATAAAATTGCAGGAGGCTGACTATGCCCGATTTTTTGCTAGTGCTATTTTTGTTCAATCTATCTTTGTTTCTGCTGCACGAAATGGATGCGATCCGCCATTCGGAATGGCGATTGTTTATCTTCCTTAAGGATATGGAGGATGCGAAAGCCTATAAGGTGTTCACCTTCATTCATCTTCCGATGTACACGATCATACTCGCTCTGCTATTCAGCGATTATCAGACGGTTACGTTTTGGGTGCTGGATATATTTTTTATCATCCATGCTATTTTGCATCTCTTTTTTGAAAAGCATCCCCGCAATGGCTTCAAAAATACGTTCTCACGCGCCTTTATTTATCCAATGGGGATAATTGCGGCGATTCATTTGTTGCTGATGGTTATGAAGTGAGTGCCTGGATATGTTCGGATATGTTTAGCTATGTAGGGTTCAACGAGGTTGAGAATTGTTGCGCTTAGGGGAGACAGTACGAATGGTTAGAAAAATGCGTGACCGCCTGTGACTTTTGGCGGTCTTATTTTTGTTCATTTCATGACTAATAGTCATGAAATTGAACGCTCATTTGGACCACGAATCCTTATACAAACCTAAGTTGCTCTGCTCCCCATTGCATCGGACATTTGTTTGAGGCACGTACCTTCTAAACTAATTATTCAAGTTCGCGGACTGGAGGAGGTAATAATGTGAATGAATGGTCAGATGGGAACCGTTCCCTTTTTAGAAGGACTGAGGTTCCGCTATTTTAGCTTTTTATTTGTTTTCAGCCTGTACGCGGACAGGAGATCCGCTATTGCCTCCCTCATTCCTTCAAAAGGGCAATTGGCAGTGCATTAGCGGCTCCTGTGTCCGCCTAATTCTCAATGAAGCGTTATCCGGTTAAATAGCGGATTCTGTGTCCGCCAAGTTGCCGATATCCCTTTAATCGTATGTTTACACACCCTGATATAGCAACCGTTTATTCGCTCCACCAAGACAATAAAGGCACATCATTCGAAATGGATATGGCATATCGACCAAATGTAATCCCTCAGTTAAATATTAGCTTGAAAAAGAAAACATCACCTACTTGAGAATCAAAATATATTTATTAATATTGTTACTTAGCAAAAAGAAGCCTTATAGAACAAAGCTTCTTATGCTTTTAGATATATGGCTATTAACAGATTTAACAAGTTTCCCCTAACTTTTTAGGATTAGTAGCTTAATTACGTGAAATTTCACCCACTCACATAGAGTGCGACATGCAGATTGCATCCAGATACCAACAGGAGCTGCAGTTTCAATCCACGTACTTACATAGAGTGCGACAAATCATGATATGCCTGCTATAGGCATGCATGAGGTGTTTCAATCCACGCACTCACACAGAGTGCGACTCAGCTGCTGGAGGATGATCGTGGTTAGTATGGTGTTTCAATCCACGCACTCACACAGAGTGCGACAGCGAAAAATAGATAAATAAGTGCCATTATGGCATTCATTTATCTAAATCACAACAAAATAATGCTAGCACATTCGCAAAAATTTCTTGACTTTTAAAGAATTCACTCATTTTATGTATGATTCGACAAATTTCGAGGTGCGAATCCCCTAGGGTTTTTATGGGAGCTTCACATTCGCACCACGACGCCACTCCATTCGCTATCTATAAAATATTACTTTCCCGCCCCTTCGTTATACGCTCTCAGCAGCGTATAACGATTTGGCCGCACCAGATGCGCCTGACTCAAGCTTCGGGCAAGCAACTCATCGCTCACACCTAGTTCAGCCGTTGTCGACGGCCCACCAACTCGCATCAGCCAGCCGCGTATCGTCTCCTCATTCGGAATTTCCGCGATCAGCTGGCTGATGCGCTCCGCATGCTCCGTCCCGCTAATCGCTGGAACCTGCTCAGCAGCCAAGCGGTGATAGAGCCCAGAAATTTCTGCACATGCGACGCCAACCTTCGCTCCATGCAGCAGTTGACGGTTGCCAAGTCGAATATATTCCATTTCCCAGTAGTGGGACAAATGATGCTCCGCACCCGAGGCCGAATGGGATTGCCCGAACAGCAGCATCGCAAGGCCCGATTCGATCAAGGCGCTGATCAGCACGCGAATGCCCTCTTCGCTGCGTGATGCAATCAGCTCTACATTTTCCACACACTGCATTAAAGCGTCACGCGTAATCGTCGCCACGATATCCGAATAAGCTTCGTCGCCCGCTAGCGAGCCGTAGGACCAATCGAATAAGGACGTATATTTGCCGAGCATATCGCCAAAGCCTGCGGCAACCATCGCGACAGGAGCCTGCGTAAGCACATCGAGATCGGCAAAAATCGCGTCCGGGCCAATCGCGGCGATCGTAATCTTTTCACCACGAATAATAATCGGAGCTCCCTTGGAATTGAAGCCGTCAACGGACGGAGCGGTCGGGACTGATACAAACGGAATGCCCGCCGTATAGGCCGCATAACGCGTAATATCATGAAGTGTTCCGGAGCCAGCCGCAATGACTACTTCCGCAGCATAATGCTGAATATCGAGCAGCAGCTGCACAATGGATACTTCGTCCGCAATGACATCTCCCTGTTTGTCAGGCTTGATCAGCGTTGCCTTAACGGCAATATCACTAGCGGCAATTTTCGCTTCCAGGTGTTTTCCAGTTATCTCGTACGTGATGCTGTCGGACACGATTAAAACGTTGCGATAGCCCTTCTTTTGCAAATAAGGTGCAACCTGCTGAGTAGCTCCACGTTCAATAAGCAGCGGTTCAATTACAATAGACTGAACGGTAGCAGCATCATAGCCTGCGGCAGCCAGCTTGAATTTTTCCATTAGCGTCATGAGTTCGTTGTCCCTTCTATCTTCGAAGTTGTATACGAATATTGTCACGCGCTAATGGCAGGTTTGTCAACCTTTGGCTTGCAGGCCTTCGCTGCGCCTTCCTCTACGCATCCAGCTTTTTGCTGAGCAAGTACAGCATGATGCTCACAAGGATAGCACTGATCACGATTTCAAACGACATAACGCCCCAGTTTCCAATCGAAATTTCGCCTGTTGGGGACATTAAGATTGTCAAGCTTGAAGAGGTAGACTCTGAGGCCATCGTGCCGAATAAATCATCGTTAAACAACCATTTCTCCGCATAGCCCATGAAAAATTGCAGCAGGACGAAGACCGCTATTGCTACCCATGGAAAAAGCTTTTTATTAAAGAGATGCCCCACTGTAATCGAAAAATAGACCATCAGCATCAAAAATAGAACCATCCAAAATATCAAAATAAAAAACAGGACGCCCGTCTCGAAATTAGGCGGATTCAATAAATCCAGTGAGGTGCTTGGAGAGAGCCATTTAAACAGCCAGATATGAAGCAGCACGAGTCCGCTCAGTGCAGCCGATAATATGAATTGCAGCAGAAGAGGCGAAGCGATTGTTTTCCACGTGGCCAGCGGCAATAAGCGGCGACCGTACGATTTAAGGTTATGGGAGTAAGTCTTTGAGGAAAATATGATCAACATGAGGGCAACGAATAAATAGCCCATGAACATTAATGTAAGCGACATTGCAGGCTGCCAATTACGCGTTGCAGTAAAAAAGGAAAGTGCTCCCTGCAAAATAATAAGCGCCGCCGCCGAGCCCATAATTAAATTCGCATTGCGTTTCCAGTCATATTTCAATAAGTTTATCATTCTGAAAATACCTCCCTGAATAGTTCATCTACACTTTTACCATGCTTGGAGCGTATGCTCTCCACATCCTGACGCAGTGAAACTTCGCCGTTCTGAATAAAAATGACTTCATCGAAAACCCGTTCGATATCTGTAATTAAATGCGTCGAGATGAGCACACAGCTGTCTTCATTATAAAATTTAACGATAGCGTCCAAAATTTTGCCCCGCGCGACGGGATCAACGCCGCCTATCGGCTCATCGAGTAAATAAAGCTTAGCTTGACGCGACAGCGACAGCGTGAGCTGCAGCCGCTCATTCATCCCTTTGGATAAAGAGCTAATGCGATCATTGCGATCCAGCTTCAAAAAGTCGAGCATGCTCCCCGCTTTCTCCTGATCGAAATCCTTATAAAAATCACTGAAAAAACGAAGGGCATCCTTCACCCGCATCCACGACTCGGTTACCGGCTGATCCGGCATAAAGGACGTAACCGCCTTTGTCCCGATGCCAATCGGCTCCCCGCAAATTCGAACGCTTCCTGAGGTTGGCTGAATGAGTCCTGCCGCCAGCTTCATGAGTGTACTCTTGCCGCTGCCATTGCTGCCAAGCAGACCAATAATTTTGCCAGCTTCCAGGTTTAAATTAATATTATGCAGCGCTTTTCTCGATCCGTAGTTTTTCGTTACGGCTTGCAGTTCAACAATCTTCTTCATTCGTATATTCTCCCCCCGCCTATTTCTGCTCTTCCTTGCTAACTGCTTCCGATACTATCGCTACAATGTCCTCCTGCTTAAAGCCCAAATCGCGCATCCCCTGAATGAAACGTCCGAGCAAAGCAGCCGCCATCTCTTTTTTAATACTCACAATCGCCGCCTCCTCGCTCGTTACATATCTTCCAAGTCCCCGCCTTGTTTCGACGATGCCTTCACGCTCCAGCTCCTGAAAAGTACGCTGTATCGTATTCGGATTGATTTGCAGCTCCACTGCAAGCTCGCGCACCGAATCGATTTTATCGCCGGGATTAAGCTTCCCGCTAATAATTTGCTGTTTAATGTAGTTCATGATCTGGATGTAGATTGGCTGGTTGTTGTCAAATTCAATCGGCATAAGTCACCTCCGTGTTAATGTGTTAGTGTTATATCTAAATAGTACACTAGTATTCTGTTGTTGTAAAGGGCTGGATAAAAAAAAGGCTGCCTCCAATCGCCCACGGGCGCTGAAAGCAGCTATTTACTCTTTAGTATTCCTTTTTATTGTTCCATTTACTAATCCATTAAAAGCGAGCTTACACCTTGAATACAGCCGCTTTTTCGCGCAAATTAGTGGAAGAGCCCTGTAGTTTCTCAGCTAGCTCTTGAAGCTGAATCGATACCTCAAATTGATCCTCGGACATTCCGCTCATCTGCTCCATTTTGCCATTCACCTCGGAGGAGGTTTGCAGCAGCTTGTCTACAGAACCAACAATATCGGTGATGCCCTTTGTAATTTCATCAATACCGACGGAGATTTCGCCCATTTGCTCGGACAAGACGCTGCTTTGATTTTCCAGGCCGTTAAACATTTCGCTCGCGGTCACCGATGCCTGCTTCGTCGTTTCAATCACTTCTGAGAAGCTGCTCAAGCTCTGGCTGCTGTCGGCAAAATCGTTCTGAATAAGCTTAAGCTCCTTCGTAATATCTTTGGAAATGATATCCGTCTGGCTCGACAGCTTGCGAATCTCCTCTGCTACTACAGCAAACCCTCTGCCATGCTCGCCTGCACGCGCCGATTCAATCGAAGCATTCAGCGACAATAAATTCGTCTGTGTGTTCAAATCCTGGATGCCGCCCAAAAACTTCGTTACATTATTGTAGCGCTCATTAATCCGGTCAAAGGATTCGGTTACTCGGGCAAATTGCTGCACCGTCTGATTGACCATTTGCACGACGCCCTTCATATCGGTGGAGCCTGTGCGCGACGACTCTCTCATTTCTTTCATATCGCGGTTAATATATTCGGTCGAAGCCGCAATTTGCTGCGAGCTTGCCGATATTTGCTCCGTTACGGCCGAGATCGAAGTAGCATCATCATACTGGGTCATCAAAATCGTTTTGCCGTTGCCAATCTCTTCTTTAACCTGCTCGGAAGCGTTCTGATTGCGAACAATCATGTCACCCATATTGCGCGAGGCTTGCAGAACAACCGTGCTTACATCCATAGTCGAACGAAGCGTGTCGCGAAGCGCACTTCCCATTTGCTCCAGCGAACGGTCAATTTGACCAAATTCATCTTGGCGATCCAGCTTCCCATCATAGGTAAAATCGTTATTTTGATAGGAGGCAATTCGCTTCATTAAGCCAACGATGCCTTTTTTCACATTTCGGCTTAACGAATAGGACATGATGAACGGCAAAACGGCAAGCAGCACAATATTGATTATAATAATCGTATTGGCAGCCGCAAGACTTCTGTTCAATGCATCTTGTGTTGCAACCGAATCCACTTCAAGCCATTTTTCTACCGTTTCATTCGCAAAGCTGAGAACAATCGTATATGTACTGACAAGCTGTTTGACCTTGGCGGAACGGTCTTCAATCGAGAGCAGGCTGTGATTGCCGTTTTCTTTATTAAGCTGCTCCAGAGCAAGCCCAAACACAT
This sequence comes from Paenibacillus sp. R-74696, assembly GCF_055814915.1. Lineage (NCBI taxonomy): Bacteria > Bacillati > Bacillota > Bacilli > Caryophanales > Paenibacillaceae > Paenibacillus > Paenibacillus sp. R-74696. Next base: position 638,997 of record NZ_JBPULM010000045.1, read on the forward strand.
TGCCTTGGTTCGAATAGGCGTTGCCATTATCTCCGTGAGGATATTTCGCATCCAGCGACTCTAGTGTAACCTTCAGATGTTCTACCCGCTCGGGCATCGTCTTAAGCGCCAAATTGATGCCATCATCGCCGGTGCTGCCGTTTTCTACCGCATCAATCATTGAAAGCAGCGTGCGCAGCATTGAATCCGATACACCTTGATATTCTTTTTTGGCCTCCTGAAGCTCATTTGAAGCATTCACTGCACTTCTAACCGAAGCATTTTGCATAAAAATCCAACCGCCAGCCACCACATTAAACAATGTAATTAGTGAAGTGATGAACAGCAGCTTCGTTGTGACCTTTTGTCTCTTCAAGAAATCAGAAATTCTTGATGTCCATTTTAACCATTTTGCCTCTTTCAATCGGTTAATCGCCATTTTCTCTCCATCTCTCCTAATACACTGAAAAAAAACAAAAGCTATTCAACCACCGTTACGAGTTGAATAGCTGAATCAGCCTATAGTCCTGTACCGGTGGTTTGGCAGCCATAGCTTAATACCTTAGGCCCATAACTTTGCGCCCTTATTTTTCAATAAGTTTGCCTTTTTCAGTATGTAATTTTCTATTTATTTCGACACTTTTAAAGTATAATTTAGGGAAACCCTTTTGTAAATTACAAAAAGCGTGATTAGCTGACATGATACTTTGAAACTAGTTCTGAACAACGTTATACTATTAACGAAAGCTAGACATGCAAGAGATTTGAGGGGGTTAATAATGGATTTCCGACTAGATTTAATTGAGGATAAAATCGAATTCTTTGAGGCTTTTGACTTACGAACGCTGGAGAAGCATATTGACCAGCAAATTGAAGCGAATAAGGCACTGCTTTTACAAGTTCACGCCATTAGCCATCATGCGGTCTTTCATCCCGATCGCGGGAAAATGCTGTACAGCGCAGTCGTTCATTTTAAAGTTAAAAAATAGGCCGATTCGGGCATTTGACTGCTGCCCGAATTTTTTTTCGAAAAATTAAAAAAAGGTATTGCATCCTCCTAAAGTTCTGTGGCATAATACATCTTGTGTCCGATTCATAACCACGCCGTTGTAGCTCAACTGGTAGAGCAACTGACTTGTAATCAGTAGGTTGGGGGTTCAAGTCCTCTCGACGGCACCATTTTTTCTCGGGACGTAGCTCAGCTTGGTAGAGCACCTGGTTTGGGACCAGGGGGTCGCATGTTCAAATCGTGTCGTCCCGATATTTAATAAGTTGTTTCAAGCAGGCCCTCTAATCCTAGAAGGGTTTTTTATTTTATTTGACCCTTTTTAGTTTGTGGGCATAAGCCCCTCTGTATGGTTACAAGGTGAAACGGCTGTCGCCGTCCACTGGCGGCGCAGCGCGTTTTATTCCGAGAAATATAGAGCATGGATGGGACAATCAGATCCTTTCCTATATTTTTAAAAAATAAGCCGCGCTTGGCTGGATGCATTACTGCACCCAGCCAAGCGCGGCTTTTCTTTTGCACCATTAGTTTCTCTCAAGAATGCTGCCGAATCATCGCCTCTGCGGTGAGCAGCCCTGACATGGCAACCATCGGCGTTCCTCCGCCGGGATGGGTCGTTCCACCTGCAAACCACAGTCCACGCAAATCCGCACGATTGGACGGCCGCATAAACGTCTGCTTCGCTGAATTCGAGGAAATGCCATAGATGGCGCCGCGAAATGCTGACGTATCCCGCTCCAGATCCTCCGGCGTATAAGCAGCAAGCTGCTCCGTATTAAGGTCTAGTCCCTCCAAGCCATAGGCAGCTAACTGCTTCAACAGACGTCCCTGATAACGCTCCGCCTCCCTCTCCCAGCTCCAAGCGTCCGACGTATAAGGGGCATTCGCTAAAATAAACAGGTTGCTGCCGCCTTCCGGCGCCATGTCCGGTTCTGAATAGGCGGAGCAGCATAAATAGATCGCAGGATTAGATGGCGCCACGCGGCGCTCGAAAATCGCCTCAAATTCTTCCCCATACCGCTGCGGATAAAATACAGTATGATGCAGCAGCTTATCGTAACGTCTGCGAATGCCGGCAAGAGTGACAAAGCCGGACAGCGAAGGCTCGTAGCTTGCCATTTTGCGGTCTGTCATCGCGGGCCGCAGCTGCTCGCCGAGCAAATCTCGGCATACGGACAGCACATCACCGTTCGCGAGAACCAGATCAGCTGGCACAAAACCGCCGTCCGTCTCTATCCCGCTTACACGACCGCCACTGGCAACAATGCGCTGTACACGTGTCGAGGTGTGTATTTCCGCCCCCATTTCCTCCGCCAGCTGGCGAAGTCCTTCAACAATGCTGTACGTGCCGCCACGAACACCGAAAATGCCAAGCTCCGCCTCCACATGCGGCAGCATCGCGAAGATGGCTGGCGCCCGATCAGGGGCCGAGCCGACATAGGTCGCATAACGTCCAAACAAGGCCAGCGTGTTGGGATGACGGAAATAACGGCGCAGCAGCACGGACAGCTTCGTCAGCGGGCGAATGCGGACAAATGCTGCCGCTAGCCCAGGACTCAGCTTATCCTGCCAGGAAACCATCATTTTGTTCATAAAATGACGCTCCGCCTGTCCATACATCACCGCTGCCTCGGCCATAAAAGCCCGATACCGCCGCGCATCCTCCGGACTATAGCCGGAAATTTGCTCCTCCATCACAGCCGGGTCAGCGGATAAATCCACGACCGAGCCATCTGCAAAGCAGTTGCGCGTTCCATGCTCCAGACGATAAAAATCAATATAATCCTCGATGCGGCGGCCTACTGAAACAAACACCTTGCGAAAAGCATGCGTCATCGTTATTGTGCTTGGCCCCCGATCAAAGCGATATTCCCCAAGCTGGATACGCTGGAGCTTGCCTCCCACTTTCTCCTGCTGCTCCAGCACAGTGACCGCATAGCCTGCATGCGCAAGGCGGGCCGCCGCTGATAAACCACCGATGCCGCCGCCAATGATGACAACCCGCTTCATAGATAACGCCTGCCTTTCCATAAATACCCCTCCCCGCTCGCCGCTGCACGCCATGACGCGGCAGCAATGCCAATAAGCATAACAATGCCGGCCGGCAGCAAGAAAGCAAACCACACTGGCAAGCGGCCGCGATGATCGATCACCCCTTTAATGATGACCGCCAGCAGCCAGCCTATCGCGGCCGGCAGCAAGCAGGCGGCAAGCGTACTTGCCAGCGTCCCTGCCGAAAAAACGGCGTAAGCAAGCAAAGCTGCTATGAACATAGCAGGCGGCAGCAAATAGATGAGCGCATAAAATATACCCAGTGCCGCGAGAAGGCCCGTTTGGCGACCCGTTCCGGCAAAAATATTTTTCTTGTAGCCGTTCCACACGCCCGCTGCATCTGTATACATGCGCATGCTCACCTGCCCCGATACATCGGCGAGCGTCATGGGCAAGCCCGCCCGTTTCACCGCACGCGCCATCTCCATATCATCGAGCAGCTTGGATTTGAAGCTGTGGTGTCCGCCAATCGCCGCGTAGCTTTCGGCATGGATCAGCAGAAAAGCGCCATGCGCCGCCACGAATTTGGCGTCAGCAGAGCCACGCACCAGCCCGATCGGCAGATGGCAGGCGATGGTGAAATTCATGAGCGGCACAACAAGCCGCTCCAGCCAAGACCCAGTCTGCTGATGGGGGAAGCCCGTAATCAGCCCCTTCCCTTGACGCAGCGCCGTGTCCATCGCGGCATGCAGAGCTCCCGGCCGCAGCGTCGCATCGGCGTCCAGAAACAGCAGCCATTCGCCGCGCGCCTCCTGCGCCAGCTGCTGGCAAGCATGCGACTTGCCCAGCCAGCCGTCTGGCAAGTCCGCCCCCCGCAGCACGCGCAGGCGCCTATCTCCTTGCGCGGCCAACATCGCCACATCAGCCGTGCCATCGGCAGACTGATCATCCAGCACAAGCACCTCAAGCAGCGGCGATTGCTCCGCCGCCAGCACCGCCTGCACGCAGGCCCCAATTCGCTCCGCTTCGTTGCGTGCTGGAATAAGCACGGACAGCCTTGGCGGCAAGTCAGCGACCGGCCCCTCGCCTCCAGCAAGCCACAGCCGGCCTTCCCCCGTGCCTCCTAGCTGCGGCAGCTGGCGTAAATTCCATACCACGAACAGCAGCTGCAGCGCCAGAACGGCTGCTATCGTCCAAAAAACGATTTCCATTTCGCCGTCCTCCCCTTCATCCGGTCGAACGTCTCATTGACCGAGCGACCGGTCTCCAGCAGCAGGCGGAAACCATCCTGCTCGCCGTCTGCACTCGCAATAACAGCCAGCCGATGCTCGTCGAGCTGCTGCTCCAGCCTGCGTTCCAGCAGCAAAGTCGCTTCTTTGCGTCCCAGAGCGCACCAGTCTGCCTCGATCAAGCTGCCAATAGAGAAGGAGGCAGACGCTTTCTGATGCAGCCCCATCGTATAATACAAGCTTACAGGCAGCACAGCTGCATCTCGGCAGCGCTCCAGCAAATAGCCGACCCCCGTCTGAAATTGCAGCGGACGGCTTTCCAAATGAAAAATATCACCCTGCGGAAACAGCCAGACGGCTCCGCCGCTGCGCATGAGGTCAGCTGCATAACGCAGCGAGGCTGCCGTTTCCCGCAAATTTTCCTTATTGACCGAAAAAGCGCCAATGCGGCGAAAAAAAGCATATCGCTTCATTTGCCGCTCATCCATCATCATATAATGCTGCCGCTGCGACTCGCTCCGAATCATATGGTAGACGAGCAGCCCGTCCCACCAGCTGCTGTGGTTCATAATAATCAGCAAAGGACGATCGGCCGGAGCCTGCTCCAGTTCTCCTCGCAGCGACACTTCATGAAAATGCCGTTTCAGCAAATAGTGTTTATTGTAACGGGAAAATACCTCCTCAAACCACCTGCTCTTTTGCGATGTGATGATAGCGAATCACGACTCCTTCCAGCACAGCAGCCGCAGCGACAGCTATGAGCATTGGCACATACAGCCCTTCCTTCATGCCAAGCACACCGAACATGAGCAGCATGAGCTGGCCCAGCCTTGCCGCCTCCCGGCGTACAGCGTGCGCAATTTCGCGAACCGGAAACAGCAGCGACAGCGCCGCTGAGATCATAAACCAGCTGATGAAATTCGTCGCCGGAATGCCAAAGTAGGCACCGCCCTCTTCCCACAGCCAGAAGCCCCGAGCATAGGCTACCGGATCGAGCACCAAGTCCAGCGTGACGGTGAAAAGTCCGGTTTGCAGCGCTCGCACCCAGCGATTGTTGCCGAAGGACAACAGCATACCGTTCAGAAATACGCCGACCCAGGCGCAAGCAATCGTTACCGGCACGCCGCCAAGCAGAAAGCCGAGCACTGGCGTATAGTTGTACTCACCAAACGGCCAGCCCGTTGTAACGCTCAGCCATTCTACACCGAACGTCGAGAACCCGACAAATGCGATGCGCCCCCAGCTTAAAGGTGTCCGCTCTCGCAAGCCTTGCTCCAGGCTAACTGCATACATCGCATAAAAGACGAGAAACAAGCCGTTCGAGAAGGCCAGCGGCGCCGGAACGCCAATCGTCAGCATAAGAATGAGGCCCACCACATACCAGAATAAGAACAGCTGCCGCATCATAACGATACGGCTCCGCTTTCCAGCACAGAATCCGTTAAATATTTCTCTTTGATCGATTTATAAATTTTCAGCTTCGTCAGCGGCCCCACGACCGCCCGCTTCGCATACACCTCATAACGATTCGCGATCACCTGATCCAAAATAGCCCCGTAAAAGCCAGCCGCAAGCTCCACCGCAAACGCGCTTTCCGGCGGATAGCTGCTTAAATTCGCCAGCCCCTTGTGAAACCAATCCTTCGCTTGGCGCTCCAGCGCATGAATAAGCGCCCGAAAATGATCGTCAATGACCCCGGACTCAAAGCTTTGCTCGCTATAGCCATACTGGCGCAGCATTTCAAGCGGCAGGTAGCGACGGCCACGGCCTTGATCCTCGCCAACATCGCGCACAATGTTGACGATTTGCATCGCCTTTCCCAAATAAATGCCGGCTTCTATAATTTGCTCGTCCGGATGATTATGCAGCACGGGCAGCAGCATTTCGCCAACCGTTCCCGCAACCAAGTAGCAGTAGTCCTCAAGCTGCTCCATCGTCTCGTAATGGGTCAGCACCAAATCGCGGCGCTGTCCTTCCATTTGGCGAAAAAACGGCTGCTTGCTGACCGGAAAATGATGAAACAGCCAGCGCAGCGCCGGCCATATAAAATGCCCGTCCGCCTGCTCCAAATGAGCGAACCGCGCCTCTAGCTCGTTTATTGTATAGGGAGACTGCTCCGGTTCATCGACTGCATTGTCTATAATCCGGCAAAAGGCGTAAATGACGTAAACCGCTTCTTTGCGTGGGCTTGGCAAAAAACCAAATGCCTTATAAAAACTGGATGAACCTTTGCGAATCATCGCCTCGCACTGATTTAGGCTAAATGCTGTTTCCATCCTGCACCTCCTGGATCATTGTGGGCATTGCTGTTGCTCTTTGAGCCGCAACGGCGGTAGATAAATGCTGGACAAGCATTCTCGCGCCCTGCATAACGATCGGCACCCCGCCGCCGGGATGAACCGAAGCGCCTGCGGCATAAAGCCCTTCGATGCCATACGGCACAATTTGCGGACGAAAGACGGCGGACTGGAGCAGCGTCGGCGCAATGCCGAAGCTGCCTCCCTTGTACAAGCCGTCAGCCTCGGCATCCGCAGGCGTGCGGACTTGCTGCCAGCGAATCGCTTCCCTCAGCCCAGGAAAGCCGCGGCGCTCCGCTTCGCTAAGCACATGCTCGACCAGCTTAGCCGTCTCCTGCGCCCAATCGACATGCGGAGCAGCAGGCGATGGAATCAGCACATACATCGCGCTCTCCCCCGCTGGCGCAGCGGTATCATCAAAGGCGGACGGATAAAAAACATAAAAAGACGGATCATCGGGCAATCGGTTTTCCTTGAAAATTTCCCCAAGCCCCTTCTCAAGCGAAGGCGGCAGAAAAAACTGATGCGCCGCCGCTTCCGGCCACTGCCTGTTCAAGCCCAAATAGACGAGCACGCAGCCGGAGGAAGGCTTGTAATCCTTCATTTTATTTTTCGGGCGAGCCGCCTCTTGCACAGGCAGTACGCCAGCAATAGATGGAAATTCGCCGTTATAGATGACCGCATCATAGCGCGTATCCCCTTCGGCAGTCCGCACGCCATAGCAGCGTCCATCGCTGATTAGGAGCTCCTTGACGGCCGTCCTCTTTTTCACAGCAACGCCTTGGCGCTCAAGCTCCTCCTCCAGCAGCGGAATGAGGCTCGCATAGCCGCCCTTCAAGCACCAGACGCCAAATTCATGCTCGGCATACGGAAGCAGCGAATACAAGCCCGGCGCTTCAAATGGCGCGCCCCCGATGTACAGCGTCTGCAGCGAGAAGGCGTCGTGCAGCCGCTTATCCTTAAAATATTCGGCGGCGAGGGCGCGCACGCTTTTGTAAGCCCGCAGCTTGGCCAGCAGAGCGATGTTGCGCACGGTGAAAAAATCCCTTTTGCGCAAAAACGGCCGCTCCAAGAACGCTTTTTTTCCCTGCACGAAGGAACGCTTCATCTCTTCCATATAGCGAATAAACCCTTCCTGCTCGCCCGGAAAAAGGCGACCGAGCTCCTCCAGCTGGCGCTCTCTATCGCTCCACTTATGCAGCACGGTGCCGTCGGCAAAATGAATGCGGTACATCGGATCGCAGCGCACGAGCGGGATTCGCGAGCGGTCAATGCCTGCCTCCGCCAAAATGCCCAGCAGCATTTCCGGCAGCAGTACAATCGTTGGACCTTGATCGACACGGTATGTCCCATTTTGCTCGAAGGCAAGCCTGCCTCCGAGGCGGTTCATCCGCTCATAGATCGTTACGAGCTTGCCTTGTCGCCTGAGCAGCAGCGCCGCAATGAGGCCGCCGATGCCACCGCCTGCTATAGCGAAGTTATTCATATGGCCCCCTCCTTCAGCCGATCCTGCTCCATAAGCAGCCGGGTGCTGATTCGCGCAGATTCAAAAATCGTTGGCAGCCCGCTGCCGGGATGCGTTCCGCCCCCAACGAGCCAGCAGTTGCCGTATTCCTCAAAGCGGTTATGCGGGCGCAGCATCATCATTTGATTAAAGGAATGCGCCAAATTAAACGTGGCTCCCTCGTATACCCCGTGACCCTGCTGCCAATCTTGCGGCGTAATCATCGCTTCGATTTCAATATGCTGGGAAAGGCCGCGCATTTCCGGCTCCTGCTCCATGCGGTGCAGCATTTTCTCCCTAATTAGCGCCCCCTGCTCCTGCCAGTCAATGCCGCTCGTCAAATTCGGCACAGGCATGAGCGCGTACAGCGCCGTCTTGCCCTGCGGAGCGAGCGTCCGGTCATGAATGCCCGGATTATGGACATAGATGGACGGATCTGCGGACAGCTTTTTCTGCGCCATCATTTCATTGACATTCGTCTTATAATCGCCGGCAAACAGTACCGTATGATGAGGCATTTTAATTTCTTTGTTGATGCCAAGGTAAAGCATGTAGGTCGAGCAGGAGTATTTTTTCTTGGCAAGCTTCTCTGGCGTATATTTCTTCAGCTCACCCGGCTCAAACAGCTCATTCATCGCCGTCGCAAAATCCGCGTTTAAAACAACATGGTCAGCTTCAACTTTCTCTCCATTGGCAAGCAAAACCCCACTAGCTTTCCCGCTCTTTGTCAGCACGCGCTGCACGCCGGTTCCGGTAGAAATGACGCCGCCATACTCACGAATGACCTCGCCCATTGCCTCGCATAGCCGATTCAAGCCGCCTACCGGGTGAAACAATCCGTATTTATGCTCCATATAGGATAAAATCGTAAAGGTGCCCGGACATTCCCACGGCGACATCCCTAAATATTTCGCTTGGAATGTAAAGGCGTATTTGAGCCGCTCGTCCTTAAAATATTTGGATAAACGGTTATACACCGTATCCGTCGCATGAAGGCTAGGCAGCGCTGCTAGCACATCGCGGGCCATATAATCGCGCGGCTTGCTGAAAGGACGCTGCAGCAGCGGCGACACGCGGCCAAACTTGATCTCCTCATCGCGCATAAACCGCCTATAGCCTGCTCCGTCTCCGGGAAACAGCCGTTCAATTTCTGCATGCGTCTGTTCCATATTACGAGAAGGCTCGAACGCCGAATCTCCGAACTTCAATCGGTACAGCGGGTCCAGCTCAATCAGTTCCACGTAATCTGCAAGCTTGCGGTTCACTGCCGTAAACAATTCCTCCAGCAAATGAGGCATCATAAAAAAGGTTGGGCCGCGGTCAAACTTAAAATCGCCCACCTGCAGCAGCGAAGTCCGCCCCCCAATGTACGGCTGCTTCTCCAGCACCGTAACTTTATAGCCTTGACCTGCTAGCAGCATGGCGGCAGCAAGTCCTCCTGGTCCGGCGCCTACAATGGCAACATGCCTTGTCTTCATTTATAGTCTCTTCCTTCCCATGCTAGAATCAGCTTTCTCTATATGCCCCTCATAGGCGCTCGCCCATGCAAATTCGCCTGAGCCGCAGCCGGTTATATCGCAAAATCGCTATAAACGGCAAATTGGCCGCCAGCGCGTAGCCTACCATTAAATAGCCATACAACGGCTCGTTCCAGATGAAAAATAACGGAGCAGGCATGATGGACAGCCAATGCGCCCATTCCCCTCTAAGCGTTTCCCCATGGTACTCCTGGTAATAGGCCTTGCCTCGACGAGCAAGCCTTTTTTTCTGGAATCCCTTGCGGAATAAAAAGCTGCCATCCGGCATGCGATCCTTCCAGGCACGGATGAAGAGCACCTGCTCGTAGAAGCGCTCCTCGCCGCTTTTACCAGGCTGCTTCGGCCTTGCTCCTCGCTCGAAGCGCCACTTCCCTTTGCTGCTGCGCCCCGTTTCAAGGCTTCGCCCGCCTGCAACTGCAAACCAGCGCTGCGGCAGGCTCGCGAGCAAATAGGAAACACCGAGATGGACGATCAGCCATCCGCCTATATTCAGAGCGAGGACAGCCAGCGGCGGCAATGCCTGCACGCTCATAGCTTGCCTCGTTCCCGTCTGCCGATGGATACGACTCGCCCTCTCCAAGCCACCTTCCGCCTAATAAAGGTCGAGAACAGCGAATAGACGAAAAATAACATAAACAAACCGAGCGGAAGCGGGTACAGCAGCGCTGTCCACCACTTAAAGCTCCCCACATTGCGCAGCCACAGCGACAGCTGCAAGCTATATGCCGCATAGCTTGCGATGCCTATGCCCAGCAGCCAATAATCCGCTTCGACCTGCCCCGCAAGTGAAGAAAGCATAAGGGATACAGCCGAGACGGCTCCGGCCAGCCAGAGCGATACGGCACAAGCTACGACAGGTGCGGTCGATGCAGCGCCTGCTGCGAAGCTTTTGCTCCAGCCTCGGAACATGCTGCTCAAACCGTCCGGGTACATGCGAAAGGCAATTCGGCCATAACCCATAAAATTGGACACCGGCATTTGATCGGAGCTAAAAGCTCGTCCCAGCTCGAAATGCTCCAATACTTTGCCACGCACAGCCTCATGCCCGCCGATGCGAAAATAGTCATCCCGGCGGCATATGAGGCAAGGCCCAAACGCCCCAGCCCGGCTGTCGCCGTCGCCAACCGAAGCGACGACGATAAGATTAAAGAAAGCTGACAGCTGCTCGTAAGCTCGCTCCATTCGGTGGTAAGGCTGCACCGATACGAGGCCGCCGGCCTCCTTCTGGCTGGCGGCTAGCAGTTGCAGAGCATCATTTTCCAGCTCCACATCAGCATCCAGAAAAACCAGCAGCTCGCCTTGCGCCGATTTGGCTCCCGTCCAGCAGGCCCAGCTTTTGCCGACCCAGCCTTCCGGCAGCTTCTCAGCCCTAATGACAGTAGCGCCATTCGCGGCAGCAAGGCTTGCCGTTGCATCCTCTGAGCCATCATCGACAACGATAACTTCCACACTCGGCAGCTTCTGCTGTCCTAAGGAATGCAGCAGCTTGCCAATATTAGCAGCTTCATTGCGCGCAGGAATAATGACGGAGAGGGAAATCGGAGCAGCGTTATTTTTCATGCTCGCTCCATGGGCACCCTTTGCCCCAGCCCATTCATGCTCGTCTAGAACGTCCCATTCCGGCAGCCGGCTTACCCGATTTTGCAGCAGCCACCCGCATAACCAGCCAAAAACGGCCCAAATCATCGAGAGGCTCATCGCTTCCCCTTCTTTCTCCCGTACATATAGCCAATGGCCTGCTTTAGCCCGCTGAATGCCTGCTCCCGATAAGGAAACCAATTGATTTGCGAGCTTCTGCGTCCAGCATTCACCATGATCGACTTCGAGCGGCAAAAGGCTCGCAGCCCCTCTTCGCCATGCGCACGGCCGAAGCCGCTCGCCTTCACCCCGCCAAAAGGCAGGTGCATGTTGCCAATATGACGTACAACATCATTTATGGAGCAGCTTCCCGTCTCCAGCTGAGCTGCCAGCGCAAGCCCTTTTTTTCGATTCGCGGTAAAAATACTTGCGCTAAGCCCATAAGGCGAAGCATTTGCCAGCCGAATGACTTCCGCCTCTGACTGAAAGGCCATAACGGGCAGCAGCGGGCCGAAAATTTCCTCCTGCATAAGCTGCATCTCCTCCGTCACTCCGGTCAGTACCGTCGGCGGAAACAACGGCGGCTCCGCTCCGGGCAGCAGCCCTCCTTCGGCGATGCTGGCGCCTTTGGCTACAGCATCGTCCAGCAGGCGTTTCACTTTAAACCAGCCTTCTTCCGTGCCTAATGCGCCTAGCTCTGACCAAGAACCGCCTTCGGCCTGCCTGAGCCCCTGCGTATAAGCGACGACCGCAGCCAGAAAAGACGCATAAACACTTTCGTGTACGTAAACCCGTTCCACACTAATACATACTTGGCCGCTGTGTAAAAAAGCACCCCATACTGCCGCGCGAGCAGCTCGCTCTACATGGGCATCCGCACACACAATCAGCGGGTCCTTGCCGCCAAGCTCCAGCACGCAAGGAATGAGCAGCGCCCCTGCCCGCGCCAGCACGCTGCGCCCGGCCGCCTCGCTTCCGGTAAACCAGAGCTTGTCAGGACGTGCATCAATTAAGCGCTCGGCTTCCCTCTTCCCGCCTTCAATCAGTTGAATGACACCTGCTGGAAATTCAGCCTCCTCGATTAGAGCAGCAATACGCTTGCTCAGCAGCGGCAGCTTCTCCGATGGCTTGAGCAGCACCGTATTGCCTACCGCAGCTGCCGCAAGTGCAGGAATGAGCGTTAATTGAAGCGGGAAATTCCACGGTGCAATAATGGCCGCCACGCCGCAAGGCTCGTATGTAATATGCGAGGAGGAGCCTGCGAGCCAGAGCGGTGTGCGAACACGGCGGGAACGCAGCAGCTTCGCTGTATTTTTTTCATAATAAGAAATAGCTTGAATGACCGTGAGTAGATCCGTCGTCAGCGCATCCATTGGCGTTTTGCCCGCCTCTTGGCCCAGCAGCGCAATCCACTCGTCCAAATCACGGACGAGCAGCTGGCGCACCGAACGGATATGCCGAATTCTGCCCTGCACAGGCAGCTCCCTCCAGCTCGAAGCAGCAGCGCGGGCAGCGAACATTTCCTTCATCCTTCCATCCCTCCAGCAGGAGCCGCCTTTATACCATTGGAAAATGAGCCTAGCAGGTTTTAATTCGCCAATAATGGGCAACACCTTAAATACAGGCCCTCACCTGCTAGATTTATAGCTATCTAATTATTAATTAACCCTAAGGTATATTATAAAACATCTTTTTCGTTTATATAACTATTTTTTTAAAAAAATTACGTTTGGCTTTAGTAAAAAGGGAGGCAGAAACGATCGATGAGTAAAAAAATCATAGTAATTGGCGGAGGCTTAGGTGGCCTGTCGGCCGCCATCAGACTAACGGTTGACGGCAATCGCGTCACCGTCCTGGAGCAGCAGGAGCGCGTTGGCGGCAAGCTGAACATCCGCTCGGGCGAAGGCTTTCATTTTGATACGGGCCCGTCCATTTTGACGATGCCTTGGGTGCTGGAGCAGCTGTTCGCTAGTGCAGGAAGACGGCTGGAGGACTATATGACGCTGGAGCGGGTTGAGCCGCAGTGGCGGACTTTTTTCGAGGATGGATCGCAGCTCGACGTGACCGGAGATCTGCCGATGATGCTGGAGCAGCTCAGCAGCGTATCGCGTGAGGATGCCAAGGGTTTTCTGGCTTATTTGCAATACTGCCAGCAAATGTATGAGCTCAGCATGAAAAGCGTGTATGGCAAAAGCCTCAGCGGCCTGCAGGATTTGCGGGGGCAGCACAGCATGAAGGAGCTGCTGGCAATGGACCCGCTTCGCACGATGCATCAAAGCACGAGCCGCTTTTTCAAGGATAAGCGATTGCGCCAGCTGTTTGATTTTTTCATTATGTATATTGGGTCCTCTCCCTATGCAGCTCCAGCGGTGCTTTCTCAGCTCATCCATGTGCAGCTTGGTCTAGGCATTTATTACGTCAAGGGCGGCATGTACAATATTGCGCTTGGCATGCTGAAGCTGCTGGGCGAGCTTGGCGCGGAGGTTCGGACGAACACGCCTGTCGCAGCGATCAATACACTGGGCAAGGCGGCAACGGGCGTTACACTTGCGGATGGCACCGTGCTCAGCGCCGATCTCATCGTCTCGAACTTGGAAGCCATTCCGACCCATCGCAAGCTGCTCGGCCACCATCCCGGCGCTGCTTCGGCGGCAGGCGGCATGAGGAAATATGCTCCTACCGTATCCGGCCTTGTGCTGCTGCTCGGTATCGACAAAACCTATGATCAGCTTCGCCATCACAATTTCCTGTTCTCACGCAATCCAGAGCGGGAGTTCCAGGATGTGTTCGTCTCTGGCATCCCATCGCCTGATCCGACCGTCTACATTGGAGTGTCCAGCATTTCCGACTCGACGCAGGCACCTGAAGGACAACAAAATTTATTCGTGCTGACCCATGTTCCCCCGCTTAAGCCCGGCGAGGACTGGGACATTTACAAAGAGACATATCGCGAGCTGGTGCTGGATAAGCTGGAGCGAATGGGACTGGATGACCTGCGCTCGCACATTACGTTCGAATACAGCTTTACGCCTAATGATCTGGAGCAGCTTTATGGAGCCAACGGCGGCTCCATCTATGGCGTTGTCACCGACCGCAAGCTGAACGGCGGCTTCAAAATTCCGAGCAAAAGCGAGCTGCTGGACAACTTGTATTTTGTCGGCGGCTCTACCCATCCCGGTGGCGGCGTGCCGATGGTTACGTTGTCGGGTCAGTTGACGGCTGACCTGATTAAAGAGCGGGCGGATAGCCGCTCTGGGGGCAGGACAACAGCTGGGTAGGATTTTAGTTTTAGAGTTAGAGTTAACCTTCGAACCTCGCAAACGAGGGGCGATGGGAACGCGTGAGGGGTTTATGCTAAACGAATCAGCTTCGATTTTAATAGCGTATTGGCTAAAAGGGGCCGGCTGAACTTTCGCGGACACAGCAGCCGTTATTTCCTCCAAATGTCGTGATTGGAGAGGCTGGCGGACACAGAATCCGCTAAGGGCTCCCGAATCGCCTTTTTATCGCGATGATTAAGGAAATAAGCGATTTCCAGTCCGCTCACCTGCCAAAATGGGGGAAAATGCTTCATTAGCGGAACGTCAGTCCGCCAAAAGCGAGAGCACCTCCTATCCATGCTGCCTCAAAGTCAGAGATATTCTCTTTTTCGTTAACCTCGGATCGTCAAGCTGTACGAGCATTAAATTAATATACAAATAAGGTATTGACCTAGTGAAAATTTCTGGGGCGATACCTTTTTTTTCGGGAGGAATTTACTCTACTTGCTCTGCTAAATTTCCGCTTTAAGTGATACCTGCCTTTGGCTAAACGACAGAACGCTATGCGGGGTGTTACAATAGCAAAATCGACAACTAGCGGAGGAATGCAACTTTGAACGTCACCAATCTATCTGCCTATGCACAATCTGTGAAAGAGAGGAGACGATTATGGTTAAACCACCACGTTATAAAGGACAAAGTAGAGGTTGGAGCGGATACGCTGCAATTAAAAGGAAAGTCAAAATTCAAAATTAAGAAAGGAAAAATTTCATTGATTGAAGATTACTGTTGAGTAATTCACACGTTATTGAATTAACTGGTAAGAATAGCGCAATTACAAATAGGCTACCAGCATCAGTGAAGATCGCGAAATAGATCCATTTCTCTAAAATTATGAAGTACCTAGACAAAATGAAGAGACCATAGCTCGTCGCTATGGTCTCTTTCAGCAGTTAGTAAAATTACGAATTACGAAATTCGCCTCACTCACTTCAACTGTCCTTCAAGGCCTACCACTGAACCGTTTGATTGCTTCCTCGGTCACCGGCGTGAAGAGGTTAACAAGATTGCCGTCAGGATCGCGAAACAGCACAGCACGATTCCCCCACGGCATTGTGGTAGGTTCCTTTACCCACTCATCGACAAACGGCTTCAAGCGCTCGTATTCGGCATCGACATTGTGGACGTGGAATTCGATGATGACAGTGTGATTGTTGGCCGCCACAGCGGAACCAGCGCCGAACAGTTGCACCGTCTGGGAGTGGCCGATCGCCAGGGTGCACGATGGCATAACGAGTTCGGCAAACACAGGCGCAGGGCGTTCCGCCGAAACACCCGTGATTTTCTCATAGAACTCGACGAGACGATCCACGTCATCAGTAATGATGCGTACAGAAGCAAAATTCACGAGATACCATCCTTCCTATAATAAGTGATACAATACCGTATATATCATTTTGGACCAAAAATGCTTCGCATTTACTCCTACTCCTTTACGATTAATTACTCCGACTATACAAAAGCACTACTGACAACAGTATGTCAGTAGTGTTTTATGAAGAAACCAAAGGAAAAGAGTGATAGGACCGAACTTTATTGAGGGTGGTTGTTCACCTATCTCATTTTTCCCAAAAAAGCTCAGTCAAACTGCTACTTTTCTCTAACACAGCACAAAAAGACCCTTATGCCTCCACACTACCGGCATAAGGGCCTTCCTTCTAATCCTTTTGAATCACAATTTATTATTTAATTTCCTACAGCTTAAACCCAACCGTCACAATCTCACAAGGACCAACCGCCAAAGCCGCTCCCTGCTCCGCACTCACTTCAATCGCTTCCCCCACACGCTCCAGCACATCGCTCTTATACAGCTGCTTGAACGCATCAGCGTTACCGCCACCAAAGCCAACATTCGACAAGCTAAGCTCTGCCGCCTGCTGCTTCATATTAAACCAGCGCAGTACAGCATCGCCGGACTGCTGGCTTACTTTCAGCGAGGAGAATGCAATGCTGTCGCCTTCCCAAGCAAACAATCCGCCAACTGGTGCAAGCACGCCTGCATGAACCGCAGTCTGGCTCGCCGTCCAAGGCACTTGGAACTGATACGCCTGCGCATAAGCACCTGATGAAGCACCATCGCCGTTATGCGGAATAATTGACAACCGGAAGCTTTGCTCGCCTAGACATTGTGCTTCTGGAGTCGGGAATACGCCCCAGTCGCCAAGCTCGGACACCGAACGAAGCAGCGTAACGGCAATCGTATTGCGGCCATCGCGCAGCACCTCGTATTCGTTCAAGCCAAGGTTCGCTACAACCAGTCCGCCCTGCTCGCCGCTCACATCAACAAAAGCTTGCTGATGCTGGGTATTGCTCGGGTTTTCCCACTCTGCCGAAGGCTCATTGTCACGCACAGCCACTTCAAAAATCGAATCCACATGATGAACCGCCGTCTCTACATCCGTCGGGAACAGTACGCGCACGCGATGATCCTTCGCCTGATTGTTAAACGAAGCTTGTAAGTCTAGGCTTCTGGAGCTGCTGGAAAGTGCTATAACCGTCTTAATCGTCAAAGGCACCATGTCGGAAGCACGCTGCGCTTTACGCTCAGGGTAATAAACAGCTTCTTGCTTCTCAATCTCAAACGTTTCATCCGCCGATGCCGGAACCGCCCATTCATGGACGATTTCAAAAGCTGTACGGTAAGCGTTTTGCTCCACCAGACGAATCGCGGCTTTCAAGCCTTGCGTCGTAAGCGCCTGCTCGCCATCAGGCTGCTTGTACATATATTCGTTGCCAATGTCGCCTGTGTTCTCATAGACGCCCAAACCACGATACACTTGACCGCTGTGCTTGTCCGTCAAATCGAACGAGCCATCTTCTCCAATGGAGACATGCAGCCATTCATTTTCAAGCACAGCCGAATCCGCAAGCTGATTCGCTGCACTCGCAGTCGCTTCGCCAGCCAACGCTGCATCTGCTCCAGCACCATTACGAACCCATGCATATGACGACAGTCCAAGCGCTGGCACGTTCACCGCATCAAACGTCAGCTTAACTCGGCGGCACATATAAGGCTGGCGGAACTTGTCATCAGGCAAGTCGTAGCCAAATTGCAGCCCCAAATCCTCTACAGAGCAAGCAACCGCTGCGCCGTTATGATCTACAAGCACTCTGCCCGAAATATCTACGGCATTCATCCGGCGATTAACCTCTGGAAGCGGCAAGCCTTCACGGAAGTACAGACGCTCAACATCAAGCTCAATTTCAACAACGCCGCTGCGATCCCAGCCAGTCGTGTTATAAACAACGAACGGCAGTGCAGCTTCGCCAAACGATGCAAATACCGATGTATCCACCGCTTCGGCAATCGCCTGCGTGCTACCTTCCACAATTGTCTCTGCAACATGGCGGCTCTTGTCAAAACGAGTGACCATCTCGCGGTGAACCTCATCCACACTGCAGCCGCAAATGCTGTCATGCGGATGGTTTTGCATCAATGTCTTCCATGCATAGGTAAACAGATGATGCGGGTATTCCTGTCCAAGCTTGTGCGCAATGGTCGCAAGCGGCTCGGCTACCTTCTCGAGCATCGCTTGGCCAAGCTGATTCATTTGCTTCAAATAAACACGAGCCGAAGCCGTGTTCACAAGCGTAGACCAGCCATCCGTACGTTGGCTGCGCAGCTCGCCCTTCACGACCGAAAGCTCGCGGTCAAGTCCGCTGTTTACCGCTGCCAAATAATCTTCAAAGTTGGAGTGGATAAAATCCGTATCCGGGTACAGCTTTCTTGCTGTCGCCAGCGCCGCAGACAAATCCTGCTGGATAGGCTGATGATCACAGCCGTTCATGAACAGCAGCTCGCCAGTAGCCGCATACTTCTCGGCTTCCTCCAGCTTTTTGTCCCAATAGATTTTCGCCTCTTGCTCATCTACCGGAACTTCCATGCCGTTGCAATACCAGTTGGCAAAAAGAATGCCCAGCACGCGCGAGCCGTCAGGACCTTCCCATTGCAGCTCGGAGAACGAGGATTCATAGTTAGAATCTGCTACCGTATTGTTAAAGCCAGTCGGCTTCACGCCTCTGCCAAATACCGCATTATCAATGCCGGCTTGACGCAAAATTTGCGGCGCCTGCCCGATGTTGCCGAAGGTATCCGGGAAGTAGCCGACCTTGGCTATGATGCCGTAACGGCTCGCATCCTGATGTCCCAGCTGCAAATTGCGCAAATTCGCTTCGCTGCTCGTCAGGAAGGCATCCTGCAAAATGTACCAAGGGCCGATCGGAATACGTCCTTCTTTAATATATTTTTCAAGGCGTTCCCGATTTTCCGGGCGTACCTGCAAATAATCCTCGAGAATGATCGTCTGGCCGTCCAAATAAAAGCTTTTGAAATCGGGGTCCGTATCCAGCGTATGAAGCAGCGTATCCATTAGCTTCACAAGGAGCACATGATGCTTCTCATACGGCAAATACCATTCGCGATCCCAATGTGTGTGGGAAATAATGTGGGCTTTTCTTTTAGAAGCCATTACTGCGCACCTCTTCTTTCTTCATGTTGATTGGGCAGCGAAACCGCTACCTCTACTTGATGCGGGCGATAGACAGCGAGCAGCTTCCCGCTTGCATCCGTTGCGAACAGCACAGAACGTTCCTTTTCCAGTGAAAAAGCGTACCGCCCTCCCGTCGCCGGGTCTTGTACTTCAATGTTGGCATCGAATCCGGATTCGGATACGAATACGAACAGCGCGCCGTTCTTAAATGTAAGCTTACGCCCATAAATGCCAGGCAGCTGGCCGCCTTGCAGCCAATTCAGCTCCTGCTCGCAGCCGGCCGAGGCAAGCGCATAGCGATACAGCTCCTTAATCGGCTCCGTACGCTCGTTCAGCTCCAGCGGCAGCGGACTCCATAACAGGCGTCCTTTGCCTACAGCCAGCTCAACGAGCTCGTCGCCAGCGCTTGCTGCTCGATGAACAGCGGTAGCAGCACTGGCAGCCGCTTCTCTCGCAGCAGCGCCGCTAATCAGCACCTCTTTCCATACCTCGGCTATGCGGCGATTGCCGTAAGATACAGGGAAAGTAGCTTCGCCAATGCGCAGCAGTTCCTCGCGCTGCACGTTGCGGAGCTCAAGCTGGCCGAGCAGCTCCGAGCAGCGATCGCTCGCTTTCCAGTAAGCGTCTAGGCCAATCGGTCCCATCCATAATAACGTAACGCCCGCCCGCTCTACAAGTGCAATAAGACGACCAAAGGCCGCATCATCCCAGTTATGCGCACTTGGCACAATGAGAAGCTTCGGCGGATTCGCCTCCAGCTCCTGCAAATGATATTCCGAAGCGCCGCGGAATGGCGTATTCAGCTCATAAGCAAGCACCCGCGTGGCACGCGCTGTCGCATCAAACGCCAGCTTGCGATTGGAGAAGTCGTTGGAATACGGGAACAATACCGCCGTATCCTCCAGCTTGCGATCCTCGAATAAATCTCGGATTTGCTCCATAAAGCTGCCAAAATCATACGATACATCCGCTTCCGGCTTTTCCGTTCCATCCGCCCGCAGTGCGCCGATATGAGATTCATTGGCATTGTCCATATAGAAGTTTGTATTCCAGATCCACTGCACGGCACCCGCGCCGCCTGTCGCAAAAGCATACGCATATTTGCGCTCCAGCAGGCTGTGAAGCTCCGTTTCCGAGCGCTTCGCTCTGCCATCTGGCGTCTCCACATACATAATGCCGGTTTCCTGCACGACATTCGGTTTGTTTGCTGTTTTGGCAAACAAGCTATCCCATACGAGATTGTCGTTCAGCCACCAGGAGTGAACCGTTGTATAATCAGCGGCTTCCTCGTAGAAAAACGGCGAAGGACGCTGTGCGCCAAGCGCCTCATCCTGACCGACCGTTACCATATGGTCTGGACATTCATCTTTAATCGCCTCATACAGCTGCTTCGCCCAGCGATTGTGCATATCCATCGAGAACAGCACATAATCGAGCCAACGCGTGCCATTTTTCCCCTGGTGCATGTCCTGCACATCGAAGTTGATTTCTTCTGGCTCCGGCGGCACAGCCGCTTCATAGCTTGGCAGCTGCTCCGGTGACATGTTCCACAGCTCTTGAAGCCGCTCAAGCGATCCGTGGCGCTGTTTCAGCCATGCGGTATACGCCTTCTGTTCAAAAGGGTCGCGCGCCGAACGAGGCCCATTCGAGAAAATCCGCGGCGGATCAAACATCGATGGCTCATTGATCAAATCCCAGTCGACATTCATCGTCTGCTTGTGGCGGGAAACGATAGCGCGCACGAAACGCTTCTGGGCCTCTACGCTACGCGGATCAAGATAAGGGTTTAGCCCTTCCCATGTTTCCGGCGTAAAGGAGAAGAACGTAAAGGTCACCTGCAAATCGTGACGCTTCGCCGTCAGCAGAAAAGCATCGATCGAACGCAGCGCCTCCTCGGACGCATGGCCGTCCACCTGCATCACATTGCGGTATGCCGTCCAAATGCCTGTACGAATCCAGTTGATGCCGGCTTTGCGCATTTGCGCCATGTCACGGTCCCATACCGAAGCATTCGGCAGAAACAGAAACTTCCGTGCCACATCCGACGTCATGTACGTCATGCCAACAACAGGCAGCGGACGCCCGTCCTTCTGAAAATAATCCCGTCCGCTCGTCACCGGGCTTCCCTCTGTGAGCAGCTCCTGATCAAAGCCCCAGAAGCCTTGGCGCAAAATACGCACCTCGCCCGACGTCGATTCCGCTCGGCATACGACCTTATAGTAGCCGCTTTGCAGCTCAAGCGGCACGGGCAGCCTTAGAATCTGCTGCTGCTTGCCCGCCTTCTGCTGCAGGCTACAAGTCCATTTCTGCTGCGAGTTTTCATGCTCAACCGTTATAGCAAAATCCCACTCCGCCGCCGTGTACAGGTCGGCCTGTCCATCGACAGCAGCTTCCTGCTCTGCACGCTCATAAGCAGATGACTCACATCCACCTGCAAGCTCTTGGCGAAGCTGCTGCACCTGCAGCGTCAGCATAGCCCGCTCGCCCGGCTCAAAGGAAGCATAGTTCGGCTTCAGCCACAGCTCCGTTACGCCAGCGGCACAAAAAGCTGCCCAGCGCCCTAGCTCAGCTGCTCCGCCTTCCAGCCAGAACGCCTTCGTCAGCGGCTGGTTAACGAACATCCAGCGCGCGCCTGCGAAAATCCCCTTCGTGTTTTCCCAAAGTACGACAGGCGCAGCTACCTCGCGCCCCTTGGAAGAAATCCCCTTCAGCAGCGGGTAAATATGGGCATCCATTGGGCCGGCAGAGCCCATTTGATGCGGCAAATCGCTGCTTTTCGTCACATGCGGCACCAGATTCCAGGTTGGCGACACGGCAAACAACGCCTCCTTGCCCACCAGCAGCGGAAGATCCTCCGCTGCTGCCAGCGCCGCTACCGGAGCAGCAGCGACAGGCAGCATTTCATGAATATGAAGCTTGCGGTGATAGGCCGTCTGCTCCGACTCCACCTGCCACTCGCCAGCCTCGCTGCGGCGAACAGGACGCTTGAACGGCGCGCCGCCTAAGCTGATCAAGCCGCCGCCGCGCCGCAAATAGCCGATGATAGCACTCCAAGCCTGCTTCGGAAAGTAAGGCGCATGCATATTAATGAAGCTTCCTTCTTTCGCAGCGCCAAGCGCATCCGCAAGCTCGCCTGCCCGAACAACACGGCCTGCTCCTGCAAGCAGACCATCTAATTCGATTGGGGACTCCGAGGCTATAGGAAAGGACGGATCATAAAAGATGATGGCATGCTGCTTGCTCATAGCAATCCATCCTTCATCGCCCGATAAACGAGCTGCGAGAACAAGCTGTTCGACCAAGCAAACCATTTTCGCGTAAAGATGGCTGGATCATCCGAATGGAAGCCTTCATGCATAAAGCCGGTATCGGCATCAGTCGCTTCCAGCAGGGCAATCATAGCCAGCTTCTCTTCATCGTTATTCGCGGTAATGCCCTGCATCGAAAGCGCCATATGCCAAATATAGCCTGGCGGCGTATGCGGGCTTCCGATGCCTTTGGCGATTTTTCCTTCATAATAAAAAGGATTTTCCTTGCTAAGCGCGAATTTGCGCGTATTCTGGTAAATCGGATCGTCAGCAGTCGTGTAGCCCAAATAAGTAATCGAGAGCAAGCCCGGTGTTCCTGCATCATCCATCAAGCAATAGTTGCCGAAGCCGTCCGTCTCATAAGCATAAATAGGGCCAAACTCCGGGTGACGGTAAATGCCGTACAGCTGAATGCCATGCTCGACATCATCTTCAAGCTGCTTAAGCTCCTTCACAAAATCCATATCGCGGAATACCCACTCAGCCATTTCTCTCATCTGCCGCAGCGTTACAACCGCGAACATATTTGCTGGAATGTTGTAATGGAAGTCGCAAGCGTCATCGCTCGGACGGAAGCCCGACCAGATCATTCCGGTATAATTTACCGGCATACCCATTCCGCTATTGCGCAGTGAATCGGTAGGAATCCCATTGTCCCTTACAAAACGGTAAGGGGAAAGCTCGAAGTGGCGCTGCTCGGTTTTCCAAAGCTCCACGATACGGCGCATCGCTGCCTTAAAGCCGGAGTCAAAAATATCGGTCAGCTCCGTCTCTTTCCAATACGCATAAGCAAGGCGCATCGAGAAGCAGATCGAATCCAGCTCAAACTTGCGCTCCCATACCCACGGCGACATATCCGTCTCATCCGTCGTGTTCCAGTGCCAATCATTGGCCGATTCATTAAAGGCGTTCGCATAAGGATCAATCTGGATGTTGGCCATATGGCGCTTGATCAAGCCGCTAATCACACGCTGCAAGTCTGCATCATTTTTCGCCAGCGGCACATAATGAATGACCTGCTCAACCGAGTCGCGCAGCCACATCGCGGGAATATCTCCTGTAATGATAAAGGTTGTGCCATCGTCCATTTTTTTCGTCGTCGTTTCCAGTGTGTTCGGGAAACAGTTTTTGAACAGCTGAAGCAGCTTCGGGCGGTGCGCCAGCTTCTGCTCTGCTTCTTCTAATACCTGCTGAACCGCTTGCGGCAGAGCAAGCTCTGGCAGCGTAATTTTTGGCAATCTGAATTGTTCCATAGTGGGTGTAGCTCCTTTGACTATTATTTATTCTTTAACAGCGCCTACGGTCAGACCTTGAATGAAATAACGTTGGAAAAACGGATATGCGAACACGATCGGGCCGGTTGCCAGCACAACCATCGCCATCCGCGATGTATCCTGCGGCATCGATTGCAGAACGCCTACGCTTAGCGAAGCGTTTTGTGAATTTTTCATAATAAACTGCATGCTGTTTTCGATCCGCATCAGCATCGATTGCAGCGGAACCAAATTAGGCGAATCAATATACAAGAGCGCATTGAACCAGTCATTCCAGTAGCCGAGCGTACAGAACAGGGCAATGGTAGCAAGACCTGGCAGCGACAAAGGCAGTACAAGGCGGAAGAAGATGCCGAACTCTCCGGCGCCGTCGATTTTGCCTGATTCAATAATGGCATCCGGCACCATCGTCGAGAAAAACGTCCGCAGGATCATAATGTAAAAGGCATTAACTGCTAGCGGCAAAATGAGTGCCCATAAGGAATCCTTAAGCCCCAGCAGCTGCGTCATAACGATATAAGTAGGTACGAGGCCACCATTGAACAGCATCGTGAAAAAGGCAAAAAAGGCGAAAAAGTTGCGATACTTAAAGTTGCGCCGCGATATCGCATAAGCGAACAAAGCGGAGCATACGACACCGATAATCGTGCCTACAATTGTAATCGTAATCGTCACGCCATAGGAGCGGAGCAGTTGGTCGCCTGCCTTGAATAAATAGCGGTAAGCTTCCAGGCTCCATTTCTCCGGAATAATCTGATAACCATTGCTTGCCAGCGTCGCCTCATCCGTGAAGGAAATAATCGTCACGAAGAGGAAAGGAAATACGCATAACAAGGCAAAAATGCCGGCCACGGCATGAAAAATAAAATTCCACGCTGGCGAGAGCTTATGAAAATCACGGCTCTTAATCGTTCCAACAGACACAGCCGTTTCCCCCTTTTGTTTTGGACTTCTGTTCCTAGAAAATTCAATAAGCAAGGTTGCTGACATCCATCCTAAAACAATGCGTTGTCTTTATTAAACTTGCGCACGATGCCATTGGATGTAATAACCAGAATGAAGCCGATAATCGACTGGTACAAGCCCGCAGCCGTTGTCATGCCGATCTCACCCGTGGACTTAAGCCCGCGGTAAACATAAGTGTCGATAACGTTCGTTACGCTGTAGAGCGTACCCGAATCGCGCGGTACTTGGAAGAAGAGGCCAAAATCGGCATAGAAAATTTTCCCGATCGCCAGCAGCGTCAGAATCGTCATGAGCGGCATCAGCATCGGCAGCGTTACATTGCGAATTTGCTGCCATTTGTTGGCCCCGTCAATCATCGCCGCTTCATAAAGCGACTTGTCGATCCCCATAATAGCGGCCAAATAGATGACGCTGTTATAGCCGACCGATTTCCATAGGAAAACGACGACAATCATAACCGGCCAATAACCCGGGCTCGAATACCAGTTGACCGGGTCCATGCCCAGCATCTCGGCGATTTGGTTGAACACGCCTCGATCCAAGCTCAGAAAGCTGTAGACGAAGTAGCCCACGATAACCCACGATAGAAAATAAGGTAAAAACATGCCCGTTTGATAAAGCTTAGCGAGCCGCTTGTTCGTAATTTCAGCAAGCATAATCGCCATTGCTACCGCAATGACAAGGCCCAGCACAATAAACACAACATTGTACAGCACTGTATTACGGGTAATGATGTAGGCATCATTCGTACTGAACAGAAATTTGAAGTTTTGAAAGCCTACCCATTTGCTCTCAATAATGCTGGCTAGAAAACCATTGCGGCTGTAGCGGTATTCCTTGAAGGCAATAATCATGCCCGCCATCGGCAGGTAGGAAAATAGAATAAACCAGGCTGTAGCTGGAAGCACCATTAGCAGCATGGCGGTATTTTTGTTCATATCCTTGAAAAAACGTCCTATAGCTCCCAATTTCTTCACCTCTTCGCAGTCGGATTAATGAGAGAAGGCATGAAGCGAATACGATCCATTCGCCCCACGCCTTCCGCTTTACTTGCCGTTCGCGGCTCTCCACTCATCAAGCTGGCGCTGCGCTTCCACAATAATTTTATCCAGGCCTGCCGCTTTAAACTTCTCATTGGCACGCGGCAAATAAACTTCAGGGTCAACCGTACCGGTCATTAGAGCTGCCCAGTACTCTTCTTTAACGTTTTGCACGGAAGCGATTTCGGTTGTCACTTTCGATGTATCAAAGTTAAAGCCAAGCAGCGGTGCTACTGTACCCGCATCATTAAATTTCTTGAATTCTTCCCATTTGTTCGTCGGGTCTGTCGTATTCAAATACGTAATCATCAGATTGCCGAGCGAGAAGGTTGGCATATCGTAGTTTTTCGACTCGTCGAGGTTTTCCATGACGGTGTCGCTCACTTTTTTGTAATGCACATCTTCAATACCGGAATCGATCATATTGCGCAGGACAGGGTCCGTATTAAGCAGGTTCAGAAACTCCATTGCTTTTTCTGGGTAAGCCGAGTTTGCAGAAATCGCCTGCATCGAGCCCATAACCGACCAGTTGTAAATGAGCGCATCGCTCGCTGGCGTCGATACAACCGGGTAGCCGTAGCTCGCCGACCATAGATTGTCCGCGAACGGCTGCGATGTCGCACGGTCTGCAAACCATTTGCCAGTCGTTTGCGCATCCGTCATGGAATCCATCGTTGCGGCTTCCGTTGGGATGTAGCCTGCTTTGTAATATTTGTGCATCGTGCTGAGAATTTGCTTCATCTCAGGCGTGTCGAGCACGTTTACGATTTTGTAATCTGTCGTATCCAGTGCAACCGCCATTGGCAGCTTCTCAATAATGTAGTCGTATTTCACATACGGCATTTGGTTTTTATCCACCGCAAGCGCGTATACATCCGGTTCGTTTTCTTTAATCGTTTTCAGCAGCGGCTCTAGGCTTTCCAGCGTGTATACGCCGGACATGTCCAGGTTGTACTTGTCGAGCAGCTGTTTATTGAAGCGCCATACTTCTTGAGCTGGCAATTCTTTATTAGCTGGAATACCGTAGTTGTGGCCATCGACCTTGGAGCCTTCAAGGAAAGCTGGGTCTAGTGCACTAACGATGCCTTGGCCTTTTTCCTTCAGCAAATCATCGATTTGCAGGAAAGCGCCTTTTCTTGCATTTTGCACATAATCGAATGCCCATGACGCTGTAAACATAATGTCAACCGGATCACCGGATGCTGTCATAACTTGCAGCTTCTGAGCATAATCGCCCCAGTCCACCATGTTCATTTTAATCGTAACGCCAATTTTTTCCGCCGTGTATTTGCTCACTTCGGCCATAACCTTATCTACATCTTTTTGCGGTGTACCAATGGTGTACCAGATGAGCTCAACCGGCTTCTCGGCTGTCCCCGCTTCACCACTGCTATCGTTTTTACTTCCGCAAGCACCAAGCACAAGCGATGCAACCATCAGCAAGGCAAGCAGCGGCATAAATCTTTTTCTCTTGTTACTCATTTTGTTTCCTCCCCAATCTATGTTCTGTACTCTATGTTTTAAATTAACGGATACGGCAATTTTCATATAGACCACAAACTAAAGGTATGATGTACAAATTAAAGAAAAAAACTACTCCATCCTGCGATTAGAGTAGTCCCTTGTATTCAGTCGGTGAAATTCCGACGTATTTCTTAAATTGTTTGTAGAAATAGCCTGTCTCCCAGTAGCCGACGGTTGCCGCAATTTCCTGCACCTTGAGCTGTGTCTCCTTCAACAGCTGCTGTGCTTTGCCGATTCGGTATTTATTTATATATTCGGTGAAGGTTTCATTCGTCTCCTTCTGGAACAGATGGCCGAGGTAAACCGGATGAATATTATATTGCTGGCTCAGCAGCTTAAGCGACAATGGCTGTGCATAATGCTCATGCACCTCGGTCAGCACCAATTGAATGACCGGGCTTTTCACATCCCTCAGCAGCGACTCCACCGTCAGGGCTGCTGCTTCCTTCACAACCGCCATCAGTCCGTCAATCGAAGCAAGCTGCATAATTTTGGCGAAGCCCGCCTCATACAGCTCCGGCTGATCGGTCTGCTTAATCTCCTTGAGCTCCATCTTGAAGCGAATCATCAGCTCAATCGCCATACTTTGCATAAAAGCGGGCGTAATGCCTTCCCTAGCGTGGCAGCGCTCGAACTCCGCCTCAATCGCTTCATGCAGCTTCTCTATTTCCCTCGCTTTAATCAGTCTCGCAAAGGAGGGCCAATCGAGCGGTGCAGCAGCCTCATTTGCCGTCCCTGGCGGCCCTGCCTGCACAAGCAAATCGTAATCCAATATTTCGGGGTCATCATACAGCAGAAAATATTCCTGCGCTTTCTTCGCATTCGCGTAGCTGCGCGGCGCTGCTTCCCCCATTGGCTCGGCGCTGCCGATGGAGAGCCGCATGGCGCGCCTCGTCAGCTTCGGCTGCATGCTGCGCAGCTTTTCTATCGCATCACGCTTGCCCTCCTCAGGCTCATCGAGCATAAATACGATGACCAAATCGCCATCAATATCGACAAACGGCAGCATCGACGAATCTTGCACAGCCAATCGCTGAGCAGCCTCATAGGCCGGTGATGCCGGCTCATCCGTACGTACTACAGCGGTAACGACATACGGTCGGTCGAGACTTAGCTGCAGCAGCTCCATTCGCTCCTGCAGCTCACTTGGCGCAATGCGTCCTGTCAACCAGCGGTACAATATATTATCACGCAAAATACGAATATCGTATTCACTGAACAGCCGGTCCGCCTTGCTGGCATTCAGCTTGTCAATCGTGCCCGCGAGCGTTTCCTGCAGCTCGTCGAGATTAATCGGCTTGAGCAAATAGTTTTCGACGCCAAGCCTCAGGCCCTCTTTTATATAATTAAATTCGTTATAGCCGCTTAGGATAATCACTTTCAGGTCCGGGCGGAATTTGCGCGCTTCCCGAATAAGAGTGAGCCCATCCATCGTCGGCATCGAAATATCGGTCAATAATATATCTGCGGGCAAATCCATCAAAGCTGCCAGCGCTTCCTGGCCATTTTCCGCGCTTCCGACGATTTCCAGGCCAAAGGCCGACCAGTCAATAATGTCGTATAGTCCATCAATAATGAATGGCTCATCATCCACGATGAATACTCTATACATGCTCTGCCTCCTTGTCATAGGGAAAGGACAGCGTGACCGTCGTCCCCTCTCCCTCTTTGCTGTCGATATCAAGCCCATATTCGCTTCCGTATAGCAATTGCAGCCGCTCATGCACGCTTCTAAGCCCGAAGGAGTCGCCTCCAGCTTCCTCTGGCAGTGCCAGCCTTTGCCGGATTTCTTCCAGCTGCTTGCTGCTGATGCCGCTGCCGTTATCGGCTATCGTGACCCAAATCCGCTCATCCTTGCGCCGCACGCCCACTTGAACTTCGTTGTCCATGCTGCGGGGTCGCAAGCCATGTACCACATAATTTTCGATTAGCGGCTGGAGCGCCATCCGCATCACCTGTTTGTCGCCAAGCCCTTCCTCACAGCTGATAGCATAGGAGAGCCTGTCCTTATAGCGGATGCGAAACAGCTCCAAATAAAGGCGCGCCGTTTCCAGCTCATCCTTTAAGGTATTGCTCCCCTTGGGCTGTACAAAGCTTTTGAACAGCACCGACAGGCTGTAAATCATCTCTCCCACATCCTTCGCCCCTTGCGAGACGGCCCGCATGCGAATAACCTCCAGCGTATTGTATAGAAAATGCGGATTGACCCGCGCCTGCAAAGCCGCAAGCTCCGTATGCTTCTGCTTGATTTCCGCCTTGTATACCGTGTCGATATGGCGGCTCAGCTCATCGAGCATATCATTAAAGCTGCGCGAAATTTGCCCCAGCTCGTCGCCTCGGTCATCCTGGATGCGCGCGGTCAGCTCGCCGCTTTCCACCTTGCGCATGAAGCGAATAATTTTATTCGTCCGTTTGGCAAAATTGACGACGGCGAGCGTCGGCACCAGCAGCACGACGGCAATGCACAGCGCGCTGATCAGCATAATCATCTGCTTCAGCCCGTGGGCCGCTGCCGCGACCTCCGCCTTCGGCGCTACGCCGACGACGATAAAGCCCGCCTGATTTTGCGTCAGCGTCGTGACATAGGACTCCTGCTCCAGCATCGCCGTTCCATAGAGCGTGTCCAATTTGTCCATATAGGGATAAACTTGCCCATAATAGGTGTCCGAGGAATCGAACAGCACCTCTCCGGCTGGGTTCAGTACGACGATGTAGCCTTTAAGCTGTCCCTCGTAATTTTTCAGCACCTGCGTAATATTTTCCGATTTGAAGTAGACGAGCAATTGGCCTAGCCCTTTAAGCGTCTGCTTGTCATTAATCGGGAGCCGAAAGGCGTACAGCTCAGGATCGGTCTGCTCAATGGCGCGCCGCACCCAAATATTCGGAACGGATACGCGGGTGTCCTCCTGTGCCATCGCATCGGGAATAAAGGAACGCGAGGCGTTGGACGAAATCAGCTTCGTGACATGATTTTTCTTATACACATATAGAAACTGCCGATTCGAGCTGTACAGCAGCAAATTTTCGATATCCGGATCGTCCTCCAGCTTATTGTCAAAATAGTCCAGCCCTTTCGGCAGACTCGCACTCGCCTCATCGACATTTTGATCGAGCCTGAATTTCATATAGTCATCGAAGGGGTTTTGCAAAAAATAAGATAAATTCAGCGATAGCGGCTCATTGCGGTATACATCCACCATCATGGACTGGACGGAATCATATTTGCGGGTCATATAGCTGTTTACGCTATCCATCGCTTTTTTCTGATTTTCCAGCTCATTGCGAACGATCGATTGCGACATAAAATCATACATAAAATAAGCAAAGGTGACGATTGTGCCCGTCGTAATCAATACGAACAGCAAAATCATTTTCATAAAGAGATTATTTCGAACGTATTGATCGTACAGCTGCTGCACCTTCATGGCAGGCTCCTTTCTTGCGCAGCACTTAGGAGCCTGCACATGCATTATAAGTTATTACTATACTCTGAGTGGCAAGGCATCGACAAGTACTGGGGTGCAAAAGGGAATAGATGAATTTGCGTAAAACAAAAAGCAGCAGATGCTAGCGATATCCGCTTTCATGCTGCTGCTCTATCAAGGCATGCTCTTATGTACAGTGCGTAATGTCCGATAAGGTCCGGTACGCTACGTATCCCAGGAAATCAGGGCCACATTATGAACTGCCCCGCTTTTGCGCTGCACAGCAAAAGTGTCCATTTGATGGGAAATCGCCATTTCCTGCAAAATGTCGCAAATCACCTGTGCGCGGCTGCGTTCCAGCTGCTTTCCGCCATGCATAGCCCGCAGCGGATGGGCAAAAGGCACCCCGATCGACTGTACAAGATAGACGCGCCTGCCGGTTGCATGGCTCATCTGGGCAAGGCTCTCCTTCATGTCGCGAATCCGGTAAAATGCATTGGCACTGAACAGCACATCACAAGTGAGCCCCGATGCCTCTTCCCACTTCGTTCGTATCGCCTCCGGCACGGCTTGGGCCACACCAGACTGCTCCCAATTTGTTGCTAGTATTGCATACATCGCCGCCGAAGGCTCCACGACGGTAAGCTTGCCGACATGTGGAGCAAGCAGCTGCGTAAATCCGCCCGTGCCAGGCCCCACTTCAATGAGTTCATCGTCGGCCCGCAAGCTTGCGATAACGCTGCCCATCAGTTCCGCCGTATACGGCGCAAGCGGATTGCGTTCATCATAGACAGGCGCATGCTGCTGCCAGTAGCTTTCCTCCTCGGCATCGTTGCTGACGCGGGAGTCGCTTTGGGCTGCCTGTTCCCAAGCCAGCGTCCAGTAGGCAGCTGGCGTCAAGCCGACTTCGCTGTACCATTTCATCATTTAATACATGCTCCTTTTCTTTTGCAGAGTCTGGCTTAAGCTGTATTACCTACCGCTTGAAGGCTTGAAAAGCATTCACCAGCTGCTGTGTATAAGGATGCTGCGGGCGCTCCATTATACACTCGCTCTCGTCAAGCTCAACGATACGTCCCTCTTTCATAACCCCGATTCGATCGCACATATGCCGCACCAGCTCCAAATCATGCGAAATAAACAAATAAGTCAGCCCAAATTCCTTGCGAATGCGCTGGAGCAGCTGGATGACCTGCGCCTGTACAGAAACGTCAAGCATCGACGTAGGCTCATCCAGTACAAGAAACTTTGGCTCCAGCATCAAGGCTCGAGCAATGACGATTCGCTGTATTTGGCCCCCGCTTACCTGATGGGGATACCGCGTCAGCACCTCCGCCCTCAGCCCGACAACGTCTATTAGCTCAAGTGCCTTTTCCATGGCTGCTGCCTTATTCATTAGTCGATGCAGCAGCACCGGCTCAAGCAGACTATCCAGCAGCGTCCGCCGAGGATTAAGCGCGGAGTGCGGATGCTGAAACATGATTTGCAGCTCCCGGCGCAGCGGCCTCATCTGCTTCATGGAATACCCGCTAATATCGGTTCCTTTATATAAAATACGGCCGCCATCAGCCGAAATCAGCTTTAGCAGCAGCCGCGCAAGCGTCGATTTGCCGCTGCCGCTCTCTCCGACCAGCCCCAGCGACTCTCCTTCAGCAATTTGAAAGGTTGCTGGCTCCACCGCCTGATGGCCTCTGCCTGTTAGCCAGTTGCTCCGATAGCGTTTATGCAGCTCAATCATTTCAAGCATAAAGAAAACACCTCGCTTTGTGCTGAGCGGCTGTGTGCTGAGCAGCTATATGCTCGGCGGCTGCTTGTTGCCCCTCAACCGTACCGTCGTCTTCTGGTTCATTTGCCTTATTCGTTATCTCGGTTTGTGCCGTCTTATATAAGCCTGGCTGCTCTGCTTCGCAGCGCGGCATCGCTGAAGCACAGCGATCATAAAACTTGCAGCCAGCAGGCCTATCCGTCAAGCTCGGCGCTGTTCCAGCTATCGGAATCATGCCTCTGCTGGGCATAGATGCGATTAAACCGCGCGTGTAAGGATGCATCGGCTGTGCAAAAAGCTTCTTCGCTGGCCCCTGCTCAATGATTTGACCGGCATACATGACTCCCACTTCATCGCAAAGCACCCGCGCTACATCCAGATCATGCGTGATGAGCAGCAGCGCCGCGCCTGTGCGCCGTGCCATATTTGCCAGCATTTCCGTCACCTGGACGCGGATTAGAGCATCGAGCCCTTTCGTCGGCTCATCGGCAATAAGCAATGACGGGCTTCCGGCAAGTCCCATTGCCGCCAGCACACGCTGCTTCATTCCGCCGCTTAGCTGAAAGGGGTAGCGCCGCAGCTGCTGCTCCGCATCCGGCATATTCATCGCATGCAGCAAACCAGCCGCCTCAGCGTTGACCTGCTTGTTCCCCGCTCTCCCGCCATAAGTGCGAATCGCCTCGCGAAGCTGACTGCCAAGCGTCAGAACTGGATTGAGGGAGCTTGCAGGATTTTGCGGAATGAGGGCGATTTCCCTTCCCCGTATTTGCCTCATTTCTTTTGGGCTCAGCTGCAGCAAATCTCGGCCTTTATACAGGATGCTTCCACTGACGAAAGCATGTGCGGGAAGCAGCCTCACCAGTGATAGACCTAGCACCGACTTGCCGCTGCCCGTCTCGCCAATCAGCCCAAAAATGCGGCCCCGCTTCAGCTCAAGCGTTGCCCCTTCAACCGCCTGCACAAGCCCTTCCCTTGTCTGAAAGGAAGCATTAAGCTGCTTGATTACCATA
Source organism: Paenibacillus sp. R-74696 (assembly GCF_055814915.1). Classification (NCBI taxonomy): domain Bacteria; kingdom Bacillati; phylum Bacillota; class Bacilli; order Caryophanales; family Paenibacillaceae; genus Paenibacillus; species Paenibacillus sp. R-74696. The sequence continues at coordinate 672,242 of NZ_JBPULM010000045.1, forward strand.
AGCGTATCGGTCAACATCATTCCTCCTAAAGCAGTGAATGCTCTTTCTCCGTCCGTGTATCCAGCTTATCGCGAAGACCATCACCCAGCCAATTGATGCATAGGGATACAGCGGCTATACAGAGTCCAGGTGCGAACATTAGATGTGGATAGCTGCGAAAATATGGCCGGGCATCGTTCACCATCACTCCCCAATCTGCCGCTGGCGGCTGCAAGCCTAGACCGAGAAAGCTAAGCGAGGCGATAGATAGAATCACTCGCCCAATCCGAATCGTGAACAATACAATAAGCGGCCCCAATAAATTCGGAAGCATATGCTTGCTGATTATGTACGCATGGCCCGCCCCTAAAGCACGGATGCCTTCCACGTAGCTTTCTTCGCGTATTTTCATAACCTCGCCGCGCACGACCCGGGAAAAATCTGCCCATGAGGTGAAGAGAAGCGCGATAAACAGGCTTTTCACACCGGGACCGAGCGTACCTGCAATGGCCAGCATAAGCGCGAGACCCGGCAGTCCTTGAAAAATGCTAACCACAATTTGTATGGCTTCATCGATCCAACCGCCAGCATAACCGCTTATCGTTCCGAGCAGCAGGCCGACTAGCATTGTAGCGAGCGTAACAGCTACCGCCAGCAAGATCGACACCCTTCCGCCATATAAAATGCGACTAAGCACATCCCGACCCAGCGTGTCTGTTCCTAGCCAATGTGCAGTGGATAACGGTGTAAGCCTTTCCGCCATATTAATCTGATTCGGGTCATAGGGAGCAAGCAGCGGTGCCAGCAAGCTGGCAAGCAGAAAAAAGGCAAGCACGCCTGCAGCCAACCTATAGGATATCTTCATCGAAGCTTCCCTCCCAGCCTGATTTGCGGATGAGCAAGCCCATAGCATAAATCCGTTGCCAAATTGAACAGGACGTAAATGAGACCGGTAAATACGACATAGCCCTGAATGACCGGATAATCTCTGCGAAAAATACCGTCCATCGCAAAGCGTCCGATGCCTGGCACCGCGAAAATAACTTCCACGATGACGGAGCCGCCAACAATCGCTCCAAAATAGCTGCCGGTGACCGTGAGCAGCGGAATACAAGCATTGCGCAGCGCATGCCGAAGCACAATGAAGCTTTCACGCAGCCCCTTAGCCCGGGCCGTCAGCATATAATCTTTATTCAGCTCCTCCAGCAGCGCCGCACGCGTTAGCCGCATCAATATGGCGCCTGTACCGGAAGCAAGCACCGCGGCTGGCATAAGCAGATGCTTCCATGTCCCATAGCCGCTGGTTGGGAGCAGCTGCAGCTTCTCCGACCATAAGGCCATGAGCATGATCGCCAGCCAAAATCCGGGAATGGAAACCAAAATCAGCGCAAGCGCCCTGCCGATATGATCGAACAGCCGATTGCGCCGAATCGCCATGAGCATGCCGCATGGCACGCCAAGCAGAATGGCGAACAATACAGCTAACAAAGATAGGCTTAAGGTTGCAGGAAGGCGGCGCAGCAGCTCGCCGCTAACCGATTCCTTCGTCATATACGACGTTCCCAAATCACCTTGTACCGCCTTTGATAACCAATGTCCATATTGAACGAGCAGTGGATCATTCAGCCCCATCTCTTCCCGTTTCAAAGCAATTTGCTCTTCGGTCGGCTGGCTGAAGCCGTTCATGCTGAGCAGCTCGACAGCCGGATCACCCGGAGAGGCGACGCTTAATGCAAAGGCTATAAACGTAATGCCAATCAGGACGGGAACAGCCGCCGCCAACCTCCGAATGAAATAGGCCATCTTATTGTACCCGCTCCAGCTGCGGCAGCGTTGTACCATACACAAGTGCCCCGTATCCGGTTATTTCTTTGCTGAACGCAATTAAGCTCGCATCATTAAACAGCGGAATCGTCGGCAATTCCTCGGCTGCAATATCCTGCAGCTCGTTATAAATGGCAGTGCGATCATCCATATTCAGCGTCGTCTTCACCTGATTCAACAGCTCATCCACACGGGCATTGCTGTAACCGAGCGTATAGCTTTTATTGCTTGAGCCTTCGCTAGCCATATAATTGTTTAAAATCGAATAAGGATCGCCGTTCGGCAGCCCCTGAATGGCCATAGCCAAATCGAAGTTTCCTTGTGCCTGTGCTTCCTTGTAAGCTGCGCCATCCAATATTTGAATCGTAACGTCCAGCTGCAATTGTTGAAGCACAGCCTGAAGCAGCTCGGCCTGCGCTTTATACGGATAACGGTCAAGCCCATAGGTTGGCACAATTAGCGTAACCGCCTGCCTGCTATCGCCAAGCACCTCATGCGACAGAGCGATTGCCTTTTCCGAATCATGAACGGCAGGAATGTCCTTGTAAAACGGCGAGGTCGAATTTAGAATGTTGGCTGTAGCGGTTGGATAACCCAAATACAGTTCCTTCACCAGCTGCTCGCGGTCAATAATCAGGCTCAGCGCCTGACGCATCTTCACATCATTGAAGGGCGCTTTGGCACCGTTCGGATGCAGGTAGTGGGAAATCGTCGATTTCGCCGTCGATACAGCAAAGCGGTCATCCTTCAGCAGCTCCTCGGCATGGGCAGGAGGAATAGCTCCCAAATCCATGACGCCCAAAATCTCCCCAGATTTAAGGGCAGCCAGCCTTGTATCAGGGTCAGGTATGACGCGGACGCGGATTTTTTGAGCTTTTGCTTTTTCGCCATAATAACCGTCATAAGCCTCTAGCAGTGAAAATTGATCCTTCTCATGCTGTACAAGCTTGAAAGGGCCTGTTCCTTGCGGCAGGCCGTTGAAGTCGCCGTTTTCGTCAAAATTATTCGGGCTGTACATCGGGCTTGAGAAATTGATCATTGAATACAGCAGCGTCGGCTGCGGATTATCGAACACAAGTTTAATCGTGCTATCATCAACCTTCACAACTTCCTGAAGGCTTGGGTATGAATTGTTGATGTCGAGCGTATAGAACGGCGAACTCTTCGGGCTCACCTGCTTGTAACGGGCAAAATTTGCAAGCGCCGCGTCCGCGTTGAATGGCGCACCATCGTGGAACGTCACGCCTTTGCGCAGCATGAAGGTCCATTCCTTGCCATCAGCGGACATTTCCCACGATTCCGCCAGCTTTGGAGCAGGCTTGCCATCCTCAGAAGCAGCAATTAGCGGCTCCCATACGTATAGAATAGTGCTCGTGTAATAAGCATCTTGTGGTCCTGGTGCTAAATCCCGCGGCGCAGCCAGCACGATTTCTTCAGAAGCAGCATCCACAGCGGCGGAAGGAGCAGCAGACTGCTGCGACAGCCCATTATTGCTGCTCGATTCAGTGGAGCCGTTGGCACCACTGCAGCCCATCAGCGCCAGCAGCAAGCAGAGGCTGAATAAAACACCCATTCTTTTTTTATTTCTTGCCGTTTGTGTACGTTTCATCTTTTCTATTTCCTCTCCCTCTAGCAAAATCATCTTCCTGTAAAAATCCGCAAAAAAAAGACAGCTCTGCCTCCAGTCATAGGAAGGATAGAGCTGCCTGTTATTGTTATTTTCCATCATAGCAAATAAGCATGCGCGCTAACACTTCCCTATTCTCCGTAGGTTACAGCAGTGTTGTCAGAACAGGCAGGTCTCCTGGCTACCAGAAATCATGCTGCAAGCTGCCTTCCCATTCTCGCTAAGCGAGATCAGTGGCCTTGTAGCTTCAGCTAATCCGTAACAGTGGCGGGACCGCGTCGGTTTTGCACCGAACTTCCCTTTTAAGCTCCAGCCGCAGCTGTCGCACCTTATTCCCACAATTTTTCAGTTGTTTGCAAATCTGGTTGATTATATACCAGCCCTTTCATTTAAGCAACCTTTCCACTCCGCTTTCCTTTGTTTATTTTCTGATATAAAATAAAGTAGATAGCATTTCGTAACTGGAGGGAACGACTGATGAAACCACAATTTCAGCCTTTATTTGAACCATTCACTTTCACGAATGGCATGTCTGTACATAATCGTATTGTAATGGCGCCAATGACAACCTGCTCTTCCAATCCGGACGGTACAGTGCCTGATGAGGAGCTCGCCTACTACAGCCGTCGCAGTGCGGGGCCCGGCATCGTCGTTACAGCATGCGTCTACGTAAGCCGCAACGGCAAAGGCTTCCCGGGCGAATTTGGCGCGGATACCGACGAAATGATCCCAAGCCTCAAGCGTCTGGCCGATGCGATTAAAAGCCGCGGCGCGAAGGCGATTTTGCAAATTTTTCATGGCGGAAGATCCTGCTTTCCTGGCCTAGTGCCGAATGATGATTTGGTGAGCGCCAGCAGCATTGCCCAGCAAGAAGGCGGTATTGTACCACGCGAGCTAACCGAGGATGAAATCAAAGCGATTATCGCCGACTTTGGCGAAGCGACCCGCCGAGCAATTGAGGCTGGTTTTGACGGCGTAGAAATTCATGGTGCCAACGGCTATCTGCTGCAGCAATTCTACTCCCCTGCTTCCAATGTACGTACCGACGATTGGGGCGGCTCGCTCCATAAACGGATGGCTTTCCCGCTCTACGTCGTTGAAGCCGTTCAGAAAGCCGCAGCTATGGCGCCACAGCCATTTCTGGTGGGCTATCGCTTCTCGCCTGAGGAGCCTGAAGAAGAAGGCTTGACGATGGAGCATTCGTACCATCTGGTTAACGCTCTAATCGAGCAAAAGCTGGATTATTTGCATGTGTCGCTTAATGATTTCTGGTCGAAGCCGCGCAGAGGCGAACAGGATTCGCAAAGCCGCATGGCCTGGTTCGTCGAAAAATACAGCGAGCACATTCCATTCATCGGAGTTGGCAGCATCACAACTGCCGAAGAGGCTCTGCAAGCGAAAAACTCCGGCGTGCCGTTCATCGCCCTAGGCCGCGAGCTCATTATCGACCCGGATTGGACGGAGAAAATCAAGCAAGGTAACGAGCAGGATATTGTGACTACGCTGTCCAAGCAGGATCAGGAGCGTCTTGTCATCCCGAATGGCTTGTGGGGAGCCATTACGCATGCGCCAGGCTGGTTTCCGATAACGGAATAATTGCAAAGTCCACCCTATCGATCACAAATAGGCACAAGGTGAAACGGCTGTCGCCGTCCTTTGGCGGCGCGGCCCGTTTCAACCCTAGAAATATAGGAAAGGATCGCGTTACGATATCTTTTCCTATATTTTTAAAAATGGCTCCGGCTCATCTTTCATGAGTTGGAGCCATTCTTTTTCTCGCTCAACTGGCTGCCTGCTCCTTTCTATTTTACAAAATAACAATTTGACATTTCTATAAAAGTAGATATACTAATCCTCATGGATACTTTATCAATACTTAAAGCTGTGTCTAACGAGAAACGGTACCATATTTTAAAATGGCTGAAAACACCTGAGGAGCATTTCGGGCCTCAATGCCATCTAACCGATGCTTGTCAGTTTGCTGGAGGCGTCTGCGTTGGTTCGTTTGCTGAAAAATCGGGCCTTGCGCAATCCGTTATATCCGGCTATTTAGTGAAAATGCATAAAGCAGGCTTGCTGGAGTCGAAGCGGATCGGACAGCACACTTATTACAGACGCAATGAAGCTAACATTCGGCTTTTCAAAGAAATGATTCAGGATGAGCTATAACCTTGCTTATGCCTGTTCATTTCATGCTTTTATATCTATTTTTATAGAATTATAGATTTTCCATTCGATTAGGAGGTATTTTATTCATGAGTTCCATTCAATCGTTGTTCAAGCCATTCTCTGCTGGTCCACTTTCCCTGCCTAACCGTGTCGTAATGGCACCTATGACCCGCGGTTTTTCTCCAAATGGTGTTCCTGGTGAAGATGTCGTCGCCTACTATAGACGCCGCGCCGAAAATGGCGTTGGCTTAATTGTGACAGAGGGCACGCTGATTAACCATCCGGCTGCCACCGATAATCCAAACATCCCTAACTTTCATGGCGAAGCGGCATTAAATGGCTGGGCGAAGGTCGTCGAGGCTGTTCATGCAGCTGGCGGAAAAATCGTTCCGCAGATTTGGCATGTTGGCACAACGCGCAAGGTCGGCTCCCATCCGAACCCAGAAGCACTGCCGATCGGCCCTTCCGGTATTACTGCAGAGGGCGAGGTCGTTAATGAGCCTTTGACCGAAGCCGAAATTAAAGACCTTGTTGCAGCTTACGCACAAGCAGCAGCCGATGCGAAACGGATTGGCTTTGACGGCATTGAGCTCCATGGCGCGCACGGCTATTTGATCGACCAATTTTTCTGGGAGAAAACGAATAAACGGACGGATCGTTACGGTGGCGATATGCTGTCGAGAACACGTTTTGCGGTCGAGATTATTGAAGCTTGCCGCCAAGCTGTGGGACCTGATTTCCCGATTATTATTCGCCTCTCGCAGTGGAAATCGTCCGAGTACGCAGCTAAGCTTGCGAGCACTCCTGAGGAATTGGGACAGTTTCTTGCTCCACTTGTAGAAGCTGGCGTAGATATTTTCCACTGCTCAACCCGCCGCTTTTGGGAGCCGGAATTTGAAGGCTCGGAGCTCAACTTTGCAGGCTGGACGAAAAAGCTTACCGGCAAACCAACGATTACCGTTGGCTCCGTAGGACTAGATGGCGATTTCATGAGCCTCTTTACCGAAGGCAAAGGCGCAGAAAACGCTAATGTGGATGATCTGGCCTCACGCCTCGATGCAGGCGAATTTGATCTTGTAGCTGTTGGCCGCGCCCTGCTCGTCGATCCTGCGTGGGCAGATAAAGTCCAAGGCGGACGACAGGATGAATTAATTCCGTTTACTCCGGCTTCCTTGCAGACCCTTCATTAAGAAACGATTATTCGCAACATAATAAATCCCCAGCTCCTCCTTTTTCACGGATTGGAGGAGCTGGGGATTTTAATGTTTCTACTTCCATAAAGATGGACTTGCCGGACACAGCAGCAGCTATTTCTACTGAATCACAGGTTATGGCATAGGCCCCGGACTCAGGAGCCGCTATTGTCCCGCCAATAGCCATTTTAACGGGAAGATGAAGGTCATAACGGATCTCCTGTCCGCCCACGGCCTGAAATCGATTCAAAAGTCAAAATAGCGGAACCTCAGTCCTCCAAATAGAAGTGGCAGTGCGACTCCCGCTTGCATACACACCCCAGCCATTTTACCAATTAACTCTGCTTTGCGAATAGCTCCCTCGCCTCGTGATAGCTCTCCAATGTCCCAATATCAAAGCGCTTCCCTTCAAACTTGTAGGCGTGAACCTCCTTATGCTGGATCAGCCAAGGAACAAAGTTGCCCGGTGCGTCAGGGTTATTGCCATCTGCCAAATACTGCTTGATTAAAGGGAGTGTTGACTGCCTGTAAATATAAAAGGGAGGACAGGCCAACTTGGATTTAGGCTGTGCCGGCTTTTCCTCAAAATCTATGACTCTACCCTTAGCATCGATTTGGATAACACCTGTGCGCCTAAGAAAATCGATGTCCTCTATCTCGTGGGCTGCAATCGTATCCGTACTCGCCCTTTGATAGAAACGAACCATTTCGGCTAGTTCAAAATCAAAAAGATTGTCGCCAGCCATGACCAGAAGCTCATCGTCGAGCTTTTCCTGTTCCAAGACAAACTGCAAGTCGGCAATAGCCCCTAAGCGGCTCTCGTTGCTTGTCGTCCGATCATCAATGACTTTAATCGGCTTGAAATAATCTGATTGGCTCGCCCAGTCTACAAAGTGGCTATAAAAACGGGCATTGGTCACAATAAAAATCTCGTCAATCAAGCTAACCCTTTCGATTTTCTCCATAATATGGTCCATGATCGCTTTCCCTCCAACCTCCAGAAGAGGTTTTGGAAAGTCCTTTGTCAAAGGATAGAGGCGAGTTGCGTAACCCGCTGCTAAAATAATTGCCTTCATTCGTATTTCCCTCGCTTCTAACCCCAGTTATATGATTCGCGCGCCATCATCGGTTTTGCTAAAGCACACCTGATACAAATCCTTATACGTCGGATGCTGCTTTGGATATTGTGCATCAATGGCGGTTTTGATTTGCTCCTTATACGCCGGGTCCACCAGACCAATACAGCAGCCTCTGTAGCCCGCTCCGCTGAACCTGGCTCCATATACGCCTTGTGTATGCTTAAGGATATGGAAAATGCTGATCAGCTCTGGACAGCCACATTCATAATTATGAATGGAGCTTTCCCCCGATTCAAGCATCAGGCTGCCGAATTTTTGCAGGTCCCCCTGCTTCCACGCCTCGGCGCCTTGCTTAACCCGTTCATTTTCGGTAAAAAAATGCTCCGCCCTCTTCTGAAATCTGCCTTGCAAGCCTGACTTATACTCTTGGTAAACCTCATACTCGATATCACGGAGCTGGGTGCCTTTCAGGTTTTTCATAGGCAAGCCAGCCATCTCGTGCAAAAGCCATGCGGCCACTTTGCATTCATCTACACGGTTGTTATAATCGGTCCCAATCAATGCCTTGCTCACACCAGAATAAACAATCACGACTTCAAACTCCGGCATCGCTTGCGGTCTTTCGATCAGCTCATAGCTTTTGGTTTTGGTATCCATCACGGTCAAATAGCCTTCACGGCTTAAAATATTGATTGACTGATCCAGTATGCCATTATTCAGCCCGATAAAATGGTTCTCTACCCAGTGGCTGTAGTTAATGAGCTCAAGCTGCGGGAGTTTAATCCCGTTCACATCGCAAAGAGCCAGAAGATAGGCAGTCGTTACCGCTGCCGAAGAGCTCAAGCCGCCAATAGGATGCTTGCCTCTAACTAATGCATAAATACCGTGCTTTAATATATGGTTCTTTCTTAGGGCCATAACGGCCCCTCTTAAATAATTGCCCCAAAATCCCGGCACCATCGCCGGAACCTGTTCCAGATGAAAATACTCCTCGTCGGGGAAATCCAAGCTTTGAACCCTTATATACTCCTCTTCGTTCTGAACATAAACCATATCCACAGAAATATCCAGCGTCATTCCGGCTACCATTCCAGCTTGATGATCAACATGGGCCCCGAAGGGACAAAAACGAAGCGGCGATTTAATCGTTTTAACCGTATGCTGCAATTGAGGATATTTGAGCTTTAACCGTTGTTCCAAATGCTCCATTTCGTACACCCCTCTTTTTGTGAAGGCAACGTATGTCATACATAGGGGCAATCAGCCCTTTTTCAGCCTTTTTAGAAGCAGTGCCCTTTTCTCTGGCGAAAGGTTGTCCAAAGCAGAGGGACGATCTTTACCGGAGCTTTGCTCCAGTGCAGCCTCCGAGGCGGTTTCCAGAAACATCGCTGAAAGTGCTTTCCCAACCGCAGCAATAGGAATATCCGTCAAATACTTTTCCTTATACGCTTTCAAATGCGGCTGGTTAACTCGCTGCTCTACCGTTCGCAATCCTCTGGTCGACTTCATGTGTGCGATGGTTATATCCGCCGTCAATTCAGTACCCGTGTAGGACACCAGATCCTCCTTGATCGCATAGACCTGATAGCCGCCCTTATTGATTAAGCGTGATAATGCCGGGCTTTCCTTATGATTTTCCGTCCCATAATACATTTCCTCTCGCCATTCCCGTATAAAAGAAGGGGCTTTCTCGATGGAATTAATCACAAAGAAGGACGCGATATATTCACAAAAGGCTTCCTGCTCTTCACGGCGGCAGGCGACAAAATCAGCATTTTCCGGTATCAAGCGGGTAAAATCAGAAAGGAACAGGCAATCTGAATCGATCATGACGGTAGGCAGTGAATCCTTTTCAATGACCTGCAGCAAAAAAGCGGTTTTGGAGTATACATTTTTGCGCCAGTCCTCATCGTGAAGCAGCACATGCTTCGTATTCAGCTCGGTTGATACGATCTCCATCTGCGGAAAAACGGACAAATATTTTTTATCGTCCTCGGAAAGTCCGGTATCATAAACGTAAAGCTTATGGATACGGCTTAAATCAACATTGTCATAAAAGGAATTGACAAACAGCTTTCCAAAGTCAAAATAATCACTGTTCAATACGGTCATTACATTAAATATCATAGCTTTTCCCCCTGCTAAAAACGTTCTTACTCGCCAGCTGCTTGTTTATCCGCTCCAGTTCCCGGTCTTCCTCCTGCTGAATGCGATCCTTATCCCTTATAAACAGCGGCCCCGGAATGGCATCAGGTAAAATGTCATCCATATAGCGGAGTGGATTGTACCTTAGCCCAAGGAAGCTCCAGGCCGCCATAAATAAGCCGATTAAAATAAACAGCAGGCCTATTCCCCGTGTTGGCCCCGTGCCTACAATCCAGCCCAGGCTCTTAACAAGCTCTGGATGATCGACAAACAGCGGTTTGAATATTTTGTCCGACAGCAGTCCGCCAATATAGTAGCCCAGCGGAATGGTAGGCAAAGCGAATAGCTGATTGATCGAAAATACCCTTGCCAGCAGTTCGGCCCGCACCTTGGATTGGATCAATGTCTGCCAGTGGGCGTTTGTCATCGACAGCGAGACGCCGTAAACAAATACTCCCGCCATGACCAGCCAAGTTATTGGCGTAAGCCCCATTACGATGTAGGAAAGACCGATAAGCAAGCTAAAACCAATCATGCCCTCCGCTCTTCTGCGGGTACCGCCCCACAGCCCCATAGCCACCCCGCCTGCGAGTCCCCCTATGCCAATAGCTGAGGTAACCATTCCGAGTACAACGGTAGATCCAAAGGTTAGAACGAGCGGAGTGATGAGGACGTTGGCCATCCCCAGCATCAAATTGGAAATCATAAAAAACAAAATCAAGGCTACGAAGCTTTTGCGCTTCCTTATGAAATTCCAGCCTCCGGCCATTTGAGTCCAAAATGGCTCTTCAATTTTGCGGAATAGGGAATTTGGAAACCTTATAAAGAGCAAAGTCGATATAGCAAAAACGAAGGATAAGAAGTCGATGAGAAGAATGCCCGGCAGCTCAAGTGTCATCACCAGAACGCCCCCCAGCAGCGGCGCAAGCACTTCGCTCGAAGAGGTAGCCAGCTGCACAATTCCATTGGCTTGTCCGAGATAGCGCTTGGGCGCAATTTGGGCAACTGCCGCCAAATAGGCCGGACGCTGAAAGGCATTTGCAATGGATAAGGCCGCCACCGCGACATATATATGCCACGTCTCTAGCGCGTTACTGTAGAAGAACAAGGCGATCATAATCGTTACAAGCGCAGAACATACATTACTCCAGATTAGAATATGCCTGCGATCCTTTTTGTCCGCCAGAACACCTGCAAAAGGAAGCATTAAGATACCCGGCAGGCGGTGGAACACCAGCGTTGCGGCAAAATCCATAATGGCGCCTGAATGGCTGTAAACCCATAGGCCCATCGCAAAACCCGTTAAGCTGGAGCCCATCATGGAAATAAACTGCCCAAAAACGAAGATGAAAAGCGTTCGCAAATTCGGGAGCACTTCCGGCGATGCTGCCGTCTCCCGGTTATTTTGCTTCTGACTTTCCTGGTTCCCCTGTTTCTCCTCGTTCGCCTGCTGCTGCCACGCTTCAAGACCATTCTCAATACAATCAGCTACATCATGGGACTGGTGCTTGAAGAAATAATGTCCCGCATTCGGGATCAGGTCTAAATCCACATGGCTGCTGAAAAACTCCCAATCCTTATACTGCTCCTCGTAAAACTCGGTCGTTCTGTCCCGTTCGCCGACTATGCAAAGCAGTGGCGCCTTTAATTTTGCATGCTTGGCATCGGCATACCGATCAGAGTAATAACGCTCGCTTTCACGGCGGTCATGCCTAAGGCTGCGGATAATAAAATCCCGCTCCTCTCCTGACAGCGTCTCGCTGAAGCCGCCCAAAGAGCGGAGCATATCCATATAGGCACGATTCGAAATGCGGCGGTCCCGTGGCAATAGCTTATTCCAAAGCTTGAACAGCTTGCCAGGCAGCTGGGACACAGGAAAATTTCCTCCCATAACGACGCCAGACAGGTTCATATTCTCTTGCTCCAGGAGCCTCGCTATTTCAATAGCCAGAGCGCCTCCAAGACAATGCCCATAGACAACGATGGATGGAGCAGCAACCTTGTCCTTTATTTCCTGTACACAGCGCCTTGCTACTTCTTCCAAAGGCTCAAGGACTTCATCCTTATTGCTGAAATCATGTCCGGGAACTTGAACCGCATAAAGGGCATAATGATCCGCCAGCGCATCGGCCAGCGGCTGATAGGAAATCGCGCTCCCGCCAGCAAAGGGAACACACACGATGGCAATCTCCTCAGCGGCATTCCCACCCCTCGAAAGTCGGTGAAGGACGTCCCCGCTGTCCGTACTGCCCTGCGAAACGATAGCAGACAGCTCCCCAATCGTCGGATATTTGAAAAGGTCGATAATGCTCAGCGCATGATCAATTCCCCGCACGACTTGGACCGCCTTGAAGGAGTCTCCTCCCAGACTGAAAAAATCATCGTTAATCCCTATTCTCTCGATGTTCAAAACCTCGGACCAGACAGCAGCCATCCTCGCTTCCAATTCGTCCCGCGGCGCTTCATAGTCGCTTTCAGAGGCTGCTTCTACGGCATTCGGAGCAGGCAGAGCGCTGCGTTCCACCTTGCCATTTGCGTTCAAGGGCATTTTATCCAGCTCCATAAATACCGCAGGAACCATGTAGCCCGGAAGCTTCTCCTTCAGACTGTTCCGCAGTGCGGATAGGTTAACCGGCTGGGAGCCGCCTGGCACATAGTAGGCAGCGATCTTCTTTTCGCCGCCAGCATCTTCATGAACGGTCACAAAAGCATCCTTGATGCCGGGGTATTCGAGCAGCGATGATTGGATTTCACCTAGCTCGATTCGAAAACCCCGGATTTTCACCTGTTCGTCGACTCTGCTCAAAAACTCAATAATGCCGTTTTCCAAATAACGCACAATATCTCCGGTTCGATAAAGCCGTCCGCCATTTTCCTCGTCGAACGGATTTGGAATAAACTTTTCTGCGCTTAATTCCGGTCTGCCTAAATACTCTCTGGCAACCCCCGGCCCGCCAATGAATAGCTCCCCGGGAACTCCTATAGGCGCCAGCTGCATTTTATCATCCAGCACATAGATAGAAACATTAGGCAGCGGACGCCCCAGCGGCAGCACCGACGTATGCTGAGCGGGCCTTTTTTCGGTTACGGTATACGTCAGCATGGACACCGTCGTTTCGGTCGGTCCATAATGAATTTGGATCTCCGTCTCAGGCTTAGCCGCCCTGATGTCATCAATCATGTCCCAATAGGAGGGCTCGCCAGCAAGGATAAGCCGTTTATTCGGAATAATATCGCGCAGGTTCGCCCGTTCCCGCAGCGCCTTGAAATGGCTTGGAACCATTTTAATGACATCGATTCCGTGCTCCCTGAAATATTTGGCATATTGCTGAGAGTCGACGGATTGGTCATAGGTCAAAATATGAAGCTGTCCGCCCGTGTTTAATGCTGCCCACACATTAATAGTGGCGAGGTCAGCGGCAAAGGTGGAAGCAATCGCGTATTTAAGGCCTGGCTCGACATCCAGCCTCTGCATTACGCCGAAATAGTAATTCAGAAAATTCCCATGCTCTACCGCAACTCCCTTCGGCTTGCCTGTAGAGCCTGATGTATAAATGATGTAAATCAGATTGGAAGGCTGCAGCGGCACCGCCATATTGTCACTGCTCTGCTCTGCGATGGCAGGCCAGTCAGCGTCGAGATACACCCATTCCGCCGTTGCAGTATCGCCTAAGGAAACCGCTAAATGCGCTTCGGCAACTACAATAGCAATGGAGGCATCCTCCAGTATGTACTTGATACGTTCGACAGGAAACAGAGGATCTATTGGAACGTAGGCTCCGCCTGCTTTCAAAATACCAAGAATACCCACTACCGTTTCAAGCGAACGCTCGGCAAATAGGGCTACACGTTTTTCAGGGCCAACTCCTTTAGCGGATAAATAGTGCGCAAGCTTATTGGCTCTTTGATTAAGCTCCTCGTATGTGTAAGACCTGCCTTGGCAAGCAGCAGCAATAGCAGCTGGACTTTTCTGCACCTGCTCCTCGAAAAGCTTGTGAACATACGGAACATCAGGATGATTTTTGTATTCGGAAAAGCTCCATTCTGAGAGCAGTGTTTGTTTTTCTAGTGGGGTAAGCGTCTCAATTTCATGAGCCTTTAAGCTAAAGCTTTCGGCCATAGAGGAAATGATCTCCATGTAATGGCCTGCCATGCGCTGAATCGTTTCGGGAAGGAATAGATCGGTGTTGTAGGTCAAGAAGCAGGTCATTTCGCCTTCAATGTACTTGACAGCCAGATTCAAATCAAACTTTGTCGTATTGTTGCTGCGCAAAAAAGGACTGACTTCCAGCTCGGCAAGCTGCAGGGCTGTTTTCTCTATGCTTTGAAAATTAAACATCGCCTGAAAAACGGGAGAATAGCTCAAATCACGCTCAATCTGCAATTCCTCCACAAGCTTCTCAAAAGGAAGCTCCTGGTTTGCCACGGCGCCCATAACGGTTTTTTTGACCGTTTGCAGCAGCTCCCTGATCCGGGGATTGCCTTCCAAACGAACTCTGATCGCCAGCGTATTGATGAACAAGCCCATCAGGTCTTCAACCTCTTTATGGGTACGCCCCGCAACCGGAGAACCTATGACGATATCATCCGCTTGGGTATAACGGTTAAGTAAAATAGCAAAAGCCGTTAATGAAAAAACAAATGGGGTTATCGCTTCTTCACTTGCAAGCGTCTGAATTTTGCCTGCCATGCCTTCTGGAATAATAAATTTATGAACCTTCCCATTATAGGTTTGTACATCTGGACGGGGAAAATCCGTCATCAATGGCAGACACGGAGGAGCTCCCGCCAATTGTTCCTTCCAGTACTGGGTCTGTCTCTCTGTAACTTTTCCCTCTAATAGATTCCTTTGCCATACCGCATAATCCATATACTGCACGGGAAGCTCCGGAAGCTCCGGCTGCTGGCCTCTGGCAAAGGCATTGTAAAAAAATTCAATTTCCTTGTTCATCACACGCAAGGACCACATATCCGACACGATGTGGTGGACGACGATAATGAGGTAATGCTCTTTTTTTGAAACAGATAGCAGCGTCACCCTTATTGGCAGATCGTTAGCCAAATCAAACGGATTGTGTACCTCTTCGTGAACAAAGTCCTCGATTTTCTCTTCCAGCTTCTTTCTGGTGAACGCCTTTACCGATTTCTCTCCTATCGTAACAACCGGATTGGAATGACGGCAGCACTCAACCTCATGCTCGCGATTACGATAAACCATCTGCAATATCTCATGCCTGTTCACAATCGCATCGAAGGTTTGCTTAAGCGCATTCAAGTCCACCCTGCCCACCAGCTTGGAAACAAGATGGGTATTATAGGCAGCCTTATTCGTATGCCATTGATCAAGAAACCAGAAGCGCTTCTGCGAATAGGAGGCCATAAAGCGGTCTTCGCCGGTTCTTTCCAGCCGGGTGATCTTCAAGCTTTGCGCCGGCTGCTCTGCCCCTTGTTTTTTCATCCTCAGAGCCAGCAATGCCTTCTGTTTGTCCGAAAGGCCGCTCCATTTTTCTGCAACCGCGTTGTTATCCAATTCTTTACTCATTGGCCATTACCCCGGCTTTGATTTTTTTTATTTAACCTTAAGGCAAGCAGCGCCTTCTGCGCAGGAGTAAGCTTATCGGTCATTTGGGCAACGGTACTCTCTTTAGCAGCAGGGACTAGGACATCTTGCGGCATATTTTCCGCTGCAGCCTGCAAATCCAGCAAATATGCTTCAACCCGCCTGCTTCCTCCCCTATTTTCTACATAATCCAGTGCCGCTTCCCTTGAACGCCTTGATACATCCTCATAATGCTCCCTTTCACTCAGTAAACGTCCGAGTGCCTCCTGCCACGGCTGCATTGGCTGCTCTGGTATGTCCGATACGGGCAAGCTGCGTTCATCAACGGCCTGTTTGTAGCCCTTAATCGGATTTACCGGAAGCACATACTCTACTCCCAGCTTGGCTTCTGGATTTCCCCCAACGTCACTTGCCAGAACAGGGATGCCTCGCAGCATAGCCTCAACGATCGTCCTTGATTTGGCCTCAGCCCACAAGGAAGGAACGAGCATAACACGGGTTTGGCAGAAAAGCTTGTTCATATCGTCCACTGGATCAAAAATACGAACGTTTTTGAGCTCCCTCAGCGCTTTCATATCATCGGAGGTTGTACCCCATGTCGGAATGGCGGCAAATGAAAGCTCAGGAAAGGAGCGCGCCAGCTCTAGAAAAATCGATATCCCCTTATAAGCGCATGGATTCACCATGGCCACATAGCCGTTATCGAAATTTCCATAGTCCGGAAAAGGACCGTCGCCAAATAAAGAAATGGGCAGCACCTCTGCTTTGAGCTTGGCCCACTGCCACATATAGTCCTTGAGAAAATCGCCAACGACGACAATGGCTGCCGCTTTGCGCAGCAGCTCCGTCTTATCAGGCGCCTCTATAAAACAATCCGGCCCAAAGGGCAGATAGAGGGTTGTTCTGGCAAGGTAGACGACTCTGGAAGCTGCATGGTTTACAGCCGCCTCCAGCAGTACATGCCCCACATCCTCCGTAGAAATTAGAATTCTGTCGGGAGCAAAGTCCTTTATTTGCCTGATCAAATAATTTTTCAGCCTTGCGCTGTCCATGGCTGCTCGAACCTTCACAGCATGAACAGCAACACCTTTAAGATGGAAGACGGACACTTCGGGACTTGAGGATATGACCTCAATCTCACCAGCACCCCGCGGGTCTTGTTCTGAGGCACTATTGACCAAGGCTGTAGAAACGACACGGCACTCGTGCCCTAAGCGGCTTAATGCTTCCATAAGCGTTCGGTTAGATTTATTGGCTCCACCCAGTGCAGGATAATAGGATGCATTTTGAGCTAGTAACAGCTTCATACCCTGCCTCACTCGCTCTCTTCCCGAAGCAGCTGCTCGATTTCTTCTTCCGTCAGGTTTTCCAAGGCCGCTAATTGTTCCGCAATCGAGTCTTCATCAAAGCTGCTGAGCAAGCTGGTTTCGACAGCCTCGGCAAGCCCTGCAATTGTAAGTGACCCTTCGAACAGTACCGTCATTGGCAAATCCACTTCAAATTCCTCTCGAATTCTGGACAAAATCTGAATCGCTTTGATGGATTCGCCGCCCACCTCAAACAAATTATCCATTACTCCGATTTGCTCAATGACTAAAACATCTTCCCAAATGTTCAATATTCTTTTCTCGAATTCATTCCTTGGAGCTACATACTCCGCCCGCTCGCCAGTCTTGCCTTGCGAGGCCGCCTCCACTTTGGCGTGTATGCTTCTCGACGTATTCAAATACCTTCCAATATCGTCCAGCACATCTAAAATGACCGGATCAGCACCGCTTGCCGTCTGCTGTGCGGCTGCATGAACCTCCTCACGTATGTGGCCGGCTTGTTCCAGGTAGGCCGTAAAGTCTATTGCTATCGCAAACGCAGCCGTGAACGCATACACTTTATTTTCAGCCGAGGCTGCTACGTTCTGTGCTCCTATTAAGTCTAAAAACTGCGCGGCAGGCTGGTTCTTGGAGGTTGGAACAAAAACAACGTCCACTTGGCCCAGACCTTTGTCCGCCGCCAATTCGCCAAGTTTCGCAAGCATGGTATACTCTATTCCTTTGCCTAAAGCTCTGCAGCTAAGAAGGAAGCTGTCCACGATGAGCTTCGAACCCTGCTCGCGGCATACAACCAAACCTACTATTCCATAATCTCCAAACCTATCACTGGCAGCTACGGTAAAGCAGCTCACATTCTCTTCGCTGCCTATCCTTTTAAGCTCCGCTTCAGAGTGCCTAATCGTAGTAAAGTTAAATTGATTCACCCTTTGAGTCAATTGAGCGGCTCTTGCCAGCTCTGCATCACCTAGCGGAGAAATGCTGACGCTTAGCTCCAGCCCGCTAATAAAAGCTTCGTAAGACAGCATTTCCTGCTGGAACTTATTCCGCTCCGTATTTTGCTTAACCAATTCCGTACGGCTCTCATCTGTAGCAGTCGTGTTTATACGGTCAAATGCCCAAATGTTGCTTAAGTAAAGCGGGATGTCCTCGTCATTTTCAGGCAAGCATAACGTTAGAACTTGAGGACAGCGCGCTTTAACCTCCATACATTCGACAGGGTTGTCGTCAATAAAGATGAAGCTGTCGAGGCCCAGATTCAGCTCTCTAGCCAATGCTTCCAAATTATCTGATTTGCGCTCCCAGTTGATTCTGGAAGCCGCGATATGTTCGGGCTTGATGAGCATATCGGGACGATTCAGCGCCTCTATGATATCGCTTTCATTGTTTTTGCTGCAAAGACATAAAAGCATCCCTAAGCGCTGCTGCTCCAGCATAAACGCCTGCAGCTGCTTTCGGTATGGGTCCACTTCAATCCCATCCACTCCGTCCTCGCCGCAAATGCCCTTCCACAGCGTCTGGTCGCAATCCAGCACAATTACTTTATAAGGCAAGCTTGTGGCCGAATAGATTTTTCTGGCAATGACCGTACCGAGCGCATCAAAAAAGATCTGTTTGTACGGAATATGGCCCATTTTATCCGAATGGAAATCATAGTAATCTGCTACGGGGTATAGTTCCAGAATTTCTGAGGAAGCAACTGGCACAATCCCATTCAATCCCTGAAGTCCTTGATATAATCGGTTCTCTATTTCCCTATAATCGCAAGCCGTTTCGGTGCTCCATTCCATTAGTGGCGAAGGAGGGCAAATACACACGATATGAATGGCTGATGTGGTTTCGACGGATGTTTTCACGGCATTCAGCAGATCAACGATATTTCGGTCGACTTTGGATTGTAATAAAGCATCCTTCCTAATCTCCGTTTCCAAACCATCCTCAACCCTGAACCAATCATCAAAACGAATGAGTATGACGTTGATCCCGTTGTTTTGGCGCATAGCGCTGTAAGGATCGAGCAGCTGTTTGAACACCTGATTCTCATATTGAATGGCAGCGTTTATTCCTAGCTTCTCCAACCAAAATACTAGAGACCTTCTAACTGGTTCTGCTGTAAACGTTGCCGAAAATACGAGATTTAAATCACGACTGGTCATATTCACGAAACTTCTCCCCTTGCTTAGAATAGGATAGCATTTTTACAGCCTTCTCTAGCTTTTAGCCGCTACATCTGGGAGTTTATAATTTTTTACAACAAAGTCAATTTTATCGTAGACTATCGTCGAATCGTTGTCAATGAATTCCCTTTTCTTGTCGATGATGTCAATTATCTTGTTTATTTGACACTAGAGGATTATATTATATTTGTGAAGTGGGCTATGAGACCCATAAGCCTTTGTATATTGATGAATAGGATGAATATGGAAAATAAACGGAAGTAGGAGTGGAATCATATGAAGGTCCATCATGTAGGGTACGTCGTAGAGGATATAGATAAGGCATTACAGGAGTTTATTGCCCTTGGATACGAAGTGGATGGTGAAAAATGTCAGGATGAACAACGGAATATAGTCATCCAATTTATTAAAAGCGGTACCTATTTAGTGGAGCTGGTTTGTCCGCTTAATGACAGTTCCCCGGTTAAAAATCTGTTAAAAAAAGTTGGCAGCACACCTTATCATTTCTGTTATGAAACGGCGAATCTCTCGGAGAAGACCGATCAATTGAAGAAGCTGGGCTACATAGTCATAGCCGAGGCTTTGGAGGCTCCGGCTATCGGCAATAAGAAGGTCGTATTTTTGTTCAAAAATAATGTAGGCATTATAGAATTGGTCGAGGAATAAGCTCAGATCGTTTCCTTGTACAGCTGGGGGGACTTCCATGTCTTGATGGTGCCATCCACGGCTTGCATATTGGCATGAAAAAATCCCTTCCCGTCGATAAATGCTGGAACACAGTGCTGCTTTGCCTCAATTGCAGCATGCAGTGCAAGAAGGGCAAGCGGCTCAGCTGTATCAAAATTCGCATACTTGCAGTTGCTTGCCGGCAGGAAATAGCCGAAATGAAATTTTCTGCTGACGATATTATCGCCTATTCTTCTAGCCATCTCCAAGTATTGCGAATGTCCGAATTTCGAATAAACATCAAGCATCGCATAAAGCGCTCTTGCATCGTCGCATGGCGCCTTGATATCCAGATCAGCATCCACGCCAGGCTCGCGGCCTATATCGCCGAGTCCATTCCCTTTGGCGATGCTTCTTGCCGCTTCCCATAGGCTTTCGTCGCCCGTCTGTATAAATGTCCTTACATAAGAAAGCAAAAATTTGCTAGTAGCGGGAAACTGGCCGATGATGGCGCCTTTATCTCCATAATAGCCGTCCCGTTTAAGGACGTATCCCGATAAATCCGTACCGTCGGTGAGCATCGGCTTAAACGCATTCTTTTCAGAAAGGTAGCCGTATTTCAAAAAAGCGCCGAGCCCTTGCCTTGACCATTGTGCCAGCTCCTTTACGACTTCCCCAATCGTGCTCACAAGCTGAAGCTGCATCAATGTATTTTCATAATAGACGGTAGAGGCCTGCGCTTCCAACAGCATTTTGCCTTCTAGAGCTGCGCCTCCAAACTCGGGACCGAATTGCCGCCCAGCCCTGTCCCCGAAGCGGGAATGCGTATTGCTGTCGTCATTCGTATGATACACTTTTCTCGCTTGATTAAATTGGTAGGCACCTAAGCCTGTATCCATATTTCTCGCCTTGTTATATTGGCGGGCAAGCCTCTTCAGCCAGAGCAGGGCTCCCTTCTCGCCCGCCAGCTTGTACAGCATCCCTGCCGCATAGATTAGATCATTTCCCGCGTTCAGAAAAGACAGCCCACTAACCTCTGAAAAAGGCTCCGCATCACGGAATTCGTGTGCCCACAGCCTGCTGCTTTTCAAGCCAAAGCTGCCGTGCCTGCTAATTTCGAGGGTGCTCCAATTGAAAACATGTGCATTCCATAACGCTCTAATGTAGTGAATGGTAGCTGCAGGGTCAACCTCGTACATGAGTTCATAATACGGAAAATGGTTTTTCAGCTCATGCACCATTCCGTTTTTTTCCTCTGCTCCGGCAACCTGCAGCGTTTTCAAATCAATCAGCCGGTGCCCGCCCCATTGCAGCAGGCCGCACTGGCTTTGAAGATGGTCAAAGTGAAATTTGATCGCTAATTTAGCAGCATTTTCATACTGCTCATCGCCTGTAAGCCTCGACAGCCCAACAAAGGTGCGAAAAAGGTTTTGCTGGCTCGCCAAATTGGACATGACCGCCTCGCGCCCTCCGGGAAACCGCCATGTGACAGGCTCCTTCGTCCTGACGTCAATTCCGTCTGCGAACAACGGGCTAGCCTCCCATCCACTGCGGCCCCTTCCCTCCTTAAGCACATGGTCTGCAAATGTTATGACCGTGTTCAATCGCTGCTGATCCCTCGTACTCTTTACCACCGATATACACCATCCTCTTGGATTTCCGGTATAAAGCTTCGATCTCCACATAAATTCTCTCTATGGTCAACAGCTTGTTTAGCAGATTCATAGCTAATATACCACACTTTATCCAGAATCTGTTATGGAATAGAGTGTTTAAAATACGATAAAGAAAAATCGCATTACGGATTACACCGTGGCAGGTAAAGACAATAAAGCCCTAGACATCCGTCGATTTATTCAACTAACCTTTCTTTTCAAAATAGATTATTGGAATGAAAATTAATTTCAAAATTAGTCTTGGGAATGCCCCCCTCCTCTCCGTGAGGAGGGGGGATATTATCGAGTTTTCTCATTCATTTTGCACGTCACTTACTCATAACCGAATGTAGTTCTCATAAAAACTTATAAAATTACATTTTTATTTACATTTTTATATTTTTAGTTACAATAAGTAAATCGAAACTATTAATACCAATTTAAAGAAAGGTTAATCATTTTGAAAAAAAGAATTAGTTTAATGCTATCTTTGGTTCTGTTTCTTACCCTCTTCCTTAACAGTTTTAGCTTTGCAGCCACCCCAATAGACCCATCTGTTAAAGGAGATATTGAATATCAAAAGGGCAACCTGGAAACTAACAAAACTGATTATGTAGAATATGATATCTTTTTTGAAGATGTCAATAACAAGGATCAAGGAATATCCGTTGAGATAGGAGAAACAAATTATTCACTTTCTTTTAACGGAAACACTGTACATGCAGATAATTATAACCCTCCTGTCTACTATGTTTGGGCACGTTCATAAGTTCGTTGAAGCTTGGAGGTAATAAAATGAGCATCTGGCTTGTATACATTAATTTATTTATCGCTGTTGTTCTTGTGGGATTAGGTATCTTTAAATTAATTACAGATACCTCACAAAAGAAAACATCTATTATCCTGATAATAGCAGGAACTATCGGTATTATAAGTTCCATTACTCAAATTCTAATTCGACCTTAAACATTTTTCGAAATAACTAAATGTTTTTAAATTAATAGTGTTCCTGAAAATATCATATTTTTTCGTTTGTAAATTTTATTTTTCAATACTTACCAAAAAGAGACGTGCAATTTTCCCCCTTGGATTTGGGTTGAATACAATTTCCTTGTACACATGTCACAACAATCGCTTCCCTCGCCGCCCCACGACAAAGAGCCTCCGCGCATCGACCCTATCGGTGCGCGGAGACTCACGAAGAAACAAGATATGGACCCTTACCTTTCTTCTAGCTGCCATATGTCAAGGCAAGCTTGGCGAACATATCTTCGAGAGTAAAGCGGACATCCACAAAATGATAGACGCGGCTTCACCATATATATGGTGTGATGAATCATCAAAGTATTAAAAATCAAGACTGGAAAACGGGCTAGCTCTTATAATAATAGTCCGGAATGGCTTCCCACCGTTTCTTCAGCTCGTGCGCCGCTAATTTTGGCTTGCGGTCACGCGTAAATACCCCTTTTTTATTGCCTTGAACGCGGAAGATGCCTTGACTGGTGTTGAAATCGGCAAAGTTCCATACATGCTCGCCGACAAAATTGCTGCACTCGTCGAACATCTCATGATTTGCTCGTAAAAATTCAGTCTGAAATTCCTCGGTAAACATGACGGGATCAACATCATGGAAGCCTGCGATCGTATCCGCGCCATATTCCGTCATGATGATTGGCTTCTCTGGGCAACGCTTCCCCCAGCCTTGGAGCTCCTGGCGGAGTCTCGATTTAGCAATCTCCCATTCCCCGCCTTCAACGTACCAGCCGTAATACCGATTCAAGCAGAGAACATCTACCAGATCCGATACCTTGCAATGCTCCGGGCTCCCTTCCTGAAGCGTTACCACTGTGACAGGGCGTCCTTGCGGGTCGCATTCCTTCGCATATCGGAGTAGCGGCTCGAAGTACTCGCGCGCCCCTTCCTCGGAAGTCGCAGGCTCATTGGCGATGGACCACATCACAACGCATGCATGATTCTTGTCTCTCGCAATCAGCTCGCGAATGGCTTCCCGATGCGCTTCATAGGTTCTCAGCTCTTTCCACGTGTCCCGTCTCTTCCCACCCGTCAGCGTTGGAATGAAGTTCAAATGCAGACCGACGGCAGCCACCTCGTCGATAACGACAAACCCTTCCCTGTCAGCCAGTCTCATGATTTCTTCCGAATATGGATAATGGGATGTACGGAACGAATTGGCACCCATCCACTTCATTAATCGAAAATCCATGACATTGGCCGCCTCGTTAATGCCACGTCCATGAATCGGCGAATCCTCGTGTTTGCCGAAGCCCTTGAAGTAGAACGGTTTGCCATTGATTAGGAATTTGCCGCTCGCCACTTCCACAGTCCGGATGCCAAAGGGTTGATCATACTCATCGATGATTTCTCCTCCTTGAACTAGCTCTACCTTTAACGTGTACAAATAAGCATTCATAGGCTCCCAAAGCTTAGCATCCGGCAGTAAGAAGCTTCCTTGCACCCCTTCTCCTTGGGCAACGATGCTTCCCACTTCATCTAGGATATGGATACGCACGTCGGATTCTCCGGTGCTGTCAATCTTGCAGCTCACTTCCGCGGAGCCGTCAGCCTTTACGCTTGATGTAATCTGTACATCTTGTATATAGCTGTGAGGCGTCGTATAGATCTTCACAGGACGATGCAGCCCCGCATAGTTAAAGAAATCGAAATTGGGATTATTTCGAGCGATTTTGCCCACTCCTTCAATATCTCGCTCCATGAAATGTCCCACGGGCAGCGTCGATTCGTCCAAAATATTATTGACGGCAACTGTGAGCCTATTTTTATGCGGCAGCAGATGACCGTTCAGTTCGACTTCGAACGGTGTAAAGCCGCCCGTATGCTCTACGGCCAGCGTTCCATTGATATACACCTTCGCTTCATGGGTGGCCGAGCTGAATCGAAGAACGATTCGCTGCGAGGCCAGCGTCTTCGGAATAATGATTTCCCGTTCGTACCAAACCCATCCTACATGATTTCGTATTTCGGCATTAACGCCGATATCGTTATAGGAAGACGGAACAGCCATCGCAATCGTGTCGCTTAGCGACTGCATCTGCCATCCTTCCAGTAAACCGATTCCGGGATCTGTCTTGAAATTCCAAATGCCGGACAAATCGATAACGCTGCGAGAAGACGTATTAATAGGGTATAGCATCCTTATCACTCCTCATAATGGATAATAGCTGTGCAGCGCGAATACCCATCCGCGCTGCACAGAACTTTTTACTGCTTGGAATCAATAATTTTCTGAACCTTTTCTTGTGTATTGCGAATCGTCGTATCAATGTCGATGCCGGATAACATCATTTTGTCGAATTCCTCCAGGAACACCTTTTCTAACTCTGCATGGTAAGGAACTGCGACAGCTGGGGTGGCCTGCTTCGTGTTTTCGAGAACGTACATTAAGGATTCCTTATCGATTTTTTCAGGTGTTTTCGTACCCGCAATAATGTTGTCTACAACCTTGTTCAGATCGGCTTTTTTCCACGATGGGAAGTTCTTGCCCTGCAGGACGATTCCTTCCGTTGTGAACCAGCGGATAAAGGTGTAAGCAGCTTCTTTATGCTTGGACTTGCTGTATACGCCAAATACGTCGCCACTGACATTGCCTGTGAGCGGATCCCCTGCGTTCATCGTCGGAAGTGGTGCGAACACGGTTTTGAACGTTGCAGGTACTTGCTCCGTTCCCCCTGCTTCCGGCACCAAGAAGGATGCCATCGTAATCATGCTCGTATCCTGGTTAAAGTATTGTGGACGGTAATTTAGCTTCTGGCTCACAATTTCTGAGTAAGGCGTTGCCGAGCCTTCTCGTTCCCCTTGCAGGCGAACTTCCAGCGACTTCCTGATTGCAGGAGTATCGATGTTTGCTTTCAAGCCATCGTCCGTCGTGAGATTAGCTCCGGTAGTCGATTGCCCCATATTCTGAATGAAATAACCGAATTGAATCCAGCTGTGGAAATAGGTGCCGTATTGTGTTTTGCCGTTTGCCGTCGTCGTCATCGCCTTGGCATACTCCATATACTGGTCCCAGGTCCATTCCTTAGGAAGCTCCAGTCCCGCTTCCTGGAGTCGGCTCTCATTAATGAAAACCATAGGTGTAGAAAGCTTGCCTGGCAAGCCATAGGTTACATCTTTGATTCGTGTGTCCGAGGAGTACTCGTCCGCCAGAGAGAAACCTTCCTTCTCTATATACGTATCAACTGGCTCTAACAAACCGAGCTCGGCGCGCTGGCTGAGAAACGACATATTACTAAACATAATAACATCCAAATCGTCGCCAGAAGCCGCGGCTAAATCCAGCTTTTTATAATATTCATTCGAGTTGTTGTCTTCTGCGGAGTTGAACTCCACCTTGATCTCAGGATGTTTCTTCTCGAACTCCTCGATTACGATATCCCAATTATCAGCTTTCTTCGGATACCAAGTATGCAATTTAATTGTGACTGCCCCGTCTGAAGAGCCCTTGCTTCCCGTCTCCTCCGCCGTACTATTGCCACCTGCCCCCGAGCATGCTGATGTTGCAAGCGCAACCAAAACTGAAACGACAGTCGCCTGAATCCATTTTTTCTTTAACATCGAAATTCCCCCTTGAATAATAGTTTTCTATCCTTTGACACTTCCCGAGGCCACGCCTTCAATCACTTGCTTCTGGCCTACAATGAAGATGATCAACAGTGGCAAGATCGCAGAAACAGCTCCCGCCATCATAAGCGAATAAAACTCTCCATTAAAATCGGCAAACTTCCGAATCCCCAGCTGAAGCGTGAACAACGCTTCAGAGCGTAGGAAAATAAGAGGATTCTGATAATCGTTCCATGTCCAAATGAAACGCAGAATCATATAAGTCGCAAGCGCCGGCTTGACTAACGGCAGCCCGATCCGAAAGAAAATAATCCAATGATTCGCGCCGTCGATTCGCGCAGATTCGATAATCTCATTATGGACGCTCATGAAGAACTGGCGCAGCAAGAACGTGCCTAATACTCCCGATGCTGCAAGCAATACAAGACCGAAATGGCTATCGAATAGACCAAGCCAGCGAAACATCATAAATTGCGGAACCAGGATGGCCTGAGAAGGAATCATGTAAGTAGCCAGCACTAAGATAAACATAGCTTCCCGGCCTTTGAAGATCACCTTGGAAAATCCATAAGCGGCCATAGCCGAGATGATTAGCGACAATGCGGTAGCCATCAGTGTCACTTTAATGCTATTCAAGTAATAAAGAGTGAAGGGAACAGCACCTGACCAGACTTGTGTGTAATTTTCTATCATGTACCATGTTTTCGGAATCCATTGTATGGGGTATGTCATAACCTCCAATTCAGGCTTGAACGAGGCCGATAACATCCAAATGAATGGCAGGATAAAAAATATCCCGACGATTCCCATTAGAGCCGTGACGATCAGACGGCTCGCGCTGACGGATTGCATATGTGTATTCCCCCTAGTAATTTACCCATTTCTTCTGACCCACCCATTGGATAAGTGTCACGAATAAGATCAGCAGCAGCAGCACGATCCCCATCGCAGACGCATAGCCGGATTGCAGGTTAACAAACGCCGCTTCGTAAAGGTAATAAACGATAACCGATGTAGAGCCAGCAGGGCCGCCGCTAGTCAACACCATAATGAGATCGAATACCTTGAACGAGCCAACCACCCCTGTTATGAGCAAAAAGAAGGTTGTCGGAGAAAGCATGGGCAAGGTAATAGTGAAAAACTGCCTCAGAGGAGAAGCACCATCTACATCGGCCGCCTCATAAATATCCTTTGGAATCCCCTGCAAGCCTGCCAAATAAATGACCATATTAAAACCAAGCGAAGTCCAAACCATAATAATCATGACTGCAATCAGTGCGAATTGCGGGTCCGCCAGCCAAAGTGGCGGATTCTCAATGCCTATCCCCCGTAAAAATCCGTTAATTGGTCCGCTGTTGGGATGGAACAAAACTCTCCATAATAAAGCGATGGCCACGAAACTTGAAATGAAAGGCATAAAGTAGATGACTTTGAAGAAATCTTTAAAGTAGGTTGCTTGGTTAATCAAAGCCGCGAGCACCAGCGCGAAAAGCATGGATACGGGAACAACCGCGATCATGATGACATTGTTCCGAAGTGCTCGATGGAATCCTTCATCATGCAGCAAATTATTATAATTCTCAAATCCGATAAAATTTAGCCCATCGAGCCCTGCAATGAAGTTCCACTCGGTAAAACTTATCAACCCTGACAAAATGATCGGGATAACGACCAGCGTCATAGTCAACAACAGCATGGGCAAAATAAATAGATAACCATTAATCATGTCGTAAAATCCTTGCTTGCGGATTCGGAGAGCCTTGCCTGTTTTCACCTCCTGATCCAAACCATTTCTCGTTGTCTGCTCCAAATTTGCCACCTCACTATCCTCTATGTCTTCCTCATTATAGGTGCCGCGTTCCATACAAACATGCAACGATTTTTTCTATAGTAAAAAAGTTTTGCGATATTTTTTCCCTCATTGCAAAAAATGTTGAATGAATCGTTCATCAGCATGCTGTAGTATTGCTTTATAAAGAAGAATGGCAACGAGGGGTGGCACAACATCATGCGTGTTATATTAAAGCTAAAACATTTATCCTTGCGGCAAAAGCTGATTCTGACATCGATTGCCTGTCTGGTATTGCCTACGGTAGCTATGCTGTATATTAGCAGCTACTACTCCAAGTTAATTATTCGAGAGCACACCCTTGAGAAAGCAACGCAATCCCTTGCCATTGTACAATCTCAAGCCAATGCGATTATGGAGGAGCTTGTGTCCATCTCAAATTTCGTCCAATTCGATCCCGAGATTAAAACCTTACTGGAGGAAGCCCAGGATCATCCGATTGCTGCTAGACAACTAACGACCCGGCTAGAGCAGATTGCGGGAGAGAAGCCGGACTTACGGCTAACTTTGCTGACAAGGGATGGCCGCGCTTATTCCGATTATTCCTTTTACGATTTCGAGCCTCAGCAATTTGCTCAGCAAGACTGGTTTGACAAGGCATCCCGACTGACGGCATACGAAACGTTGTTTTTGGGTGGATTGCGGAACTACTTGCCGCCGCTAGATCATGATCAAGGATATGTCTATTTAACCGCTCGGGCATTGACGGAGGCTATTGACAAAGCCCCCTTCGCCTATCTGATTGTCAGTCGAACGGAAGACTCCATTCGGGATCTGTTCGCTGGCCTAGAAGAGGATGTTTACCTGCTGAGTGACGAGAATATCATTTTATCCAATCGAAACGCTGACGTCATTGGTCAGCCCTTCGACACGATTATGAACGAGGAGACAAGCTCTTCACCAAGCTTTATTCACCTGCGAGGAGAGAATCAAATTCATCTCTCGCTTCCTCTTCGCTATGCGGACTGGAGACTCGTAAGTCTGGCGCCTTACGAGCAGCTTACCGGTAAATTAAATACCTTCTATCAGTCCGCCTTATTGCTTCAATCACTGTTTGCCATTTTTTTCTTATTTGCTTTGACCTATCTATTGGGTAGATTCACGAAACCGGTTCGATTGCTGGGCGAGGCGGTCAAGAAGGTGGAAGCCGGGGATTTGCAATATCGCTCCAATATTCGCGGGCGTGACGAGATTGGACGTTTGGGACGCTCATTCGACATGATGCTGGATCGGATTCAGCAGATGCTCCAGCAGGTAGAGATCGAGCAACAATTAAAGAGGCAAGCGGAAATGGCGATGCTGCAGGCGCAAGTACATCCGCACTTTTTGTTCAATGTCCTAAGCTCCATACGTTTGAAATTATTATTGAAGCATGATGAAGACACCGCCCATGTTGTCGGTTCTTTAGCCTCGCTGCTGCGGGCAAGCTTGATGAGGCAAAATGAATTCGTAACGCTTTATGCCGAGATTGAAACGACGATGCAGTATATTGATTTAATGAAATTTACGATGAGGTTCCCGACTGAGTGCCACCTGGACATTCAGCCAGACCCGCTAACCATCACCGTACCGAGGTTTATCTTGCAGCCAATCATCGAAAATGCTTATAAGCATGGATTTACGCAGAGCGGTGGTATCATTACGATTAAGGTAGTAACGGATGCCCATATGCTGCGTATCACAATCGAAGACAATGGTCTAGGCATGACACCCGAGACGCTTCAGAATTTGAAGAATCGATTCAATGTTCAGAAGCGGGACGTCATTGAGCAGATGATTGCGGAGGAGCGTACAGCCGCCTCAGGAATCGGATTATTTAATGTGTACAGCCGATTGAAGCTCCTTTACAGTGACCGCTTTGAGATGGACATTGATAGCGTGTATGGCAAACAAACGACAATCGTATTAATATTCCCTGCTGCTGAGCCAGCCGAATTTGTAGAGGTAGGTGAACACCATGTTTAAAGTCGTTATTGCAGACGATCATTACCCCGTGCTTGATTATTTAAGCAATATCATTCCTTGGACCAAGCTTGGCTTTGAGCTTTCCGCGCTCTGCTCCAATGGAGGTGAAGCATGGGAAGCCTGTCAAAACCAACAACCGGACATTCTCATTACGGATATTGGCATGCCCGTGATGGACGGTCTTGATCTCATCGAGAAGGCGCGCGAAGCGAATCCTCGTTTGAAAACCATTATTTTATCCTGTCACGAGGATTTTCAATATGCCCAAAGAGCCGTTAAGCTTAACGTCAACGATTATATCTTAAAGGAAAGCCTTCGCATGGAGCATGTCGTTACGGTTCTGCAGCAGCTTGCTTGCACGTTAGCCGAAGAGAAACAAGCCGAGAACAACCGTCTCCAGCTGCAGAACGTCGTGCAGCAAAATCTGTCCGTCATTCATACCCGATTTATTCGCAAGCTGCTGGAGCAGCCGATATGGAACGAAGCGGAGTGGAATGACGAAGCCGATAGAATGGGCATTCACCTCCGTGATGGCATGCCATATCTGCCTGTTGCGGTGCTACCGGAGCGCTCATTCGAGCTTGAAAGCCGGTTTGGCGGAGCCATGAATATGCAATTTGTCATCGACAACGCCTTGCAGGAATTAGTCCAATACGAAGGTGTTATCTTGCTTGTACCGAACGAACGCCAATACTTCCTTCTGTTTCCTTTCCCGGCCACGTTGAAACGCAATCTTCATGAGGACATCCGGGCGGAGCTGAAGCGTGTTCAACAATTAGTGCACCGACATCTCAGTATTGGGATATCATTCTATCGCGGTGATG
Source organism: Paenibacillus sp. R-74696 (assembly GCF_055814915.1). Classification (NCBI taxonomy): domain Bacteria; kingdom Bacillati; phylum Bacillota; class Bacilli; order Caryophanales; family Paenibacillaceae; genus Paenibacillus; species Paenibacillus sp. R-74696. The sequence goes on from NZ_JBPULM010000045.1 coordinate 702,878, forward strand.
TGGCTCGAGATTTCCTGCAATTGAAGAAGCAATTACAAGATTTAATGAATGTGAAGATGTTCCGTTTCTATGCAGGAGAGCTCGTCTATGCGGAGCTGCAGCCGCTCCAAACGACGAAAGAAGATTTGTTCCTGCATTATGCCAAGGCCTTTCAGGAGCTGAAGGATAGTATGCTTGGGGGAGAAAGGGAGCTCATTCATACTACGGTGAATCGATGGGGAGCATTCATTCAAGATCGCGTATATCCAGTTGAATCTGTGAAAAGCTGGATACTAAAAATGGCGTTAGAGCTAGAGCTCAAGTATACGGTGATGCAAAACTTCGTGATCAACTTCAACAGTGAGCTGCAGCAGCAGCAAATTGCTTCTATTGAAACGCTGAAGCATCTTTTGGAATGGCTGCAAATTTTTCTCGAAGAGAAGGCTACCGATATTCAGATGCTGCGCGACCATACGGTACGGAGGGAAATCGCGGAAGCCCAGCGCTATATTCAAACCCATATTGGAGAGAAAATCGCCATGGATGAGATGGCCCATCGGTTAAATCTGAATCCATCGCACTTCAGTCGTATTTTCAAGCAGGAAACCGGTGAAACCTTCGTCGAATTCGTCACGCGGACGAAGATGGAGAAAGCCAAGGAGCTATTGAATCAGTCCGACATGACCGTGGTAGAAATCGCGGAGCAGCTCGGCTACGAGCATACCAGTTACTTTATTAAGCTGTTCCGCAACGCCTCTGGCATGTCTCCGAACGAGTTTCGTAAATCTATGTGAGCACATGGGCTGGTGAACGAGTTGCAGCCCTTTACTCTTATCATAAAAAAAGCCCCTTCATAGGGGCAATCGCAGATCTGCTTTTGACATTTACGGCATCCGTAAAATATGCTTTTCTCTGTATTCCTGTGGCGAATGTCCGGTTGCTTTTTTAAAAAAGCGAGTAAATGAAGTAGCCGATTCGTAGCCTACACGCCGGGCAATGTCGCTTATTTTTAAATTTTCACTCTTAAGTAAATCCTTTGCTTTGATTAACCGAGTTGAATCAATAAACTCAGTCAGATTTCTTCCCGTTTCCTGTTTGTAGATGCGTGACAAATACGATGGATTGAGATGTACTTGTTCTGCCAATCTGACCAGTGACAAATCCTCGTCTAAATGACTCCTAATAAATCCCTGTAAGTAGTCGATCATATGGTCCGCCCGCTTCTTCTGATCCACTTTTTGCATATTAAAAAGAACAGAAGATAATTCCGTCAGGTACAAGGCCGCAGCGTTCCATGTTTCGAAAAAATCGGTACGCATCAGTTGCGTCTGACTAATTTGACCGGCTACCTTCACATTCAGTCCCCATCTGTTTATATATGACATAAGATAGAGAGCCACGGTGTAATAGGCTTCCTGCGCATTGACATTATTTTTACTGCGAATGCCTCTTAAAGGAACAAGCAGCTGCTCCAAGGCTTCAAAATACTTCTCCTTATGCCCTGACTCCAGATGCTGCTCAATAACAGAAAGATTTTTTAGTTTGAGCGCCGTTACCAGCTTCTCTCCTTCATCGAATTCTTCTTCATAGCTATTAACTGGGCCAACCTCATTGCCCATATTGTCATTTATCTCACTGTCAACTAAAAGTATTGTATTTTCAATGCCTATCCGATAATTTAGCAAATGGTGCAGCGAATGATACTGATTGAAAACAGAATCCCACCAGCTGGCTTTACTGCCGACAGTAAAGCTGACAGGCATACCGATGTTTTCCTGACAAGCTGTCTGTATGACCTCTAAAATGCCTTTAAGGAAAGAAACCGTTTTATTGAAATAATGCTCGATCATATCCGAATTCGCCGGAAATGTGATGGATAATGATTCCTTTGGCTGGACAAAAATGACAAACCGATGATTTTCGTCTAAAACAATTGCAATATTCACATGGGCGGCCAAATACCTTTGAATAATTTGACGAACCGAATAGACCTGCTGCATCTGCTGCATGTAGTCACTGACCTCAGGTAACTTATCTATCTTGCCCAATACCAAAGTAACAGGCCATTGCACATTAATCGGAATCGATAGCTGTTCAAACTGTTCTTGGCTAATTTGTACCGCTTGATTCCCCTTTAGAATACACAGTAAATAATTTTCTTGAAACAAATTCAACGCCATGTGGATTTGTTCTTTTGCATTTCGAATTAAATCTTCCGTTTTAATTTCTTTACGAATTTTTGATACGGTTTCTTCTATAACTTGAATAACTTTATCAATATCTTCTGCCTTAAGAATAAAGCTGACGTCCCGATGCTGAATGGCTTTGTAAACGTATTCAAATTCACTGTGGCCTGTCAAAAAAATAACTTTGCATTGGGGCCAGCTTCGAAAAATTTCCTCCATTAGCTGCATACCGTTTAAAATGGGCATATCAATATCGGTCAGAACAATATCAATTCTGGTTCTATTGAGCCACTCTATAGCTTCTTCTCCACTATATGCCTTATAAACATCAAGATCCAAATGAATCATACCTCGAAAAATTTCGTAAAGATGATTCACAATCATTTCTTCATTGTCTACAATTAAGAGTCTGTACATGCTTAAACCCTCGCCTTCGGGTTAAGTCGCAACGTCACCTTTAAACCACCCATAGAGCTTCGCTCTAAACTCAATCCGTTCTCTTCGCCGTAAATCAACCGGATTCGTCTATGAATGTTGATTAGACCTGAAGTCTCAATATTGGTGTTATCGTAAAAAAGCTTAGGCACGGATACCAGTGTTTGATCCGATAAATGAGCTCCATTATCTTCAACAATAATACGCAATGCGCGATCATCGAGACGAAAGCTTATCGAAATTCTTCCCTTTTCTTTCGTTTTTTCCACAGCGTACTTAAAGGCATTTTCAATTATTGGCTGAAGAATCAGTCTAGGTACCTGTATATCCCTGACCGCATCCGGACAGTCTTCAAAATGGATCGACAATCTGCTAGGAAAACGCATGAGCTGAATTTCGGTATACGTCCGTGCATGTTCAACTTCCTCATATAAGGGCAAATAATCCGAAGCATTTCTTGTAATAAACTGAAAATAATCACCCAAAAGCTTAGTAAAAGCAATTAAATTCTCATCCCCTACTCTTGCCATTGTATTAATTAAAAACAAGCTGTTATATAGAAGATGCGGGCTGATCTGAGACTGCAATTGCTTTAGCTCTGCCTTCTGATTGAGAATCTTCTGCTTATATACCTGATCGATCAGGGCCGATACATTCTGAACCATAGAATTAAAGCCTTTGTACAAATAACCAAACTCGTTTTTTTTATTTACTTGAATATGAACATTGAAGTTGCCACTCTCTACTTGCCGAAAAGACCCCACAAGCTTTCTCATTGGCTTATGAATCAAATTATAAGTGTACACGCAGTAGAGAATAATAATCATCAAGCCCACACCTGTAAATATCCATAACCAAATATAAAAACTTTGAACGGGAACAAAGATCAAATTCTGCGGGATATAACGCAGCAAAAGCATGTTCAAATATTTTGACTTCACGGAAACAACATAAATCGTTTGTCCATTAATCTTGTTGTAGCCAATGTTTCCGCTTTCAACTTTAAGATGGCTTTCTGCAAGCTCCTCCAGCAGCACCGCATCATTATTTCCTTTTCCAGGTATCACCATATTGTGGGTCAAATCGATTAAAAAGGTGCCGCTATCGGCATACGTGCGGAACTGCCCTAGTGCTTCTTGCAATGCGGTCGTATTGATCTCAACCTCAATCAAGTACATTTGAGATAGACCAGCGTTTCCAGCGTGAAGTGTGGTCAAGTAGAGTTTGTCTTCATACTGCACCAGCTGCGCCCCCCTCTCCCCTTCCGGCACCCGGAGGTGCTCGAATTTATCCATATCAATAGGACTTACGGAGGTGGTGGAGGATATGGTTTTTTGAATAGAGAGAATATGCACGCTTACATTAGCAATATAGGAACTGCTGTTATGGATTGTAACGAGTCGCTGTTGCAGTTTTCTCATGCTTTCCACTGTCTCATATTCATTCATAATGGAATGGCGGATGGCAAGCTTAGCAAGATATTCATCGTTGAGACTATCGTATTGCAATATTTTTATGCGTTCTATCTCATCTTCCAGACTTTCAAGGTAAAACGATACTTGTGCAGTCGAGGAATTTATAATTTCATTCTTTACTGTGTTTAGGCTCCAATTATACATGTAAATTCCCAAAAGGATGATAAGTAGAATTGCCATTAGAAATGTCGCAACCAATCTTGCGAAAATACTGCCTCTGATATGCACCTCCTCCCTTATTTGTTTAAAGTTAATCCTATTTAAACTATAATATCTTCCATACTACCCTTTAACACTTCCCAACACCATCCCTTTTACAAAAAATCGTTGAAGGAACGGATATACGCAAATAATAGGAAGCGCCCCTAGAAAAATTTGGGCGGATCGCATTGTTTTGTCTGATATAGTTGCCATTAGCTTGGCCTCCTCCGGTGTCATGGTGCTGAAGGAGCGTTGAACTACAATGGTCTGAATGTAGCTTTGGATAGGATAATGACTGGGATCATTCATATAGATCAAGCCATCAAACCAGCTGTTCCAGTGACCAACGAGTGAAAACAAAAGAATGGTCGCTAAGGCCGGCAAGGAAACCGGAACATAAATGCGCCATAAAGTTATCCAGTGTCCAGCGCCGTCCATATAGGCTGACTCGCTTAATTCCTTTGGAATCATCCGAAAAAAATTCAACAGCAGAATAACACTAAACACAGGTACTGCGGTCGGCAGAACCAGCGCCCAAATGGTATCCATCAATCCAAGCTGTCTGATGACCATATAGGTAGGAATTAGTCCAGCGCCAAATATCATTGTAATGAAGAAGCTCCATGAGTAAAAGCTGCGAAAGCGGAATTCGCCATTTTCCTTAGAGAGCGGATAGGCTACCATTATTGTGAGTAAGAGATTAATAGCGCCGCCAAAAAGGATACGCTGCAAAGATATAAACATCGATTGCCAGAAGGCTGCCCGCTGCGCCACAAATTCGTAGGAGGCTAATGTAAAATCCTTGGGCCACAAAGTTACCGTACCAGTTGCCGCAACGGCGCTGGAGCTGAATGAAACGGCCAGTATGTGAATCATCGGAATCAAACAAAACAATGCAACTAACGCGAGAAAGCAAGAATTAAATATGGCAAACCAGTCGATCTTCTTTTGTACATGCATAATAGCTCCCCCTAGAAAATCCTATAATCCGCAACCTTATAGGCGATGAAATATGACACAGATACGAGTATAAGTGCGACAACAGACTTAAATAATCCTACTGCTGTTGCTATACCGAATTGGGCATCCAATAAACCGATGCGGTATACAAAGGTATCAAGGATATCCCCGCTTTCGTATACCATTGGGCTGTACATATTGAAAATCTGATCAAAACCGGCATTTAGCAAATTGCCTAAATTAAGAACCATAAGTAAAACGATAACCATCTTCATACCCGGAAGGGTCACATTCAGGGTCTGCTTCCAACGATTAGCTCCATCAATCTGTGCTGCTTCATATAAATCCGGGTTAATGCCCGTAATCGCCGCCAGATAGATGATCGTACCATAACCAAACTCCTTCCATGAATCAGTCAATATCATGGTTATAGGGAACCATTTGTTATCCCCAAGGAAAAAGATAGGTTCAAAGCCAAACAGTTGAATGACTTGATTTACCAAGCCGTCAGTAGGCGATAAAATTTCTATAAAGATGCCGCCTAATACAACCCAGGATAAAAAGTGGGGCAAATAAATGGCGGTCTGAACTCCTCGTTTCATACCGGCATGCTTGACTTCGTTTAAAAGAATCGCAATCACGATAGGTACAAAAAGTCCCAAAATGATTTTCAATACCGCAATGTAAAGCGTATTCCACATGATACTGTTGAAATTGGGCATGTTCATGACATACTGAAAATTGCTCAGTCCCACCCATTGCTGATCGCCAAACAAACCCTTGGCCGGAATAAACTTCTGGAACGCAATGATGATACCTCCTATGGGGAGATAACTAAAAACAATCAAAAAAAGAAACCCAGGCAATATAATTAAATGCAGTGGTATTTCCCTTTTCCATCTTCTTTGTAACATACGATTCACCCTGTTTCTTTTCTATGATTGGGAATGGGAATAATAAGAGAAAGGACACTCTCTAAAAAGCCTAGCATCCTTTCTCTTTGTTGCTATTATTTTTCTACAGAAGCATACCACTCATTGACTTCTTTAGTCATATCGGCACCACCAAGCTTATTCCAGTTCTCCACGAACTTGTCGAAATCGTCAATTGGGGCAGCACCCATAATGAGCTTCACGAATACTTCCGTTTCCAGAGATTTCAGCGTGGACTGTTTTTCCGCCATTGTTTTGGTTGGCGAGCCTGCGAAGGACTCCAGCATAAATTGATCCTTATCCACGTATTCAACGCTATGTCGATATACCCCGTCCACACCATAGATTTTAGGCCAGCCCCATTGAGAGGTATCTCCATTTTCAAACGCTTTGATGTTGTTTTGAATAGATTGCGCTTCGCCAGTCAACTGATCCAATGTATTATTGGAACGAGCTGCCTGAATCTCTTTAAACGCATTAAGATTTTTAAATGGTGGATACGGTTGAACCGGCGAATACTTCCACACCCCTACGCTGTCATTTGCGGCAGGCATATAGTAGTTATCAAAATCGCCTGTTTTCCCCCAGTTTAGCTCTACGTGAAGATTAAACATTTTGATCAATGCTTCCGGATTCGAGAAACCCTTTTTAACAACCCAGAACTCAGAAGCTCCAAAATTCTGAGGTGAAAGTGCAGGCTTGTCATCTACGGATACCAAGGCGTATCCTTCCCAATTTGCTGTTGGATCGTTCTGATAGTTGCTAATAAGCGGATACATAGGGTTCCATTGCGCGCCGAACTCCATGCCAACCTTACCAGATGCAATCGTTTCCGCTACCTTGCCGCCATCCTTTACACCAAATTCCTTATCAATCTGGCCGTCCTTATACATTGTAGAGAGCGCTTTCAAAGCTTCCTTTACTTCTGGAAGGGTACTGCCCCATACTAAATTTCCTGAACCATCATCTATCCACATATTAGGGTAAGCATGGTAACCGGTAAAGAACCCTTCTAATCCCATCGCACCGCCGTATAGATCCTTTGTAATAGCGAGACCGTAGGTATCATTTATATTGTTCTTATCCGGATCCTGACTTGTGAATGCTTTACTTATGGCCAGGACATCGTCCATTGTTTTAGGCGCGTCTATCCCTAAATTTTCCAGCCAATCGGTGCGAATCCATAGGAATGTGCCGTCGCCGTAAACCTCTGCAGGACCCATTCCCATCATTTTCCCATCCATTGATGCAGCATTGAGTACAGCAGGTCCTTGAACCGTGTACAATTCCTTCAGAAGATCAGAAGCATACGTATCCCAATATGGTTTCAGATCCTCTATCATGTCAGCATCGGCCATTTGCTTCATCTGAGAGCCCGTTACGCGAAGCATGTCAGGGATTTCACCTGATGCCAATGTAACGTTAATTTTTTGGGTGTAGGCATCTCCGCCCTTTACCGTCCAATCGTATTTAACATCAATCCCCAGCTTTTCCGAATACGCCTTAAGCCAGCGATTGTCATCTACTGTCTCTCCTGGTGTTTTAGGAATAATGTTATCCTGCATATCATTATCCACATCACGGGCAAATCTAATTGTAAGCGCTTTATTATATTTCCCTAAAGGATCCTTATTTTCTGAAACTTCTCCATTTGACTCATTCATTGTGTTACTTCCCGTTGGACTGTTAGTCGGTTTATTGCTCGAAGAATTGGTATTGCACGCTGATAAAACTCCTGTTGTCAGCAGCACACAACTTAAAATAGTAACTGTTCTAGATAACATTCTACTTTTCACACTCATAGCCCCCTTTTAATAGTTAAGCATTAAATAACAACTCAACTATATCTCCAAATTTATGAATTCGCTATTATCTAGTTATTACATGTTTACCATTCGTCTACTTCATTAATTGTGATAGTCCTAACCATTTTCAACTATCTTATCATTTGTTTACAATCATGCCGATATGCTGTTTTTAATTTGCAATCGAATGAATGAAAGCGCTATATTGAAAAAATAAAAGGAACATCATCTAGTGAATGGGAGAGGATATTCATGGTTTTATTGTTCATAAACGCAGGTCGAAAGTATTCCAAAATCAACAAAAACATATACGGTCACTTCTCGGAACATTTAGGCCGTGGCATTTATAACGGCTTGTATGTAGGTGAGAACAGTCCAATTCCCCATATCCGTGGAATACGCACCGATGTTGTAGAAGCATTGCGCCATATCAAGGTTCCGGTATTGCGCTGGCCCGGCGGATGCTTCGCCGAATATTATAATTGGAAAGACGGCGTTGGGACTGATCGCAAGCGCATGGTTAATGCCGGTTGGGGTGGTGTGGTAGAGGACAACTCCTTCGGTACTCATGAGTTTTTAGATCTTTGCGAGCAGATTGGGGCATCTGCCTATATTGCCGCAAACGTTGGTTCTGGTACTCCGCGGGAAGTAAGCGAATGGGTAGAATACATGACCTTCGGCGGTGAATCACCGATGGCCGACTGGCGACGCCAAAACGGTCGTGATAAGCCTTGGAAGGTCGAGTTCTTGGGAATTGGCAACGAGAACTGGGCCTGCGGCGGGCATATGAGTCCGGATTATTATGCGGATGTATACAAACGCTTCGAAACATTCGTTCGCAATTATGACAGCAATAAGATTTTCCGAGTTGCTTGCGGCGCTGATGGAAACGATTATAAATGGACGGAAACCTTGATGCGCCTTGCGGGGAAAAGGATGAACGGTCTATCGCTGCACTATTACACCATGCCTGCATATTACGAAACGGAACCATACCCGTGGGAGCGCAAAGGACCCGCTGTGGGCTTTGACGAAGCTAACTATTATCGAACACTGCGCCGGGCATTGTATATGGATGAGCTGATCCGCAGACATAAACATGTGATGGATCAATACGACCCTGAATGCCAAGTGTCAATTATTTTGGACGAATGGGGGACTTGGCATGAGGTTGAGCCTGAAACCAATCCTGCTTACCTTTTCCAGCAAAACACCATGCGTGATGCAATTGTCGCTGCGGTGTCGCTAAATATTTTTAATACCCATAGTGATCGGGTGCATATGGCCAATCTTGCACAAATGGTAAATGTCCTCCAATCGGTGATTTTAACAGAAGGGGAAGAGATGATACTTACTCCCACCTACCATGTATTCGATCTTTTTAAAGGACATCAAGACTCCACACTTATTGAAAGCTATGTGCAGCAAGATTTGACTGGTACAGAGGAAGCTCCAGTGCCTGCACTGCACGTTAGCGCTTCTGAGCGAGCTGATGGCAGGATTCATGTAACCGTTGTAAATCTATCCGTAGATGAGCCTCAACAGGCACAGGTTCTGCTTAATGGAAAAATGTTTTCTTCTGCCGAAGTTCGTTACATCTCCGGCGATATGAATAGCCATAACCCATTTGGACAACCACCTCAGGTAGAGATTAAAACGATGCACCCTATTACCGTAAAGAACAATGGCTTATTTATTGACCTTCCCGCCTGTTGTGTTGCTGAAATCATCCTTGATTAACTACAAATGTGATTTATTGTATTTGCGAGAAACTAAAAACAAGCCTGAGCCTTCAAGGGTTCAGGCGCAGGCTGTCGGGAAACCCTACATCTTTCTCAAGACATTTGGGTTTCTCTTTAATTCACGCTTAGATTCTCCTCGTACTTCGCTTTCGTTACCTCGTCCACTCCGACGGCCTTGTTCCCGTTTAACTCCCGGTGACACATAGATAACGCTTCTTCGTCCAGCAAATGTATCAAACTTGTGAATGTCTCTTTGGGCTCTTCTTTGGCTAATTGTGCTATCTTAACAAGTTTCGTTTCCAATTCGTTTCCACCTCTGCGTGTGGCAATTGTGTCCTTCGTCAAGACCTTCTGATGTGGCTGCCTTTTCTCCACTGCCATTACGCAGCTTTTTTGATACTACTCAGCCATCCGACTCCCTATCTCTCATTTGCTTTCCTTGCTTGATTTTCGCTTGTACGGCATACCCACTGATTTGAGGAAGAGATAGGGTCTCCCGGGTTGCCGTTCATTCTCGATCTGTAACGTGCCAAGCTCTAAGACCCGGAGCGCCCGTTCAAACTCACCTTATCGCTTGAACGGATTCTGCCTTCTGCATGTGTAACTACATCGGCCTGTCTCCACGTATTTTCGGGGCTCAATCACTTCAGCTTGCGCTTTCGGCCCGTTATATTGCCGTTCTACGCTTAAAACCAATCGTTACCGATTAGCCTCCAAGAACTAGCTACAGGACTGCTGGTTAGGCTTTATCCTGATGGGACTCCCACCCACTAGAATGAACGACCTTGCCCGGCCGCACTATACATCATATTTTAAAGACTCCAAAAATGTATAATTCAACCAAATTAACGAACTACTATATGAGAGCTATTCCACCTTTTTTATTTCATGCCGAACATTAATTTTTTGTATATTCACTTTTCAGAGACTCAGAGTTTTTCTGCAACGCTAGTGAGTCAAATTAAAAAGAAGAGAATTAAATACCACTACTTCAACTCAATTCTTAAAGCGATTCAAGAGCAAAATTATAAAAAAATTGCGCACTAGTATAGCCAGCAAAAGATTGGAATGCATCATTTTTCTCTTCATCACCAAAATCACAAACTGATTTGATCGCAAAAGTTTTAGGTTTCGGGTCGGTACAATACCTACCAGCATAGTACACACCATAGATCTCCATTTCTATCCCTATAAGTTTTCTAGTTTGTTGTAATATCTGATCTTCTATTAATTGTGGGTTTTCAATAACTGCTGCTCCAGATGCTATTGGTCCGATAACAGTCTTTAATACTGTTTCAGGTTTAACACCCTTATATTTAGAATAGATTTCAGAAACAGTTTTATTTCCGAACTGTTCAAATTTTTCTTTTATATCAGGATCCATAACAATTGGTTTTGGATCTGGTAAGAATACTGACTTGCCTAGCTTCTTCACATACCTTGTTTTTCCACTACCATAATCCCATGAATGCTCGGCAATAAGAATATCACCAAAGTTCACCTTCCCTCTAATTCCAGCAGCAATTCCTAACATTACTAAATTTCTTGGTCTATAATTATTTATTAATTTTATTGAAGTGGTTGCTGCAGCAGTCATCCCCATTTGTGGGCAACTTGCTGCCACAACTTTTAAAATTTTGTGTTCATTTTTAAAGGTACCCTTGTAGTAAGTAATAGAAGAATCAGAATTAAATGATTCTTTTTCCCAACCACCAGGTAATTCTAAGATATGTTCCAATTCAGACTTAAGGGCAGTAATTATTGCAATATCATAATTATAATTTTCTTTCACATTATAAACTATTGCTTTTTTTGATTGAATTAAATAAGAAATCTTTTTCGATAACTTCGTCTTCCAATCATTATATTGCTCTTCAAAATTAATAAGTGTCCAAACTTCATTTTCAAAAAAAATCTTATATTCTTCAATTACTTCTGTGTGTGAAGTAATTCCAATAATGTGATAAGGTTTATTTAGTTCAGGATTTTTCTTCAATTCTTTCAAAAACTCGACTCCACCATTCTTTAATATTTCCCCTCCAAATCTAGTAGGTAATTGTATATCTAATATTAAGAGATCATAATTGTTATCTGATAGTAGCCGTTCAGCATTAATAATATCTGGAGCTACATCAATTTCGTCTACATTAATTTCAGGATATTCACAAAAAACCGCGTGATACTTTGATATTTTATTCTGATCATCATCAACTATAAGTATCTTAATCATGTTTCACCTATCCTCTATTTATTTATATATAGCACTAAGTCTTCTTTCCAATTGGATTGTGATGCATTGTAATACACTGTTCCTAGGTAATTAGGCTGATATTTCTTATCTAGTATATTCATTAACTCACTAAGTGTAGTTGATGTACCACCTTCACCAAAAACATCAAACTGTGTTAATACTATTGCCTTTGTCAGTATCTTATCTCTTTTCATTTCCTCTAGAATATCCATCCCCGCAAACGAACGAAATCTACCACTATCATCTGTCGGAGATAAATCAAATGTAGGCAGACTCATATCTAAAAGTATATAATCATAGTTATTATTATATATTTCATCCAATCCGCTATTATATGACTTTCGTTCTATTATTTCTATTGCATTATTTTTTTCCAATAACAACTTTTTCACTTGGGATAGTTTATCATCATCGTCTTCAACTATAAGAATTCGCACTTGAAAGAACCCCCTCGATATTCATCTCAATAAACACTATAAATCTACCCTCACAAATTTCTATGAAATATTTATAATCATTATTACGTTTCAAATCAAATCTAATGATTTTATTCACTTTATAAAGACCTGTACCACCTTCGCTTCTAATGTTTTCTAAGTTATTCAGATGAATATTATCATTTATACCTTTAACTTCCTCATATAAAGCTGTTAACTTCTCATTCTCAGTCGCCACATTATTTTTCACTATAAGTTTGACCCGATTTTCGCTTATTTCAAATTTTATTTCGAGCCATCGCTTTAAATCTTTATTGTCATTATAATATGTATAAATATTCTCCAGAAGAATGAGTAAAATATCTACAAAACTTGAAAATGTAGATCCTATGAACTCGTTTTTATTATTTAAATTATCACAAATTAATATTTCCGGTTCACAAACTATGTTTGGATTTAATTTATTCATAATTTCCAAACAAGTTTGCACCAACTCATCACTATTAAAATCAATCATCACCCTGTTTTGTGGGAGATTAAACCACTTACTAATCTTATCAACTTGAAATTGGACTTGCGTTCTACAACTAGGAATATTCCTAAAAATCTCATTTAGCCCTTCATTTAAACCATCCATGTTATTCAGTAATCGCCTTAAATTACTTTCTAACTTATTTATTTGTTGAAGGAATAAATTACTTAAGTCTTTCGAAATTTTCTCCCTGATAATTTCAAGTTTTTTCTCAGTTCTTAACCATAATTCATTTAGGATCTCTTGAAACAATTCCTCCCAATCATCAACATTTCTACATTTTTGAAATAAGGCAAGTATTTGTGACTCATAATAAATAAAGTCAAATAATCCTTCATTATTTTTATGTTCTGTTTTAACTTGAATCCATTTTGAAATCACCATTGTAATTATTTCATCAATAGATTTAGAAAAACTATTTAATGTTAGATTAATTTGGTTTTTTTGATCTTCTGAAAAAATTGATACCTTCTCCGTCCAGTAAGCATTTTCAATATAATCTCCTGTAATTTTATCTTTTTCGGTTATAAGTTTCTCCATTGCAAAAGCATTACGCAATTGAGCTAATAATTTTCCATGACGTATCCTTGTACTTAGATAACAGTCTAAACCATATTCCTTACTAGATATAAACAAATCTCTTATTTCAATGAAAATTTCTTTAAAAGCAACAAATTCATAATCTCTCGTCAATCGTCTATTCCCTGCATTATCTGTAGTTAATACAAATAAATCATCAAAATTCAGTTCACCTTCATCTAAAATTATATCAACAAATACATATTCTTTATTAATAAAACTTCTAATTTCTTTATATCGGAAAAATGCTTGCTTGAATGTGGTCTCAATTGACTTTAGAATACCATTAGTGTCAACATATATTTTGCTCTCTTCAAATTCTCGTATTCTCTTTTTTATCATAATATTCTTGGTTATATTGCTAACTTCATCAGAATATTTAATTGAATTTTTCATATCCATTTCTTTTAATAGTAAACATATTTCTATTCTCTCGCTATCGATCTCATTCTGATTCTTAAAGAATCGTGAGGAATCCATTATAACAGGAATACAAATATATCTAAGAAAATAAATCATTTTCCTTTGTGGATTTTCATGTAAGACTTCTTTAAATTGACTAGGTTTTTTTATTTTATTGTTAGCCAAAAAATTTGCATAAGCCGAATAGATTTTACGTTGACCATTAATATCATGAGTTGAATGAATAATAGAATTTAAGATAGTAAGTGAGACATCTTTGTATAGTCCATATTCATTATTTTGCTCCATCTTCATTTCTATTTTTTCCAACAAAATATACTTATCAAAACGTAATATCAAATTTTCATTTTCAAGATATGAATCAATTGTTATATGTAACGCTTTGATCAAAGAATCCATCGTATCTATTTCAAGATAACAATTAAATAAATTATAGATAATATCTTCATATATATATCCTATTTTCACATAATCCTTATACTCTTCATTATTTAGTAGTGTTTCATATATTTCGATTGCATTATAATTGTCTTTCTTCAAAAAATAAAATTCTGCTAAATTCCTATTAATTCTTATTAAAGGAATATTCTTTAATTTTTCAACATCCACGGCATTATCATAGTATTGTGCCTGCTTAATAATTTCTGAGACAAATGTAATTGTCAAGTTACAATAATCATGTTCTTTAAGTGTCTGTAAGTAATTTAATGATTCCCCCGCTTCATTATAAACTTTAGAAAACCTAGGATTTAATAATTTTGAATTTAATTCTGATAATAGTTTATTATTTGTATCAACCGGAAATTCTACATTGTCACTTAAATAGAAATTAAGTTTGATATTCCATCCCATAATCCCTAAGCTTATGTTTATTTTCCTCACTGATTCAATTGATTCTTTAGTTTTTTCATTTCTCATATAAATATTATACATATGTTCTATTACATTATTTAAAATTGAATCTTTTTCAGTAATTAATTCAACCGGTCTATTTAAATTGATTAAAGATTTAACATAAAGTTCACAAAATTCAAAAACGTTAGCATTTTCTATCAGGTTTTCTTTAGATATAACATAAGACTCTTCATAATTACCCAATGTATAACAATCTAGCGCATGACCAAATAGTTTATCATTAAGGGATATATTATATTCAATGTTAGAGTTAAATAATATATTCATTCTTGTTAGTCTGCTATCAGTAATTATATTTGACAATCTTGGAATCATACTCTTAATAACACCTAAATGCTCTTTATCTGAAGACGAAACAATCGTTTGGCAAACAGATATAAAGTTTAAATATTGGTCGATTATAGATAAACTAGTTTCTAAAAAAAGAATTGAAGCAAATTCAGTGTAATCAAAACGACCTAATAAATTTAATTTGAATAGGAAATACTCTTTTATTCTAGAATCACTTACGTTTTGTTCAAGATATCTACTTAAAGAATCTTCAAATTTGTTTGCTGGAATATTCTTTTCAACTCTTCTACTTAAGAAATCAAGTAACATTTTTAAAAATACATTATTATTACAGTTGTTAACCTCACTAAGTATCTCTTTATTACTTTCTAGACCGGCTTGTAATTCAGCAATAAGGAACCTATTGGATATAGACCAAAGAGACACTCCTAACTCACGATCGATTTCATGCAAGGTTTCACAAGCAGTTAGATAATCTCCCCGTAATAATTCTTTCTCATACTTATCTTGCAAAAAAACAAAAGTATTTATTTTCTTGCTGAATATTTCAATTTTGCTCATAATCCAATTTATATTTACCTTAAATGAGTTAACAAAAAATTGTGCTTTCGATTGCCCTAAATCACTGTAACTATCTGGAAAAATATTCCCTAAAACATAGGGTCTGATTATTTTGTATTTTATTATTTTTTTAATTACTAACTTAATTTGATTAATATCAGGTTCTTTTTTTAATGCATAGACCACCTCTTTGGGATGGATCTTTTTCTTAAATATGTAATCAATATATTTTTTTTCAATTGGAGAATTACGCTGTTTTTTCAATAAGTCCTTCTCCTTCCAATAAGAAATATTTTACTAGTGCTAAATTCGACAAATGATTGCAAAATCCTTCAATTTAAATCCATATGAATTCTAAATAATTTGCAACTACTTTTATGACGTCCCAGCTCCCTTGCTGAAATTCACGAATAAGCGTAGCCTATTTCTGTGCGTCGTACGCTTCAATACCGAGACATTCCCGCAGCAAATGAGCGTTTCATAAGGCGTACTTAAATCGATAACCTGCGTTGAAATACGTGCTAAAACAGTCGTCGACGACAATCCTAAATAAACGGCAGGAAGCCGGTGATTTATATGGCTTGTTTTCCACGATGAGGATGAGCGCTTAATAAGGTCCAATACGCGTCCGAAATGACATACATTCCGTGACCTCCCCTTCTACGCAGAACCCCATTTCATCTGCATGCACGACAGGGCATTCATTAGTTGTTCGTGGGTCTGCCCCAGCAACGGCTAGACCGCTGCTTCGGGCATGCCATGAATAAAATCCAGCAGCGTCGCCTCGCTCGGTTGCAGTCCTGTGAGGTCGTACAGCAATTGATGGTGAGCGCCGCTTATTTCTACAAGAGCTTGACTTTAAAAATATCCCGGTTCAAGTAAAGAGTAAGGGGATCTTAGTTTCCATTCGTACCGCGCTATCCCTGGGGATTCCAGTCAAAATGGTTTTCATTCGCCACCGTTTGAAAGGAGCGGCTCGCCATTCTGTGTCCTATCTCACAATCTCCGAGGAAGAAATAATCCGGGTCTACGATGTTCGTGGGGAAATTGAAGTGTTCTACAAGTGTGCCAAATCCCTCCTCCGATTACAAAAAGAGTTTCATGGACGTTCCTATGACCTACCCATCAGTCACACTACCATTGTCTGTTCTTGTAAAATTTTGCTGGCATGGCAACATCGACAAAGCACAGACAATCGTACGCTTGGAGGCTTGTTTTATTTGCTATGCATTGAAGTAAGCCAGTTCAATTGGATAATAACCTTAAAACAACTCCTTAAATGGATTGAGGATGTCGCCAAGAAAGCCAGCAAGAAGTTCTCAACATTTATTCAAACACAGTTCCTGCAATGGATTGCTAGTTTGTCCAGCTACATGAAGGCTTACCTAACCAATTTAAACTGCAAAAGTTGAGCTATTAATTACATCGGCTGTACCCGCAATTACTGCACTGCTTACATCCTTCCACATTAATAAGTGACGCTGAACCACAAGAAGGACAAAGATCGAGTGAGCTTGCGCTGCTGCGGCTTTTTGCTGGGTCTGGGCTGACATTAGCTGTCGCTGTTGATCTCGTTTTTGCAGATGTGCCTAGATCCCAGTCCATGCTAGTATCAGTTGATTTTATTGCCTCTGCTGCACCGCTCTCCTCCCGCTCTTTCACAGCAGACGCTATATGCTGCTCCAACGCCTTCGCTACGGCATCGGCAATCGATTCCACGCGGTTTGCGCCAAACCCAATCGCACCTGTGCCGCCGATTCCTTTCAAATGCTTAATTAACAGCTCCACCTTATGACCATGATCGCCATAACGAAGGAATAGCGAGCAGACGCGCCCAAGCGCCTCCGCCATGGCGAACACGTCGGAGCCAGCCTTGCCGACATTCAGAAAAATTTCGCCCGGCGAGCCGGACAGATCATTGATCGTAATATACGCCATGCCGAATGGCGTATTAACCTTGTAGGTGGCACCGCGCAGCACCTGCGGACGATTTTTATACGCTTTGTCCAGCGTTTTCTTACTCACAGCGGTTGTAGCTGTAGTAGTTTTTGGGTCTGCTGCATCAGGTACACTCCCAGCACTTGAAGCCCCTTGAGAAGCCACTCCCTCAATAGCTATGGCACCATGATCTCCAGCTTGAACTTCTTTCTCCCTGCTTTCTGCTCCTGATGACAGCTTAAGCTCCTCTTCCGTCTCCTGCTTCTTCTCTTTCTCATCCGTCGTCGACAGCACCTGAACATCCCTGCTGCCGTCGCGATAAATGGTCACGCCCTTGCAGCCAAGATCAAATGCCATCTCATAAAGCTCCTTCGTCTCTTCCACCGTAAAATCATTCGGGCAATTCGCCGTCTTCGAAATCGAGCTGTCCACCCAGCGCTGAATCGCTGCCTGGACCCGGATATGATCCTTCGCAGACAAGTCCATCGCAGCTACAAAATAATCCGGCAGCTCCTCGTCAGGATGCGCATCCTTCCACTGCTGGGCGATTGGGACAAGCTGTTTATCATAACCAAGTCTGCTTTGGCGGAAATATTCAAAAGCAAAATACGGCTCAATGCCAGTCGAGGTGCCGACCATCGTTCCGGTACTTCCCGTCGGTGCCTGCGTCAGCACCGTGACGTTGCGAATGCCATGCTGCTCTACCGCAGCCCCCACCTCGGGATAATGCGACGTCAAGCTTCGCATAAATCCGCTTTGCAAAAATTTATCCGCCTCAAATGCAGGGAAAACGCCTTTCTCCGCTGCAATTTCCGTCGAAGCGAGATACGCTTCGCGGGCCATAAACCCATACAGCTTATCGAGAAACTCGAGCGATTCCGCGCTGCCATAACGAATACGCAGCTTAATCAGCAGCTCCGCAAGCCCCATCGTGCCGAGCCCGACGCGGCGCTCGCGCTTTTGGTTCGCTTCATTTTCAGGAAAATGATACGGTGTGGTGTCAATGACGTTATCGAGAAACCGCACCGACCAGCGTGTAACTTTCGCCAGCTCCTCCCAGTCCACGTCATGCTGCCGATCATTATAGAAACGCGACAGATTGACCGCTGAAAGATTGCAGACGCCCCAGCCCGGCAGGCCCTGTTCGCCACAGTTGTGTGCAACCATTCCACCAGCTAGAAGCGAATGGGTAATAGGCTCCGTAATATCGTAAACGGTGACGGTTTCTCCCGCCTTTACCGAAGTGACTTTAGACAGAAACTTTTCCGTTTTACGTGATCGCCGAGCAATTCGCTCAAGCGCCTCTTGTTTTCTAGTGACATAACGAAATCCGATCTGTTCTTTAAAGGCAACAATATTGTTTCCGGTCATGATGAGCTCATAAAAGCCGCTGCTTTCATACGTACGGTGCTCGCCAGCTTGTGTCGTGTATTGAAACTGCGTTTGTGCTTTTTTGGGACGAGCATAGATCGAACTGTGAATACCGTAATTGAGCAGCAAAAGCTGAACACCCTGCAGCAGCTTTCGTGAAGCTGAAGTTAGCCGAACAGTGCGCCGCATTTCATCCCGTTCATAAACCGTTCCATCTGCACTAAAAAGTCCTTGCAGAAATGCCGTTACGGTAGCTTCTGACGATGTGAATAATGCCTCAGGTACTTCCTTCTCTGGGGCCTTGACAGCTTTAACGCCCAGCTCATTCAGCTTTTGAAGCAGCTCTTTGCGCCACCAATAAACCTGTTTTGTCCCATTTGTTCGATCAAACACCTTCGCCTTTACTCCGGTAATCCTCTCACCTGCCTCGACTAGCAGGCTTACTACATCTTCATCCCCGCCACCAAAAACCATGCCGATATCCCCGCGTTTCGATACCCATCCGTCGCCTGTCAACCAACCAAGAAACAATCCCCAATGTTCGCCTAGTTCATCTTTCGCCGCAAAATGACCTTTACCGGATTGGACATAAACGCAATCTTTTTGGGTGAGGTTCTGCGCTTCCTTCCAGCCCACATTCGTATATAAGCGATGGTCTTTTGTCACGCTGATGTCCATCCCATTTTGCAAGGAAACGACGACCGTCTCCCTCTCCCCGGTAGGAAAAACCGTTGCTTGCCGCATCTTCACACCGGGAACCTCATAAGAACGCCCGCCGACAACCTTTGCTTGTTCGACTAGACGCGCATCGGTGCCAACAAGAAAGCTTTCTCCAGCTGTTTTTTTATACAATTCCTCTATGGTCATTAGCCCGTATTCCGTCGTAATTCTGGTGCTCGGATGAAAGCATGGATTCGTACTAATAATGGGATTGAAATACCAGCTATTCGACATCTGATTATAATACTCCATAAAAACCACGCCGGGCTCTGCCGACTTCCACGCTGATTCAATAATCATGTGCCAGATATCGCGGGCGCGGACCGTTTTGTACAAAATCACCTTTTTGCCGAGTGCCCGCCAAGCATCCAAATCTCCTGTCCAAAGCTCGTTGTACTGTGTATCCTTCGTATCCGGAAATACCAGCTCCCACTCTAAATCCTCCTTCACCGCTTTCATAAAAGCGTTGCTCACGCATACCGATAAATTCGCGTTCGTCACCTGGCCCATCGTCTGCTTGACCGTAATGAAATCCAGCACATCGGGATGCCAGTCGTTGATCATTAGCATTAAGGCGCCGCGGCGGCTGCCGCCCTGCTCGATCAGCCCCGTCGTATAGCTGAACAGCCCGCCCCATGACACCGCCCCGCTCGATGCGCCATTTACCCCTGCCACAATGGCGCGGCGCGGACGCAGCGACGACAGATTAATGCCTACACCGCCCCCGCGTGCCATAATTTCCGTCATTTCCGTCAACGTCTGCATAATGCCGCCACGGCTATCTGCCGGTGAAGGCAGCACATAACAGTTAAATAGCGTAAGCTCCTCACTAGCCCCTGCCCCCGCTGCAATTCTGCCGCCCGGCACGAGCTTCCAGTCGTCCAAAATATAGCGAAAGCGCTCGGTCCATTCCGCCCGCTTCTGCTCGCTGCCCTCGACTCCGGCAACCGCCTTCGCCAAGCGATCCCACATTTCCTCAGGCGTCTGCTCAATGGTCAGCGTCAGCTTCTCGACCGCAGTCGTTACACGGCCACCGCTTCTGAGCTGCACCTCCACCTGCTCACCTTCACGGGCCACAATCTCTCCTACTTCCTTCGTTGGAAACTTTGGATCATCTTTGGTCAGCACGAGCACAAGGTCTCCAGGCTTAGCACTGCTGGAATCCGCATTTTTCCAAGCATAACGATCGAGAAAAATTTTCTCGCTGAGCCCCTCCAGCCTGCTGGTGCCTTTCCTATTTTCACTCAAGGTTGGTTTCTTCTCCATAAGTAACGCCGCCTCTCCTTACATTTGCTAAAAACGTTTCTATTTGCCCGCTAACAAGGCCTTTCACATCATGCTTAACCCGATATATTGTGTCTGAAAATCATTATAACATACTACATATTGGGTTTCCTCATCATTCCCAGCCAAAAACGCCCAATTTCCCCGCCTGCCAAAGTCTACGCTTTCCGTTGCTAGTTCTCACGCTTTTTTTAGCCTTTTCTTATGAATAGGCGATGAAAGGGTCATACTAGAAACAAAGATTTTAACCTACTCATTTTGCTTGAATGGACGATGAATATTCGCTTAAACGATGAAAGGAGCTGCTCCCTTGTCTTTAGATAATAAACTACCGCTATACGGATCATCCGCTGCTCCAGATGCTGCTTTAGTCACCCGCAAGCTTCATCCGCTCGTAGATTTTCAATATGACCGTTCCACTTTAGATGAGCTGCAAAACCGCATGTCCAAAAACGGCCCCTGGGATGACTGGACGTTATATCAGCTATCGATGGAAGCGGAGCAAGCGAAACGAATTGAAAGCTTCGAGCAACTGCAATGCCTGCGCAGCCTGCCGATGCTCGAACCGATGCCCCATCAAATTTCGACCGCGCGCAAGGTGCTGCATGAAATGGGCGGACGCGCCATTCTCGCCGATGAGGTTGGACTTGGCAAAACGATTGAAGCTGGCCTCGTGCTGAAGGAATACATCGTCCGCGGGCTCGTGCGCCGTACGCTCATTCTCGTTCCCGCCTCGCTCGTTCTGCAATGGGTGCGCGAGCTGAATCAGAAATTCGGCATTTCCGCCGTTGCCCAGAAAAAAGCCCATACCTGGCATTACGACGTCGTCGTCGCTTCGATAGATACAGCCAAGCGCGATCCCCATCGCGACGTCATTCTCGGCACCGACTACGATATGGTCATCATCGACGAGGCGCATAAGCTCAAAAACAAAAAAACGACCAACTACCAGTTCGTCACCGAGCTGCGCAAAAAATATTGCCTGCTGCTTACCGCAACGCCGGTGCAAAACAATTTGGACGAGCTGTACAATTTGATCACGCTGCTCAAGCCTGGCCAGCTCGGCCGCCAAAGCGAGTTTGCCGCCAACTTCGTCGTTGACAAGCGTCTTCCAAAAAATGAAGAGCAGCTCCAAACGGCGCTGTCCAGCATTATGATTCGCAATCGCCGCGGCGACGGCGGCATTTCGTTTACGAAACGTTTTGTGAAAAATATTCCGCTGCAGCTGTCGACTGATGAGCAGGCGCTTTACGACGCAGTGACCGCCTTCGTGCATGAACGCTACGATGAGAGCGGCCCCGACCTCAGCAGCATGCTGTCCTTAGTCACGCTACAGCGCGAAGTATGCAGCAGCCGCGATGCCGTCTTTCTGACACTCGTCAATATGTTCAAAAAGACGGCCGAGGATTCGCCCGTCCGCGCAAAAATATGGGAGCTCGTCGAGTTCATCAAAAAAATCGAAGCCAATACGAAGGCTGAGAAGGCGCTTGAGCTCGTTAAGGAAATGAACGATAAAGTCATTATTTTCACGGAATATCGGGCAACGCAGGAGTATTTGCTGCAATATTTCCGCTCCCACGACATGATTGCCGTCCCTTACCGGGGCGGGATGAACCGTGGCAAGAAGGATTGGATGATGGACCTCTTCCGCGGCCGGGCGCAAGTATTGATTGCAACGGAGGCAGGCGGCGAAGGCATCAATTTGCAATTTTGCCACCATATGATCAACTTCGATTTGCCATGGAATCCGATGCGCGTAGAGCAGCGGATTGGCCGCGTCCACAGGCTCGGACAAACCGAGGACGTAAAAATTTACAACCTTTGCACCCTCGGCACGATAGAGGAGCATATTGTCCATTTGCTGCATGAGAAAATTAATATGTTTGAGCTTGTCATTGGCGAGCTGGATCATATTTTGGAGCGCTTCGAGAAAAAAGATGGCTCGCTGGAGCAGCAGCTTGCCCGCATGCTGCTCGAATCAGGCGGCAGCGAAACGGAGCTGCGCGATAAGATCAGCGATCTCGCCTCCTCGATTACGCAAATCCGCGAAGAGGTACAGCTTGCTCCTGAACTGCAGGCAGGTGCGCAAATTGTGTCACAAATGACAGCCCTTGGGCAGACGGTGGAGATACGACATGAATGAGAAGCAGGTACACAAGTTTGTGCAGCGTTATTTGGAGGCGACCGAGTGCCAGGTTTTGGAGAAATCGCCCTGTCATTTCACGGTTAAGCTGTCGCCTGATGCAGACCGGGAGCTGACGAACCGTCCCTACTACTGGAGCTTTGTCGATCGCACGAACGCTGCTCCCGAGACGATGACCTATCTGCTCGTAACCGACCGTGAAAAGTATGACGCGGGGCAAGCTGGGACGCTGCCCGCGCAGCAGCGCGTACCCTTATCGGGCTCGGGCGGAGCAGGTGTGGCAGGAAACGCAGCCGGGGCTGCAGGAAGCACAGATGCCGCTGCATTTAACGGTGCCGCAAGCAGCGTGAGGCCTGATGCGGGCATAGCAAGTGCAGCGGCAAATGCAAGTCCAGCCGCGCCAGTTAACGCGGCTGGTGCCGCTTCGGCCGCGCCAGCGAGTTCGGCAACTGGCGCTGCGGCAGAAGGCGCCAATAGCAGCGGGGGCGCAGCGGCAGCCGGCACGAGCCAAGCAGCGGCGGCTGATGCTGCGCTTGGCCGCTCGCTCGGCTTTGTACACGGCAGCCTCAATCAGACGGGGCTGCGCATTCCGCGCGAGGAAATGTATTTCGGCTCGCGCAAGCTCGATCAGCTGTTTGGTGCGGCAAAATCAAAGGGCAGCTACGTCTTTCTTTTTCAAGAACCGGAGCGTGGTGCCGCCTCGCCTTATAGCTCTACGCCTTACACTGCTTGGCTTGGCATCAATATGCGCGTGGAGTTCGCCTGCGACCGCAAGCGCGAGGAAATACACAGCTTCGGGATTTCGCTGGCTACGGGGCATTGCACCGAGCATTTCCATGATCGAGTTCAGCGCCTCAGGCTCACGCCGCGCCTGCCCGCGAACATTCATTTGGCGAAAAACGGCCTTTCTTTCAACAAGGCGCTGTCTATTATGGAGCAAGCGCTGGAGCGCAAGCTGAAAAGCTACGATTATGAATGGGCAGGTGCCGCAACCGAGCGGCTGGAGGAGGAGCTGGAGCGCATTCGGCTGTATTATGAGCCGCTAATCGAGCATGCGGCTGACGACGAGCTGAAGCAAAGCGTACGCGTGCAGTATGAACAGCGCCAAGCGGAAATCCGCTGGCAATATGAGCCCCGCGTGACGGCTTCCGCCATTAACTGCGGTATTTTCCATCTGGAAGGTATTGAATAGTCTAAGATCAGACCCGATCCGCACCATTGCGGCAAAAAAAGAACGGGACAGGCTGCCGAGTGCCTACACATTCCAACAGCCTTCTCCCGCTCAGCCTTTTATAATGAAGCTGTGAGTCAAGGTGAAACAGCTGTCGCCATCCTCTGTTGGCGCGGCGCGTTTCAGTCCGAGAAATATAAGCGTATTTATAGTGTGAAACCTATAAATTCTTATATTTTAATAATAGGCAGCATTCGCCACTTTAGCGAGCTGCCTCATGAAGAAAAGGGTGAATTTATTGCTGAGCCACATTCGCAAGCTAATGATCGGCGCATTATTGTTAAGCGCTATATTATGGACAAGCAGCCTCCAGCTCCCGCAAGCTGCCGCCATGCCCGAGCTGGAACAAGCAGACCATGCATCCCTTCTCGCCCATGTAGAAGCATGGACAGCGCAGCTCGCAGCACAGCCTGCTTTCAAGAGCTGGCAAGGCGCAACGCTTAATATTTCCGCACTCGGCCCCGGCACACACAGCTGGATGGCCAGCGTTATTCAGCACAAAAAAACCGTCGGGTACCTCGTTGTCCATGCAACGGAGAGCGGCGGGTATATTTTAGGCGAATACGGGCTTGGCGACTACCTATATAGCTTAACAACGCTGCAGCAATCGCTCCAGCGGCTTGAACTTATCCCCTCTGCCATTACGAGTACGCCGCTATATATCCATCCACTGCTGTCCGTCTGGAAAATTACCGGCAAGGCTACGGCATATACCGATGCCATGAGCGGTGAAGCGCTGCCGCTGACTGCTCCGCTCTGGGACGCCGAGGCAAGTCAGGAGCTAAAGCTTATTCATAATGAAGGGCCTATGGCAGCCACCGCGAGCATTGCCAAAGCCGTTTCCAATCCTTCATTCAGCCCTTATGAGAAGCTGCAATGGCTGACAGATGCACCTGTAGGCAAGGCGGAATCTAAAGGCTCCTTAAAGGCGCTGCTTATTTTGGACAAAAAGAAACACCTTACCTATACAGCGGCAAGGTTTAATGGCGACATGCTTTATGTGTGGTCGGCAACTGGCTATCACAGCTGGAACAACGGCGCTGTGTACGTCGCTCTTGAAACAGACGAGCTGGGCGAAAGCCGGCGTTATGTTCCACTTTCGCTGCTTGCAGAGCTGGGTGATTTTTATCGCTGACGCCCGCTTTTTCCCCGCCACCACATCATAAGACTGACAGGCCCCCAGCCGAACCAGCGCGTCAGCCATGGCTCCCTTATCGCCTTCGCTGACGCTTTTATTTGCTTGCGTTCCCCTTTTGGCTTCTCCATATACTCCACAACCTGTACGGTCACATATTTGATTAAATCATCCCCGCTGGCCATTTCTGTCGCTCCCCTTTTTGCTTGAGTATCTAAGCAGTCGCTTCTTAAGGACAGTTGCCTCTCACAACCATTGATGATATCAGTTTGCCCTGCCATCTCCAATCATAAACATGCATGAGATTTCCTCCGGTGAGCCACGCTATAGCTAAGACAAAAGCCTTTCAAAAGGAGGATGGCATGTGCTTGCTTGCTTTCGTTGTTTGATCATTACGCTGCTCTTCTGCCTTCCCGCCCATTCTACAGCTATGGCAACAGGAAATAGCAAAGCTTCTGCAAATGAACCCGCCGTACCCTCTCATCATTCCGACCCCCATGCTGGACATTGGACGATGCCTTCATCCGTTGTACTCATTGATGCGGGTCATGGCGGTATTGATGGCGGCGCATCGGCCGGGGGCATTTTGGAAAAAGATATTAACCTCGCTGTCGCCAAAAAGCTGTATTTGCTGCTGAATAGCCAAGGCATTACCGCCGTGCTGAATCGCACCGACGATTATGCGCTTAGCGACGATAATCGCTGGCATATTAGCGGCTCCCGTCATCGGCGTGACCTTTCCCAAAGGCGGCAGCTCACCGAGGAAATTCCTACGCAGCTGCTCGTCAGCCTGCATGTCAATTCGACACCCGACCGCTCGGAGCGCGGGCCGCTGGTGCTGCATCAAAGCAGCGGAGAAAGCGCCCTGCTTGCTTTCTGCATTCAGGACACGCTTAATCGCCAGCAGCGCACCTCGTTTTTGCCTAGGGAAGGGAAGCCCTTCTATCTGCTTAGACGCGTATATCAGCCAGCCGTTATTGTAGAAATGGGCTTCGTCAGCAATAGCGATGATCGAACGATGCTGACAGACCCCCGCGAGCAGCTGCACATTGCATCCGCCATCGCTTCAGGGATTCGGCAATACAAGCTGATCACCAAATGATTGCAGCACCATATCCGACAGCTTGACGAAGGAAACAGCGGCGTTCATGGACAGAATCGACTGTCTTAGAACAGCCGCTGTTTTTTTGCCCGGAGGCCCGACATGACCGATCACAACGCAGGTAACATGCGTAGCCAGATGCTTCTGCACTTCATTCATTTGCTTGCTAATATGCTGAATCGTATACACATCATCGAGAAAAACATCGTTGGATAGCAGCGGTACGCCAACCTCCTTGGATACCTTCGGCACAACAGTCCTATAGGTCGTCCGGCTATCGAGGAAAAACAACCCTCGCTGCTTGCATACGTCAAGCACGATACGCATAATCCGCTCATCCGCAGTCACCTTGGACCCCATATGATTGTTCATGCCAATCGCATGAGGCACATTGTCAATGGCCGCATTAATCCGCTTACGGACTTCGGCGTCGCTTAGATCTGCCGTAATAGCGCCGGGACCGAGCCATTTTTTCAATCCCTTGTTGGGCTCCATTGGCATATGCACGATGACATCGTGCCCGAGACGATGAGCCTCCTCTGCATCTTTTTGCGTAGACGGCATAAATGGCATAACCGCCGCTGTAAACTTGATCGGCAGCTTCAGCATTTCCTCCGTACCATCCATATCATTGCCGAAATCGTCAATGACGATGGCAATATGGCGCTGCTCCTGTGCCTGGGGTTCTGCAAATAAAGAAGCTGCTCCTGCTTCATTGCTCGTGCACAAAACCAGCAGCATTAGTCCAAGCAGCCTGACCATCCTCTTTTTCCATAAATCGCTTCTATTCGCGTTCACACTTCCACACTCCTCATTCGCTATCAACGCGTCATCACTCATTCCCTTTCATTGTTTGTGAACTTGCAGCAAAATATGCTGCATGCTGGAAATTCATTCGCCGTTAATCTGCTTCCTTTGTCACATATCGCCAAAATCACCAATTCCATAGTAAAATAGCTAGGAAGGACGTTCACTATTCATTCATGAGGAGGCGATTCATTATGCTCGCTTTAAATAGCACGATTTGGTCGGAACTGGAAGGACCGTATGGCATCGCCGATTCCGTACCGGAAATGCTGCAGCAGTTAGCCCAAAATTATGATTCAGAGGTCAAAGATGAGCTTTACTGGGAACAGCTTTATCATCAGAATACGATTTACGCTTGTACCTACGCCGCGGTGCCTTATTTGGCGGAAATCGCCTTGCACTCGAACGACCCGGAAGTGAAGCTGGATATTTACATCACCTGCGGCTTATTTGAAGCAAACAATACTTGTGAGTTAACGTCGGAAATGCCCGCAGTATTTGAGGAATTAGTACCTGATATTGATGCAAAGGCACGGGCTGATATTTATCTTTCTTATTACGATGCCATTAAAAAGTTTCGTGAAATGTCCGACCAGATCGCCGACTACGCCCAGCCTAATAAAGATGACTCCGAGAAACGTTATATAGCAATCGCCGATGCTGCTTTTTACGGTGAACGAGCGGCTGCGAGCATGCTGCAAACCCACAGCATCGGTGATGAATATGTCGCGGCATGTCCTGCTTGCGAGCATGAAACCTTCATTTGGCCGGATGAAAGCGAGGAGAAGCTTGTCGCGTACAAGGCAGATCCCGTTTTTAACGACAAGGATTCGCCTGGTACCATTACCCCTGCTGATCCTGCAAGCTCAGCGGAAGTCAGTCTTCGTTATGTACATAGCCGGGCTGAGCGTTTGGGGGACGAGCAGCTTTCGGCACAGCTGCCTTATTTGGCTGGACACACGAATTGCCTTGCCTGCGGCGAGAAATTTCCTATTTGGCAACAACTGCTGGCACTCTATAGTTAAAAATAAAGCTTATTTTGCTTCATTCTTCAACCTCATTCTACATAAAGGCAGCGTGATTATTTGCATAAATCATTTTATATTATTTGGACGGTAATGCTTTTATTAATTGGCTCCATAACGCTAGGCTATTTCATTAATAAGACACTCAACCCGAGCCGGTCTTTTTCGGTTGGACTAACCGCTAATACGGAAGCAACTCCAACCATTATGGAGGAGGAGCCTGCTTTTACAATGGAAGAGGAACTGGATGATGAGTATGTATTTGACGAGGAGGAGACGGCAACCCCCCCTTCAGAAGAGAAGGAACTGCTACTATCAGAAGAAACAGAGACCGCTCCTTTTATCATCTGGGATAGCTTGGAGGACTTGAAAACAAGGTTTAATGAGGCCGCCGTACTACTGGAGTATCCCTTACAAATGGGGGAAGCGACTTTAACAGCGGGTAAAGATGGCGTTTATTTTTTCAATTATGAATTCTCAGAAAATCATAAGCTGAGCGGCATCATTAATCCAAAAGACGCTAGCATCCAAGGTCTGATGATATCCGTAGAAAACGATGAAACGCCAGAAACTTTAGATAACCTATTGGGATCTATTCATACGGCAATTGCTGCCGCAAATCCGGTATCCAGAATCGATACGAATGCCAATGATATTATGAACGCCCTGTTATGGGATGATTCTAATGTTGATCTGTATAACATAATTAACAACATTGAGGAAGCCGGAATAGACTACTCCATCGCCAGTTACCCCGACACTGGAATTTGGTTTGAGATTGAGATTAGTGATTATGAACGCTACTACTACTATCCTGATGCATACGATTAATCTGATAATTTCAACTTCTTATAGCCAGCTTGACTTCCCCCATGACAACATGCTAAATTATAAATGTAAATTTTGCATGTGCGGTCGTGGCGGAATTGGCAGACGCGCTAGATTCAGGTTCTAGTGGTGTAACAGCCGTGGAGGTTCGAGTCCTCTCGACCGCATCAATTTTCCAACTAACAGGTTCGTTGAATTGCTCACAAAGAATTTAACGAACCTGTTTATAATGAAACAGCTAACTTTCGTCGCGATTCTTTTCATTATACCAATAAAAAGGTACTGTTCCCGTAATTTCGGGAAGCAGTACCTTTTTTCATTTTTTAGTAACCTTCCTCTAACAAGGGAAGTTATTTGTGCTGTTCCTTGAAATAATAAGGTTATGCGCGATCGCGGCCGCGGTTTCTCATGCCTGCAAGTCCAAGTAAGCCAAGCAGACCAAGCCATCCCCAATCGAAACCATCATCGTCTGCGGCATTGGCTCGATAATTATTTGTGCTTACTGTATTCCCGTTGTCGATGCGATTCATGTCCGTACCTAACGAGCGGTTTGTTGCGTTAATTCCTTTATTGACTTCGTGACGCATTTCATCGCCCGGCGTATTGTCCATCCTTGTGATATTGTCTGCAAAAGCAGGAACAGTGAAGAACATCATTAAGCATGCTGCAAGGCTAAAAATCGCTAACCACTTCTTCATCTTCATACCTCTCTTCAAGTTAGAATGCTAGCTCGCTTATTTTCTAACAAGAACGCACCGATTATTCACAGAAAGCGTAGAGACAATAATATAACATTTCTGCTACGACTAAAAAGCTTTATAAATCATTGCCTGGTAAGGTAGTTTATAGAAAGCCAGGCTATGCGCTCTGGCGTGGTCCCAGACGGATCCTCAAATGCATAGTAACTTTTTTTATTCGACATTCATTTAGCGCCTCCCCTATTTTATAGATAGATTGTTGCTCCTGACATAATCTTTTTAGCATTTAACAGTTAGCTAAAAATATGATGTCCATACATCCTGTTCATATACACAAATTAGGAATTGCTATAGGTACTAAGTTGATTATTCCGTAGAAGAACCAAAATCAGTAATCGTCAACTTGACCTCAAAGGTTACGGGAACCCGGCTAAACACTTCATCCCAATTATCCTTCACCATTTTCCATTTATCGGGATACTTTATAGAGAGCACTTTCCCGAATCCAGCTACATCCACTTTGTATTTCGATTGCATTTTCCGCATGACATGATCAATCATTGTTGTTAATCTTTTTTCAAAAACCTTCTCTGCTCCCTCTAAATATTCAAGTTTGGATGGGTTTTCTTGCGTATCCCAATTTTCAATTAATCTCCCGGTTGATTCAATCGCAACGTGAAAGGAAATCGCGTCACCTTGTAATTTGGCAGTCGTTTTACTGTGCATGGATTTAATCTCATAGGTAATGCTTTTATTTCTCCAATCATAACTTTTGATTACGCCACCTTGACCTGTCCCTTGAATCCAGGATAGGCTTTCCACATTTTCTTGATTCAAATCGCCAATCCACTTGCTAGTAGCCCCCTTAACAATTCCAGCACCTGAAAATTCTATTTCCCCTTTTGAAGAGACGATATTTTGCAGCAAAAAGCTTTGTTTCGAATGAAGCAATCCATCGATCCGAGTTAGATTGACCTCTTTCATGACCTTATTGGTTCTGAAGCTATTATTGATCATCGAGTTTATCCGAAAAGCAGGAACCTCTTCTGGTTGACTACTGATAAAGGTATCGTAAGCCCTCCCCTTGCTAAAAAACACCCGACAGCTTGGACGTATATCATTATCACGCAGCACAAAGTCCATTAATTGGTCCATCTGATGCTGCCCGGCCAATTTTGTAGCTACTACAATGACTTTAAGATGATGCCCAATGACTGGGCGCTCCCTTCTAGTTGAGTATTGGCGCATAATTTCAAATACAGAATCCCCTGTTAGGCGCAAATTTGAATACTTCAACAATTGCTTCTCGCTCGACTTTTCTTGCCGTTCGAACGATTTTATCGGAACAATTTGTATCGTAGCTGTCAATAGATTTTTTTTATCGTACGTTGCGCCTTCTCTTTCCAGATTGCGTTCAAGCTCAGGCCGTTCACCTACATCTAGTGCCAGACCTGCATAAACACTTAAATCCTCAATTTCTTTACTGCTCCAGCAGCCTTGTGTTAAGAAAATGGAGGATAAGAGAAGTAAGGCAAGCAAGTTTTTAAATCTATACATGATGATTCAACACCTTCTTTCTAAAGAGCAATATGACAGTAAGCAGGACAGGCACGAGAAAAAATAAAAAGATCCCCATTTTGCCTATCGTATCCCCTAGCTTAAAAACTTCATTTATTCGCTCGGGAAGCATCGTAGTGATAAAGATAACGGGGATTAATCCAAAGATCACCGGGTGAATCTTTAGATGAAAAACCTGTGAAATTCCTAAAGAAGCATTGAAGTAAAAACTGGTGAAATTGCAAAACAACTGCATCATCCAAATGACCAAAAACGGAAACTCAAAACGCTCAAATATTAATCCCGTAATTTCAAAGCTTCGCAGAAGGTCGATTGTAGGCCAGGTACTATTCATCACCGAATCCATCGACATGCCTCCTATAACGACGATTACAGTCATCAGATATAGCACAAAAGGAACGCCTATTCCTGCAAATGTCGCTTTGACTGCCCGCTCTGGGTGCTGCATATGTGCAACGAGAGTCATGATCACTTCACATCCTGTAAATATAAGCACAGTTGATTTCAACCCCTTAAATACGGGTAGAACACCTTCACCCAAAACAGGACGTAAATTGTTGATATCAAACAATCGAATACTCAGGAAATACGAAAGCACCAGTATCAGAATACTGATCGGGAAAATAATTTGAAAAACCCGTGCGATGGAATTAATTCCTCCAAAGCAAATATAGGTGCCCACCCAAATAAAGGGAATGACAATAGCCCAAATAGGGGTTCCTTCCAGCAAATAGTACATTGTGATCTCTGCAAATATCCTTACCTCGAAACCGGCAATAATGATGTAATAACCAATCAAGCAAACACCTAAAATTCCACCAGGTATAGTGCCGACAATTCGTTTAGCGTATTGATACACCGTATGATTAGGAAATTGCTGGCTTAATTTCACCATGACCATCGTTAACAAAATGACGAGAAAGCCGCCTAATAGCACAGATAGCCAGACATCCGGCGTTTTTGCAGCTTCGATCACACCTCGGGGCAAGGTCAAAATACCGGCCCCCAATACTGAGTCTGTTATGAAGATTGAGGTTTGGGTTGTGGTGATTTTATCGTCGCTGCGTAGAAACACATTTGCGCCTCCTCTCTATTCCTTTACTATCTTCGCTTCTTGTCTTGCGTCTTCATCATGTCCGGTCGTTTAGTCATAAAGGGCAGCGGCGCACGCAGAAATAAATCCTTCCAGTCGTTGAAGCGAAACGGCGAGATTGGTGTCACATAAGGAACTCCAAAGCTTTTCAGCTTGCTTAAATGACCGCAAATTAACAATATGAACAAAATGGTTCCAAACATCCCTAGCACTGCCGCACATAACATGCCAGCGAAACGTAATATACGCAGTGTAATGCCTGCGCTGTATACGGGTATCGAGAAAGAAGATATAGCCGTCACTGCTACTACGATTACCAAAAATGGACTGACAATTCCTGCCTGCACAGCGGCCTCGCCAATAATTAAACCGCCCACAATGCCCATTGCCGGTCCAATAGGCTTGGGCAATCGAATGCCGGCCTCACGCAATATTTCAATCGAAATTTCCAGAATCATTACTTCTATTAATGAAGGAAAGGGGACACCCTGCCTGGTTTCAATGATCGTAACGGCAAGCTCTGTCGGGATTAAGCCCGGATGAAAGGAAATAAACGAAATATACAAAGCCGGTGCCATAAGGGCCAAGAACGCGGCGAAAAATCGCAGCAAACGCAATAGGGTTCCTGGCAGCCAGCGATCGTAATAATCCTCAGGCGATTGCAGCAGCATGCCGAACGTTACCGGAACAATTAGAGCGAAAGGAGTGCCATCCAATAGAATGGCTATCCTTCCTTCCAATAATCCGCTAATGACCCGATCCGGACGCTCTGTATTATGAGCTTGCTGAAAAGGGCTTAGGTAATCATCTTCAATGAGCTGCTCCACATAACCGGATTCCGCAATGAAATCCATATTGATTTTTGCAACTCGATCTCTTACCTCCTGAAGCAGATCTGGATTAACAATCTCCTTCATGTAAGCAATGACCAGTTTCCTTTTAATTCGCGTTCCTACCTCATACATATTTATTTCCAGATCTTCACTGTAGCCTTGTCTGCGCAGCATCGATGTATTCTCACTTAGCACCTCGGTAAATCCGATACGCGGACCTCGAAGCAAAGCTTCAGAGCTTGGTTCATTAATTGCTCTGGTCTTCATGCCTGACGTGCCAATAAGCAGGGCGTGAGGCATGCCTTCAATAAGCAAGGCCGTAAAACCTATCAAGATGGATTGATTTAAACCATGAAGCTCTGCAGCTTCATAGGCCTCGCAAATCGGTAGTACTTTATTTTGAAAATAAGAGGAGAACTCCACTGGATTAAATAAAAAACTTCTGTCAGTCATATCCTGCCTAACATCTTCCATCAAAATTTTCATTACATACTTACTGATCATTTCCTCATTCTGCATCCCATCTACATAAATGAGCGTTGCCCGAGCATGAAGCTCCGTTATTTGAAATTCACGAAAATGGACATCGCTATTGCTGCTAATGGCTTGTTTGATTGCATGCAAATTTTCTTCATAATCGTCAGATAGATTCGATTGAGCGGCAAGATGCTCGCCCTTCCTTGCTTTCTGGGCAGGAGCATTCTTCTTCTCAACTAATGACCGAAAATATTTATTCAAATAATAAAGAACAAGAGCAATAATCAGGCTTAGAATAGCCTGTGCACAAACTTTCCAATCAGGGAGGTGCGAAATTATAACAGACCACACGCTAGTCCATCCTTTCTTCAATAAAGCTCAATTTTAACTTGTCCCAATATTTTCTTTTCATGCACCATTTATCAGAAAATCAAAAAGCCCGATTTAGATCGCAGTTGACGATCTGAATAGGGCTAGAGTTAATATTCAATATAAGTTTAGCTAAAAATGAAGAATCAGACTTTTGAATGCTACATGTCACTACTGCTGCATGTAAATTGCAATACAGCATCATCCGTTTGTTTCTCAAACATATATCGCCCAAAATCAAGCTTGTCCAGAGACTCAATGTTGTCTATCCCAAATCCTTTTTCACCAACTGCTTTAAATTCATCGTTTTCCTCTACAAAATACATGGGCGAATTCCATACATACCCATCCTCTCTTACAAGCCATGCTGAAACCCCGCTTTCATATTCATAAAAGTCCGCAATATATACCTTAGCATCTACCCACTTCTCACGCTCGGTACCACTGAGTAAATCCTCGCAAAATGATTTCATGTAAGACTCCGCAGCTGCAATCATTTTATCTTTACGAGGTGATGACCCAAAATCTGGTTTGTGAGGCTGAGGGACTTTTATTTGAAATTCCCCCATGACTTCATAATTATCCTGTGGCCATATTGATTCATCTTTACCAACCTGTCCATTACAATACACAATGCCATTTTTCACTTCAAATACGGCCAGCCACTCACCAATGCTCGTTTTCGTATACACTTTCTTGTTACTAGCGCTGTCCGTATATAAACGAACCTCAACATCAATCATCTGCCCAATGTAAGGATCAAAGTTGGTATCCGCCAATTTCCCTGAAACATTCTCAGGATAAAACCACAAACGATAGTTCGCGTATTGTTCCAACGCGCTTTTAACATTAGAAATCGTAAAGTTGGCTGGCAGTTTTGTCTCTAAATTTCCTTTCACTTGTTCCGTCTGTGCGGAACAGGAACAAATAAGCAGGATCAACCCTGCTATTAAGCTGATAATCGGCATCTTTTTGTTCATTTGCCTTCACTCCGAAAGTCATATTGTAATGCAACATAAAGAAATAAGACATTCCTACAAAAAATAATTGGTTTGATAGTAACAAGTATACATTAAAGTTGGTAAAAAAAAGGATAGGAACTAAAGTGTTGCTATTAGTCATGCAACGAGCGACTTATCCGCAAGTGAATCGTCTTGAAGTAAATGATGTATAATACTGTAATAAAAAAATGAAAGGTCGGGGCGTGATGCCTCGACCTTTTGTAATAGATGCATTATGCAAATTATTGCGTTTTGAAAAATTCTCTTGCCTTAGCTGCATATTTAATTTGTTGCTCAGGCAAGTCTTCATCGTAGTAGACCGCCCCAACCGGACAAGCCGCTTCGCAAGCACCACAGTCAATACATATATCAGGATTTATAAAATACTGATCGTCTCCTTCCACAATGCAATCGACAGGACAAACGTCTACACAATCAGCTGCTTTTTCAAAAATACAAGCTTCTGTTATTACAAATGGCACTCGGTTTCACATCCCTCTATTCCTAAATTTCAATTATCAGTTCAGTCACACTTTTTACGGCTTCCTTTGTAGGTTGCTGTTCTGAAGCTCGCGCCGCAGCTGCAGGAGGCTTTCGCATTAGGGTTGTCGATCGTAAATCCGCCAGTCATACCTTGATTTTGGTAGTCAATTTTGATCCCTTCCAAAAATTCGATGCTCCGTTTATCCCATACGATGTTGAAGGTTTCAGTCGGCAATACCTCATCTTCTTTCGTCAACAGGTCGTCTAGTTTGATATTGTAAGATAATCCGCTGCATCCGCCGTCTTCAATTCCTACTCGAAGAAACAGATCAGCCATATTTTTGTCCAAGATCATTTGATGGATAGCCGATTTGGCCTTTTCACTGATTTCTATCATCTCAGTCACTCCTCACTAAGTATCGCGATAACGAAGCTTGAATGGTTTGCGCTCGTTCATAGATCAACATACCCGGGAGGTTAGGCGGAGGATCCCCGCCTTCCAACAATAAAGCCCGACCAGCTGCGATATATTTCTTGGCCATTTTAATTTCAGTCATTCCACCAATTGAAGTGGCGGCTTCATCTGATTGCTTGCTGATGTTTTTTTCCATTTGCCCGATTTTTCTTTCAAAATCTCTTATAGCTCGCATATTCTTTTTCAGTCGCTTTTTTAGTTTGCGATCAGCGCCCGTTATTGCTGTAGAGATATAGCGGTAATAGCAGTATTGGTAAGGTAAACCGGGAAGCAAGCCTTCAAAGGCCAAGCGTATACTATACTGGCCATCAAACACGATACCTACAATAGGAAATCCTAGTTTAATGATGGGCAAAATGAGAGCTTGAAGTTCCAGAACCGTTCCACTTTCCATATTTTTCGCAGCAATTACCGTGCCGCTAAATACTTCATATAAGATGTAGAGCGTTTCGTTCCCCTTTTTTTGCTGCACACCGTGCATCGACAAAACAATGCCGCCATTGAGCTCAGTTGTCACATGAAGAGCTGCAGTGAGTTCGATTACCGTCATATGTGGCGTAAAGCACAACTCTCCTGCAAGGCTTAGCGCATCCCCACCATAGGATGACTGTTTCATACCGAGCATTTCAGCTTCCGCTGATTTGTAGAAGATGCCTTTGTGTGAGCAAATCCTATTTTTGCAAGTGTAGGCTATACTCCATACTTCAATGACACCGATTAACGTCGTAATTTCTTTGTGCCAAGCCGTATGGGCACGCTGTAATTTCTTCTCACAATGCGGGCAAAAAGTAAATTCGGATCGAAAATATATTTTGCGATTTTCTCCATGCCAATTTTTCGAAAGCAAGGCGAACACTCCTCAAAAGCTCTACCCCCACTGCTCAGCAGTTTTAATCCTGCTAAAAGAAATCTAAATTCCCGGGTCAATATTATGGTTTTTGCGGAAAAGGTTTGTCGGATCGTATTGCTTCTTGATGGCAAGCAGCCTATGGTAATTAGCCGCATAGGCATCTTTCGTTATTTGGTCATCAGCTCGAACGGTATTCAGATAAGACGACTTACGAAGCGAATAGGGCAATAACGCCTCATAAACGGCTTCTATCCAATCGGTACACTTCTCCGCTTCCTCCATGGGAAAGTCGACATCCAAACTGAGAAGAAACGATGCATCACGAACAGCAAATGCGGTAGCATCGGAAGGTATGCGATTCATCCGGCCGTGACAGCTCCAGAATTGTACCAGTAAAGATGGTCTTGGAGGATTCTCTAGTTTGCTGAGCAGCGTATCAATGATTTCATCGTTCAATTCTTTAACAAAAAGTGATGTTCCATAAACGGGAACATTTTTCGGAGCTGCTAGGTCAAACCTACTCTGTAATTCAGTATATAGGACGATACCCGTTTGATCGGCAATCGGGATAGCCAATTCACGCAGTGGTTGAATGGCCTTTTCCCCATCTGCCTTATCACCTGCATATAACCCGGCAATCACTATAACGCGTTTGTTATGCATTGCTTCAGGCACACTAGGCAGCGAAGGCAGCTGGAAGGCCACCATATTAAAGGACACTTCATCCGGCGCCTGTTGCAGGAAAGCCTGCGCTTTTTGCAAAATCTGCTTCGCATCTTTATAGTCATACATGACATCGACGGCCAAAACTTCAGGACCTATAGGGTAAAGCTGAAATTCGAAGGAAGTGACGACTCCGAAGTTGCCTCCGCCACCGCGAAGGGCCCAATACAAATCGGGATTTTCCTGTTCGCTTACTTGAATCTCTTCCCCGTTAGCAGTAACGATACGCGCTGAAATCATATTGTCGCTTGTTATGCCGTACATCCCTTTTAGATAACCGAGACCACCGCATAAAGCGAGTCCCGCAATGCCCGTTTCTGAAACCGTTCCTGTCGGAGTAGCTAGACCGTATTTCTGCGTCTCCGCATCGACATCCCCTAAAGTTGCCCCTGGTTCTACAACAGCTATACGCCTTACAGTGTCTACGGTAACCTTACGCATATCGGATAAATCAATCATGATACCTTTATCGCAAACGGCTGTTCCAGCAACATGATGACCACCACCCCGAATGGAAACGGGGATGTCTTTCTCCTTGGCAAATTGAACGGCAGCGACAACATCGGTTGAAGTCTTGCAAACTAAGATGGCTGCCGGATATTTATCAAAGGCCATATTCCATACCTTTCTTCTTTCGTCGTACCCTTGCTCTCCTGGTAAAATGAGATGTCCATCAATATTAGCTTTTAAGGTGTTAAACATTGTACATCTCTCCTACCGTTTATTTGTTTTTCAAGCCTAAAGTTTGAAGACTTGCTCTGTTTGCTTCAGTTGCTGGTGTAATCCGCGTGCTCGCCAATAAACTCATGACGATTAACAAGAGATGAAAACCCATTGTTACCGTTAATGCAGCTTGCATCGACATCCCGGCAGCTTGACACACGACAAGGATGGAGCCGCCTATCCCGATAACGACGCCCGGTGTAAAGGAATCCGCAAATTGTAGATTGGCCGAGGTTTTTCCAACCCCTTCTGCGCCTGTTTGGGAAAAGGCCACAACACCGCTAATCGGATGTGCCAATCCAATTCCGATTCCCGCTATGATTTGTCCAATAACCGCTACGGTAACTGTTACAACTGGCACCCAAAATACGAAGGCAATCCCAATTGCAAGCAGCAGCACACCTAGAATAATTCTTGTATGACGTCCACGCCCCTGGTCTGCCGAGTCCCAACGTCCTTGCAGATAAGCAATGACGCACCAACTCAGTGCGGCGCTCGCTACAATTAATCCAGCCTGAGAAGGCGTAATACCCTTCACATCTATTAAAGCCAATACCAAGAAATTCTGTGTACTGGTATAGGCAGCGAAGAACAGCCCCCGTGTTGCGAGAATAGCCGGCATACCTCTTCTCATAGCAAGCGTTCCCTTGGGGAGCAGTTTGCGCAGCGGATATACCATTAGCACTAAGCCGATAATGGCTAAAACAAATCCTGTAATGGTCGGCAGCTTGCTAAGACCTACTAATAAAATCCCCGTACCGACCGTCAATAGCAGCGCCATCCATGTAGCTGCAGCTCCGTTTTCCCCTTGTGTTCCCTGTGTCTTTAGCTTCCTAAAAGCAGGCAGGCTAAGCAGTGCTGAAACGATCAGGATCGGTAATATACCCCAGAAAACAAACCGCCATGACCACTGGTCTGCGATAAGGCCTGCAACGTATGGACCGAGCATAGATGGAAGTACATAGGCAGTACCGAATGCTCCGAGTATTTTCGCACGTAATTCATCGGGGTAACTTAAAGATATTGCCGTGTAAACACAAGTCATCATTGCACCGGCACCTAGGCCCTGCATGGCTCGCGCCAAAATCATCATATACATATCGCTTGCTGTCGCGGCAGCGATCAGCCCGACGATAAATAAAATAAGGGCGTAAGTGAACGGTGCTGCCGGCCCTTTTCTATCAATGATACGACCAACGACCAAGGTGCCAATAATCTGCGCAAGCAGATACGTACTGAATATCCAGCCAAAAAGGTCAATGCCATTCAAGTCGCCAGCGATGGAAGGAGCAATCGTCGTTACCGAAAGGCCTTCGAATCCAACCGCCATCACAGACAGGATAATTCCTATAGACAATGCAAAATAACGCGGGCTGAAAATGCTTTGATGATTAGACATTAAAATGAACCTCCAAATAAGATTGTTATGTATACACCGTATCCGGATACTTAGTAAACATTTTTCTTTACAAACTCTACGGTACAGTTCACCTTTGACTTTGTCAACATTTATATTTAAAATGTAAGGAGCGATGTAGATTCCGTTGCTTAATAAGGAGGGCATCATGAGCCGAAATCAAACCAATAAAGATTCCTCAACCAGAACCCGAAGAGCGATCATTGATCTGCTAAAGCAGCAGGGCGGGATGGACGTGATGGCGCTAGCCTCCGAATTTTCGCTCTCTGGAATGGCGATTCGCCAGCACTTAAATGCCCTGAAAGAAGAAGGATTTGTTACTCATGAAGAAGAAGCCCGCCCCATGGGCCGGCCGACCAAGCTATGGAGATTAACTCCCGAAGCTAATACATTTTTTCCAAGCGGTTATTCGGAGTTGTCCGTCAGTTTGATCCATTCGATGAGAGAAGCCTTCGGAAACGAGGGGTTAGACAAGCTGCTTGCTGTCCGGGATAAGAAGATGCAAGTGCAATATCTTCAGCACATTGGTGACGCATCAAGCATACGGGGAAAACTAGAGAAAATGGCCGAGATTCGAACAAATGAAGGTTACATGGCTGAGATTCAGGATCAAGACGATGGAAGCTACCTGTTCATTGAGAAGCATTGTCCGATTTGTGAGGCTGCTGTTGTCTGTACTGGGTTATGTAAGTATGAGCTGAATTTATTTCAATCCATTCTCGGGAGTCATGTTTCCATCGAACGGGTGGAGCATATTTTGGTGGGAGGCAGAAACTGTGTTTACAGGGTGAGGGAAGGCGTACAAGCCTAGTTCTGCCTATTGCCATTTAGATCCCTAAAAAAAATAAGACCCTTAAAGAGGGCCGCTTCACTCACCAAGCGACCGTTCTTAAGGGTCTTTATTTCATATTCAAGCTATTTTTTTGAACGTTTCTTGGAAGCTGCTTTAGCTTGTTTCGCGCGTCTCGCACTCGAAACCATAACATTTTTCTCCGTATGAGTGAAATGCTGCTTATAAACTGGACAACAATGGTGCTGCTTCACTGTTTCAATATTTTGAACGACATTCACGAGCTGTGGGTGATAGTAGTTCTCGTATTGTACAATCGGAGGATCATAGATCGTCTGCGTTGGACAATCGGGACAAAAGTTCATGTCATTCATACCGCCTACATTACCCATATTGCCTATAGTACCCATATTATAGTAATTATTTCTGTTCAAAATAATTATCCCCTTTCGGTTTTGGAATACACGTTATTGTATTCGCAGAAAGGAATTGTGGCCTGTATGTTTGACATGGAAGGCGATGGCCCCCACAGTTAGCGCGCTTTGGAAGGCGGGGGAACAGCCCAAACCTTACGAGGCAGCTTTATTTTAATTTAACAAAAATTTCACGGCGCTCATAAGAAAAAACAATCATCGACACGCCTAAAATCGCGCAAAGCATATACATAAAGGAATAAGAGAAAATATCCGCTACTGGCCCCATAATGACACCACCGAGCGAAACGCCCAAATCTGCCGTAGCAATAAATAAACCAATTAGTACATTGCGATTCAATTGCGGCAAAACAAAAGTTAAATACGTCGTTAATGTTGGATAGAGCAGTGCTTGAGCGATTCCCATCAAACCTGCGCCAGCATAGAAAAAGACGGCTCCACCCATTGCAGAAAAGCTGACACATAACGCTGCTGC
Source organism: Paenibacillus sp. R-74696 (assembly GCF_055814915.1). Lineage (NCBI taxonomy): Bacteria > Bacillati > Bacillota > Bacilli > Caryophanales > Paenibacillaceae > Paenibacillus > Paenibacillus sp. R-74696. The sequence continues at coordinate 744,585 of NZ_JBPULM010000045.1, forward strand.
AGCTAGCATCAGCATAATGACCATGACAAAAGCAGAATGCCATTTGCCATCCGAAGGAATTTTTTTTCGTAATGCAAAGCGGGCCACTACTACGGCTCCCGCCTGCAGCATGAGATAAAACGCCGCATTTCCTCCTTCGATTTGTGCAGCATATAGCGGTATGAAGGTGGTCACCGCCCCAAATACAAGGGAAGCAATCAGCATCAGCACACTGCATTTGAACAAATGCGGGTTTTTGAATAACTGGCCAAACGACTCGGACATCGTACTGCCCTGCCCTTTCTGACCCGTATCAGGCTCAGCCTCGGCCGCTTGTTTGTCCATTTTGGCGCTATAGCCTACAATCCCAGTAAGGATAGCAATCGCGATCATAGCCACTGTGAAATGGTTCATATTTCCTGCTTGCCAAATGCCTAAAGCCAATAAGGGACCGATTATACCCGGCATAGAAGCACATAAGGAATACATGGAAATCCCCTGTGAACGGTCCTTTTCTGGCAGTGCATCAATAATGCCCAATTGCAAAGCCATGGAGAAAAAGGCTGTACATACGCCTTGCAGCATACGAGCTACGAAATAACCCTCTAATCCCGTAAACGTGTATAGAATTAAAGCAAAGCCATTTATGATAAGAATCGTGCGCAGCACACGGATAGGGCCGTACTTTTGAATCATTTTGCCCGCCCATGGCCGAAAAAACATCGTTGTAAATAAATACGCCCCCATAATGATACCGATCGTTGTATTGGTGGCGCCAAGCGCTTCACCCTTTAAAGGAATAATGACATTAAGTATGGAGTTAGCGCTGAAATACAACAGGGTCAACATATATAAACGCATAAAAGGCCATGATAGAGCTCCTCTCACCTCTCCTGCTCCTTCCTTTATTCTCCTTGTGACCGTCTCCGGGACTCACCCTGCTGCTAGCGTTACGTAATGATCATCTGCAGCAATTTCCTTGCATAAGCAGACTGGACGTCTTTTAAATGCTCGATTTTGACCATTTCTTCGATTTCGCCGTTTTTAATAATCAATACTCTATCGCAAATGTAAGCGGCAGCCTGAATATCATGGGTGATGAAAATATAGGCCATATTGTAAATTTCCCTCAAGCTTTTTAACAATTCCAGCACCTGCATTTGCACGGAACCATCCAAAGAGCTGATCGCTTCGTCTAATAAAATACATTTCGGCTCTATTGCAACAGCTCTTGCGATGCACACTCGTTGAGCCTCCCCGCCCGATAACTCATGCGGATATTTTTTTCGATAGGATGGACTGAGGCCCACCTGATGCAAGAGCAAATCAATCTTGCCTTGAGCCTCCTGATGATCTCTGCTTTGCTGCTTCAAAGGCTCCATCAGCGCCTGCTCTACTGTATAAAAGGGATTAATAGAGGAGGAATAGTCCTGAAATACAGCGCTAATCTGCCCTTGTCTTGCTTTTCGATCCTCTACTTTGTTTCCCTCAAATAAAACACTTCCGCTATCGGGCTTTTCAAGCCCCAATAATAATCGCCCCAATGTCGATTTGCCGCTCCCGCTTTCCCCGATTATGCCCAAGCATTCGCCCTGCCCGCATTCAAAGCTCATGTTTGTCAGCACCTGCTGTGTTTCTCTAGAAAACAATCCGCCTTTTATGTAGGATTTATAAACACGGTCAACGCTGAGCAAGGCTTACGCCTCCCATCATTAATCGCTTGAAATGATCATTCAGCGCTTGCTTCGAGGATACTAAATATCGGGTATATTCATGCGCAGATTCCGAGAAAATAGCCTGCTTCGTCCCTTGGTCCACTATTTCCCCTTCTTTCATGACCAGAACGTCATCCGCTATTTTTCGAACGATGCCCAAATCATGAGAAATAAAAATCATCGAGCAGCCCATGTTCTCCCGCAATTGCATAAATTGCTCAACGACCTCATATTGCGAGATGGTATCTAGTGCCGTCGTCGGCTCATCAGCGATAACAATAGCTGGTTCTAGCACCAGAGTGAGCGCAATCATAATCCGCTGCAGCATGCCGCCAGACAGCTGGTGCGGATACATATTCATAACCGCGACCGGGTCTTTAAGCATTACGCTTTCCATAGCGCGTTTCATGTTAGCCGTTATTTCTTCGCGGCCCCAACCGAAATGACAGGCCAGCGTTTCCCTTAAATGAACGCCGACCACGCAAGAAGGATCAAAGGCGCGCATGCCATTTTGCAAAATCATGCCTAGCTGCTTTCCTCGTTTTTTCCTCATTTCTTTTTCCGGAAGCTCGCTTAGATTGACTCCGTTAAACAAAATGTCCCCCGATTGGCGGATACCAGGCTTGTTTAATCTCATGATGGCTCTGCATGTCAGCGACTTCCCGCTTCCGCTTTCTCCGACTATGGCGAGGCAGCTGCCCTGCTTGACGTGAAAGGAACTACCCGGTACAAGGACTTGACCCGTCTGACTGTCCCAAATTTTTAAATTCGCCACTTCCAAAATAGCCATAAAATCAAGCCACCTCCTTCCCTTGAAGCCTCGCAGCGGCAGCGGGTCCCTGTCCTTGCAGCTTATATTTGGAGGCCAATAATTTAGGATCTAAAGCAACCTGGAGCGCATCTGACAAAAAGTTGATCGCCGATACGACAACAATAATGGTTAAACCGGGCGCGAGCATAAACTCCGGCTTTGAGAACATGACTTCCCTTGCCTCATTCAACATCATGCCCCACTCCGCGTTCGGAGCTTGAATGCCTAAACCGAGAAACGAAAATCCTGATAATTGCAGTATCATTGAACCGAAGGAGCTGCTTGCTATGACCGCAATATCCGGAAGAGCTACAGGAACCATATGCTTCGCTATAATTTTGATATCGCTGATACCGAGCACCTTGGAAAACTTCACATAGTCGGATTCGGCATATTGCATCACAGACGTTCTAATGATTCGAGCAAACCAGGCCCATTTCATCAATACGAAAGCGATCAAAATATTTTCAAGACCTACCCCCAAAATGCCGATCACAGCCAGTGTCATGACATATCCCGGGAAAGAGAGCATGACATCACAAATTCTCATCACAATCGTATCGGTTATCCCTCTAAAGTAGCCTGCTATAAAGCCAAGAATCGACCCAATGCCTACAGATACGGCAAGTGCAGCAAGCACCCAAAGGACGCTGGGACGGATTCCAAAAATTAATCTCGATAAAATGCAGCGCCCCAGATGGTCGTTTCCTAACAAATACTCCCACGAGGAAGCAGCATATCGCAGCTCCATATGCACTTCTTCGGGATCATGGGGCGCAAATAAAGGGGCGAATACTCCAGCAACAATGGTAACGACAAGAGTAGCTAAAGATGCAGCGGCCAGCTTATCACTCCATAGAAATTGTAATCTCTTCATTTAGTGGCCCTTCCTTAATTTAGGGTTCATCGCCGCATTCATAATGTCAGAAACGGTGTTGAACAGAACAAAAGCGATTGCGAGTACAAGGACATACGCCTGAATGATCGGAAAGTCCCTGCTAAGAATAGATTTAACACTCAGCGTTCCTAAACCCGGCCAGGCAAATATATTTTCCACGACGACCGTACTGCCTAAAATAATCGGGATCGCCATGCAAAATACAGAAATAGCCACCTGTAATGAATTTCTCAATATATGCAGCGTTATTTTCTGCTCTGGCAAGCCGCTCGCCCTGCCATACAGCACGTAGTCTTCATTCATATTGCTTAACATGGAGCTTCTAACCATTCGAAAATAAATGCCGGTATAACTGATCGTGATGACAATGACCGGCAAAATATAGCTTTCGTACGAGTCCATCCCACTTGTCGGCAGCAAATCCAATTGCACGGAAAAATACCAAACCATAAGCGCCGCTAGCCAATAAGGTGGCATAGAGGTCAGAAAAAAGGAGACGCCTCTAATTGATTTGTCCGTCATTTTCCCTTCTCTACGTGCACTAATTACTCCTAAGCCAATGGACAGCACAATAATGGCAGCCGCTGAAACCAACGTCAGCTTTAACGTATTTAGAAAAGCGGGAGCCAGCAAGGACCATACGGTTTTGCCAGTCACATAAGAGTTCCCGAAATCGAGCTGCAGGCATGATACGAGCCAATGCAGATAACGAATGAGAAAGGGCCTATCCATACCAAGCGCGGCCTTCGTTTCTGCTATTAATTCATCTGTAATGGTCGGCACGCCCTGCGCATGTAATATAACCTCGGCCGGATCTAAAGGAGAAAGATGGTTCAAGCCAAACGTTAAAAAGGATATGATCACAAGCAACGGAATCGAAAGGAGTGACCGTTTGATAATATAGCTGATCATAGCAAGCTCCTTGTTGGGTTATCTATTCAAAATACATTTGCTCAAAGGGCAGTTCAAATTGCGTTTGCTTAAATGAGATACCCTGAAGGCCTGTTGGAGCAACAATCGTAACGCTGCCATTGGTAAGAGGAATAAAGACCGCCTCATCATGGACAATGGTTAAAATGTCTGCATACAACGATTTCCGTTTCTCCTCATCCATCGTGACCATCACTTCATCGATGTTTTTGTACAATTCATCCGCTTTGGAAATGCCGCTTGTTGTGTGATAATAAGCAGACTCGGAAGTAAAAGCAGAGATTGTGCTCTGTGGATCATAGGCGAGCCCCCATGTTTGATTGAACAGCAAATCATAGTCTCCCGTTGCTCTTCTATTGGCAATGGAAGAAGATTCTTCGCCGATAAGCTCCAATTGGACTCCAACCTTTTTCAAGGTGCTTTGAATGAATTCAGCCTCGGTTTTTTGAGAGGAGGAGCTGACATCATAATAAAGCTTCATCGCGAGTGGCTTGCCGTCTTTCGTTCTGACCTCGCTGCCAGCGCCCAGCTTCCAGCCTGCTTTCTCCAACAGCTGCTTCGCTGTATCCAAGTCAAAACCACGCTGCTTTAGCTCGACATTGGCATAATTGACGTTGGGGGAAAATAACGTATTGGCTGCTGTTTCCGTGCCGCTAAAAATTTGCTTGCTGATCGTTTCTCTGTCAATCGAATACCAAATCGCTTCACGAACTGCCGTTTCATGGGCGGGACTATCCGATTTACTGCTATTGGCAACGATCATCTTCGTATTCATCGCTTTACTTCTAATAAGCTGAAAGTCGCCCGAATCCATCAACTGATTCATCGCATCAACATCAATGCTGTCGGAGCCACGATCATCTGTAAATATAAAGTTGACCTCTCCTTTTTGCAGCGCCAAAAATGTCGTCTCCCCTGCCGGAAGCACTTTCGCGGTAATCTTATTCAGCTTTGGCGCGCCGCCCCAATAGTTTTCATTTGCTTCGAAGGTGGCATACTGATCGGTTTTCTGTTCCATTAGCTTATACGGTCCCGTGCCATTATGGCCACTTACACCATCTTTGGTTTCCCCATTGACGAAGTCCTTAGGCGAGATGAATACATAAGGCCTAGTCATCGATAATTCAAGCAAAGCCGGGTAATAAGGCCCTGACAGCACCAATTCAAACGTATGCTCATCGAGTACGTTCGCACTCACAATTTTCGTTGAAAGCTTGATCCAGGCATGCTTGCCAGCGTTGCTTTGCACCGCTTCTATATTCTTCTTAACAGCCTCGGCGTTAAAGGGCTCACCATCGTGGAATTTCACATCTTTTCTCAAATGAAAGGTGTAAACTTTGCCATCCTCAGATACGTCCCAGGATTCGGCAAGCAACGGCTTAATGCCCTCCTCCGTATTTTCAACTAATGATTCATACACCATCCCTTGCGCTGGCAATGAGCCTGGATACAGATGGGGGTTCATATCATTAATATCTTTTGCTGTGGCATACACCAGTTCCTTGCCTGAATCCGCTGCTCCTGTTTTCGCAGCATTTCCGCCACTGCAGCCTGCCAATAAAACAATTGAAACGATCAAAGCAGATAATAAAACAGCTATTTTTCTTGTCATGTCATATCCTCCTGTATAAGTGCGCACTACAGATCATCTCCAAATCCTCTTCGAAGCTTTGTATAACGAATGCATCCGATATTTTTTCGCCCTTAAGCGCCTGTGCAGCTTCCGTGATTTTATTCTCGTAGGTTGTTATGAATGTATCAATGGTCGGGCAGCTTGAGCCTACAAATCTCGCAATGCCCTGGATGATTTTTATCCGATAATAATCCTCCTTGGGCATGCGTGGAATATCCCAATATTGCTCTTGGTTGATGAAGATTTGACGAATGGGAACGGCGGAGAAATCGAAATATTTCCCCTCTTGATCAGGCTCCGAAAATGGATCGATCAACAGCGACGTATAGCGTATGTACAATAAGTACTCTTGATGAATGGTCTCCAGCTCATTAAAATTATCGATATCATGACGCGATAAGCTCTCTAATCTTACCGGATAATTGTCATCGGTCATGAACTTCAGCAGATTTACACCCTGCAAATTCAGCTTTTCAATGACATTCGTCATCTCTTTCCACCCGGCCAGCATATCGCGAATTAAATATTGCGTTATAGGTCCTTCGGGAAACATTTTATAGACATATTTTTTAACAGCTGAATATTCAAATATGGCATTCAGTGAAAATGGATTCATAAACAACGGCGGATGGACATAGAGAGAAATATTTCTCGTTTCCGCCTCGATCGGACTGCCCATAACCTCCAGCATAATGCCCAATCGCTCAAATAAGGCACAAAGCTGCTCGACATTTGGCGACGTTTCGTTCGAGGAGCCAATAAACACCTTTTTCTTAACCGCTGTCGTCAAAACTTGGGTTGAAGGCTCGCCGTTCATCCAGCGTGTATCGCCGAGATAGGTAGAAAAACTGATAATGTCCACATTTGACTGTATACCGTTCATATAATGACGGACTAGACTGTTTGAACCGAAGGTAGGAGAAATTAATAGGATACACCTTACTTGCTTGAGCAGCTGATCACTAAGCTGTTTCAAAACTTCCATATACGCATCGGTTGTGACAGATAAGATCAGCGTATCCCATTGCCCTGTAATGGCCCCATATCCCTGATAAACATGATCGATTATACAATTGCCTTCCATCGGCCGATGCTTTTTATTTTGAACGTTGACCTCCACTTGATTCTGGCTTTGCTTAAGCGCCGTGAAAAAACGTTCGGAACGAACCGATTCTCTCCCCACAATGCCGATGCAGCTGTTCCAATTATTTTTCAGCAGGACAGCAAGTTGAATGGACGCCGGCCCCGTGCCTACGATTAAGACTCGTTTGAAATGACTCATATAAGCCTCCTTAATATTCACGCTTGTACAAAGCAATATCAAACACTTGCTCAGGACGCAATATCGTATCCACCAGCCTCCATTTCTCTTCATTGACCGCTTGCATGGGGTAATTGAATAAGGATTTCAACTGATCGCCATATCGCATCGCCACGACCACTTGCTCATTCGTTAAGGCATGCAATTGCTCGAGCAGCTCATATTTATTGGAAACCGTTGAGCTGAAAATAATATGGGTCACATCCCTGATGATATCAAGCTGCTCCACAAACGCCTTCTCCAAGCGAATGTTTAATCCGTTTCCTAAACGATGTACCACTCTTCGTCCTAGCTCGATGGCCTCCTCATCAATATCAATGCCAACGACTTGGGCGCCCGTGCGCTTGGCGATAAATAAGGGCGTCATAGGAAACGAGCCTGAGCCAATCAACAATACGATGGAATCCGCAGTGACCTGAAAGCTTCCAAATTCTTGTTCAATACAGGACTCTATATTTTTAAAATAATCGGTTTTGTCCGTTTCCCCAGCAAGCAGCTTCAAGGCGCGATATTTTTCCATAATAGCGACGCATAACGAAGACATCTTCCTTAGGTTGTCGAGAAGCTGAGGAAGCTCGCTTCCGGCTTGCTGCTCCATGGTTTCCCACGATGCTTTGTTCCCCTCATCTAGGATGAAAGCTGAATAGTCATCGATGACCCGCTCCAGCTCCGAGCTATTATGAGATGTGCCGTCATATCGCTTTACTAAATCGGTAAACCGATCTCGAAACAAGGTCAAGCTTTGTTCAAATGTTGTTAATTGATTCATTCTCTTCTCCCCCATACCCATTATTCGTTATACAGAAATAAATGCTTTGCCTTGTGCCACGATTCCAACAGCCCCCTCAATCATCAAGCTTGTTACCTCATCCTTATTGCAATCAGCCGTTACATGAATCGTGCCGCCGGGCTGCTTAACCTGCGCAGCAATAGCGCCTTTATTTTTCCATGACAGGTATGCTCCAAGTGAAGCCGTGCCTGATCCGCAGCCTCTTTCCCAAATCATGCTGTCTAACGGAGGCACATAAATGAGCGGCGCCATTTCATTAGACTCGGGCTTAAACAATAATATGCCGATCAAGCTCGATCCAAACGTGATGCCCAGCAGCTTGGCTAATGATTGTGCTCTTTCCTTCTCGGCACTATTGAATTGCTCTACTTCAATGACAATATGAAAAAAATCATCGTACCTTACAATGACAAGGTTTAAATCATTACCTTCATACACAACGGTCTGCTGCTCGATTTTTCGAGGCTTTGGCATCGCTACTTGGCAAAAATACTCTTCCTTGCTCTTCTTCACTTGGCAGGTGACCAATTGATCGGTTCCCGAAGCCTCTAACACGATTTCCATTAAATCGTTCTGTCCGATCCCTTTCTCAGAAGCGATAAAAGCAGCCAGCGCCATACAAGCATTGCCGCAAAACTCACCTCCCGCCATTTGCAAATAGGCAGCCGCTTCGTGTTTTATCGGCTGTTCGATGAAGCCTACTTGTTCAGCATAAACACTGTCATAAGACATCATTTTTGAAGCAATGTGCTTGTACTCGGAAGCAGAATGATTTGTTTTCACAAGAATGGTCATATTTTGCGTGGGGTTGAACTTTACAAAATCGATTTCCCGTTTCATGACAACTACCCTCTAATTCAATTTTTTGATCCCGCGTTCCTTTTGCTTTGCCGCTGTTTAATAGTAATTATTACTATTAATATTCGAGATCATCATAACCATAATTTGGAGCACTGTCAATGATAAAATAGGCAGATCTTATTTTAGTGCATCCCCACGAAAGTTTGACGTTCGTAATTTCAGTTATTTTCCTCCAGCTTGGATATATACCTTGATTAAGGAAGGGCATAGCTATATTAATGAATATGAAGGCTTGATTTATTAGCAGATGATCGATGTGCTCACGGTTCAACTTTTATATCTGCAACCTTAATCACGGGATAAGTTTTAACCGCTTGGTCCAAAGCCTGTTTCTCCATCAGTTTACCATCCAAGACTACTGCGGAAATGCTTGTGGTGTTTCGGATGTCCTCCAGCGGGTTCTTGTCAAGCAGCACGAGATCGGCGAGCTTACCTTCTTCTACGGTGCCTAGTTCCTGCTCTCTCTCCAAATATCGTGCAGGATTCAGCGTTGCAGTCTGCAGGGCCTGCAGCGGGGTGAGGCCGCTTTTAACTAGTAATTCGAGCTCATCGTGCAAGGAAACGCCGTATATAAAGTTAGTCATTTCGTAACTGGAATCAGTGCCTGCAAGCATGGGTACGCCGGCATCGTTCAACTTTTTGACCATGCCCGGTGTCGTGGAATTAATAGCGGCCATTAATTCTGTTTGTTCAGGAGGAGTGGCGCGAATAACTTCGGCCCATTGCTCCTGTACCGCAGTTGGTATATATTTGGACCGCGGATCGATTTCGGTTTTGGCCATATTCAAATAAGTAACAATGGTCGGTACAGGCCAGACTTCCTTTTCTTTGAATTCGCGGAACAGCGTGTCGGCCTTTTCGGAATCATAGGATTCGGAGGCATTTATCTCTGCCAGCGAATAACCGAGTAAATCGCTCATATCCCCATTCTTGAAAATATCATCTTCCATGCTCGAAGTGGCAATAAACAATCCGTGCAGGTGTTCAATGCTTTTGAACCCCAGTTGAATAGCTTCGCTGGCCCGTACCTCTACCGGCAAATGACCGACCACCGGCAAGCCGTGCTTTTTGGCTTCGTCCATGATGACCAGGAACAAGGAGCGCGGCAGCCAAGAGTATACCTTGATATGACTCGCGCCTTGTTCCGCATTGCGACGTACGGCTTCGCGCGCTTGTTCCTCTGTTTCCAAGTAGAACATGTGAGGGGCATCATCTGCTGGGCCGCCATTTAAGGTCGAACCCGCATAGACAAGATGAGGGGCCGTCATACCGGCTTGAATACTCGTGTTCCACTGATCGACGTTTGTGAGCGCCGCCCCCATCTCTCTTACTCCGGTCACCCCGTTAGCTAGAAAGAGTGGGAAAGCGTCTTTGTAGTAATCCTCCAGGTGGACGTGCATGTCCCATAAACCGGGAATGACGTATTGACCCTTAGCATCCCTTACTTGCGCGTATTCTGGGATGTCCGTGCCCCCGCTGTTTCCAATGTGGCTGATCTTGTTATCCGTAATGGTAATCGTCTGATCGTTGACTAAATTACCGGATTTTACGTCCACGATCGTCGCATGCTGTATTACCAGCATCTTCCTAGTTGCAGGTTCATTGTTTGCAGAATCGGTATTTGTACATCCCGTTAATGCAATTAATAACGCCGTGAACCCTAATAGGGACTTCCCAAAGCTACGCGTTTGCCTCGTTAAACTCATAGTTGCTCTCCTCATTAAACTCATAGTTGCCCTCCTGAATTAGACTCATCATCCTTCTCCTAGCAGAAATGAATCCTTTCAACCGGCACAACTTGATTGTAGAATGCAAAGCCTGCTTTTTTATTAATCCGTTCTTACAAAAAGCTTACAATTGAAAAGGTAAATGAAGGCCGGGTTGCCAACAGCCGCAATGTGTGAGTTAATAGATTCAAAACTTTCGGGGAGGACATTCATGTCAGAGAATCATGTTCTGCTTGTCGAGGATGACCGATACATCAGTGGAATGGTGGGCCCTTATCTGGAAAAAGAGGGCTACCGTGTCTCATATGCATACGATGGCATGGAGGCAGAGCGTCTGTTCGCGGTGCAGCCCCCCCGGTACGATCTGGTCATTCTGGATCTCATGCTGCCGCGTAGAAGCGGCATCGAGGTGCTTCGGACAATACGGAACGTCAGCATTGTGCCCATTCTTATCCTGTCGGCCAAGGGCAGCGAGGTGGACAAGGCGCTGGGCCTCGAATTGGGCGCAGACGATTACGTAAGCAAACCATTCTCGCTGATCGAATTGACCGCCCGCGTGAGAGCGGCCATTCGCCGCTCCAATTATACCGTGCCACCGGGACAGGCTGCGACCTCGTCAGACCGGGACGAGATCATCCGGGTTGGAGGTATCGTCATAAACCTGGAGACGTATGTTGTCGAGCGGGATGGCCAGCCCGTGAAGCTGACGTCCAAAGAATTCGGAATCCTTAGAATGCTCGCGGAGCATCCGGGCCGGGTGTATACGAAGGCCCAGATCTACGCATCGGTCTGGAAGGATGCCTTTTACGGAGACGATAACATTATAAACGTACATATGCGCCGTTTGCGCGAGAAGGTGGAATCGGACCCATCCGACCCTCAATACATCAAGACGCTGTGGGGCCTCGGGTATAAACTGGAAGTAGAGCGGCCATGATCTGGTTCTTCATGACCTCCACCGCGCTGCTCGGTATTTACGTAATCGTGTTGGGGACGCGCCAACGCAAACGAAGCAGTCAGTTAGCATATATTCACGACAAGCTGCACTCAATCTTAGAAGAAGGCACGAACGAGCGGCTACTCGTATTCGATAGCGATGCTCAGGTAGGGCAACTCTTGAGCGACATGAACCGGATACTTGATCGATCGCATCAGGCGGGAGCGCGCTATGCCAATCAGGAGTTCGAGATTCGCCGCATGCTGTCCAACATCTCGCATGACCTGAAGACGCCGCTGACGGTGGTGTTGGGCTACAGCGAGATTCTTCGCCATGATCACGAACTGACTGAACGCGAGCGAGAAGTGATGACGGCCACTATTCACGATAAGGCGCAGGAGGTGCATAGTCTCGTGCATTCTTTCTTCGACCTGGCCAAGTTGGAGGCAGGCGATACCGAGATGGCCCTGACCCGCGTGAATGCTAGTGAGCTGTGTCGCTTGAAGTTGTTATCCTTTTACGATTTGCTTGCGAGCATGGAAATGACGCTGGAGCTGTCGATGCCCAATGATGATCTGTATGTCATGGCCGATGTGGAAGCGATGGAGCGCGTGCTGGATAACTTGATCACAAATGCGATGAAATACGGGGCCGATGGGAGAATATTGGGATTGACGCTGGAGCAGTCGGATGAAGGGAAGGTTGCCATCCAAGTGTGGGACAAAGGCAAAGGCATCCCCGAGAAAGAGCACCACCGAGTCTTTGAGCGAATGTATACGCTGGAGGATTCGCGCAATCGCCTCTACCAAGGCAGCGGCCTAGGTCTGACCATTACGAAGCGCCTCGTTGAGCGTATGGGAGGCACCATTAGTTTGCACAGCATGCCCCGCGATCGGACTGTGTTCACAGTTGTCCTGAAGTCCATCTAGAAAAGGAGAGCGCAAAGCGATGAAATACATAGTACGCACGATTGGGCTAACGAAGGCGTACGGGGTAACGGAGGCGGTGTCCGACGTCTGCATGAGCATCAGGCAGGGTGAAATCTACGGATTTCTCGGGCATAACGGAGCAGGCAAAACGACATTGATGCGGATGCTGAGCAACCTGGTCAAACCGACCGCGGGAGAGATCGAACTGTTCGGGGAGAAGCTTACGCCTCATTCGTACGAAGTGCTGAAACGCATGGGCAGCGTAATCGATTATCCGTTTTTCTATGACGGACTGTCTGCTCAAGAGAATCTGGAACTACACTGTGAATATATGGGATTTCCAGATAAAAAGGTCATTGGCATCATGGTGGAACAGGTGGGCCTAAAGGATACGGGCAGGAAGCCTGTCCGGGAATTTTCCCTCGGCATGAGGCAGCGGCTTGGCATCGCCCGCGCATTAATCACGACGCCGGAGCTGCTTATTTTGGATGAGCCGATCAACGGTCTGGACCCGGCAGGTATCATGGAGCTGCGCGCTCTTCTCAAAAGGCTCAGCACCGAATACCGGATCACGCTGCTCATCTCAAGCCACATTCTCGGTGAAATTGAGCAGATTGCCGATACGGTCGGTGTCATTCGCGGAGGGCGGCTGATCGAGGAAGTGTCGATGGAACACATTCGCGGACAACACAACGAATACATCGAGCTCCAGCCGACCGACATTCGCAAGGCGGCGTACGTCATGGAGCATCTGCTCGGACTAAGCAATTACAAGGTGGTCAACGAGCATACGTTGAGGGTTTACGATCCAGGCACGAAGCCACCGGAGCTGTTTGCGGGCCTCGTTCGTCACGATGTCGCGATCGAATCGATCTTCAAACGGGCGCACTCTCTGGAGGAATACTTCATGAACCTGATGAAGGGAGATGGAGACATTGTTTAAACTGATCTTGCTGGAATTCCGAAAGTACCGATTCGCCCGTTTTATCGGCTATGCCGCCATGGCAGACCTGGTGCTTCTCCTGTTCCTGACCATGATAGGCATTACTGATTATGGAGCCGAGGATTACGCTTATTCCACTTACCCGGAGTCATTCATGCTGATCGATACCTTCGTCAGGGCAACCTTCATGATATTCGCCGGGGCGCTGCTCTCAATAATGATTGTCGGGGAATACAGAAACAAGACGTTGAGCGTTCTCTTTACTTATCCAATCAAACGCCGCAAGCTGATCGCTGCGAAATTGGTTGTCATCTTCGTTTTTACGTTCGGAATGATCTTGTTCACTGACGTGCTATTGGGTTTCGTTTTGGCCGCCGTGGATAGCTTCTATCCATTCATTGCGGAATCTCTGTCGATGGCACAGGTACAGGTGCTGCTGTTTCAATACACCGTCAGTTCGCTGTCGGCTGCCGCAATGGCTCTAATTCCTTTGTTTTTCGGTATGCGGAAGCATTCAGTTACGGTGACTGTGGTAGCTTCCATCTTGTTGGTGCTCATTGTATGTTCCGGCTTTTACGGACCGTTGGTATCCATTAATTCCAACATTGCGATTCATCTGTCACTTGGTTCTGCAGGCTTGTGGATTGCCTGGCTATCGATGCTTCGTCTAGAGACCAAGGACGTTAACTAGACGGCGCGAAATTCGGACTGATTATAATTTGCGACAATGAATTTATATTACATAAGTTTTACAAAATCTCGCTGTCGACTGTCATTCATCCGATAGCAGGATCTTATGATATTGGCAGTACATGGATGATATTTTAGAAATATGCTCCCCACACACAATTAGAATCACCTTTACCCAGTGAAGCGATTGAACGGATAAACGGACTTTCAAGAGCTCTTATTATGATCCCTCGATGTAATGAAAAGAACCAGAACTCTATCCAGGAAAACGGTGGAGTTTCAGTTAATCTGATAGTTTCGACAAAACTATTTTGGAAGCATAAGCTTGCTAAAGCAACAAAGTTATGGGTTAAGTATCAGCTAATATTAATGCCCCCTATTAACGACTGCTTCGCAATCCTTCCGAGCCTTGCGGCACTATGACCTCTTTCCGCGTCCGATTGACCATGTAAATGCCAAGAGATACGAACAGCAGCGCCACGAGATTTTTAAACTCCATAATCTGTTCACCGAGAAACCATGCAGACAGCAATGTCCCGAACACGGGAATCAGAAAGTTGTAAACAGACACCTGTCCGACTTTGTTATACTTCAGCAGCAGATTCCATAGACAGAAAGCAGCCGAGGACAGAAGCGCCAAATAAATAAGATTGCCCGCCGACTCAGGTGTAAAATGGGTTACCCGGCCCCCAAGTCCGAGTCCCAGCAAAGTTAAGGCCAGCCCGCCAATGAGCAGGCTAAAGCCCGTGACCAGCAAAACATCAATGGTGGCGGTCAGCTTTTTGGCATAAATGGCGGTGATGGAGAAGATGAGGGCCGCCAGGATGACGAATCCCTCCCCTTTAAAGGCAAAGGAGAACTCCAGCAAATCCGTATGGAAATTCACAATGATAACGCCGATAAACCCAAGCAGGCAGCCGAAAATTTTATTTTGGCCCAGCTTGTCATTTTTATAGAGATAATGCGCCAATATGACACTGAAAAAGGTGGTCGTAGCATTCATAATGGAGCCTTTGACGCCTGTCGTATTGCCTACACCCACATAAAAAAATAAATATTGGAGACCTGTCTGCATGAGGCCTAGAACAAGCAAACTTGTCATCTGGTTTTTGGATAAAGCCAGCACCTTCTTGCCCGTTGCCCGGAATAGCACCAGCAGCACCAGCCCTGCAAGCACAAAGCGATAGCCGGCAAATACATATTTTGAAGCGATGTCCTCTGGCATAATGTCAAAGGCGAGATAGCCCAGCTTAATAGACGGATAAGCACTCCCCCATAATAAGCAGCACAACGTTGCGATTAGCGCTACAAATTTCGGATCACTATACCGGCTTCGATTGTTTTGTTCCTTTTGTTCCACTTGTTCCTTTTGTTCCACTTGTTCCATTTGTTCCTGCACAATAAACCTTCTCCTCATCCTTCATATCCCAAGCGGCTGCTCTCGCAATCCGCCTTCAACGACCATATCATAATTCGACACTGCTTGTAAGGAAAAAATCGAATAAGCCCGGAAAAACTCCTTGTAAAATCAAGGTTGTTTTCCGGGCTGTTCGCCGAATCATTCTCTTTATTCCTAAAACAAAAGCAATTGTTTATTGGACTTCAAGCATGTCCTATTATTTGGATGGCCAGTTTCCATACCATGCATAGCCTGTTCTTCTTTCTTGTTCGATGTCACTGAGCTTGTACTTTACAACACCATCACGACCCACAAAGATCGGTTTGTTGGTGTTAATCTCGTAGAAACGTGCCCAGATTGGCGTTTTCACACTGGAATCGCTGATTACAACGACATCATTGCTCGTTTTCTCCACGCGGATTCCCGTAATCTGCACTGCTTTGAACCAGTCTTCAGCGCCTTTAATTGCTGCCGCGATTTTCGCAGTGGACGTTCTCGTCTTCAGAAACTTCACAATGTTTACGCTCTCTTGGGCAGTGAGGGACGGCACTTCATAAATTCTTGCCGCGGCCGGCTTCAATGTGCTGGAATCATGCTGCTGGCCCCATGCTGTCAATTTGCCGCTAACTGTAACCTGCGTGTTCAAAATGCAGTCTACCCCTTTATCCACCGCTTGCTTGCTTTTGCCAGCCAGAGCGCTGTCGATAAAGGAGAAATCGCCTTTTTTGCTTGCGACCTCATCTAGTAAAATCAACACATTAATCATCGCATTATCATTGTAGGTAATATGTTGATGATAGCCGGAGCTTTGATACACTTGCGGAAATCCGCCATTAGAATATTGCATATTGATTAGGAATTGAATGCCCTTGATTGCCGCTGCGGAATATTTGCTGTCCTTCGTTTTCTGATATTCGCTAGCGAGCCTTCGAATTTCCGAATAAGTTGCCTTATTGTCGATTGTAGACTTGGACCACTCGCCACTAGTTTCAGAGTAGTCCTTTCTCCAGCCTCCATCCGCTTGCTGGTTTTTCAAAACATTTGATAGGCTTGCTGTGGTACCCGAAGCATCTGCCGCCATAACCGTTGTAAGCGGTTGCAAGATTACGGCTGGAGCTGAGAGAAGCAGGGTAAAAGCTAAAGCTACGGATACTGTACTTTTTTTCATCGAACAAATTCCCCTTTCGGATTTTCAAATAGTTGTAAAATATGATACATATTTACCTCTTCATTTTACTCAGTGTCCTGTTATTTGTCAATAATATCCTTGTAAAATATTGTATCTTTGTGTAGGAAACTGTCTAACGTTGGCGTTTTTCCAATCCTCTATAAACCTAAAAATAATAAATGAAGGAGACATGCTTGACCTTAGGTCAGACCTAAGGTATATAGTGAAGCTAATGAAGCTGTTCCCATCATAAATCTTAGGAGCGACATGATGAAAAATGACATTACCATCAGCAGTCTGGCTAAAATCATGCAGGTATCCGTTCATCAAATTCGTTATTTTGAAGAAAAAGGAATCCTTCAGCCTGCGTATATCGGTAACAACCAGTATAGAAAGTACGGCATGGATCAAATTTACCGGTTGTCTCATATTTTGCTGCTGCGGAGGCTCGGTGTGCCTGTCTCGTCCATAAAGGACTGCTTCGACACTTTTTCTTCCGAGCAATATGAGCAACTGCTGCATACCTCTTTGCTGGAAACTACTCAGGAGATTGCCAGACTTCAGGAGCTCCAGCGTTTAATTTCCAAAGTGCTGCAAGTACAGCAAGACTTTCATGCACATAGCAAGCCCTATCAGCTTAAACGGCAAATGCCTGTTCATTTGAGGTGCTGGCTCGCCAAGGATGAACAGACTAAGCTGCATGCAAGGCTGCTGGCTGAACAGGCTGCCCCTATTCCAGACTTGTTCGAGTCGGATATTTATTATGTGTACGACCAAGCATCCATCCTCAGGCTGTGCACCGAAATGACAGAGCCCAGCGACCTTGCCTTGCCTTCGGGAGACTATCTTTCCGCCCAATTCCAGGTGCTTGAGGGGGATGAGCTTGATCAACGCATCGAACAGTTTTACGGCTATGCAGCAGACCAAGCCTATGTTATGGAAGGACCGTTAATTCTTATTGAGAAATCCTATTTGTCCCTGTTTAGCCATGACAAACTCCATTACGAGCTGCTCAGCCGGGTTAAAGCGGGCTTGCCTGCCGAGCAAGGAGGTGAATAAATGAAGGCTTCTCCTATCGCAATTGAGCCGATGCGGGCCGAATATAATGGGCAAGTCGGCCAATTACTTGCGCTCGGCTTTCACAGCAAATTCCATACACTCGCAAAGTTGAATGACCGTATTCTCGCTCTCTTTTTCGAGAAGCTGCTTCGGCACTTTCCGAATGAACCCACAGCACTTAGAGTGGTAGCGGTACAAGCTGGAATAGTCGTAGGAACGCTGTACATCAAATGGAAGCCTGAGCCTGAGTCTGAGCTTTACGTCAGCACAGCGCAGTCAAAGCTTCTCCCATGGCGGGAATTCCGAATGTTTGGCAAATGGGCTTTATTCAAGCTGCTGCTTGGTTTGTATTTACTGTCGTACAAGCCGCAGGAGGGAGAATGTTATGTCGCAGACCTATCGGTTCATCCTAATCATCAAGGCAAAGGCATCGGCAAGCTGCTGCTGGGGTGGGCGGAGCATTATGCCCGTGCCCAACCACTTTTTAAAGTGCTAAGTCTGCACGTTGCCAGCCAGAACCCGGGAGCAAAACGGTTATATGAACAGCTTTCCTTCCAAACCAATCGGAAAGAGCACAGCCTGCTAAAGCATGTCTTGTTCCGTGAATTGGAATGGGAATATATGAGATATAAGCTGCACGACAATGAATTCCCCACTAAGGAGACACTATGAAAAAGAAAATAGGCATTGCCCTTATCGTTATTTTATTGCTTATAGGCAGTTCGACCCTCTATGTATTGCAGCAAAATAGCTTTGATATGATAGAGCGAACGATACAGATTTCCAGCCCTCAAGGCCAATTAACCGGCACTTTAGCATTGCCTAAACACGCTTCCGGAAAGCTAGGGCTCGTGTTGTTCATACACGGCGACGGCCCCATTAATGCCTCTCATCAGGACGGGTACAAGCCGCTTTGGGAGCGGCTTGCTGCCCAAGGCTACGCTTCCTTGTCCCTCAATAAGCGGGGAATTGACGGTTCTGCTGGCAATTGGCTCAATCAGAGCATCGATGACCGGGTAGAAGAGGCGCAGCAAGCTTTAGCCTGGGCCAGAACACAGACCATGATTGATCACACAAAAATTGGCGTATGGGGCGCCAGTCAGGCTGGCTGGGTCATTCCGAAGCTTGTGGAAAAAGAACAGCTTGCTTTCAGCATTCTAGTATCCCCCGCCATCAACTGGCTGTCTCAGGGTCAATACAACACTCGCAAACAAATGAAAAAGGATGGGTATTCAGAGGATGATATTGCAGCCCGCATAGCATATGAACAGCAAATAAATGAGCTTCTAAAACGCAATGCCCCTTATGAGGAATACGTAAACACGGCGCAGCAAGGCGACATAATGACAAAGGATAGATGGACATTTGTGAGCAAAAACTTTTTATCCGACGCCGCGAGCGATTTGGCTCATTTCCGTTCGCCAGTGCTTCTGCTGCTTGGAGAGGACGATATTAACGTGGACATAAAAGAGACTGAACAGGTGTATCGTGCTAGCGTGGATCCGTCGCTGCTTACTGTCGCTATCTTTCCAAATACAGAGCATTCCATGCTAAGCACGAGCACCGCTAATTCGAATCTAAAAGCGGTCTTCATGAGTCTTTTTGCGCCAAGAAAGCTGACCGTCAGCGAATATATGGACCAGATCGAGCTTTTTGTAAAAAAGCTTTCTTGACTGGAGCTAAATTCAAGCTACTCTTTTAAGGCTATTCCTTGAACTCTCACGTTTACAGCATGAATGGATAGCCCTGTTAACGTTTCAATGGCTCCTCTTACATTATGCTGCAAATCGCTGCATACATCCTGCATTTTAAAACCGTAATAAACAATGATTTTTAAGTCGATTTCCAGCTTTGCTTCTACCATTTTTAGCTCAATGCCATTTTGCAGGCTTTTCCCGCTTAACTTTTTGGTGATGCCTTCTACCACACCTGTCGCCATAGCAGCGATACCGCTGGTGGCGCTTGCCGTTTTGCCAACTATTTTAGATATGGCGTCATGGGATATATTAATTTTTCCTAGCACATTTTGAATGAACATGCGGCTCTCTCCTTTCGTAATCAGAAACTTTTCTCTATGCTGCCCATACGGTCACGGACTGATATATCTAACGAAAAAGTGATACAGTATAGTATCAATTAGTTATATTTTAAATCATTTTAGATGAAATTTCAACCAATCCAGAACTGATAGCTTGAGCCTTGAGCAGACATCAGCCAAAGGGTACTCCCTTAAAAATGGGAAACAGCTGCGTAATATCGCGTCTGCTTCCTATTTCCATTCTATTACTTCGCTTAAAATAGTCTACCCCTTTATCTACCGCTCGCTCGCTCGCTTGCTTGCTTTTGCTAGCCAGAGTGCTGTCGATAAAGGCGAAATCGCCTTTTTTGCTTGCAACCTCATCCAGCAAAATCAGCACATTAAATCTTTAGCGCTTCATCCATGCTTTCCCCCAACATTTTTGTAGCAATGGTCAAAAAATCCGCCTGGCTGATTTTAATTTGTCCGAAGCGCAGGCTATAACCCCAGTTGCTCTTTCCACTCGTAAACGTCAATTCGTCCAGCAGACCCGAGATCTTTACATTGTGGCAGGGCAGGAAATGAACGTCCCGCCGAAAAGGAATAAACGTTTCCGACATTTGGTGCGAATACACCCGATTATCGATTAGCTGCCCTATAGCGGTAAACGCCTGCAGTGCTTCTCCTCCGTTCATCTCCGTACGCGGCGAATAATAAATGAGCCAATCTCCAGCGCGCATCCGCTTCAGCGCAGCTTCCTTGCCGTGGCAAAGCTGGGCGAATCCCCCTTCCACACCAATCCGCACATGAGCCTCCGATATGACGCCGATCCAATAACGGCGCTGCTCCAGTGGATTGCCCGCTCCTACGAAAAATCCATCCTCCTCCATCGTTAACGCAAGCTGTGTCGGTCGCTCACGGCGTCCACTTTCCGTCATTTCTTCGAGCATCCTCATTATCTCCCTCGTATCGTATGCATCATTTCGTATCATACATGCTCTCTCTCCTTTGCACTTTGTAAAACTAACTATACAAAAACACTACTGACAGCTTAATGTCAGTAGTGTTGATCGTTTTTTCAAGCTCATTCCATTTGGTTTACATTAATTGATGATTGCTCCATAGGATCGCAGAAAAATAACGGCCTGTTCACTATCCATGCGGACCCCTTTTAAATCAAGGCCCTTTAAATCAATCCCATCCAGCTTGGCGCCTCTTAGATCAGCCCCCTTTAGCCTAGCTTTGCTTAAAGATAAACGCGTCAAATCGGCATCTCGTAAATCCGCCTTTTCCAAATTAGCATCCGTAAAGTCGGCCTCCAAAAAACGGACGCCTCTTAAATCTTGCTTGGCAAATCGGGCATGCCTTAAGTTCGTATAAGCCCAGTCTCCTTGAGCAATCGTAATCCCGTCCATTTGAGCACTTGAAAAGTCCGATCCTGTCATCTTGCAAGCGTTGAATATAGATACAAACAGATTGGCATCGTTGAACTTGCAATTTTCGAAGGCTGTCCCCGTATGAACGGAGCCGTTTAAAGCTGTCCCGCGAAAATCGCATTCGACGAAACGGCAGTTGGTCGTAACCACTTCTTCCATAGAAGTATTCGTAAAGGTGCATCTCGTAAACGTACAGCGAAATAATTCGCCATATCGCAAATCACGTCCATCAAACTGAACCTCATTGTAGGACTGTTCCTTGTATTGGTACAAAAATAACCCTCCCGCTCTGTTTTTTAATAAAAAGTCTCTTTTATACAATTGGATTTGCTCGTTTATGTCCATCGACATATTTAAAGTTATCATATAGAATGATGACAACTGTATGTCATAGTTTTTTTCGCAAAAAAAATAAAAAATAAGGATGGATGCCTTGAAGATTGATCGTTTATTATCCATCGTTATGCTGCTGCTTGAGCGTAATAAGGTCAGTACTTCTACCCTTGCGAAAATGTTTGAAGTTACTCCTCGTACGATTTTTCGAGATATTGAAGCGATAAACCGGGCAGGCATTCCCATCATTTCTCATCCTGGTGTTCATGGTGGCATTGGCATTATGGAAGCCTACAAAATAGAAAAAAAGCTGTTTACCGTATCAGATATAACAGCTTTATTAATTGGGCTTAATAGTATTCAGGCTTCTATGTCCAGTGAAGAAATTCTAACGACGATTGCAAAAGTAAAGGGGCTCGTTTCCGAAGAGCAGATGAAGGATTTTGAAAGCCAAATTTCTATTGATCATACTTCTTGGCTAGGTAATGGCAGCGCAAAGCCGAACTTCGAGGAAATGAAAAATGCGATTCATGAGAAGAAGCTGCTGTCTTTCAAATATTCTGACCAAAACAGCAGGCGGACACAGAGAAAAATCGAACCCTATCGTTTAGTACTGAAAAATTCACATTGGTATTTACAGGGCTATTGTACGGTTCAACAGGATTTTCGCACGTTTAAATTATCTCGCATTTCAGCTCTAAAACCCCTTAATGAAAGCTTTGTGCCAAGGGAAATTGGGCCAGAGCTGTTCGAAATGACCGAAAAACATACAATTACCATTAAACTTCTAATTGATGAATCGCTGCGTGACTTTATGGTGGAGTACTGTGGAGAGCAAAACATCCAGCCTCATGGAGAAAATAAATGGCTCGCTACCTTTCCATTCAAAGAAAATGACCTCGGATATGGTTATTTGCTTGGCTTTGGTCATAAATGCGAATGCCTGGAGCCTGAACATGTACGCTTGGAGCTCATTCGAAGAATCAATCAATTAAAGGATATGTACAGCTAAAATTGAAATCTCGCATGACCGCCGTCCGCTATGCCTTCAATGCGCTCCAGCGCAAGCAGCCTGCGCTTCATCGCAAGTCCCCCGCGAAAGCCTGTCAGCTTGCGGTCAGCCCCGACAATTCGGTGGCAGGGCAGCAAAATTGGAATCGGGTTCGCGCCATTCGCAGCACCGACAGCCCGTACTGCCTGAGGCCTTCCAATGGCTGCTGCAATATCGCCATAGGTTCGCGTCTCGCCGTAAGGCACCTGACCAAGCGCCGTCCAAACTTGCTGCTGAAAGGTCGTCCCGATTAAATCGAGCGGTATTTCCGCAAACGAGCTGCGTTCCCCGGCAAAATAACGCTCCAGCCCATCCACAATGCCCATGCGTCTAATCGCCTCCGCATCTTCCCGCGGCTCCTTGCCGGGCGCTGCTTTGTTCATCCAAACGCGCCAGCTTTCCAAATTCTCATGCGGAAATATAATTCGGCAGAGCCCAAGCTCTGTTGCAAGCAATATCCACCTTTGGCCCTCAAGCTCGAGTGCCATCCACATCATATCCGTTCTCATTAGCCCACTTCCTTTCCAATCCCTGTTATGAAAAAGAAACCCACAGCCTACACGCTTCTACTCCAAGCGTCCAGTCTATGGGCATCCGTCTATGCTAAGTGTACCTGCATTTTTTGAGCAAGCTCAAATATCGTTTGATTTCTTAGATGCTCCTCCATCTTCTCCTCGGCCGACACCATCACCTGTTGAATTAAACAAGTAGAAGGATGATCAAGCGAGCAATCAAACAAGGAGGCTGTGCCTTCAATGGCATGAATAATATCCAAAAACGATATTTGTTCCCAATTGCGTTTTAGCTTATATCCACCGTTAGCACCTGAAGCAGATTCAATCATGCCTGCCTTAACCAGCTTGGTCAAGATTTTGGACAAATAGGTAGGCGATACCTGCTGCCGCTCGGCTAGCTGTTGAACACCCACTGGCTTATCCGGGCTGGTTGCCACAAGAAAGAGCATCGTATGAAGAGCATAGTTAGTAGCTTTTGAATATTTCATGCGGGTCATTCCCCTCAATACAAGACTTCATTTATCTATATTAGCTGTTGTCAGCCTGGCTAGTCAAGCTTGCCCAGTGGCTGACATTCCAGGTTTAACAGGAAAAAATGGCTGTAAATTTCACGCCCTGCTCGGTATTTTGAGCCTGATACTCGCTTTCATGCAGCTCCAAAATCCTTTTCACAATAGAGAGCCCTAGTCCCGTGCCTCCCGTTCGCCGATTGCGCGAGCTTTCAACGCGGTAAAAACGCTGCCATATTTTCTCCAGCTTTTCCTCAGGAATCGTATCGCCAACATTTTCAATGGAGAAAAACAGCCTGCTCCCTCTCCCCTCGATCTGGATGGTAATGGCGCTGTTATCCTGTGCATGCTGAATCGCATTGCTTATAAAATTCGAGAGCACATGCTTCATCCATCTCATATCGGCATACAGCGGAAGCTCGTTGCTCGTCATAACGGTAGCTTCAAGCTGCTTGTCCTGCAGCATATGGACATAGTTTCCCGTCACTTCCTCAAGCACCTCGCTAAGCAAAAATGTGCTTTTTCGCAGCTTGAACGTATCGGATTGCAGCGTAGCCAAATTGAGCATATCCTCCACGAGCATTTCCATGTTCTGTGCTTCCTCTACAATCACTTTTAAATAGTGATCCTGTTTTCCAGCCCCTACGCCATCCTGCAGCCCTTCGCTGAAGCTTTTCACAATACTAAGCGGCGTTTTCAGCTCATGGGATGCATTTGCGAAAAACTCCTGCTGAACCTGCTCCATCCTGTGCTTCTCCTCAATATCTTGGACAAGCTGCTGATTGGCCTTCTTTAGATCTCCTAAAGCGGTGTCCAAGCTGCGCGAAAGCGTATGAAGGCTGCTTGATAAGCTTCCCAGCTCATCGTTTTGCCGAATCGGCTCATGCACGCTAAAGTCGAGCTGTACCATCCTCTTGGCCGCATTATTCATCGAAATGAGCGGACGGGTAACCATTTTTGAAAAAAAGAACGATAAAATGACGATGAGGATAAATCCCCCTACGCCCAAATAGATATAAAACCACCGCAAAGCTTCATTCGTTTCGCCTATTTCCTGCAGCGAGGTGACCGAAAACAGCAAATCCACTTCTCCCGATTGCTGCTCTACGGGATAAATCATAACCGAATTGCGGACACCGGACCATGTTTGCGTCCACTTTTCCTCCACAACTTCCCTGCTTTCGAGCTTTTCCCTTCGCTCCTCACTGAGTGGAAACCAATCGCTGATGGCATCCAGCATAATGCCTTGCCGCGTCGTATACGTACGTGAAACGGGTTGAATCAATTCGGTGACGACGCCGGTAACCTGTTTATACTCGCCCCCCAGCGTTTCATTGGAAGGGGAGCCTACACTCGGGTGATCCGTTTTGTGGATGCGGAGCGGGTAAAGCACTTGATTCATCGATTCTACCCCAGACTCCATCTCCCCCTCCACCGTTACAACATTCCCTGTCTGAATGCCAGCTGCCCGAAATTCCGCCTCGAAGTTATTCAAGAACAAGGACAAGGGAATGACATACACATTTTGATCGTCCGCCTTCAATGTAATGTGGTAAGGATCATCCATTCTCACTTTTCCATCCAATGTTAAAATGGCGAGCTGGGTTTTATTTTGCAGCATGAAACGGGCGGCTTCATTCGACGTTTTGCTGGAGCTCCAGCCCGTCTCGGCATAGTTTTGGGCAAATTTCGCCAGCTGCTTTTCGTTGCGGCTTATTTTCTGATTTTCATAAAATTGGTCAAACAGCAGCAGCTGACAGAGGATAACCATGCCGTAAAAACAAAGAAAGAAGACAACAGTCATAATAAATAGTTTAAAAGTGACTCCGCGCTTCTTCATGACTCCTCCTCAAATTTGTATCCCGTGCCAATAACGGTGCGAATATGCCGAGCCTCAAAGCCCAGCTTGCTGCGAAGCTTCTTAATATGAGAATCAACGACACGGGAATCCCCTTCAAAATCCATTCCCCAAATTTGGTTCAAAATGACGTCCCTACGCAAAACAATGCCTTTATTTCGAACTAAAAATAACAGCAAATCGTATTCTTTGGGCGCAAGCACCACCTCGGCGCCGTTTACATCCAAGCGGTGCGCCGTCAAATTAAGCAGCGCAGCGCCAAACTTTAAACTATTCGGCTGCAGCACGACGCTGCCCTCCACCCGTTTCATTAAGGCCGATGCCCGCGCCAGCAGCACCTTTGGACTGAAGGGCTTCGTCACATAATCGTCGGCTCCTAATTCGAACCCCATAATTTTATCTTCATCGCTGGACTTAGCCGTCAATAAAATAATCGGAACAGCCAAGCGGCTCCTCACCTGCCGGCACACCTCGAAACCATCCAATTGCGGCATCATAATATCCAGAATGATCAGATCGGGCTGCACGGTTTCGAGCCAAAGCAGCGCTTCCTTGCCATTTTCCGCCTCAAATACGCGCCAGTCGCTCATCTTGAAATAATCGGCTATCACTTCCCGAATCAAGCTTTCATCTTCCACTAGCAATAACGTTTTATTCATCATTTGAGTTCCTCTTCTATCCATATTGATTTTCACTTTAACAATCAGCTATGGCTTTTATGTGCCCATGCCACTCTGAGCAGGTCGATCATATCTATTATACCCATTCTCTTTTCAGGAGGTAGGGCTTGCAGCATAGCTGTATAGCAAAAAGAACGAAGCACAGCTGATCTTCCAAGAGGAAGAAACACCCTGCTCCGTTCTTATCATTCATATTCACCTGCCCGTTAGTCAACCGGCCTTCTCATGAGTCGCTTTAGCCTTTCTTGGCCAGATCGTGTAGCTGAAGCTGATTACAAAATCAATGCCAAGCAGCACTGTCCACCATTCAATAACCTGCTTTAAGCCCACAGTCTGGGCCCTCTCATTAACCAATGCAATCATCCCATACAGTACTGCACATCCAATGGCCCAAGCGACAAGATGGCGAAACCAGCCTAGCCGCTCATTGCGGGCATGCTCTTCACCTATTTTCGCTTTCTTCTGTGGTGCCGGGCCTCCGGCAAAGCGATGGGCGAACCGCACATCTGCCCAGCGGATCATGGAATGACCATATGCGAGCGAACAGCCGATATATATGGCAGCAAGCCCGTGAATAAAGCTCGCCTCTGCTCCGCCGCGAAGGTGAATAACTGTAGCGGCAAGCAGCACCAAATCGATAACAGGCGTGCAGAACAGCAGAAAGGCTCCAAGCCTAGGGGAACGCAGCATATAGCGACTGACCAGACCTGCCAGCACAAACACCCAGAAAGCAACTTCACAGCCAATAATAAACACGGCCATTTGAATTCCCGCCTTTTTAATA
Source organism: Paenibacillus sp. R-74696 (assembly GCF_055814915.1). Classification (NCBI taxonomy): domain Bacteria; kingdom Bacillati; phylum Bacillota; class Bacilli; order Caryophanales; family Paenibacillaceae; genus Paenibacillus; species Paenibacillus sp. R-74696. The sequence goes on from NZ_JBPULM010000045.1 coordinate 771,558, forward strand.
CAAATGTATTATTTAAAACTAATGTCATTATAGCTCAATTGTATTAAAAAAACAACTGCGCTATAATACACTCATGCCTAAAATTGTCGATCACAACAAACGAAAAAAACAAATCGCCGAAGCCGTGTGGCGCATTATTGTCAAGGAAGGGCTGGACAGCGTCTCCGTACGCCGCGTTGCCGATGAGATGACCATGTCGCTTGGCTCCATTAGACATTATTTTAATTCGCAGGATGAATTGCTGAGCTTTTCCATGCAGCTTGTTTCGCAGCGGGTAAATGAGCGTATACAAGCGCTGCCCTTTACCGGAATGGTCCGTCAGGATATGGAATTGGTCATTTGGGAGCTAATGCCTCTGGAGGAAGTAAGCATGCAAGAAGCGCAGATTTGGCTCGCCTTTGCAGGAAGGGCGTCCGTAAGCGAAGTGATACGAGCGATAAGCCTCAGCACCTATGAGGAAATTTACAGCGGCTTAAGAAGATCGTTCGAGAGTCTTATCCAACAAGGGGTAACGATAGCAAATTTAGATGCCGAATACGAAACGGCAAGGCTTCACGCTTTGGTGGATGGCCTTGTCGTGCATGGCGTTACCTATCCAGAGCGATTCAGCAAGGAGCTGATGAAAAGCATCGTTTCTCGGCATCTCGATACCTTGGTTAAAATCCCTTAGGGATTGGATGTTTTTTTAAAATTGGAGATGCCCTGTTAGAAGCTGTTAATTCAACAATATCGCTGATTCGATTTACGTAATGGCTACCATAGGTATCGTGTGCTATGGGGCTAATGTTTCCCGCTTTATATGATATTTTTTCCATTTCCTTATTTTCGTACGGAATGATTTAAATGGAGCCGCCGAATTAATATGAATCCACCGGATCATTGGCCAGTTTTCCTTGCTGCCTGTCCAATGGCGAGTGCCTTGTATAAACAGCTCATCCTCGGTTAATGCGTCAATCCATTCCAGCCAGCGCTGCTCCTCCTTCCGAAATAAGTCTCTAAGCTCCGTCAGGGAAAGGGCAGCGTACCGCTCGTAAAAGGACTGGTACAAGCTACCAAGCTGGTTCCATTTATGATTTGGAGTCGGCATAATGGCCTGGCGCCCTGCTTTCTCATCCATATCCCAGCCCATCACAATACCAAGCCAGCCTAACTGGTAAGCGATTATTTCAGCAGGCGTTTTATCCACGTCCGGTATTCTATCATCCTTTTGATCATTGCTGATTTCATCAAACTCCTTGTCCAGCAGTAAATAATTGGAGTGGATGACTTCCAGCAATTCCTTTTTGGATGTATATTCATAGCTCGCCATAATATCACTCCTCTTTTTCATTTCAGTTATATCACATCTGTGTACAATTTTGCATTATATTTCTAATCACTAGCGTTGCATTAAATCGTAGTGCTCTTCATGTCTACGACGGATCTGAAGCTAACATCACTTTGAACCATTGTTTTTTATTAGGTTGTATGGTCAATCGTCCTATCGTATAGCTGTTAACTATTTGGCGCGGCGATGAACATTCAGTATTTGTTATAAATTACATATTTTTGTTATATGATATCGTTTTACTTGGGAATATAATCTAGTTGACCCGTTACTGATATCAACTTTCCACTTCTAAGTACCTTGCGCAGTAGGGGGTACTCATTGTATAGCAAAGGAGGTATGCCAAGCTCTCTTGTTCACAAAGATAAATAGAGACTTAGCGGATAGTTAGAGGGCAGCCAGATTGAACCTGAAGGAGGTAATCATAAATGAAAGCTAGATTTAATAATTTGGGCAAAAAAGGAATTATTCTCTTGACATTAATCATAAGCATGCTCATCGGCACGGTAGCTTATGCCGCATCATCGTCAACACCTTATGCCCAACTGTTCTGGGGTAATAATAAGTACTATGTGTTTAACAACACTTGGGGCAGTGGAACCGCCGGCTCGGGTTGGTGGGAGAGTATCTATTATAATAACAACTCTGACATGGGTTGGTCTTGGGACTGGAAAACATCGAATCCTAATGATGTGAAGGCGTATCCTAGTATCGTAACTGGCTGGCAATTCTCCAATAGTATGACTCCCGGAAGCGGCTTGCCAACGCGAATTTGGGATGCTAAAAACATTAATGCCTCGGTTAATTACACGCTAAGCGCCAATGGTAATTATAATGCGGCTTATGATGTATGGTTCCACACCACTAATGCGGTTACTGGAACATCTACCCCTTCCGATGAGCTGATGGTCTGGCTGAATTCAACCAATGCGTGGCCGCTGGGTTCTTATGTGGAGACGGCTACGGTTGGAGGTACAACTTGGAATCTGTATAAAGGCACACATCCATCTGGCTGGAATGTGTACTCCTTCGTCCGTACAAGCAACACATCGAGCAGCAGCCTTAACCTGAAGGACTTCATCAACCATGTCGTTTATTATAAAAACTGGATGAGCAATTCAAAGTATGTTACTGGCGTTCAATTCGGAACTGAAATTTTCACTGGAAGCGGGAGAATACACATTCAAAACTATTCTGTAATGGTACAATAGCAACTAGCGCGGAAGAGACACCCTGCCGGGTGTCTTTCTTATGTCTGGCTCGCTTGTAAAGCTTTAAAATTCATACCCTTTGACCTTCGCATAGACACAAGCATTTGCAAGCTCGCCTGTCTGTTCGCGGGCAGACTTTCGCAAAATACCCTCCAACGTAAAGCCCGCTCGCTCCGCTACTCGCGCACTGGCGCGGTTCATCTCATTACAGTGAATTTCGATTCGGCTAGCCTTCAGCTCCTGAATCGCAAAGTCGGTAATTCCATTTACAGCCTCCGTCATCAAACCTTGGCCGAAGCGCGACGTTCTAAGCCAATAGCCGATTTCAAACCTCCGCACATCCCAGTCAAACCGGTGCAATCCGCTGCTGCCGACGAATTCACCCGTCTGCTTATCGAACAAATGCAGCGGCAAATCGGTTCGCTCCAAAAAATTCAACCGGGCTTTCCGCACATAAGCTTCCGATTGCTCTACGGTAGGCATGGTTTGTGCAAATGGCATCCACGGCCTTAACTGCTCCAAACTTTCCCCAATCGCTTCATTGCAAAAAATACCGTCCCCCCACTGTGGAGCCCGAATGAGCAAGCGCTCTGTTTCAAATGATTCAGGGAAAGAAATTAGAATGGGATTTTCGCTCATTTCTCAGAGCACCTCCTGAAGGATAATGAAATAGATTTTCATTAGTATACAGGCGGTTCATTTATTTTTCCAGTCTATTCGCCCCAGCCTTCCCCACTATTCCTTGAAGAGCCTATTAATCTATAAAACAATCAATTGTCTCGTTACAAATGATAGATTTGCTTCATATAGTATCTTATGAAGTCGAAAGGGGAAATGCACATGTCTAACATTGAAAACTCACACCTTACTGGTGGCAACCGCACTGGCGGCAACCGTACTGGTGGCAACCGCACTGGCGGCAACCGTACTGGCGGCAACCGCACTGGCGGCAACCGCACTGGTGGCAACCGTACTGGTGGCAACCGTACTGGTGGCAACCGCACTGGCGGCAACCGTACTGGCGGCAACCGTACTGGCGGCAACCGTACTGGCGGCAACCGTACTGGCGGCAACCGTACTGGCGGCAACCGCACTGGCGGCATGCGTTAATAGCCGAATAATTTTGCTCCTTTGAGCAAAAGAAACACAAACAAGAGCTGAGCCTCCATGGGCCCAGCTCTTGTTTGTTTAAAATTTACTCGCGATGCTCTGTGTCACTTGCGACAGCCGTATGGATGCAAGCTTGTCTTCCATCGCCTGCTTCGCTTCAGCAAAAACCTCTTCCAGCGACGACTGGATGTTCCGTCCAGTTGGACAATCCGGATTCGGCTTATCATGAATCGCGAATAGCTCCTCTTGCGTCTGCGATTGTACAGCCCGATAAATATCGAGCAGCGATATTTCGTCCAGCGGGCGGGTAATGCTCGCTCCAGCCACTCCCGGGCTCGTCTGCACAAGACCCGCTTTCGCCAGCATACCGATGATGCGGCGTATGACAACCGGGTTTGTATTCACGCTGCCAGCAATATTGTCGGATGTTAAACGCTCATCCTTATCCAAATCCAGCAGACTCATGATGTGTATCGCTACTGCAAACCGATTGCTAGTCACTATAACCACCCTGCTTTCTATTCGACAAATGCAACCTGTCCGTTCGAAAGTGAAGCAATTCTTGCCAGCGACTCCACTCGATATCCCATCTCTATCAAGCGTTCTCTGCCCGGCTGGAAGGACTTCTCAATGACGATGCCGATTCCCGCAACTTTGGCTCCAGCTTGCTCAACGATACGTGCCATGCCAAGTGCGGCCTCTCCATTCGCCAGAAAATCATCGATGACAAGAAAAACATCGTCCGCCTGTACAAACTTGCGGGCTACGCTAACCTCGCTCTCCTCCTGCTTCGTGAAGGAATATACCTTATGCGTATATAAATCATCTTTAAGCGTCAATGACTTGCGTTTCCGGGCAAAAATCAGCGGAACGTCCAGCTTCATTGCTGCCATGACGGCAGGCGCAATTCCTGATGATTCAATCGTTAAAACCTTCGTCACGCCCGCTTCAGCAAACAAAGCTGCAAGATACTCGCCAATGGCAAACATCAATTTCGGATCAATCTGGTGATTCAGAAACGAATCTACTTTAAGCACCTGCTCCCCTAGCACGATGCCCTCATCTCTAATCTTCTGCTTCAAAAGCTCCATCTGTCATACTTCCCCTTCCAAAATGCTGCCGCGCTCCGAAGATGCCGGCTCATACAAATACGTTCTGCTCAGCTTGACGACCCGCCTGTTAGCTCTGCGAATGACGACGGAAGCATCATCCCAAGCTACGACGATGCCAATGACGTCATTCATCTCCAGCCCATCGCGCACAACGCGCACTTTCTCGCCGCTTATGCGGAACTGATCCAGCAATTCCTCACTAACCATGCACGAACGCTCCTCCCCTTAAGCCGCACTCCCCATATATGGTGAAAAAAAACCCCAATAAACTGTAGAACCGTTTATTGAGGCTGATATATGCTATTGATCTGCGTATGCCTTAGCCAACATGTTCCTTGGAATCATTTGTCTCATACCACTCGTCGAGCACGCGCGAGGACATGACACGCTTGCCAATGTACTCGGCTTGACGCTCGCTAAACGGCTCGCGCCATTCCAGATCCAGCTCTTCAAACAGCTTCACGATCGTAAGCAGCTCTGACCATGCTACATATCTTTTGTACCAGAAAAATTGCGGATGCTCAATCATATAAGGGTACAAATCATCAAATTCCGTATGTTTGCAATCTAATGCACGCTCAAAATGATTTTTCGCATCGGATAATTTGACATCCATGAATTCTGCTGACCAATTTCCCATTATTTCTGCCTCCCCTCGATCACTTACGTTTTATTATAAGCCAATTTCACTTGCGGGGAAAGAGCAATTGTTCTGGAACATCTTACTCAAATGTAATTTGACCGCCTTCAAGCGATGAGATGCTGACGAGTGATTCCACACGTACCCCTTGCTCCCGCAGCGTGCGCGCGCCTGCCTGGAACGATTTTTCCACGACAACACCCATGCCAATAAGCTTTGCGCCAGAGCGCTCAATAATTTTGAGAAGTCCTCGAGCAGCATCGCCATTGGCAATAATATCATCAATAAACAGCACCTTGTCGTCGCTTGTCAAATATTGTTTGGATACCATTATATCGGTAACCATTCCTTTCGTAAAGGAAGGGACACGCTCACAATAAGCGTCATTATCAGCAATTAAAGTCTTTTTGCGTCTTGCAAAGACAAGCGGTACACCAAGCACATAAGCAGCTGCAAAAGCAGACGGGATGCCTGAAGACTCTATAGTGATGACCTTCGTAATTTGCTCTCCAGCGAAGCGATTTGCAAATTCATGGCCCATTTCCATCGTTAATGCAGGATCGACCTGGTGGTTGATAATAGAATCCAGCCTAAGCACATCCGTTGACAGTACAGAAGCCTGTTCCAAAATTCGTTGTTTTAAAATATCCATCGTATGTCCTTCCCCCCACCAAAAATTCCTTTTGGATAACTTACCATAGGTATAGCCAGCAGCGCAATAAGAAACGCATAACTTGTCCTCTCGTTTCCGCCCATAGGAATTAATGGGTCGTTTGACCAATTTTTTTCGGTCTTAACAGAAACTTTTTCCCAATATCATCCGTTTTACCTTATAGTAGAATAAAAGCATCATCCATTGATGACAAGCGAGGAGCGCTGCAAAGTGACGAACATGAAGAAATCACCTTATCGACTTGCAAAATATGCGGCAGTTGTAGCCATTGCCATTGCAACAGCTGGCTGCCAAAGCATGGCTCGGCCGAGCGAAGCGGCTCAAAGCGCAAGTACTCCCTTAACGGCTGAGCAGCTGCTCAATCAAGCGGGCAGCCCGCAAAAAACATATTTAGAAAACGCTCTGGAGCAAAAGCAAAGCCCACTGCAAAATCAGGCGGTAGAGGATCATGTAGATGCCAGTACCGAAGTGAATGCAGCAAACGGCTTATCGAGCAATAAATCGACACCACCCAAGACAACGGAAGAAGGAAAATGGAATGCGGCCAAACCGGCTTTGCTCGGCCTTGCGATCGGCGATTCCAAAGCGGCCATGACGAAGCTTTTCGGCGCCGCCCTCGATTCCTATACGCTGGAGGAGGAAAATCAGGTTAAAATTGAAGTCCACGAATATGACGGCTTCGCCATTGGCCTAAGTGACAAAAACACGATTCAATACATTGAAGTGTATGATAAAAAAGTAAAAACCGGACTGAGCGGCATTAAAATTGGCGACCATTCCAAAGCAGCCGTTAAGGCGCTTGGCAAACCGACGTCGCAGAGCGACTTTATTATCGCGTATGAGGGAACCAAGACGCTGCTCAAGCTGGATCTTGATCCCGAATTAAGCGAAATCGTATCTATTAAGCTGCTCGCCCGCAGCTAATTTTAGTAATCTCCGGTCAGCCACAGCACTAGTAAAGCAATGAGCAAAATCGGAAACGTAAACAGCAATCCATATTTCGTATACTCCCGCCAGGACACCTTTACGCCTCCCTGACTCACCAGCTGCAGCCACAGCAGCGTAGCAAGCGAGCCGATGGGCGTAAGTTTCGCCCCAATCGCCGTTCCAAGCAGGCTGGCGTAAGGTAAGTAATCAGGCCCGTTCACTTGGGTGATCGCAAGCGATGATATGAGAACCGCTGGCAGATTATTAATAGCCGCCGCCAGCAGGGCAAACAGCAGTCCTGACCCAAATATGCCGGCCATTGGCGTACCGCCGGAAACCGCCGAAATAAAATCCGGAAACCACGCTACAGCCCCATGCACATGCAAACTGTACACAACCAAATTCATCGCCAGCGCAAATACGATGATGAGCCACGGTGCGCGCAGTACCGTCTGTTTGGCATTCACCTGTTTATAAACAGCCGAAGCGGCCCATTGGATGCCAGCACAGCCAAGCGCAATAGCGCAGGCGGGAACGCCGAAGTGCTCCGACATCAAATAGCCGACCATCATCATGACGATAATGACCCAAGAAAGCCGAAACAGCGTGATATTGCCTAGCACGGTCGCAGGCTGCGGAAATACCTTTGGCATCTCGCCCCTGCTCTCCTCATTTTTGATCATCCGTCCGAAAAAAGCCAGCGATACGGCAATGGTCGCGCCAATGGCCGCAAGTCCCGGCAGCAGCATTTTCGAGGCGTAGAGATCAAAAGGAATATGAAAAAAATCAGCCGTCAAAATATTCGTCAAGTTGCTCATCATCAGGGGAGCGCTGGCCGTGTCCGCCATCAACCCGATTCCAAGCAAGTAGGCGAGCCTTCCCTTGCGGGACAGCTTGAGCAGCGCTGTTACTTCGAGCACAATAGGCACCATTATCAAAATCGTTCCATCGTTGTTGAAGAAAATCGTAATCACCGCAGCGAGCAGCGACAACATCGTAAACAGCAGCAGCGGCCGATGGAAAAACCGATGTACAATATGCAGCGCCGCCCAGCGGAAAAAGCCATTTTGATCCAGCAGAGACGTAAAAATCATAATGCCAATCAAAGAAAACGTCGCATTCCACACAAATCCCCAGATGTATACAACATCCTCCAGCTTTAACAGCTGTAAAACAAATAAAATAATGGCTCCGGCAAGCGCAATTAAAGCCTCATTCATGCTTTTTGGCTTCACCAGTATAAGTGTCAATGTGATAATAAATACGATAATGGAAATAATCATAGTCATCGCCTGTGTGCCAACCTGCCTTCGCTCAGATGAACTTGCAGTCATGCCCGTCCCGTTTTGGACATACCTTCTATAAAGCATGTGCAGAAGAGTTCGGAAACGGGGGAAGGGCAAATCATGATAATGAAACGAACAGGTAAGGTGCTGCAAATAGCATCTACCTATATGGGTACTGTTGTTGGAGCCGGGTTTGCGACAGGGCAGGAAATATTACAATTTTTCACCCGTTTCGGCTATTGGGGAACGTTTACGATCGCTTTAGCAACCGTCCTCTTCATCTGGCTTGGCACCAAAATGATGCTGATTGCCAGCGATATTCGCGCCAAATCATATGAAGATCTGAATAAGGCGCTCTTTGGCGAACAATATGGCCGTTGGATCAGCCACTTTATGTTCGTTATTTTGCTCGGTGTCACCGCCGTTATGCTTGCGGGAGCCGGAACGATTTTTTATGAAAACTGGAATATTTCCTATCAAACCGGCCTGCTCATTACGATTGTCGGCTGTTATTTCCTGCTGCGCAAAGGGATGAAATCGATTTTGATGGTCAATGCCATCGTCGTTCCCGTCATGCTGCTGTTTACCGTCCTCATTATTATCGATACATTCAACACGCCAGGCGCCGGGCGCTTTATCTCGCTTGCCAGCGATCATTCCATATGGGCAGCTTGGGCTGCGCCTTTCCTGTATGCTGCCTTCAACCTGTCCATGTCGCAGGCGGTGCTTGTCCCGCTCGGAGCCGAAATCCGGGACCGTAAAGTGATCATCATCGGCTCTTGGCTCGGCGGTATCGGCATTGGCTTCATGCTGCTTGCCGGCCATATTGCCCTGTCCGTACATATGCCTGGCATACAGCAATATGCCATTCCAATGGGAGGCATCGCCAAGCAGCTTGGGCAAGGCGTGCAATTTATTTATGTATTTTTGATTTTCGCCGAAATTTTCACCACCCTGATCGCCGACATTTACGGCCTTACCCTCCAGCTGCAGGAGCGGCTAAAATGGTCACGTTCGATCATCACAACGATTATTCTGCTGTTCTGCTATATGGCAAGCCAGATCGGATTTGGGCCGCTTCTATCCACTCTTTACCCGATATTCGGGCTGATCAGTCTCGGCTGGCTTTATTTAATTATCCGCAAGCGAATGGGCCGGAGCGAGGCTTAAGACAGCTTCTGCCCTTCGCCTTCTGCTCCAGCCCCATTCGATAGTGCAGCGTTAGATCATTCCGCTTGACGCAGCGTATTGACGTATACTTTTTTCAACTGCGCAATAACCCGCGTCAGCGAATAAACCTGCTTTGCTTTATCCCAGCCTGAACGGGCCAAATTGTAACGATACGAGGAATCCGTGACCAGCTTCTCCAGCGCCTCAGCAAGTGCAATCGGGTCCTCTGGCGGTACAAGCAGCCCATTGACCCCATCGTCAATTTGCTCCGAAATGCCCCCTACATTCGTTCCCACAAGGGCAAGCCAGCAAAGCGCTGCCTCGGCAAATACGGAACCGAACGCCTCCGCCCGCGAAGGCAGTACGAAAATATCAAAAAACGGCATAAATTCCTCGGGATGCAGCATATAACCGTAAAAAATAATATCGTCATATAAATCCAGCTCGACCGCGAGCTGCTCCAGCTCCGGACGGATTGGCCCATCTCCGATAATATGCAGCACGAATGGATGTCCTCTGCGCTTGAGCTCCGCACAGCCATGAAGAAGAATGTCAATGCCTTTGGCCGGCACAAGGCGGCATACGGTAATGAGCTGGGGAACTTCATTCTCATGGGCAATCGGCTTAAAGCGCTTCTCATCAAATCCGTTTGGAATAACCTTAATTGCCGCTGCATCTTTTATATAAGGAGAAATATAGGTGCGGAATGATTCCGACACCGTCAGCAGCTTGTCAACACGCGCTTCCAGCTCGCCATAAATAGCGGTCAAAAATTGATGCACCTTGCTATTTTCTTCAATTTTGCCATTCAAAATCAGCTCGCGCTCATAGCTGGAGTGAATCGTCATCATGACGGGCGTGTCTGGGTACAGCTGCTTCATAACCAGCGCCGCAATCGGATGATGCGCGTGAATAATATCATAGGTCTTCTTCAGCCTAAGCTTCGTCCACCAGACGTAATCGCGGTACGTTTGAATATATTTATCGACAAGCGGATCTCCCTCAAAAGCATGGTAATCGAATGTTTCGAATACCACTTCCTCCTGCCCTTTTCCTCTTACTCGCTTCGGAATTGAGAATAGCTCCATCTCCCATCCCATCTGCTGAAAGCGGTCCTGAATATAGGGAATCATGGAAGAAACGCCACCCGGCTGCTCCGGCGGGAAAAATAAAGCCTGTAAGATGTTCATAACTTAAATCTCCTCCAAATTTGCGCTCAAAGCCTCTATTACCCGTATTTGGTTGAATACAACGGATTACACATTTTGGGCAATTATGCCGATACTACTTATATTGGCGTTGTTCATCTGCCATCAAACATGATATAGTAGAACATATGTTTCTGTAAAGAAGACGAATGTTGTCAAGCGCAATTGTTTTTTATTTTTTATATTTTGAGCATATGGTGGTCTTACAATGACAATCCTTTCTTGGTTAGCAGGACCGAACGGTCAACTGCTCGCATCTTCATGCGTTATTCTCATCCTTATTCTTATGTTATTCATGTCTGTGCGCCTTAGCGCCAGCTACAAGAACAATCGAACGTATGGACTGCTCAATGCAACGCTGCCCTTCTTTATGATTCAGCAGGCGCTGCTGGCCATGCTTGCTTATGCTGGCACCGCTATTCCGCCGTGGATTCATCTGCTAGCGACAACCTTGCAAATCGTTTCTTTTATCATTATAAACCTTGTTTTCATGAAATTATATACTCATCGGGGAACCCGCTTGAAAGTAACGCCTTTTGTCGTGATGCTCGTGCTGACTTTTGTAATCGCCGGGCTGCATATAACGTATATGTCCTTCGCTGGTACAGAGACTGGTGCAGGCAGAGCAGGCAACTTTATTGGGCTTGATTTTTATGCCTTGATCGTCACCTTTCTGATTTTGCTCGATACGAAGGGTATCGATATGAACACGAAATATTTTGCCAGCCTCGTCACCTATTTCGTCTACGAGCTCGCTCATTTGGCGGATGCCTACGCATTTCACGGCACGATGCCAGGGATGCAGATTTTCACCTACTTGCTGTCGGTCGTCTATTTTGTCCAGCTGTTTCTGCTATTGTTTGATTGGGTGATTGAGCGTCTTATTGCAACCTATCAATCGTCCATTACCGATGGTTTGACGGGGCTGTATAATCGCCGTACTTTCAATATGAAGGCGGCCCAGCTAATGAAGCGCGGCAAAGGCGTGGCCGTTATTTTCTGCGACATTGACAACTTCAAGCAGCTTAATGATACGCAGGGCCATCATAAGGCCGATATGGTGCTGAAGCAGGTTTCGGAAATTTTGAAAGAGGAATCGGCGGAAATTGGAACGGCCGGAAGATATGGCGGTGAGGAGCTGCTCGCCTGCATTACTCTCGACAAAGTGAAGCCGGAGCGGGTCGCTGAATCGATCCGCAAGCGCGTAGAGCTGGAGACGATTGTCACGATCAGCGTCGGCGTATGCATCGCGAAGAAGCACGCAGAAATTCAGGAGCTGGTGAAAGCCGCCGATGAAGCGATGTATACGTCCAAAAAAAGCGGCAAAAACCGCGTAACGATCGCCCCCGCCTCCGCGGCCATGAAGCAATCGCTTTAGGAGCTATCCTGCTGATCATAACGGCAATAACGGCAATGAATAACGGCGCAGTATCGAAAAGTTAATTTTTGATACTGTGTCTTTTTATGTGCAAACTAAACAAACTGTACAATCCATAAAAAATCATTACAGTTGAGCCTATGTGATGTATTTACGAAATAAGCAATGAAAAGGGTGTTACTTGATGACAGAAAGCAAACTGGATCCCAAGGTTGATGCATTTTTAAGCAAAGCTAAAAAGTGGAAGGAAGAATACGAGAAGCTGCGAACGATCGTTCTTGACTGTGAGCTTACCGAGGATTATAAGTGGATGCATCCTTGTTACACGCTTAATAATAAAAACATCGTTTTAATACATGGTTTTAAAGAATATTGTGCGCTTCTGTTTCACAAAGGAGCCTTGCTGCAGGATACCCATGGCATACTCATTCAACAGACAGAAAATGTACAGGCGGCTCGCCAAATTCGGTTCACCAATGCTCAACAAATCATTGAAATGGAAACCATTTTGAAAGCCTATATTTATGAAGCTATTGAGGTTGAAAAATCCGGTCTGGACGTGGCGTTTAAAAAGCATACAGAATACACCATTCCTGAAGAACTTCAAAATAAACTCGATGATAACCCTGCTTTGAAGACGGCTTTTGAAGCCTTGTCGCCCGGACGGCAAAGAGCGTACCTTTTTTATTTTTCTGAACCCAAGCAATCCAAAACACGGCAGTCACGGGTTGAAAAATATATGCAGCACATTTTGAATGGAAAAGGATTAAAGGATTAAAGAATGGACAACCTTTACGAAAATATTGGTTATCTAGCACAGCACTATGCGGTGCTAGATAACCAATAAAAATGGATACTGGTTATGATTGAATAGCAGCCTCTCCTCCGGGATACAGCGTCGAGCTGTACAGCCGTTTAGGCTGTGCAAGCGCTCCTCCTTGTCTCGGTGCCGGCTCAAGCTCCTTCGGCTTGCTTGCATAGATCGTCGCCAGCGCATCGTTATAAATAATAACCTGCTCCGTCCCGCTTCCTAGCAAATCCGCGTGAACCGCGTAGCCTTCCATAGGAAACTCTGCAACGACAGCTCCATAACCGTCATATAGGGCAGGAAATACGCCGCCCCCACGGCGGTAGCCAAGAATGTAGTCCGGCGCTTGCTCGCGCCAGCCGCTCACTGTCTCAATGATCGTCAGCCAGCCATCCGTACTGCGATCCTCCTTCCACAGCTCTTGTCCTTTGGCATCAAGCAAGAACAGCGCGTCTTTCCCTTTAAGCCCCTTGCCATCATCCTCGCGCACGAGCCGGTCGAGACCGGCCACTTGCAGACCTGGCGAATCGCTGCGAAAACGTCCCAGTGCGATATGCTGCGATTCAATGGAGCCTTCATAACGCCATAGCTCCTCGCCACTGCGGCTATACATAACCGTAACGCTGCCTCCAATGACGAGCTCCGGCTCACCGTCGCCATTCACATCGCCAACCCAGATGCAGTCGGCATGGTCATCCAGATCCGTGCAGCTCCAGCGAAGCTTGCCCGCCGCATCCAGCAAATCATAGCCTGCCATTACCTCATCCTTGCCGTCACCGTCCAAATCGTACACCCATGGATAATGCCCCGGGTTGCCCTCATGCGTCCACAACAGCTCAAAATGCCGATTAAGCGCCCACAGCTTATGATAGCGGTCTTTCAAAATAATGTCGGAGGCGTGCTCGCCGCCTGATAAGTTCGCAATGATGATGCAGTCATGGGCATGTGGATCAGGCAGTTCATAGCTTTCCTTAACCGTCCCAGTCGCGCCATCGAGCAGCAAAAATCGGTCCTGCATAATGCATAGCACCTCCAGCCTGCCATCCCCATCCAAATCATAAATTTGCGCGGGATAATCCGAGCCTTGTTTGCCTGCCTCTGGATCTGGTTTGCCATGCTGCCAGAGCAGCTTGCCCTGCAAATCATAGGCGGTCAGGCACTGCACCTGATGGGGAATATAGCGAACATCCTGCCGATTATCCGGCTGCACGAGCAGCAGCTCCATACGGCCATCCCCATCCAAATCGCCGATCAGCATTTTGCACCGCGGCCCTGCCTCTGAAATGTCGATGCTTCCGAGCGCATATACCGATTCCGTTTCTGACATCATCGTTATTCCTCCTTGCTTCCTATAAGGGATACGCGGCTGCCGCCTGCAACCTCGAGCTTTACACCGTCGACGCTAAGCCAGATGCTTTGCGCATTCGGATTTTCCACAAACGTTAAACCAGCTGAAAATTGCAGACGCTCATACGCTTTTATATAATCGACAATCTCCTTATTCGTTGCATACCAAATATCTTCCCGGCCCCCGATATATTCGCAAAACTGCTCCATCAGCTCCCAATTGCCTTGGTCATCAAACTCGTAGCTGTGACCCCATACGTACATGAGATACAAATATTGCGTTTTGTGCAGTTCCGCAAACGTCTCCGCATGTTCCATCATACGATCATTATGGTGGCAGGTCGCCTTCCATTCATGCCAATCGTCTGGCAGGCCAAAGCCTCCTGTCGTCTGTACAACCCGCGCATATTCAATGCCGAGTGAGGGCAGCATCGTCTTAATCGCTGGACTGAACGAACCATTCGGATAAGACATCCCTCTAACGGCATACCCGAACAATTGCTCCAGCCGTTTGCGATCCTCCATCACCTCATGCACAATCTGCTCAGCCGGGCACCGGGCAATCGTCGGATGGGTTAGCGTATGAGCGGAAACCTCGTGGCCGTCGTAAAGCTTCACTGCCTCCTGCTCCATCAGCCTGCGCCCCGTGCCGAACAGCCCGCCATTAATATGGAACGTGCCTTTAATACCATGCTGGTTAAAAATATTTACGAGGCGCTTATCAGCGTTCACGCCATCGTCATAGCTCATTGTCAATGCTTTATGCTTGCCCTGTGGAAAACAAAGCAGGATAGACGTCATCGTTATTCCTCCCCATATACTTTTAAATTGGCGTATTCCGCAACGAGCGGCGCCATTTGCCGAAATCCGATTTTTCCAGCCCCGAGCAGCGGGCCATAAGCCTCGCCGTCATCCTTCCATTCCAGAATAGGCAGCTCATTAATGGAAAAATAAATGCTGCCGCCCCGCTTCACAAGCAGCATGCGATAGCTTTCAGCGCAATCAGCCGTCCCCGGCAGCGGATCGGCGCCTTGCGCCACGAGATGAAAACCGTAGCTTTTGCGCAAATTGCAAGTATGGAACTGCCGTTCCTCCGGCCAGCGTCTGCGAAAATAAGCCAAGTGCAGCGCATTTATATCGCCGTGATGATATTGCTCATAGGGGCCGTTTCGCGCAGCAAGCGCACAATCGAACAAATCCTCCCCGCGGCGCCCCTCCGCCGCAAAAAACAAAATCGCCAGCCCCGGCTCCGCTATCGGGCGAAAATCCCAAGCGATGGCCACATCAGCTGGAAAATGATGCGGGCACCACAATACAAAGTTTGCCTGCTGGCCTTCTGCCTCATCCCGGGCACTGGCTAGACGCAGCCGCTGCTGCGGAAAGGAAAGTTGCGCATCCCCCTCCGCGCGGAAACCGTTTATATCCTCCGCGGTGCGCAGCGGATTGTCATAGATCAGCTTCCAGCTCGCTGGAATCATCGTTCGCTCAGCTCCTTCTCCATAGCAGGCAGCGCCTCTGGAATCAGCTCCAGGCTAATGATCGTATTCAGCGACCACTGGGCCGCCTCATTCGTATTAATCCAGTCGATTTCCTTCATGCTGCGGATGTTTTGGACAAGAACGGCCTCTCCCAGCAAATCCGTGCGGGCAAAAGCATTGCCCAGCAGCGTCTGCCAGGCAAACGCCGCAGTTGCGGCATCTTGGCGGCGGAAAGCGCCATAGGCGGTAATGGCAATGCTAAGAACCGGATGCTCAAAGCGGCTGTCGCTTATTTCTCCGCCCGTCAGCTCATCCTTTTGCTCCTGCGTCCAGTTGTAATAAACGCCTAACTCGCCCATCATATCTTCCCATTCCGGGTCCTTCAGCATCATCGCCAGCTCAAACCACACCTGCGGCGCACCCATGCATATGGCCAAATGGCGGCCATAGTTGTCTTCGCCAAACGGCGTAAGCACATTAGTCGCAGGGTCATAGCCATACGTCGGCCCGGAGATGAGCCGGTATTTCGCCTGCTTGATGCTGTTTATGCCGGTTACTATTTTATCCCGGTATGCCGTATCCTCGAAGCGCTCCCAGCGCGTCATCCAGTTTGAGCTGAACGCGGCCCAATCCGGCCCGACGCGAATATGAGTCCTATGCTCGTCCTTCGGAAAATAAGCGCGCATCGGGTCCAGCACCACCGTGCTGTAATCGGCGTCCTTCACCTCATCAAGCATATCGCCAATGCGCTCATCGGCGGTCAAATAATAGTAATAGCGGTGCAGCCCCGCCATCGCAATGCGCGCCTCCTTGCAGCCGCAGCCCCAATGGACCACGTTATGCCGCGAGCCAAGCCCGGCATATTCGCCAAAATGGTATACATCCACCTCACTCGTATGCCGCGTCATCGCCTCAGCCAAACGAAAAATATCCTCTCGCCCGCTGCGCATGAACATGAGCCACAGCCACATATTCGGCACCAGCTCTGAATTTTGCCATGCACAGCCGCCAAGATCGTAGTTCCACACATGACGGACCGGATCATAGCTGTGCATAAAATCGCCAAAATCCCAAAAGCCGTACCAACGGCGCTGCTCCACCTCAGCCTGATAAAAAGCAATAATGCCGTCCAGCCGCTCCTCCAGCTGTTCCTTTGCAGCGGTGCTGCGATCCGGCAGGCTCCAAATGCCGAAGGCGCGTGCCTCGTGCAAATACTCCGGCTCGCACACAAGCTGGGCAGGCGACTGATTTTCTGCCAGCCTATGCGCCAGTCCCTCTTCATCCGGCGTAGCCGCCGTGCACCAAAGCGTCAGCTCATTCGTATTGGCAATGCCGTATGGCGTAGCTCGAAGCTCCTCTGAGCCCTCATAAGCCGACTCCACGTACGTTTGTGTGTCATAATGCCGCAAATCCATCGCCGGCGCATCAGGCGACCAGAACCATACATTCAGCTCGGCCGATGACGTAGCCGTATGGCGAAGCTCCAGCGAGGCCGGATGCTTTTTCCAAAAATTCCGCATACCTGCAGCTAGGCCGCCGCCCTCGCTTCCGATGTAGGCAAGCCCTTCCGCACGGCTTCCCTCTCCCGCTTTCAACCAGCAGCACTGCGCCTTCGTGCGCTTCGTCACCACATAGTGATCCGCTGAATGCTGCACCAGCTTGAAATCATCCCAGACCGCCGAATTTTCCAGCAGTCCGAGAAAATAAGCATCCTCTTCCGCATCAAAAGCAACTGCTTCTCCCGCCGCCTGCCGTTCAAACAGCTCGCGGTACTTCCCTTTCGTCCGCCGTGTATGCAGCGACTTCGGCGATTCCCGCAAAAAACCGCCGTCATTGCCCGCCAGCCGGACATGCCGATTGTAAAGCGGACCGCGCATCGGTACAGCGAGCGACAGTCCCAGCCCTTTTATGTAATCCGCATGTGGATTGCCGTCATAAAAAAACGTATGAACGAGGCGAATCGCGTCCAGCCCTGCATACAAATAAAAGCGCAGCGTGAACGGTATCCATTCGCGGCTTGGGCTGACCCTGACTACGTTTTGCTGATTGGGCTTATTCGGGTCAGCACTTTGGCTCAAATTGTAGCTCGCGCGATGCTTGCCCGTCAGTTTAATAACCGACCTGACCGGTCCGTCCTGCTCGACAACCGCCGTATGAACAAAGCCGTGAAACGGCTCCTCCCGCAGCGTCAAAGCGCCATGCAGCTGATTGCGGCTTTCCTTCAAGCACACCAAATCGCCACCGCTGCACAGCTCCTGCTCCCCGCGCTTAATGCTGCGGATTACGCCCCTGCCGCTTCGCGGGAACGTACAAACGATAACTCCTGTATCTACGATGATCGACTCATCGGTTGTCACTACTTTTAGGATCGGCTGCTCACCTTCCGCTGCCGCATCAAGCTCCTGCACCGGTGCCGCTGCCTGCTTTGCCAATCCCAGCTGAAAGCTGCCAGAATCGCTGGAGCCGACCGCCGCATGGGCGGACCATTTGATGCTGCCATCCGGCCAAAAAGCGGTAGGCCAGCTTTGCATTGGCAGCGCGGAAGCGCTTGCCACATTTTCCATGCCTGCAACCTCGCTATGCAGAACAAGCGAATCGCCGCGAAGCAGTTCGCCTTCCTTCCAAGGAACACCCCATGTTAAACCGACAGGCGCAGCCGCCTGTTTACCGAGCCATTTTAGCTTGACACTCATTGCCAGCACCTCTTTCCTCTAAGCTGCTTTCTATACTAGAAGGATGGTCGTTTGCGGGCAATGATACTTTTTTGCTCCGTGAGCATTATGCCATATATGCCACTTAGCTGCCCCAATCAAATACCGACAGCGGCCCTTTTCAAAGCTTGCACTTTCTTGCAAAGGCTTGAACTTTATTGCTATAGCTGCAGGCAGAGACTAATGCCAGTTCCAGCATTGCGGCCTCTACCTAGTCTGCCTCCTACCTCTGCTTGGCTACTCCGCCTGACTCAGCTCGCGGTAGCGGCTTGGCGTCATGCCCTCCAGCTTTTTGAAAATACGGTTGAAATAGCTGTGCTGATAGCCGACCTGCTCGGCAACGTCATTGATTTTCAGCACCGATTCGCGCAGCAGCTCCTTCGCTTTATCCATCCGCAGCCCGGTCAAATAGTCGATAAAATTTTTCCCGGTCACCTGCTTAAACGACTTGCTTAGGAAAAAAGGGTTCATGCCGATATGCTCCGCACAGCTGTCGAGAGAAATATCGCTCATATAATGCTGCTGCAAATACAGCATCGCATGCTCGATCTGCCGCTTCACCCCAGCATTCGTCCGCTCGCCCAGCTCCCTAAGAAACGGAGCGGCAATCATGCCGCGGAACCAATCCAGCAGCAGCTCCGGCTCGCGGATTTGCGACAGCTGCTCATAACGGTTTGCTCCCTTGAACAAGCGGTTCGGGGAGATGCCCGACACCATAATGGCATGCTGGACGGAACCGAGCAAATGCAGCATGCCCTGCTGCACATCCATTTCCTTCGCCTCTTCGCTGGACAATGCCTGCAGAAACTGCTCGAGCAGCTCATATGCCTCAGCTTCACGCCCCGTACGGAGCGCCTGTATAAACTCACGCTCCAGCGTAAATGGATAGGCTGGCTCCGACGCTGCGCTGCCCTGCTCCTCCAGCTGCTCCATATCAATAATTTGATTTTCCTGATCGTAGCGCCGGAAGCTGACCGCATGCTTCGTCTCCTCGAACAGATGCGGAATCTCTGTTATGCTCGCTGTATCCGGGCTGATCGCGATCGTCGCCCGCATATTAAGAATTTGGTTGAACGCCTGCATCGCTGCTTCACTGAATGTATGCAGCTCCTCGCGATATGAGCGCCCTTCCGGCACAATAATAAGCAAGCCAGCTGCTAAATTATGAAAGTTAATCGTGTTGCTCTGCTCAAAATATTTTGCCGCCAGCTCCTCCATCATATTGACCGCCGCAAACGTCGCCAGCCCCTCATCGCCATATTTGAATTTGCCCTCCAAATTAGCAATTCCAGTCAGCTTCATATAAAGCACCATATAATGCGTGCCAGGCTCCACCCGCCATTTGTAACGCTCCATTCGGCGAAGCAGCTCCCCTTCGGAGTAATCCGCCAAATAGCCTTGCAGCAGCTGGTGCAGAAAGCTCTCCTTCACATGAGGCAGCTGCTCCGAAAGCTTCGCATGCAGCTCCTCGCTTTCCCGGTGCAAATGCTGCCACTGCCGCTCGATCCATGTAAATTCGCATTCCGGCTTGCCTGCTGGCGCGCTTCGCTCCCGCAGCACCGTCATCAAGCGATTGACCGGGGAATATATGCTGCGCGAGGCAAGCCACGCCAGAATAGCAGCAAGCAGCAAGGCGCCAAGGCTGGCCGCAACAATGCTTTTCGATACGACGATCACCGGCTCGGTAATGCCCGTAATCGGCGAAGCAGATACATAAGTCCAGTTGTCTGCAATCCGGGACAGCTTGCCATAGGAAACCGCATACGTCATGCCGCTCTCGCTGAACCGGAACAAAAAGGAGCCTTTATGCGAAACTTCAGCTGCAACCGCCTCATTTAAAGCGCTTACAAATTCAGAATTTCTGTCATTCCCGCTCGTTGACGCATACAGCTCTCCATTATCCTGCATCAAATACGTTTCTCCGCCTTCACCTGGCGTCATCGTCCGCAGCATTTCGCTCACCTTGTCATTATCAAGTCTAATAAGCAGTGCTCCGAACGGATGCAGGCTGCCTCCAGGAACGTAATGCACAAGTGTCAGCTCCTTATAGGACGGACGGTCCGTGTCAAAGGCAACCTGTGTCCAATAAGCTACTTTATCCGATTGAAGCAGGCCTTCATAGGCAGCCTCCTGTCCATCTCCTTGCAGCACGCCATATTCCGGTCCGAACAGCACATGCTGCTCCCCGCCAAGATACAGCCCGACCTGCTTGTTCATCGTATTGGAGCCCTGCATGACCAGCAGCGTCTTCGTAATGTCACGCGCCTTCTCGAACTGCTGCACATAGTCCCGATTGCCAAGCGTGTAATCGAACTTGGAATCGAATGCCCAATGCGACAGCATCAGCTCCAAATTCGTCAACTGCTCGTCAATGCTTTGCGCCCGCTGCTCAATTTGCTCATTATGCTGCTCCAGCAAGCGGTCCTCCAGTATGCCCCCAGCCAAAAAATAAACGAGCGCCCCGGTAATCAGTCCCGGAATGCTGCAAACGACGAGCAGCAAAATAAGATTTTTGCGATAAAATCTTCCTTTCGGACCCGCTGTCATCCCCGCCCCCGGCATAAGCCTGGCTTTCATTCTTTTGATCATGAGCTCACCCACTAGCTGAAAATTAGGAGCTTCCAACGAATCCCCTTTGTAAACGCATTCGCTAAGCAGGCTGAATTTCCTGCCAATCACGCTTCATTTTATTTATTTAGCATATATACTGGAACCGACCCGAACAGGAAAAGACAGAAGACCGCTGCTATCCGCGGTTCCTCTGCCTATCGCCCTGCCCCAATCGGCCAGCAGCCAGCTATTTACTTGCTGCAAACAGCTCGTTCATTTCCTTGCTCAGATCATCGCCGCCACTCGTTTTCCACAGCTGAATCGCGTCTTTAAAACCAGCCTCGTCGATTTGGCCGACGATAAACTTAATCCGGGCATCATTCATAATATTGTCCAGCTGGGCGCCCTTAAGCGTATAAACATCAGAAATAAAAGGCTCTGCCGGGTTCATCACGATAAGCTGCTCATTTTCCTTCTGCACCTCCAACTGCTTAATACGCAGCGGCGTCTGCTTCACCTTCGTCGACTTATCCTCTGGAATAAAGCTGAGCATCTGATTCAATCCCTCGACCTCGGATTCGAGCAGCGCTGGATCCTTGCTTGGCACAAGTGCGCCATCCACTATCGTATGATGCGTGTTCTCAATGCCGTAGCCTAGCAGCGTCTGCATTTCCGGTTCGCTCAATTGATCCATAAACTTGAGGATTTGCTTCAGCTCCTCCTCGGTTTTAATGGACGATTTCGGGAAGGCCAGCAAGCCAGCAAAACCGGAAGTTGGCAAGGTGCGTACCTGCCCATCCGTTCCTTTCACTCCGCCAAACACATCCATATAATGCACATCCGGCTGGTCTTTGCCCGCTGCCGCAAGCGCAGCATGAATTTTATCATCAGCCCGCGCCGCGCCGTCCACGACGTCCACAATGACGCCAGCCTGATTATTAACAAGCGGATCATTCCATTTTGCTGAATCCATAATGGCAAAATCCTGATTAATCAGCTTTTCATCGTACAGCTTTTTCATGAATTTAAGCGCTTCCAAATATTCAGGCGTTTCATAATCAACAATGAGCTTGCCGTCCCGCTCGCCCCATTTGTTCGGTGACCCAAACCACAGCTTGATCGTATCGAAGCCGCTCGCCCACTGGCCCGTCCACTTGACCATAACCATGCCGTACGTATCATCCTTGCCGTTTTTGTCTGGGTCCTTCTCCTTGAACGCCTTCAGCATGTTGTAAAAATCATCAATCGTTTGCGGCGTTTGGAGGCCAACAGCATCGAGCCAATCCTTGCGGTAAAATACCCCATTGCGACCAAGCGGACGGCCGCGGTACAGCCCGTAGTTTTTGCCATCAACAGAGGAGTTGTTTAAAATGACCGGGTTCGCCTGGCTCAAATTTTTATAATCCTTCAAATAAGGCCCGATTTCCCAAAACGCGCCGGATTTCGCAGCATTAACGAAGCTAGGGGACTTCACATCCGGCACATACATAATATCCGGCAGCTTGCCCGAGGCGAGCGTAATATTAAATTTATCCGTATAAGAAGCGTTCGGCACCCACTCAAAATGAATGTCGGTATTCGTCCGTTTCTCGATCTCTGCTGCTACCGGACTATCATCCTTCGGGAAATTCGTCTTAAAAATCGGCAGCATGATATTGAGCTGTAGCGCCTTCTCTGCTGCTGGGCTTTCCCCTGCTGTACCAGCTGGTGCAGCAGACGCACCTCCTGCGCTACCTTCCGCATTCTCCCCTTGCTGCGAGCAGCCTGCAATTACCGCTCCCGCCATTGTCCCAACGAGCAGCATAGGCAGCAAACGCTTTCTCTTTCCTTCTTTCTTTCTCATTGCTGACGCCTCCCTTAATCATTTATCATATATGGTAAAATACCAAACCGCCAGCTGCTTGCTCGCTAAATCGGCTTGTTTGTGTTGCCTCATGGATACTTCCCTAAGCCGTGTATTCGCGATTAGCCCTTAATTGAGCCAATGAGCACGCCCTTGGCAAAATGCTTTTGCAAAAACGGATAGACGAGCAGGATCGGCACAGTGCCGACGACGATTACCGCCATCTTGATCGATTGGTCGGGCGGCTTGACGAAGGACGGGTCCATCGCATTGATGTCGCCTGCCGCTGCCTGAGACAGCAGGACAATTTGGCGCAGCAGCACTTGAAGCGGCCATTTTTGCGGATCATTAATATACAGCAGCGCCGTGAAAAAATCATTCCAATGGCCCACTGCATAAAACAGGGCAAAGGTTGCAAGGACCGGCTTCGACAACGGCAAAACGATGCGCCACAGCAGCCCCAGCTCCGTACAGCCGTCAATGCGCGCCGCTTCCTCCAGCCCCGGCGGCAGCTCCTGGAAAAAGTTTTTAATAATGATCAGGTTGAAGGCGCTAATCGCCCCCGGTATAATGAGCGCCCAGTAGGAGTCGAGCATCCCTAGCTCGCGAATGACCAAATATGTTGGAATCATGCCGCCGCTGAACAGCATCGAGAAAATGACGAGATTCAGCACGACATTGCGGCCCATCAAATTGCGTCTTGCCAGCGGATAAGCCATCGTAACCGTGAAAAACAAGTTGACCAGCGTCCCGAATGAAGCGATAAACAGGGAAACGCCAATGCTTTTCATAATCGTATTCGTTGAAAAAATAAATTCATATGCCGCCAGCGAAAACGTCCTCGGTATGAGAAACACCGTACGCTGGGTCAGCTCCGCATCGGTTGCGAACGAGCCCGATATGACGAAAATAAATGGCAGCACCGCCGCCAGTGCACAGACGCTGAGCACGATATAATTCGCGGTATCAAACACTCGGCTGGATACCGTATTGTAATGCTTAGCCATTTTTCAAGGCCCCCTTCTTCCATACTGTCTAATACAGCCCCGACTGTCCGAAGCGCTTCGCCAAATAGTTCGCCCCGACGACAAGCACGACGCCGATGAGCGATTTGAACAGACCAACTGCGGTACTGTAGCTGAATGCGCCTTGAGTGATTCCCATCATGTACACATACGTATCGAACACTTCTGCCGCCTGCCTATTGAGCGGGTTCAGCATGAGATAAATTTGTTCGAAGCCATTTTCGAGAATGTTGCCCATTCGTAAAATAAGCAAAATCACTATCGTGCTGCGCACTGCCGGCAGCGTAATATGCCAAATTTGCTTCCAGCGATTCGCGCCATCCATCGTAGCGGCCTCGTATTGCTCCATATCTACGCCTGCAAGCGCTGCGAGAAAAATTATCGTCCCCCAGCCGCATTCCTTCCAGATGGTTTGCATAATGATTAGCGGCTTGAACCATTCGGGCGTGGCGAGAAATTCGATTTTGCGCCCGGTATACTGCTCCAGCATTTCGTTGACCGGGCCTCCGGCCGTCGTCAGAAACACATACGTCATACTCGCCACAATGACCATGGAGATGAAATGCGGTACATAAATCATCGTCTGCACGGTGCGTTTGAAGAGCGCGAAGCGTACTTCATTCATCAATATCGCCAGCACAATCGGTGCCGGGAAGAAAAACACTAAATTGTATAAGGAAAGCAGCAGCGTATTGCGCAGCAGCATGAAAAACTCGGGATTGGCAAAAAACAGCTGAAAATGCTCCAGTCCCACCCACTCGCTTTTCAAAAATCCGGTAAACGGTTGGAAATTTTTGAATGCCAGCAGCACGCCCCACATGGGCACATATTTAAATACGATAAAATAAAGCAAGCCTGGCAGCAGCAATATGTACAGCCATTTGTCTTTCCTCAGCCGCCCCAGCACGCTTGGACGATAGTCCCGGGACGGCTGCTTGCTAGCTTCCGGCATAGCCGCCATTTGTTTCATCCTCGCTCACCTCCAGCTTTCGTTCGTTTACTTTTAAGCTACCGCGTTTGCCCCACTTGTCTCACTTGGCCTAAATCGTTTGCGGTGTAGCTTTAGTATGAGGGCAGCTCGCGTTTTCCCGCAATTAGACATTCTTGAACCGCGCTGCTGCGGGGTTTTTGGCCGTTCCACCAAGAAAGTCCAAAGCTGTGCAAAAGGTTTCAAGCCCCAAAAATGGCCCTGTTAAAAAGTCCGATTGCCAGCCCAACACAGCGCCTATTAAAGTACAAAGTAAAGCTTAACGGAAAGGCGTGAGTTTAGGGTGAAGGGACCACTCGAAGGGAAGCTGTATCATGGGGCGGCACTGTATCCTGAGCTTTGGGATGCTGACGTGCTTGCGGAGGATATTGCGTTAATGAAGCAAGCCGGCATTAATGTCGTGCGAATGGGCGAATTTATTTGGTCGAGGCTGGAGCCAGAGGAAAATCGGATTGATATCCGTTTTTTGGCTGAAATCATTCAGACGCTGCACGAAAATGAAATCGAGACGATCCTGTGCACACCGACGGCGACACCACCGATTTGGCTGTCGCATGGGCATCCGGAGCGGCTGTTCGTCAATGAGAAGGGCGAGACGCTGGGACATGGGTCGCGGCAGCATACGTGCACGAACAACCCCTATTTTCGCGGGCGATCAGCGATCATTATAGAACGGCTCGCTCAAGAGCTTGGTGGACTGCCGGGGTTGATTGGCTGGCAGCTCGATAATGAGTTCAAGGCGCATGTAGCGGAATGCATGTGCGCAGCATGCTTGGAGCAGTGGCATGGTTGGCTGGAGCAGCGGTATGAAACAATCGAGCAGTTAAATGAAGCTTGGGGCACTCATATATGGAGCGAATATTATAATCGCTTTGATCAAATTCCACAGCCGGGCGCAACGCCGTTTCTGCATCATGCCTCGCTGCAAACGATGTATCGGCTGTTCTCGATGGAGAAGCTTGCGGAATTTGCCGAGGAGCAGATCGCTGTCATCCGGCGCTACTCGGCGCTGCCGATTACTCACAACAGCAGCATCGCCTTCCATGTGGACATTGAGCGGCTGTTCCAGCAGCTTGATTTTGGCTCCTATGATACATATGCGTCCAGCATCAATTGGCCTGCCTACTTGATCAACTGCGACTTATGGCGCAACGTCAAGCGCGGCAAGCCGTTCTGGGTGATGGAGACGAGCGCCAGTTACAGCGGCTCGCTGGAAAGCTATGCAACACCTCACCCGGCCGGTTATGTGAAGGTTGAAGCAGTCGCTGCTTATGCACTGGGCGCGGGAGGCTTCTGCTATTGGCCGTGGCGGCAGCAGCGCGCCGGCAGCGAGCAGCCGCATGGCTCGGTGGTAAGCGCTTGGGGCAAAAAGACGATTGGCTATGCCCATGTCATGCAGGTGGAGCAGGCGCGGTGCGAGCTGGAGGAGATCATGCTAGCAACCTCGCCCATGCAGGCTGAGCTAGCCATGACCTATTCTGATCGCGCCAAAGCCTTTTTGCGCACCGAGCCGCTGCGCAAGCTGAACTATCGCGGGCTCGTCACCGATTTTTATACCCGGCTGGTCGCGCTCGGCATTCATCGCGATTTAATTACAGAGGGCAGTGGGCTCGGCGGCTACAAGCTGCTGCTGACGCCATTCGTGCCCTACTTGTCGCCGGACTACCTTGACCGTGCCCTCGCCTTCGTTCGGGAAGGCGGCATCTGGATCGTCGGTCCGCTTACGGGCGGCCGAACGGAGCATCATACATGGCACACCGATGCTGCTTTAGGGAAGCTGGAGGAACGGGCTGGCGTAGAAACGACGTTCGTTTATCCAATGGATGGAACGAATGCGTACGGACAAGCCTTCGGCCTTCAGGCCCCGCTTGGTATGTGGAGCTCGGTGTTTGAGCCGCTAGGCGGCAACGACATGACTGGCGCATCCGCTGCTGACAGCGATCACCGAGCAACCGCAATCGGCTGCGTGCATAGCGGACTAACGCCAGGCGCCGCTTTTATTACCGAGCGACGCATCGGTCAGGGCAAGCTTGTGATGCTCGGCTCCATGCCGCAAGGCGATGATGGGGATGCGCTGCTGCGGCGCATGCTGCTGCATTATGCCGATGAAGCGGGTGTCACGCTGCGGTTTGATGCAACTGAGGGTACCATTGTCGCGCCTAGGCAGGGGGATGGTTATGTCATCTGGGTCATTATTAATATGGATGGTGCTGGCGGTCATGTGACGCTGCCGCAAGATGGCGTTGACGCCCTGTCTGGAGCTGCTGTTCCGGCTGGTTCACTTCCTGTTGGACAGTATGAGCACAGAGTCGTTCGTTTTACAAAATAATTGATATATTCATAAAAAAACAGCATCGGAGCAGGACAGAAACTGGTGTCCTACTCCGATGCTGCACTTATGTTTCAATGTATCGTACCAAAAGACAGGTTCGCGCATAATCTTGGCGGACACAGCAGCCGCTATTTCCACCAAATCAAGGATTATGGCAGCGCCGCGGACTCAGGAAACGCTAATGTGCTGACAAACGGTATTTTGACGGGATAATGAGGACTATAACGGCTTTCCTGTCCGCCTACATCCGCAAATCACCTCAAAAATCAGAATAGCGGAACCTCAGTCCTCTGAAAATCTGCCGTTTGATTTATCCATATACTATTGAAAGCAGCTCAGACAGCTGCTGAATTTCAAAAGCCGGCTTAACCGCCGTCGTATTGCTCTTCCGGTGCGGATTAAACCAGCATGTATCAATGCCGCTGTTCATGCCACCCTGCATATCGGAGGTCAAGGAATCGCCGATGATGATAATTTTGGACGGGTCAGTTGCTCCCAGCTTCGCGAACGCATAGTCAAAAATGCCCTTATGCGGCTTCTGGTATCCCGTCTCCTCTGACACAATAATATGCTCAAAAAAATCATTCAGCCCCGCTTTGCCAATACGCGACAGCTGTACCTCGCGAATGCCGTTCGTAATAACCGCCATACGGCAATGCCCCTGCAGGCTGCTGCATAGCTCTACAGCGCCTTCGATCAGAAAGCTGCCCTCGCCTAAATAGTTCAAATAGCAGCTGCTAAATTCGTCTGCCGCGATGTGAGGGTTATTTTCAGCAAAAAGCCGTCTAAACCGCTCCTCTCTAAGCTCCGCCAGCGTCACCTTTCCCTGCTCATAATCATGCCAAAGCTGCTGGTTAATACTGCGATAACGCGCCACGTAATCGCTGCCTGCAAGCGTTATGGCATAATCCCGGCAGGAGCTTGTGAAGGCATGTGCCTCCGCCTGCCCATAATCGAGCAGCGTATCATCGATATCAAACAAAATAATGTCGTATTTCATATTCGCTTTGCTTATTTCCACTTGCATAAACACTCCTTCAGCCTATTTGCGAGAGCCCCCGCGCGGCGCGGAAACATTTTTCTCCAGCGCATACAGCTCGTCTTCCATCGCTTGCATTCGTTCGACCACTGTCGTTCTCGCATCCTGAATCGCCTGATTATAAACATGCGGGCCGAGCAGCGCAACCATATGGTCAAGCAGCTGCTCCGCTGCAATGGTACCGATTTCCTCCGAACGCTCCAGCTCAAAATAGTGCTGTACCTGCTCAATCAGCTGCTGCTTCTGCTCTCTTTGCCATTTTAGTTTCATCATCGGTTAAATCTCCTCCAGTTCACCGCGCATCATTAGAACGGCTTGTCCGCTCAATTGAACGCGATCCAATGTATTTTTCACCTTTACAAAACCGCCGCGAGCCGACGCCTGATAGCCTACCAGCTCGTCCCTACGCAGCCGCTTCGCCCAGTAGGGCGCCAGCGCGCAATGGGCCGAGCCTGTCACCGGGTCCTCTTGCACGCCTCCTTGCGGATAAAAAGCCCGCGACACAAAGTCATAGGCTGCCTGGCTTTCGGCGCGAGCCGTCACAATGACACCCCGCCCATCCAGCAAGCTCAGCTGCGAGAAATCTGGCTTTAGCCCGCGCACCGTCTGCTCACTGTCCACTTCAACAACATAATCCATACGGTTGCGTCCCGTATAACGCGGAATGAGCCCAAGTCCCTCAATGAGCGCCTCGGGCGCTTTGGCCGGAGCTGGCGGCTCCGAAGGGAAGTCCATCGTTATCTCCGCCTCATCTTCCCCTAGCTCTACAGTCAGCACGCCGCTTTTTGTCCAAAAGGCTGCCGCCTGACTCACCCCCAGCCGGTCCGTCTTCCACAATACGAAAGCAGCCGCGAGCGTAGCATGTCCGCATAAATCCACCTCCTGCGTAGGCGTAAACCATCGCAGCTCATAACCGCCCTCGCGTGGTGCGACAAAAGCGGTCTCGGGCAAATTCATCTCCGCCGCTACTTTTTGCATCCATCCTTCATCACTCAGTGCCGCCAGCAGACATACCGCTGCCGGATTACCTCCAAACGCCTTGCTTGTAAACGCATCTACTATGTAAATAGGCACCATGCTGGCCTCAGTCCCCTTCCTGTTCATGTTTATCAACAAATAAAAAGGAGGCGTCCCGCTCAGGACTCCTCTCCTATTATAACGCTTCTAATTTGTCTGGCACAGCTTGTTCTAATCGGCAAGCGGAATAAGAAGCTCAACCGCTTCCTCCTCCAAATGCTGCTCCTGAATATAAAAGACTTCAAGCGCGACAGCGCTCTGATGCTTCTCAAGCTCCTGCTCGTTCATCCAGGCAAATAGCTGCTCGTAGGCTTCTCCAATTCGTTTGTTCGTCGATGCAACCATCGCATAACGATGGGTTGGGATGGTGAACTGCACCATGCCAACCGGCACTTCCTCTGACGGCGGCATTTCGTAGCAGGCCCAATAAGTGGCAAATACTTCGTTGCCAAAATACGGGCTGTACAGCAGCGGTGCCTTCGACGTGGTATTCAGCTCATGCTTGCGGGCTAGAAACTCGCTTTGCAGGCGAATCGCCTCATCCGGAAAAGTAGAATACGGGCCGCAATAACTAATCCCTACTAAATGAAGCGTTGGCTTCGTAATAATTGAGCAGTTGTCCACGCGAATTCCCCCTTTTCATCGGTCAGAACAGTTGCGTTAGGATGAGCTTTCACCCGCCAATAGTGTAACATGATTGCCCACTGAGTGGTAGCCCATTATCCCGAATCGGCAGCAAGGAATAATAGCAAGCTGGTTGCAGCTGCTTTTTCATTTTCGTTTAAGCAAGCTGGGATATGATAGGCTCGCATCCCATCTTCTATAAAAGGCGAGTGAACCGCATGGGCTCCAACGATTTATTTTCCTCATTCCCTTTTCTACATACGAAAAGATTAACCCTGCGCCAAATGGCTGTGCAGGACGCCGCAGACTTGCATGCTTTTTATTCGGATATGAAGGTGACTCGGCATTTGGACTGGCTTGGCCCAGACTCCATTGAAGCTTGCAAAATGCTGATTGAGTCTTGGAATGAGGCCTACGCGGAGCGCAGACTCATTCCATGGGGCATTACGCTGCAAGGCAGCGCACCTATTATGGGGACGGTTATGCTGATGCCGACAAGAGGCGAATTTGAGGTAGAGCCCCGTTATCCGCTTACGATCGGTTATGACCTTAAGCCGGATTACTGGAACAAAGGCATGATGTCCGAAGCGCTGCAGGCTGTGATGGATTTTAATGACAAGCATATTCATGCCCGCCGCATCCAAGCCGAGGTCCACCCTGAAAATATCGCTTCGCTCCATGTGCTCAAAAAGCTCGGCTTTCAGCAGGAAGGCGTGCTGCGGCAATATTTAATGCATGAAGCCACCAAAAATTTTCTTGATGTTATAATGCTCGCTCTATTATTTAGTTAGGAGATAATCAAATTTTATACAAGGTGAAACGGCTGAAAGCCGTCCTTTGGCGGCGCGGCACGTTTCAGTCCGAGAAATATAGAGAAAGGATGAGAAAATCATATCTTTTCCTATATTTCAAAAAAAGAAGCACTCGGCTAATCTAGCCGAATGCTTCTTTGTGTATAAGCAAGGTGGAGATATGAACCTCGCAAGGCTCTCTCCACCGAATTCATTCTATACTAAAAGTTAAAAACAAAATCATCGTCGTTCAATTGCTCGACGTGAATCGTCCGTACGTAGCCATTGCCTTTTTTGGAGAAGAAATCATGCTGCTTTGTGTGTGTGCTGATGCCATTGAATACGATCGGATTGACCGGCTCATCGGGGAACACACCGTCAAAGCCAAGATTCATCAGCGCTTTATTCGCATTATAACGCACATACGTTTTTACTTCTTCCTCTAGGCCAAGCGGCGAATACAGCGAATCGGTATAAAGAACCTCATTCTCGTACAGGTCGTTAAGCAGTTGATCCAGCTCAGCCTTAAGCGAAGTCTGCTCCTCCGGCGTGAAGGTGTTAAACAGCTCCTGTGCCAGCACGCCAACGTACAAGCCGTGGATGCTCTCGTCACGCAAAATAAGGTCGATAATTTCGCCGCTGCTCGTCATTTTGCCTTGACCTGCCAAATAAAGCGGATAGAAGAAGCCGCTGTAGAACAAGTAGCTTTCCAAAAATACGGAAGCTGCCATTGCTTTATACAGATCCTGCTTTGTGCTAATGCCTTCATACCACGAGGAAATAAGCTCCGCTTTTCGTTGCAGATGCTCGTTTTTCTCTACCCATTGGAAAATCTCGTCGATCTCCTCTGTAGACGCCAGCGTCGTGAAAATGCTGCTGTACGATTTGGCATGAATTTGCTCCATCATCGACATAAAGGACAACACCGCTTTGCGCTGCAAGCCATCTACATGCTCCAAAATCTTCGGCATGCCAATACCGCCCTGAATCGTATCCAGCAGCGTCAATCCGCCAAGCACGTTTTTATATAAGCTGCGCTCGGCGTCGCTCATTTCCATCCAGTCCATTTTATCGTCGGATAGAGGGATTTCTTCGTCCGTCCAGAATTGCATGACGTTCTGCTGCCAGAACGTCAGCGTAAAATCATCATCCGGGCGGTTCCAGTTAACTGCCTTCATTATATATTAGGCTCCTTTGTAAAAGGCTGCGTGACGGCACCTAAAGCGGCCGCCCCACAACCTCATCTTTTTGCGCAAATCTATAATCTTGTTGTTAAACCGCGCAGCTTGTGCACTCTTCTACGGATAGACGTTTCGTTCTTGTGTAATAGAGCGACTTCAGTCCTTTGTGGGCTGCGTAAATGTAGAAGCGGGCAAGCTCCCGAGTCGTCACGTTGCTGTTTACGTGCAGAACCGTGGAGATACCTTGATCCACATGCTGCTGAATTTCTGCAATCAGGTCAATGAGCTTGAACTGATCGATATTGTAAGCCGATTTGTAGTAGAAGAAGTTGTCCTGCGACAAAAACGGCATTGGATAATAGGTTGTCGAGTTCGCATATGTCCGCGTCTCGATATGCTCAACGATCGGCATAACGCTCGATGTCGCATTTTGAATGTACGAGATGCTTTGCGTTGGCGCGATAGCCAGACGATAAGCGTGGTACAGGCCGTGCTGCTGTACTTTCGCCTTAAGCGCAGTCCAGTCCTCAGGGGATGGAATTTCCATGCCTTCGAACAAAGCTTTCACCACAGCGCTGACCGGACGGTAATCCGTCTCTTCATAACGTGCAAAGTATGTGCCCTTCGCATATTCGGAACGGTCAAAATCCTTGAACGTTTCGCCGCGCTCTTTGGCAATTTCCATACTTTGCTCTAGCGAATAATAGTTCATCATCATGAAGAACGTGCTAGCGAACTCCTTCGCCTCATCGCTTTCGTAAGCGATGTGGTTTTTCGCCAGATAGCCGTTCAGGTTCATCGCGCCAAGGCCGACGGAGTGAAGCTCCTCGTTCGCTTTGCGCACGCCTGGGGCGTTGTCGATATTTGAAAGATCGCTGACTGTTGTAAGCGCCTCGATACCAACATGAACCGATTCCTTGATTTTCTTAAGCTCCATGACGTTTACGATGTTCAGCGATGCCAGGTTGCAGCTAATATCGCGCTGAATCAGGTCATCCGTACCGTAGTCATTAATAACCGACGTCTCTTGCAGCTGGAAAATTTCCGTGCAAAGGTTCGACATCTTAACGCCGCCTACATCTTTAAGCGCATGAACGCGGTTCGCATTCGATTTATTCATAATGTAAGGATAGCCGGATTCCAGCTGGATCGAAGCGATTTTCGTCATCATGTCGCGTGCATTCATGACCACTTTCTTTTTCACCAAATCGTTCGCAAGCAGCTCCTCGTACATTTCATCCATATCCATATCGTCCAAATATTTGCCGTAGGCTTTATTGACGGAATGTGGTCCGAAGACGTACAACGGCTTGTTTTGCGCAGCCAGCTCATAAAATTTGTTCGGTATAATGAGGCCGATCGACAGCGTTTTGATCCGCGTTTTCTCATCGGCATTAATTTTTTTGCAATCGAGGAACTCAATAACGTCCCAGCCAAAAATATTATAATAACCTGCGCCAGAACCTTTGCGCTGTCCCATTTGATCCGCATAGGAGAATGCATCCTCCATCAGCTTAAGCACAGGCATGATGCCTTTCGCCGCACCCTCGACGCCTTTGATCGGCTCGCCGCGTCCGCGCAGCTTCGAGAGGTTGACCGCTACGCCGCCGCCGATTTTCGACAGCTGCATGCACGTGCCAATTACATAGTTGATGGAATTAAGCGAATCGTCCATTTCCAGCAGGAAGCAGGATACCATCTCGCCGCGGCGGCTTTTGCCCGCATTAAGGAAGGTTGGAGTTGCCGGCTGCAGCCGCTGCTCAATCATCGCCTCCGCGATGCGCAGTGCTCTTGCTGCGTCGCCTTCACCCAGATGCAGCGCAACAATCGCAACGCGGTCCGGATATTGCTCCAAATATTGCAGCTTGTCATTCGTTTTCATGGCATAGTCTTTGTAAAACTTGGAAATGGCCATATACGACTGAAACTGGAAGCTGCTGTTTGCCGTTAAATCAAATACAGCCTCAACTTGCTCATATGTATAATGGTCAAAAACGTTGTCGTAGTAGTCATTGCCGATCAAGTAGTCAAGCTTCTCCTGGAGCGAGGCGAACTTCACGCTCTTCTGCTCAACTTCCTCCATAAATGCTGCTACTGCCTCTTTATCCTTGTCCAACTGGTAAAAGCCGTCAGCTCCGCGCTGCATCAGCTCATTATTCAACTCAATATGCTTCAATGGTTCGCACCCTTTCAACAAAGTTTTCCGTATCGTATTTCGTTCCGGACAACTCAAATTTAGAAATAACAGGGACATTGTATAGCTCGGCAATCGTATCTGCGCTTTTGGCAAAGCCCGTTCCCCAATTGCGGTTGCCGCTGGCGGATACGCCGCGAAGATGCTTGCTGTTGCGCTTCAGAAACGACATGACCCGTTCTGGCACCTGTCCAAAGCCTGTCGTATACGTGATGAGAACGAATGGCTCCTGAATCGCTTCCTGCTCTTCAATCGGAATAACGCGCATATTCAATTTGTTAATAAATCGTTTGACGTTGCCCGTCTTGGAATCATAGACAACCAGCATATATTTCTCTCTCCCCTACCGGATATCAGCAATAGAAAAGCGCTTCTGACCTTGAAAAAGCGTCAGTTGCGCTAGTAGACTTAAAGTGTCGTTTTCCGTGCTTCACAACAAGATGTAGTTGCTGAATTTGATTCTACATCAATATATAGGTGGAGTCAAATGAAAAAATACGCCTATCTATGAGACCCGGTTTTAGGCCACTCGACTATTTTAACAGATACGGATATGATGTGGTAGAGTCATTTTTAATTGATACGGAGGTTAATATGAACAAAATTTTATCGCCTGAACAGCTCCAAGAGGCGCTGCATAAGCTATTTAAGGATGCTGGATATACGAATCCCGAGCTGCTTGAAAACATCGAATTATTAGCGGCAGAGAACGATCGCTTGAAGCAGGAAGTTAAAAAATGGCGGCTCGCTGCTGCACGTGGGGCAGCTGCAGGTACTTCCATGAACAGCCGCTTGAAGGACGCGCTTCGAGAATAATTTTTAAACAAGTAATTCAAAAAGCATACAACCTTCACATTGCATCGCAGGGTAATCCTGCTAAAATGATACAGGCACACATGGACTCAAGGTGAAACGGCTATCGCCGTCCTTTGGCCGCGCAGCACGTTTCAATCCGAGAAATATAAGCCTAATGATAAGTGCAAAACTTATAAATGCTTATATTTCAAGTGTAAGGGAGAATTAGGCCATATGGATAGAGGTTGGATTACGGTCATTATCGGCCCGATGTTCTCGGAAAAATCCGGCGAGCTCATACGGCGCTGTCATAAATTGCTCCAATATGGCCGCAAAAAAGTCAGAGCTTATAAGCCTGCGGAGGATAATCGGTTCGGCAGCGAGGAAATTGTTAGCCGCATGGGCTACCGCCTGCCGGCCTTCAACATTCCGAAGGAGCTTACGCCCGAGATGGCGGAGCGCATTTTGCAGGATACCAAGCATGCCGACGTCGTCGCTTTCGACGAGGTGCAGTTTTTCTCCAAAAGCATCATCCCTCTTATAGAGGAGCTTGCCTATAACGGCAAACAAGTCATTGTAGACGGCCTTAACATGGACTACCGCGGCAAAGCCTTTGGCTATATCGGCGGGCTGCTCGCCATTGCCGACGAAATTGTGAAGCTGACTTCCTTCTGCGCCGTATGCGGCGATGCGAACGCGGCGTTCACGCAGCGCGTCATTAACGGCCAGCCAGCGACGCTGGGGCCAGTCATTTTAATCGGCGATACGGAGAGCTACGAGCCCCGCTGCCGCCGCCATTTCGTCCCTCCGCATAAAGCGGTGGAGGAAGCAGAGGAAGAGCATACAGACGCTGCTGCGCAGCTCTGATTGCAGAGCAACATACTGTAGCGAAATTGCGACAGCAACCTCTCAGGCAACTGTAATATGAGCACAATAAAAGGCTTGCGCAGCCGCTCTGCTCCTGATGAGCATACGGCTGCGCAAGCCTTTTGGCGTTCTAGCAGAACGCCGTATTAAGATTTTACCGCCGCAAAAAAAAGCCGCTCCGAGCGCTCGTCTTGGGGCTGCAGCTTGAAATCGGCAAAACGCTCGACCTTGCTGAACCCGGCCGCCTGCAATTGCTCCGAAATCCAGTCCGCCTCATAAGCCCGCTGCACATGCATTTCTTCAAAGCGGCGAAACCGCTCTCCGCTTTCATGCGCAAAGATTGTCAAATGATGCTCAATTTCGCAGCGCTCCTCGTCCAGCTCGCATGTCCAAATATAGGCCGCATTGTCCTCGTCCAGCACGAAGGGCTGCTCCTCCGCATAGCGAATGAGCTGCGCCTTAGGATGCACATCGAATAGAAATACGCCGCCAAGGCGAAGCGCGGCGTATGCCGCCTCGAAAGCGGCAATCACATCCGCTTCCTCCGTCAAGTAATTGACGCAGTCGCAGAAGGAAATAACCGCGTCCACAGGCGTGCCCAGATCAAATTCCCTCATATCCTGCTGCAGCCAGATGGCTGAGCCTGTACGTGCGCCATGGGCGGCAGAAAGCGCCTCATCCCATTTGCTGCGCGCCACGCTCAGCATATCCTCAGACAAATCAATGCCGTAAACCTGCATACCGGTCATAGCAAGCGGTATCGCGATAGAGCCTGTCCCACAGCCAAGATCGGCAACAACAGAAGGCTTGCCATAACGCTCCCAGCATTGCTCTGTGAACCAAAGCCAATCCTCATAAGGCATGTCGCTCATTAGCTCATCGTATACCGCAGCGAACTCGCCATATGACTCCACCTAGAAAGCCCTCCTTAATCCTCAGATGAGCCTTCGGAAGCAGAGGCTTCGCTATTGTTCGAATTAACAGCATCGCCTGCTGCTTCGCTGTCTCCAGCCGCTTCCACTAGATAGGTCCAGCTGCCCTTCTGGGTAATCAGACGCTCGCGCATCAGCTTGCCAATCGCACGTTTAAATGCCGATTTGCTGATGCCAAATTTTTGCTTAATGATGCCCGCTTCCGTCTCATCGGAATAAGGCATGCCGCCGCCCGGACGCTCCTTCAAAAAGGCAAGCAGACGGTCGGCATCCTCTAGACGGCCCACTTCCTTCTGCTGGCCCATCGACAGATTCACCCGTCCATCCTCTCGGATAAAGGTAATGCGCGCCGATACCCGCTCGCCAAGACGAAGCGCGCGCACGCGATCCGGTGCCGGAATAAGACCATATGCGCCAAAGCCGACAACTCCGCCGTCAATCAGGACGAAAGAGCCCATTTGCAGCGACTTCGTTACCCAGCCATGGATCCACTGGTTGCGCCAAGAATCTGGTGCCGCAAATACGAGCGGCCCAAGCTCATCCTCGCCTGCAAGCCGGGCGATAAGTCTGCCGCTTTTGTCATGGCCCAGCACAATGTGAACCTCATCACCCGGCAGCGGACGATAATCGACATTCTCCGGCAGCTCCGAAAGCGGCAGCAGCAGCTGGCGGCCAAGCCCGATTTCGAGAAAACAGCCCAGCCGCGGGTGCACATCCGCTACCTTAAGGCGTGCCAGCTCGCCGAGCTTCACCAGCGGACGCTTCATCGTTGCAGCCAGTCGATCCTCGGTATCAAAAAATATAAAGACTTCAACCTCATTGTTAACTTTGGGCTTGCTGCCGACCAGCTCCGTATAATGCATCAGCACCTCGGATTCGCCATCGGTCAAAAAATAGCCGTAGGGCGACACTTCGCGTGCCACCCTTAACGTTATTGTCGTACCGGCAATCAAGCTCATGCGAATTCCACAACTTTGGCGTCAGACCAAAGCTTTTCAATATTATAATAGTCACGCTCGTCGCGGTGGAATACGTGAACAACCACATCGCCAAGGTCAACCAGCACCCAGCGGGCCGAATCCATGCCTTCAATCCCGCGAACACGAACGCCGCGCTGCTCCGCCGATTTACGAATTTCCGTCACAATCGCCTGTACCTGTGTATCCGAATTACCCGAGCAGATTACGAAATAATCCGCTACCAGGGAAATTTCCTGCAAATTCAAAGCTACAATACGCATAGCCTTCTTATCTTCCGCTGCAGCAACCGTTGCTTGCAGAAGCTCCTCCGAATGTACCGTCATAACTCAGCCTCCTGTTTTTAACTCTTCTATTAAACCATTACGTGCTTCTATTGTCAGTGGAAAAATGGCCTTGCCTTTTTTGAGCAGCAGCAGAATCGTCGAATCAAATCCCGCCAGCAGCGCCTGCTCCAAGCTATCCTTGCTCAGCCTGCGAATGTCGTCGACACCGGGAAAATCGCGCCCAGGCTCCATATAATCCGCCAGACAAACTACCTTGTCCAGACGCGTCATCGCAAGGCGGCCCGAAGTATGGAAGCGAATAGCATCCAGCACCAGCGCATCTGTGACACCATATTCATGCTCTGCGACCCAGGCTCCCACCTCGGCATGCCATAAATTTTTATCCTGTGCCAGCAATTCGGGCGCCAGCTGCTGATCGCGCAGCACCTTCTCCATGCGGTCGACCGGCCAATATTTCGCCACGTCATGCAAAATTGCCGCCAGCTCAGCCTGCTCCGGATTTTCCCCGAACCTTACCGCCAGTTGAACCGCCGTTGCCATTACGCCTTCAGTATGCTTCCAGCGTTTCTCTGGCATTTGCGCCTTCACCGACTCAATCATTTGATCGCGCTCCATAAAGGCCCCTCCTCGTAATAAAATGAAACACAGCCTCCGGTACGAGATAGCGGAAGCTGCCGCCAGCTTGAATCGCTTCGCGAATCGCCGTAGATGAAATGCCGATGGGCGGCATATCCACAAACGTCAGCCGCTGCTGCAAGGAATCCGGCAGCGCACCGGACTCCGCCTCCGTGCCTTCCCGATTAAGCCCGATGAAAGCAACCCGCTCCGCCAGTTCCTCAATCCGGTGCCACCCGGGCAAATCATTGACCCGGTCGGCTCCAATTATATAAGAGAAGGAATCCTGCGGATGTAAATGCCTCAGTTCCAGAACCGTATCGATGGAATAGCTGAGCCCGCCTCTTGCAAGCTCAATATCCAGTGCACGAAAATGGGGATTGCCGCTTATCGCTTCCTGCACCATCTGCAGCCGTAGCTCGCTGTGCTCGCCAGGCTCATGGCTTTTGAGCGGAGGCAAAAACGAGGGAATAAACCACACCTCATCCAGCCCGCAGCTTGTACGCGCTGTTTCTGCGGCAATGAGATGTCCGAGATGAATGGGATCGAACGTTCCGCCCATAATGCCGATTTTACGCATAGCCGCAGTCCTCCTTGTCTGTAAACTTCGCGCTTAGTCATTGCGGTGAAATAAATTCCGCTGCATACTTTGCCAGCAAAAGCGAGAACTCATTTCCTCGCGAGCCCTTAGCGTCCCGCTTTGACAGCTGGCAACTCGATTTTGCGGTTTTTCTCTTCCGATGCGCGTTTGTATAGCACAATCGTTTTGCCAATAACCTGTACCAGCTCGGCTTTAGCCGCTGCCGCTA
This sequence comes from Paenibacillus sp. R-74696, assembly GCF_055814915.1. NCBI lineage: Bacteria > Bacillati > Bacillota > Bacilli > Caryophanales > Paenibacillaceae > Paenibacillus > Paenibacillus sp. R-74696. The sequence goes on from NZ_JBPULM010000045.1 coordinate 810,810, forward strand.
CTTCAACTCCGATTTCCTTCGGATCGTCCATGCAGTTGTTCAGCACGGATAGCTTGATCAGCTCGCGCAGCTCAATCGACTCATTAATATGACGAATAAGATGGTCATTCGTTCCACCTTTGCCGACCTGAAAAATCGGCTGTAAATGATGCGCCATCGCGCGCAAATAACGTTTTTGTTTCCCTGTAAGCATCGCTCTATGTTCCTTCTTTCAAATAGTAATAAGAAAAAGTTGCTAGCCCTGAAGGGCAGCGAGTACCGTTTCGCGCATCGCTTGAACAGGCGCGGGCTGCCCTGTCCAATATTCGAAAGCATATGCGCCTTGATAAATAAACATGCCCAGACCGCCATGCGTCCGGCAGCCATGAAGCGCAGCATCCTGCAAAAACTTCGTCTGCAGCGGATTATATATTAAATCGCTGGCGACGCAGCCTTCTTTCAGCCACGAAGCATCAAGCGGACTTTCAACCACATTCGGATACATGCCTAAAGATGTCGTATTGATCACGACATCCGCGTCCGCGCATACCTTGCGCAGCTCGTCATTCGTGACCGCCGCGATATCTGCGCGGCGCTGCAGCGCTGCAGCCAGCTCCTCAGCCTTGCCGAGCGAGCGGTTCGCAATTGTAATGCGCTCCGGCTGCTCGCCTGACAGCGCATAAACAATGCCGCGTGCAGCTCCGCCTGCGCCAATCACAACAATCTTTTTCCCGGCAAGCTCCGGCTCCGCCTCTTCCTTAAGGGAACGAACGTAGCCAATGCCGTCCGTGTTGTAGCCAATTAGACGTCCGTTATCGTTGACAATGGTGTTCATCGCCCCTACCGCTCGCGCGCTTTCGTCGATTTCATCCATTTCCTTCATCATATCCAATTTATGAGGAATCGTCACATTCACTCCCCGAATACCCATCGCCCTAACGCCGCTAACGAAAGCGGACAGCTCGCCTGCCGTAATGTGGAAAGCCAAATAAACACCGTTAATGCCCGTTTCCTGAAAAGCGCGATTAAGCATAATTGGCGACTTGGAATGATGAATGGGGTCACCAATTACTCCGTAAAGCACCGTATGGCTGTCAATGCGCTGCATTGCTGTATGGATTTCTCCCGCACTCATTTCCGCCAATATCCCCTCTCAGCTGCCCATGAAGTGTAAAGCATGATGACGAGCTTATCCCATCATAGCCGTTAAATCAATGAATCCCTTAGCAGCACCTTGATGCCTTTCGGGGCATATAAATCGAGCAAGGCGCCTGCCTCCCCGTTCACCTGAATCCAGCCTAGGCCAGAGATGAATACATCCTTCCTCGCTCCCCGCGGCACGCGTAGCGAATGGCGCGTCCATGCCGGCATCTCGGCAAGCTCTTCGCGAGAAGGTCCGCCGAGCAGCTCGCCCTGATGATCCTCATAAAGCGCATCCGCGCGCTCCATCTTCGTCCGGTGCACATTCAGCGCATTGGAAATGTACAGCGTAAACGATTGGCGCTCACCCTCTACAAAATCAAAACGGACCAAGCTGCCGATAAACAGCGTCTGCTGGTCATTAAGCTGGTACACAAGCGGCTTAATCGGCTTGTCCGGCAGCAGCGACTGCAGAAATCCACGCGGCACAATTTCCGTCATCCGCGTCGGATAGACGATGCCGGGCGTATCGATGATGAACCTGTCATCATCCAGCGGAATGTGTACAGCATCAAGCGTCGTTCCCGGATAGCGGGATGTCGTCAGCTCGCGCTCCAAATCGCTGTAATCTTTAATCAAGCGATTAATCAGCGTAGATTTGCCAACGTTGGTTGCGCCGACCACATACACATCGCGCCCTTTACGGTGACGATCAAGCGCCTCAATAACATGCTCGAAACCAATGTTGCGCTTGGCGCTGCACAGCACGATATCCAGCGTACGCAGCCCCTCGCTCTTCGCCTGCTGCTGCACCCAGTTGCGGAGACGGTTCAGGTTCATTGATTTTGGCAGCAAATCGACTTTGTTGACGACCAGCAGCACGGGATTGTTGCCTACAAAGCGCTGCAGGCCCGAAATCAAACTGCCCTCAAAATCATACAAATCAACAATATGCACAACGAGGCTGTCCGTTGTTGCTACGCTGCTGAGCAGCTTCAGAAACTCATTTTGGTCCACCGTCACCGACGATGCTTCATTATAATTGCGAATACGGAAACAACGCTGGCATATGGCCGGCTCCCTTACTACTGCCTGCTCTGGCACAAAGCCAGGAAGCTCTGCATTTTCCGTTTGCAGTTTTACGCCACAGCCCGCACAAGACTGTGCTGCCAGACTAAGCTGCTCTTCCTTCACTTCTTCTCCCCCTCATTCCATAACCCATTTTTGCCAAGGCTCGATTTGGCGATACGCTCAATTCGGCGGTTGACCCGGGTCATGATTCCTTCATCAGCAGGAGCAATTGGCGCTACAAGAATCGTATATAATCCCATTCGATTGCCGCCCAGCACATCCGTCAGCATCTGATCGCCAATGACTACCGTCTCTTCCGCTTTCAGCTCCAATACCTTTAGCCCTTTGCGAAACGACGTGTTAGCCGGCTTGCGCGCAGCATGAATAAACGGAATGTTCAAAGGCATTGCAAATTTGGACACTCTGGTTACATTATTATTCGATACGATAACGACTTTAAAGCCGCGCTCACGGACATCGTCCAGCCATTTGACCAGCTCGGGCGTTGCAAGCGGCACCCGCGCTCCCACAAGCGTATTATCCAGATCCGTAATAATGCCGCGAATTCCATTCTTATGCAGCTCATCTAATTGAATATCATAAACCGTATCCACACGCATATGTGGCAACAGTTTCTTGAACATAAGCGTTAAACCCCTTTGCTATTCTCCTGCTATCTTACGAAACTATAACATAAAAAACGATTTTGTTGCAAAAAAATACCGCTGTCCATTGCTTGGGCAGCGGCAGGCTGAATTTTTCCTTCTTAATAGATATAAATGAGCAAATTCACTTCCAGTAAACTGTAAAATCAAAATGAATAGAGACAAAGTGTTCTCGTTGTAGTAAAAAGTATTCACCACAACCATCCTGACACCGAGGAGAAATTGCTATGTTCCATATCGCACTCGTACCCAACCTACTTAAAAGTGCTATTGTTTAGCTTCTCATCCTCCCTATCGGGGCGGAGTAATCTAAGTTTGCGCAGAATTTCGAAAAAACTGCAAGAAAGCGAACATAACAAAAAACAGGTCAATCATGGTGGTATCTGACCATAATAGACCTGTTCAATGTAACGGAATAGCGTTATTTAGGTTGTAAAATTAAAGCATTTGATGTGCGTACAACCGAAATGAAGAAATCTTTATACGGGTAGCACATGGAACTGGAAGGGGCTTAAGCACAGTAGCCACCACTTCACAAAGTTAAATTCCGCTCACTAAAAACTTTTATTTATGTGACTAACTAAAGATGGAATATCTTTTATTGTGAGCTCACATATTTCTTGATAATTAGAAATTTCCAACATTCTACTTATCGACACTGGAATTGGAGTCTTTTTTTTCATTGAATCTTCTTCAAAAAATGCATGAGGAGCAATCACATAATTTTTTCTTGAAGGTATGTACTTGCACATTATCCATTTTAAATTACCTTCAAATCGTTCAATACATTCTCCCAACCTTTCATAAATGTTACAGGCCTCATCAATTTCTTCTAAAAAAAATGTTAAGTGAGGGATATAAGCATAAGTATCATCAATATGGTACATTTGCCTTCGGATTTGTGCTAATGGAAATTTACTTAACAAACAATCAGCTAATAATGTTGAGTAATCATCAATATTTGTCATGGTACCATCTCCTACGGTTTTACTTCATAAACATTAAGTCCATTTGGATTAATTTCACTTAGTACTTTAAAATAATCATCTTTAAGAACAGGCGTAGCACTATATCTTGGATCGTACACATAAACACCATCACTATATATATTGTGATACAAATACTCTTCCTGTTTCCCATATGCATACCCTTTCATCATATTAGATTCAGTTGGAGTTACTTTATACAAGTTCTCCATTCCCATTTTATTGAGCTCCGAGTTCTTAGGTTGTATATTGTATATTTTCCCTCTACCACCAGACGCTTTATAAAGATCTTCTGCTATTTCAGAACAATCGATACCAGGGTAATCCTTATAGGTCTGATGCATTGCGTTCATTTCTGATAAAGCGCCTTCGTTGTAGGATATATTACCCGTCCCCTCAGTTGTAATCTTAAATTAGATGAACCGTCGGTGACGTCATATAAAAAAAACCACAACACGTTGGTTAGCACGTATTGTGGCATTGTTGATTAAACTGTGAGATTCAAAAAAGGAGATCCCTATATTTAATTACATAAATACTACCTTGAAATTACTCATATTAAACACCTTGAAGCCTGATTAACAAATCATGAATTCGCATAGACAAATCTTTTTTCTCTGATTCAGGTAACAATGTATTTAGTTCGCTCATTTTATATGTCAAAAGTTCACTTTCTACATTTTTAAGATACTCAATTGCAAAAATATCATTATCAAGTAATAATTCTCCCAAAATAGTTTGAACAATCACACTCTCTCCTAAAGTGAATTTAGAGTTTTTTAATCGTTCAAATAATTGCGAAGCGATTTCTTCAGCACTTTGTTCATTAGTATTTAAGATATCAAAAAAAACATTCATATCTAACTGCTTATAGTACCAAGCGTTATCCATTATATCAAGCACTTCATTACTAATGTCTCTTGATTCATACTCACTTAGGCTACTACTCGGTATACGGGATCTTCCAATTTTTCCACATATAATATCCGCATGGTGATACCTAACCCTCCCACCCCTTTTAAATAATTCAATTATTGGAATGTACATATCATGAAATTTAAGTGTAATAGGTATTTTCCGGTCAATTAGGTAAGCCCATTCTAAACTAAATAAACAAGTCCATTTTACTAGCCATTCATTTTTTATTAGTTCTAATTCAGGACACATTGCTTCAATGTCAATAGGTAATTCAATCTCACTTTCTTTGGCAGCACTAAAAAAAGCACGTCTCTGAGCAGTTTCAATTGAAAGGTGATCTAAAAAAATCGCCCTTCTCCTATAGAATTCAAAAAGAAGAACTGCATGTGAGGGTTTATCAGATTCTTCGTTTGACCAGTCTATATTCATAATTTGTTCTCTAGTGGATTCAAATCTTTCATTCATTATATGTTCACCTCATTGTTATACTTCAGGATTAAAATCTGGGTCTGGATAATTGAACTGTAACCTCAATTATGGACAGTGCTAAAAAAACGGTATTGAAGCCTTAAGCAGCTAGGAGATGACTTCTGAATTCATCGAGGCCACTGAAAAAGTCCAACATCGATAAACAGGATACCCCTCCTCATTTTTTTGAGGAGGGGTATCCTGTTTTCCTGTATAATTAAATGATTAATTTCAGGTGGTGTCTCGGATGATTTCAAACCAACAATCTCTTAACCTTAGTCCATTTATGGCCATATACGATATCGTGGTACCTAAAGATAATATGCTTCGTCAAATCAATGATCTCGTAGATTTTTCATTTGTTCATATAGAATTACAGGATAAATACTGCCTCGACAATGGTCGCCATGCAGTGCCCCCCATCCGAATGTTCAAATACCTATTGTTGAAATCCATTTTCGATGTCTCCGATATGGACGTTGTAGAACGTTCCAAATATGACTTGTCCTTCAAGTATTTTTTAGATATGGCCCCTGAAGATGAAGTCATTAATCCTAGTTCACTAACGAAGTTTCGCAAGCTTCGCTTGAAAGATGTGAACCTGCTCGACATACTTATTCAAAAGACCGTAGAGATCGCGTTGAAAAAAGAAATCATCAAAAGCAGCGCAATTATTGTGGATGCCACCCATACGAAAGCACGATTTAATCAGCTGTCCCCCAGAGAAATATTAATGCAAAAGTCTAAGTTGTTGAGAAAATCCGTTTACGAGATCGATGAAAAAATGAAGGATAAATTCCCATCGAAAATAACGACGAACGAATTATCTGATGAACGGGACTATTGCCAAAAAGTTATAGATGCGGTGGAACAAGAAGAATCCCTTCGTGAATACCCAAAGGTGAAAGAAAAGCTGAACTACTTAAAAGAAATCGTGGCTGATCACCATGAGCACCTTCAACTCAGTAATGATCCAGATGCACGCATAGGTCACAAAACAGCAGACTCCTCGTTCTTTGGCTACAAAACACATCTTGCTATGAATGAAGAACGAATCATTACAGCTGCGGTGATTACGACGGGTGAGAAAACGCTGGAAAACAACTTCAAACGCTCATTGAAAAAAGTCGTGACACAGGTATGAAGATCGATACCGTCATTGGAGATACAGCCTATTCTGAAAAAGATAATATTCAGTATGCCAATCACAACGAATTACAATTAATATCAAAATTAAACCCTAATATCACACAAGGAACTCGTAAAAAAGAAGAGGTATTTGAGTTTAATAAAGATGCAGGTATGTACGTTTATAAAGCTGGACATATGGCGATTCAAAGAGCGCGTACAGGTAAGAAAGGTATGAATAATAACCAAAAGAATACCTACATGTTTGACATTGAAAAATGCAAAGTATGCCCAATGAAAGACGGGTGCTATAAAGAAGGTGCGAAAAGTAAAACCTATTCTGCAACCATCAAATCGACCGAACATAAGGAACATGAGGCATTTCAAAATAGTGATAATTTCAAAGAGAAATCGAAAGAACGTTATAAAATTGAAGCGAAAAACAGTGAACTCAAGCATAGACACGGGTATGATGTTGCATCGTCCTCGGGTCTTGTTGGCATGCAAATGCAAGGTGCCATGGCCATATTTTCTGTTAATCTCAAGCGAATCATTACACTCATGAAAGATTAAAAGTAAAAGAATTAAGAGAAAGGCGATATTCCGTTCCAATGTGAACGAAATTTCGCCTTTTTGATTTAAAACAAATCTTAACAAATTATAAACGTAAGTTTTTCAGTGGCCTTGATGAATTCAGAAGTCATCTCCTAGCTGCTTAAGGCTTCAATACCGTTTTTTAACACTTTCCATAAATGAGGTTACAGTTCAACTCGCATTGTGGCTTATTACTTGGGTTACATGCGTTATAGGTTGAATAATGGGTGTATTCGTTCCCCACCAACTTAATTACATGGGATAATGCCCTTATTAATATTTCTATTGTGGAGGTGTTGGCAGATGAAGTGGTTTCTTTTCTAATTGAAACCAGTCTTCAATATGTTTGCATAATAGGGGAATATCGGAAATTGCCTGTTCGCATAAACCGACGTAACTCTCTCCAAGTATTTCTCTTAGATTATAGGTTTCCAAATATTCTTTATTTAATTTGACTTCGTATATCTTAGTTGGCTCAATAATATAGTTTTTGTTTCTTGTACTTTGGCTAAGATGAATGCACCAATTAAGTCTGCCGTGATAAGTTTCAATACATTTATCTAATAACTCATACATATCTTTATTTTCGTGAAATCTAAAGTAAAAACCTGCAGGAGCAGCATAAATATTACTAGGGGTATACATTGACGTTCTGTACCATTCAAATGAACCTAATTTAGCTAGGGTATAAGCCATTAAATCCTGCTGCTCCACCTCTTCTTTCTCCAATAAATATATACTTTTTAATGTCATTTTTTTCACCCTCACTTTAATGTCTTCTTACTTACTAAAATCTGTCCATCATTCTCTTTACTTATATTATCCATATAATCCTTGATTGGTATAGGACTTTCGCTAAGACGAGGATCATAAATATATTTTCCATCTGAGTATACAGTATGATAAATAAAGATTTTCATCTCTCCATATTCTTCAACCATGATAGTTCCGAATTTTTCCAAGGGCTTTATTGTAAAAATCTCCCCTTTACCACCTGCAGCTTGGGCTAAATCCTCTGCAATCTCAGAACAATCATATGCCAAATTAGATTTATACATGGCAGACATGGATGACATCTTGTCCAATACTTCCCTATTTCCTTTTTCTATACCTGTCCCCTCAGTCTCTCGTTTCAGTCGCTCCATCTCTTCCAGATATCGCTTCTGCACGTCCGTTTTTGGGACTTCGATTGGTGACTTGTCGTTGGGAAAAGCATCCATGAATTGGATACCATCAGGGGTCACAAGCTGATTGCCAAATCCTACTTCAAAGCCACTTCCTGCACCTTCCGGTTTGACCTCTGGGCTTTTCGGAACGGTTGGTTCTAGCCCTCCTGTCCCTTTTCCCTTTATCGGAAACAGCAGGCTTAAAACTCCGAGTACATTCAGTACATGCTCCTTGGAATTCGGATCATTGGGAGCAAAAGCTCCCTGTAGCATCCCTGATAAGCCTGACGTTACATAATCAACATACGCAGACAGCGACTCATTCTTACTCGCTTCTCGTGCACCTAACTCCTTCCATAACCCTCCAGGCACACTTGCAAGTCCCATTGTCGCTTGATTTAAAAAGTCATAGAAGGAATCGCCACCCTTGCTTGCACGATCTGCATGGGCATTATATAAATCCGTCAGGATTGCAACGATGCTATTCCCCGTTTCCTTTATCGCTGCTCCTTCTACTTTTCCTTGATCCTTCAGATTCGACCAGAGGATTTCAAGTGTCCGCATCGCATCCTGCCCAAACTTCTCCAGCACGCCCGGCTTTTCCTCGACGACGACTTCCTTTGCCGGGGGATCATACTTACTTAATGCCTGCATGCTCTGTAAAATCGTCAGCACGTTCAGCAGACCGCTTTTCACTTGCCCCTGCTGCACATCCGTTACTAGTCCGACCGCAGCGTCTCGAATCGTTTGCTGCAGCGCATGAATTTCCTTCAATTGCACCCTCGTCAGTTCACCCGTCGGACCCTGCGTTTGCGCCATCATCACCATAAACAAATAGCGGGCGTTGTCCGGCAGCGGTACCCGTGTCGTCAGATCCCCTTCCAGCGCAAAGGAGGGATCATAGTCACACGCCAGCAGCGGCACCTGCTTGAAATAGCTCGTCATATTGACGTTCGGGGCAAAATAGCTCTCTGCTACGCCAAGTTCCTTCAGTTTCTCCCGGCTGATCTCCGCCTGTTTATGCACTTCTGCCATCATCAGATGATTCCCGAACTGCTTGTACACCGCATACGCTGTCTGCGCCTTCGCAATTAGATCCCGCTCGGCGAAGATCGCCTCCAGCTTCATTTCCGCATCCAGCTTCTCTGCCGCCGTCGCTCCTTGCAGGCCCGCGACCCGCCGCAGCTCCTTCACCAACGGATCGCTCGACCAGCGGTCTCGGCTGGCTTGCGGCAATATACGGTCGATTAGATTTGTTACCATCGGACGGAAGGGCACGGGCACGGGTGTGTAGCTGCCGCCACCTGTCGTCCCCACCCGCTTCAACAGGTCAAAACGCTCCAGTCCGCTGAGCCCCTTCGCCAGCTGTTTCGCTTCCTGCGCCGCTTCCGCCTGCACCCGTTCTATGCCCTTCAGCGCTTTGCTGATCACTTCCGTCATCTGCTCCGCTTCCTGCGTCAAACTCGTCAGCTGCCTCTGAATCTGCTCCAGGTTCCCCAGCACCGGCAAGGGGCGATCCCAGCTTGCTATCTTCCCACTTACCTGTCGGCGAAGCCTTTCCGTTTCTTCGCCAATCTGAATCATTTTCCGCTGGAGATTTTTCATTTCATCGGGTTTAAATACAACCTGCTTACCAGCCACATTTCACCTTCTTCATTGTTATCCGTGTTTCTCTTGTCAAGGCATATTAGGAAAATTTGTAACAACTTTATAATTGCATCTTAAAACTAGTTTCCAATATTTTAATTAGTCACAATTTCACTGAACAGTCAAAAGTTATTGTTCAAAAAGCGCAGCATAGAGTGTCCATTATAGTGGGTTAAAAGCTATTCATTATAATAGCGAAATAACATGCTTTACTTTGTTCACAAACTGCTCCGCCTCTTCTGGCGTTGCCGCTGTGCCACTGTATTTGGCTCGTTCAAAATCGTTCAGCAGCTGAGTGAGCTCGCTGCGAATATCTGTACGCTGCTGCGCAAAGCGCTGCACGGCTTCCCGCAGCGTCTCATGCTCGGAGCGCTTTAGCCCCTTCCTCCGGCAAACGCGGAGCAGGCGCTCCGTTTCCCATACGATGCGGTCATTCGCCGTATAGGAGCGGAACCGGAAGCGCAGCCACGCTGCCTTCAGCGCTTGACGGCGTACAATTAAGCTAACCGCCAGCAATAATACAAGCAGGGAAATACCTGCAATATAAAAACCTTTGTACGAAACATCTGTTTTTTCGGCAGCTGCCGCCTTATCCGCCTCATCCGTGTCCTCTTCTACTTCTGGTGTAGGCGCTGCCGCATCTTCTCCGGCAATTGTATAAGGGAAAGCAAATCCTGCCGTCGGCTCAAAGGAAACCCAGCCATAACCATCAAAATAAATTTCCACCCAAGAATGGGCGTCGGAATTGCGAACGGTATACGTGCCTTCACCCTGCAGAAACGTATCCATATCGAAGCGATCCATTGCATCCGCCCCAAGGGCAGGCAAAGCACCTGGCGCAAATCCCTTCACCCAGCGCGTAGGCAGGTCGACGGAACGGGCCAGCACCGCCATAGCCGTAGAAAAATAATCGCAGTAGCCTTCCTGAATTTCAAACAGAAACTGGGCGACAAAATCGTCAGAATCACCCGTCAGCTTGCCCAGATCAGGCTCATTCGTATAGGCAAAATTCAAACGCAAATACGATTCCAGCATTTTTGCCCGATCATAGTCATTAGTCGCATTTTTAGTCAATTCCTCGGCAAGCTGCATGAGCTCGTCAGGCAATTGATCTGGAAGCTGTGTATAATGCTCCTGTTCACTAGAGCTATCTAAGCGCGCATCGGTGCTGCGGAGCTTCGCTTCATCCAGCACGGGAACAGTGGAAACAACAGAGTATGATTCCGGAAATGGCTGCCTTCCTCTCCCCTGCAATGGAAAACGCAGCTCCTGATCGTCAGGAGCCCAGGTGAGCCGGTAGGACAAATTCGCTTCCGGATCATTGATCCAGTGAATTCGGTTAATCGGAGCGGCCGCAAATAAAACGGGATACTGGTCTTTACGAATCATCGTCACCGTCTGCTCCACTTCAATCGTATCTGCCAGCTTGCGATCATACGGCAGGGAAAGCTCCTGCTCCTTTTTCAGCTGATTGACGTTGTTAGGCTCCGCTCCTTCATCCAGCTCCAGCCAGCCGCTGCCGGTATAAAACGATTTTGTTTCCCCTCTCCAATAGCTCCGATGGGAGCTTGCAACCGTCATGACTGGCGAATAATCGAAGTTAAAGCCGCCGCCAAGCTGGTCATCATCACGCCCGTAGCCGGAGCTTGTATCCAGCGTTACCCCTCCCGGATCCGAGCCTTTTTCGCCTAAAAAAACATTGACCTTCTCGCCCTTCGATTCTTTCCATATCGTATACGGGTCCCGCAGTACGGGCGAAATCGATGGCATAATCAGGCCTGCGGCCATCAGCAGCGCAAGCACCGCCGCGATAGGCATAAATAATTGCAAGGGATAATGCAGCAGCTCCTTCCAGCTTCCTGGATGGTGACGCTGAAAATGATGCAAATGCCCCGCTGCCAGCCATATGAGCCCCAGCAATACGACCCAAGCCACATTGTCCCAAAGCCAAATTGGGGTAAACGAATCGGCTACGGTCAAAACGAGCAAATTCGCCCCAATAAATCCGAATATGCGAATACGTGACGTCGTCCAGACACTGAACAGCCCATACATCGCAAGCATAGCCAAGCTAAACCAAATATAGGGGTGGAATTGGAGCAGCAGGCTCCAAAGAATAGCGGCGATTTTCCGCACGCCTTCCTCTGAGCCGGAAAAGCTGGGAGATGCGCCTACCACTATCCATGTTGATACGACGATGAGCAGCAGCTGGAGCGGCATCCGCAGCCTGCGCCTCATCGCAGGAAGCAAGACGTCAACTGCACCCGCAAGCAGCAGCGTCATATAAATGCAGGTAAACGTAGATTTCCACCAATAGTTTTCAAAAACCGCAATCGAATTGATCAACGAAAAAATAATAATGATCCGCGATATTCGCCCATACCACTCGAATGCGGCATATTCTTTCAATCTATTCATTCCGCTTCTCATGCTCCGCCGCCTCCTTCAAGCACAGCCGGCAGCTCAGGCAGCTGCGTAAGTGTGAATACCGGCCAGCCTCGGGCGCGCAGCAGCTTCTGCCAGTCTTGGTTCATCGCTGCAGCTAGGCCGCCCACGTCCGCAATATGGAGCAGGCAAGGCTTTAGCCCTTTGCGTGCGAGCCATTCCAAGCTCGTGCTCGCCTCCTTGCCGGGTGCTGCGGAAATAACAAGCGCGATGGATCCCGAATCAAGCAGCGACTCCGACGCAAGCAGCGTCTGAAATAAAGGCTGCTCCGCATCTGCATTCACCGCCGTTAAATGCTGCATAATCGCGCCCCGTTGGTCGGCACCCGACTTAGGCGGGAAGATGGCCCGCTGCGATCCGGCAGACAGCAGTCCCATAGCCGTGTCGCCTCGTCCGCCGCTTTCAATGAGCGAAGCGGCCGCTGATACCGCGAGCTCAAAGCGCTCTGCACGCGCCCCGCTGTACGCCTTGGCCTCGCGGTCGATAATAATGAGCGTTCGTGGCAGCGACTCCCGCTCAAACTCCTTGGACTTCCAATGCCCCGTGCGCGCCGTCGCATGCCAGTGAATCCGCGACAAGCGGTCGCCAGGCACATATTCGCGAACGCCATTGATTTGCGTCGTCTCCTTCGCCGAGCGCGAAGCGATAGCGTGGGAGTAAGGTCCGCGTGCACCAAGCTGCAGACCTCGCTGCTGGCGCAGGGGGACAATTTGGGGCATGACGCTGAACACCGATTCCTCCATAAAGCTGCCCGAATGCTCAAACAGCCCGAATACGTCATGGGAGGAGCATACGGTAGCTCCGAAACGGTATTCACCGCGCTGCAGTGGAGGTGTCGTATACAGCACTTCGCCGGAACGCTTAAAATTCGGCACAAAGGAGGATTCGAATTGCAGCGCTTGTCCATTGTTGCGCAGCAATTGATCATGGACCAGCACAAACGGTATCGGATAATAACCGGGCACCTTCACCGAAAGCTTGACCGTAAGACAGCTTCCGGCCGCCAGCGCGTAATCGCCATGGCCGCCGTCCGATTTGCGTAAGCTTCGGGTGCCGCTTACTTGACTAATGCCGCTAAAGCGCCCTAACATCAAATAAAGCAGCAGCCCATTCATAATAACGAACAACATCACGGCCGTTTTGCCGCCTTGAAATAATAAATATAGCAGCGCTCCTCCATACAGGAACGCGCTTATGAGCAGTCGTCTGCGTTGCAGGCTGAGCGTCAGCATTTCCATATCAGCGCTCCAATCTCACCGGCACTCTTACCTGTTCCATGATTTGATCTACCAGTTCGCTCGCTTTGTGGCCGTTCATTCTAGCCTCCGTATGCAAGGACAGCCGGTGAGACAGCACATGCGAAGCAAGCTTCTTCACATCATCAGGCGTAACAAAGCTGCGCTGATCCAAATAAGCAGCTGCTTTGGCTGCCCTGGCAAACGAAAGCGCAGCACGCGGGCTGGCGCCAAGCTGAATGCCGGGATGCTCGCGCGTAGCTCTGACAATGCTGACCAAATATTTTGCCACGGCCTCATCCATATGGACCGCCTGCACCTGCTGCTGAATGCGGATCATATCGTCCACATCGGCAATTTGGGCAATCTGGCTCTCCGGCAGCAGCCGCACCTCGCTGCCCATAATCATCTTCTGCTCGTCTTCCTCGCTGGGATAGCCGAGCGAAAGCTTCATCATAAAACGGTCAAGCTGCGCTTCGGGCAGCAAATAAGTACCTTCAAACTCAATCGGATTTTGCGTGGCAAGCAGCATAAACGGATGAGGCAGCGCGTACGTGTCGCCGTCTACCGTCACATGGCCCTCCTCCATCGCTTCCAGCAGCGCAGATTGGGTTTTGGTCGTCGCCCGATTGATCTCGTCAGCCAGCAGCAAATTGGTCATGACCGGACCTGGCCTGAACAAAAACTCCTCCTGCTTCGGATGATAAATGGATACGCCAGTTATATCAGTAGGCAGCAAATCCGGATTGCACTGAATGCGCCTGAACTGGCCGCCGATTGAACGGGCCAGCGCCTTTACGAGCTGCGTCTTCCCCGTGCCGGGAACGTCCTCTAGCAGCACATGCCCACCGCCGATCACGGCAATCATTAGCCTTTCAATTTGCTCTTGTTTTCCCAAAATACTATGATTTAGATTAGTAAGAATAGATGCGCATAATTGCATGTCAACCTGTCGCGTTTCCATATGAATAACCTCCCGCAGCGTATCAAGATGGATAAAGGCATATAGTTCCATTTTACAGCAGTCCAGCAAGTAAGTACAAATGCATCAATTTCCAAAAAAAACTGGAGGATCCCACAGGACCCTCCAGTTTTCCAGTCTATTACCCCTTTGGCCGAATAACCAATGCCGCCAGGAACGAGAAGATAATCGCAGCCGAGATGCCCGAGCTCGTCACTTTAAATATGCCGGAAATAACGCCAATCCAGCCTTGGTCATGCAGCTCGGTCAAAGCCCCGTGCACCAGCGCATTGCCGAAGCTCGTAATCGGGACCGTCGCTCCTGCTCCAGCGAAGGCAACGAGCGGCTCGTATAAGCCGATTCCATCCACCACCGCCCCAATAACGACCAGTGTTGCCATCGTATGCGCCGGGGTTAGCTTGAATACATCGAACATAATTTGCCCTAGGACGCAAATAGCGCCGCCAACTAGAAATGCCCATAAAAAAATCATCGCCTTACCCTTCCTTTCCGCAAATAGCGACTGCATGCGCAATGCCGGGAATGCTCTCGCCTTGCTGGAATGAAAGCGGCGACAGCAGCGCTCCCGTTGCAACGACCAATATGCGCTTAAGCTCGCCCCTTGCGAGCCGCTTAAGCAAATGGCCGTAGGTAACAACTGCCGAGCAACCGCAGCCGCTGCCGCCCGCCTGCACCTTCTGGCGGTTCACATCGTACACCATTAGGCCGCAATCGCCAAATACCGTGTCATTCATTGGCACGCCATTTTGCAGCAGCAGCTCATTGGCGAGCGGATGCCCTACACCAGCAAGGTCGCCTGTTACGATTAGGTCATAATCGCTCGGGGAACGGCCCGTATCATTAAAATGTGCTTGAATCGTATCGACGGCTGCTGGCGCCATCGCAGCGCCCATATTAAATGGATCGGTGATGCCAAGATCGACGATTTTGCCGATCGTGGCACACTCGATGGTCGGACCGTCCCCCGAAGCGGCAACGAGTCCTGCTCCAGCGCCAGTAACGGTATACTGTGCCGTCGGCGGCTTCTGCGAGCCATATTCCGTCGGGTATCTGAACTGCTTCTCCGCTGTGCAGTTATGGCTGCATGTGCCCGCCAGCACATAATCGGCAGAGCCGGAGTTGACGAGCATAGCGGCAATCGATAGCGATTCCATTGAAGTCGAGCAGGCGCCGAAGACGCCAAGATAAGGAATGCCCAACGACCGCGCTGCAAAGCTGCTGCTTATAATTTGATTCATTAAATCGCCGCCGACAAAAAACTGCACCATTTCCTTGTCTATTCGGGCATGCTGGAGCGCAAAGTCCGCAGCCTGCTCCAGCAGCAGCCGCTCGGCCTTCTCCCAGGTTTTTTGCTGCATATCCAGCTCAGGATGCACAAGGTCAAAATCCTCAGCCAGCGGGCCGTCACCTTCTTCTGGCCCCACTACCGTTGCCGCGCCGATAATGACGGGACGCTTCTCGAACCACCAGGTCTGTTTGCCGCGCAGCATATTATTGCCCTCCTGTGCCGAGAATGAGATGGACGATGCCCACGACGAAGGCCGCCACGACGCCAAACACGATTACGGAGCCCGCCAGCTTGAACATATTCGCGCCAACGCCAAGGACCAGCCCTTCAGCACGGTGCTCCAGCGCCGCCGAGCACATCGAATTGGCGAAGCCTGTGACGGGCACAGCGGTGCCTGCTCCTGCCCACTGGGCGATTTTATCGTACACGCCAATGCTCGTCAAAATAACGGAAATGATAATGAGCACAGCGACCGTTGGATTGCTCGCATCCTCCGCTTTCATATGGAGCAAATGCATAAACAGCTCCTGAATCACCTGACCCAGCACACAAATTCCGCCACCAATAATAAAGGCTTTCAAACAATTCGTTCCTATGGAGCGGGAAGGCTCCCGCGTTTTGGCAAAGTTCTGGTATTCCTTTGATGACATCGCCATCTTCTTATATTTTCCTTTGTCCGAGCTGCTTGCTGTCATAGCTTGCCCCCCTTTCCGTTATGCCCTGCTGCAAAAAGCTAAACCCGAGATGCGCGGACGCATCAGTTCAAATTCATTATTTGCCATGGGAGGGGCTATTATGTATGCAGCATGAAGACCGCACTTGCAGTTTCCGATTCATCGGTATGGACGAAGCTTATTTTCGAAAAAAAAGTGATTCACTTCCATGATCTGTGGCACTTCCTGCGGCATGTTTGGCTAACGATAGGAAATGGTGTACAAAAGCTTTTCGCTACGTTACTATGGTAAAGTATTAACACAATAACGCAATAAAGAGAGGGCGTATTTTTTATGTATAAAGCGTTATTTCTTGATTTCTACGGTACACTCGTGCACGAAGATGATATTTTTATTGAGGATATTTGCAAAAGAATCTTGGGAACGACATCAACTCAAACTACTGCAAGAGACATAGGTAAATATTGGTGGCTCTCTTTTTCTGAAATTTTCCAATCCTCTTACGGTGATCATTTTAAAGCCCAGCGTGAAATCGAGCTTATTTCCTTAGAGGAGACAATAGCCTTTTATAAGTCGTCTGAAAATCCTCGAGAACTAAGCGAAATTTTATTTAATCACTGGCAATCCGCTCAACTATTTGAGGATGCAAAGATATTTTTGGAGAGCATCCGTATACCCATAATCATTCTTTCAAATATTGATAAAAATGACATTCAATCTGCCATCAATCATAATGGTTTATCATTCGAGCACATTATTACTAGTGAGGACGTAAAATCTTATAAGCCAAGACCTGAGATGTTTCAGAAGGCCTTAACGTCCTATAATCTTAAACCCATAGAGGTTTTACATGTTGGTGATTCCCTGACTAGCGATGTTGCGGGTGCACAAGACGCAGGAATTAAGGTCGCTTGGATTAATCGAAAAAATAAAGAGTTGCCACCGAACTTTTCACCAGATTATATGGTTAATTCATTAATAGAATTGCTGCCTTTCCTATAACATACTTAAAAAAGAGCATCCGCCCGCTTTAGCCTCAGCTAAAACAGTCGAATACCCCTTCTTATTTCCATCCCGCCAGCTAGCACGGACATCCAGCTTAAAATAATAACAAAATCAACAGCAGAACGAGCAGCACATACAGCGCCAGCACGAGCAAAATCAGCTCCAGCTGCTTGCGACTGCTTAATGCATTTGCTTTCTTCATAGGCGGCCCTCCCTATAGCTATGCTTCTATACGTTCAGCATATGCGGGCAGGGGCAAATGCGGAGCTTGTCCGCTGCTGTTGTGTTGGCTGCTGCCTAGCTTTCCAAAATCGCTACGCCTTTCGCCCCAATTGCAAGCGATCCGTTTACAGCTTCTCCGCTCAGCAGCTCTTTCGTGAACGTGCTAGGCAGCTCCGAAAGCTGCACCGCTTCCGCATTATGATTCAAAATGAACGTAAAGGTGCTGCCGTTAATGGCTCGCTGCGACACTTCAACGCCGTCTGGAGTGGCAAGCAGCGATTCAATGCCGGCGGCCTCGCATAAATGGGCCATGAAGCCTTGCAGGAACGTTTTGTCCGGGCTCGTTGCCACGTACCAGGCTTTGCCCTCGCCGAACGAATTAACCGTTACCGCAGGCATGCCTTTATAGAACTCGGAGCCATATTCAGCAACCACCTCAGCGCCTTCCGTATGAATCAGATCGCATAAAACACTGCCGGAGTATGTCCCGCTTTCAAGCGCTCCAAGCGGTTTATTTAGCACAATGTCATTATGCTGGCCCGGCAGCAGAGCATCGATTTCCTCTGCCCAAATGCCCAGCACCTTGCGCAGCTTGCCCGGATATCCGCCAAGCGTCACAATGTCATTTTCATTGACGATGCCGCTGAAAAACGTCGTGACGAAAGTGCCGCCGCGCGCAACGAAAGCTTCAACCTTCTCCGCAAAGCCCGGCTTCACCATATACATCACCGGAGCGATGACCAGATCGTAACGATCAAGCTGCTCCTCCACGCTGATCATATCCGTCTGAACATTCATTTGGAATAAGGCGTCATAATACTTATGCACCTCATCAAGATATTTAAGCGCAACAGTCGGACCGCTTGACAGCTCAACCGCCCAACGATTTTCCCAATCATAGACGATCGCCGCCTTGGAATTCACGCGCGAATCGAGAATGCGGTCAGACAGCTGCTGCAGCTCAGCGCCCAGCTCGGCGCATTCGCGGAATACGCGGGTATTTTCATGGCCGACATGCTCAATGACAGCGCCATGGTATTTTTCACAAGCACCGACCGAGCGGCGCAGCTGGAAGAACAGCACCGTATCCGCACCGCGTGCCACCGCCTGATAGCTCCACAGCTTCATAACGCCTGGACGCTTAAGCGAGTTGTACGGCTGCCAGTTTTGCTGGCTTGGCGTTTGCTCCATCAGCATGAACGGCTGGCCGCTTTTGAGGCCGCGCATGAGATCATGCGTCATCGCCGTCAAGCTGAACGGCGTATCAATCGACGGGTAGTTGTCCCACGAGACGACGTCCATATATTTTGCCCATTCGAAATAGTCCAACTCGGAATACGTACCCATTAAATTCGTCGTCACTTGCAGGTTAGGCGAATGCCGCTTAATCGCTTCATATTCCAGCTTGTAGCAAGCAAGCATACTTGCCGACTGAAAACGGCGGTAGTCGATAGAGATGCCCTGGAAGTTCGTACGGTTATGTCCCCACTCCTCGCTGAGGGAATTAGGAGCAACGATTTCGTCCCAATCGTAAAAAGTATGGCCCCAGAACGCCGTATTCCACGCCTTGTTCAGCTTCTCGAGCGTGCCATAACGCTGCTCCAGCCAAACGCGGAATGAGGCCTCGCAGTTGTCACAGTAGCAATAGCCGCCATATTCATTTGATACATGCCATACGAGTACAGCAGGATGATCTTTATAGCGCTCGGCAATCGTGCCAGCCAGACGCTCGGACAGCTTGCGGTAAGCCGGACTATTTGGACAGGAATTGTGGCGTCCGCCGAATTTGCGCTTGCGTCCATCATAATCGACACGCAGCACATCGGGGTGCTTTTTCGCCAGCCATGCCGGATGTGCACCTGTGCTCGTCGCCAGACAGACATAAATACCGTCCTTGTACAGACGATCAATGATGCGGTCCAGCCATTCGAGATCATAAGTATGCTCATCCGGCTGAATACGCGCCCACGAAAATACGTTGACGGTCGCCACATCAATGCCCGCCAGCTTAAACATACGAATATCCTCTTCCATAACAGATTCATCCCACTGCTCCGGATTGTAGTCGCCACCGTACCAAATTTTCGGCAATTTTTCATTAATCAATGTAAAACAGCTCCTCTTCCATTTTCACTGGTCTTTTATTAACATAGCATGCCTATTGACAGAAATGAAGGAGAGAACTCATTTAAGAGTCCTCCCCTCCACAGCAACCCCTTACTTTTGCGCCCAGAAATCAACGCGGTCTTTAACCATTTGCGTAAACTGTTCGTTCAGCTTGCTGGCACCTGCTTTGTCTAGATCTGCCATGAAGTCATCCCATACTTTGTCGAAGTTTTCCGGCTTCGCCAAAATCGCTTCTGGAACACGCTTTTTCATAATATCTTGTGTTTTTTGGAAAATAACATCAGCTTCCGAGCCTGTTTCAAAATTCAGGTTCCACGCTGCGCCGTAAGGACGCTCTGGGAACGCATCGTCTGCAGGCCAGAACTCTTTGTACATTTCCACTTTATATGCAGCAAGAGTCTTTTTGTCCGCTTCCGAATATTCCGCTTTAAACTGCTCAGGGAATTTCGTTGTATAGTAGTTGCCTGTCGAATCCTTAACGCCATCGCCGTAACGAGCCGATATCATGTAATTTTCAATACCTGTCGTTTTCTTGAATTTATTGCCGTCGTTTGTTTTGAGATCTTGAATTTCTTGTTTGAATACGCGTTTGCCATCCACAACCTCATAATGCTTGCCTTCAATTCCCCAGTTAACGAGAATTTGGCCTTCTTCAGAAGCAAGGTAATCCAGGAACTTGATCAGACGAACAGGATCTTTAGCCGATTTTGTAATCGCAATACCATGTCCTGCCATGTAGCCTGTGCCTTGGTAAGAATGATCTTGATAGCTTTCATCCAGTGTTACAGGGAAGCGCGCATAAGTCGCACCGAATTTGCCTTCTGCTTTCAGCGAGTTTTCCGCTTGTGCATAGTCCCACTTCTGGTCGATAATGCCGATTACGCGGCCCGTTGCGATTTTAGCTTTGTACTGGTCATATTTTTGAACGAAGCTTTCTTTGTCCAGAAGACCAATATCGTTCATATGGTTCAGCCAGCGGAAGTACTCTCTTTCTTCCTCACGTTGGTAGTGCAGCTTCGTCTCGAATGTTTTCTCGTCAATAGCGAATTCGCCATTATCCGGCAAGCCCGTTGCGTAGAATGCAGGGTTTGTTACGGAAATTAGAATTTGCCATTCGCCGCCGTTAAGCGACAAGCCGATTCTTTTTTGTCCATCCTCCGTTGTCGGGTTTTGCTCAATGTACGATTTAATGGCATTTTCGTAATCTTTAACGGTTTTGATTTCAGGGTAGCCCAGCGCCTCAAGTGCCTGATGCTGAATTTCGAAGCCACCTTCGGCATCAAAATAAGTTTGGCCTACACCAGAAGACGGTAGCTCATAAATAGCTGGATCATCTTTGCTATAGCGAAGACGGTTCAAATATTCGCCGTATACTTTTTTAATATTAGGGGCGTGCTCTTCAATCAGATCCGTCAGGTCGAGAAGCGCGCCAGCGTCAACCAAGCTTTTTACGCTGCCCTTCGCCATAACCATGTCCGGATACTCTCCACTTGCTGCCATCAGAGCGAACATGTCGGTATCTGATCCGCCAACCGGGAACTCCTGCTGCATCGTAATGCCTGTTTTTTCTTTCAGAAATTTACCGATGTCGCTTTCCATGTTATCCCAGTCTGGGTTGAGGTCGCCAGCTACCAGTCTTACTGTAATTGGCTCCGTAGAATCCCCTTCCCCTGTATTGCCCGTATTGCCTGTACCTGCTTCATTATTGCTGCCAGAGCCGCATGCTGTGAAAGTCAAAGCCGTTGCAAGCAGCAAGCCCATTAGAGCGGTTTTCTTTTTCTTCATCTTCGTGTTGCCTCCCTTTTAATCGGTATTAAATATGAAGCGATAAACTTGTATACAACAGGAAACCTGTTATTACCATATGGAAGCCCTAAAGCCCGCCGGCCCGCCCACTAGCTCTTGACGGAGCCGAGCGTCATCCCTTTGACAAAATATTTTTGCAGGAAAGGATAGACGACTAAAATAGGCAGCGTAACGACCATCGTAATGGCCATCCGGATGGATTCTGGCGATACCGCAGCCAAGTTTTGCTGTACGTTCGCATCACGGTAATTAGAGCCGGACTGCGTCGATTGCAGCACCTTCATCAGCTCATATTGCAGCGTTGTAAACTGAGGGGCCTGCGGATTGTACAAATACGTATCTAACCAAGCATTCCAGTGTTGTACCGCAATAAACAGCGCAATTGTCGCCAACACAGGCTGGCAAAGCGGCAGGATGACCCGCCAGAAAATCGTAAAGTCATTGGCGCCATCGATTTTTGCTGACTCTTGTAGAGCATAAGGCAGTCCATCAATGTAGGAGCGGACGACGAAAATGTTCCAAACGCTCAAAATAAGCGGAATAATATATACCCAGAAGCTGCTCATCAAATTTAGATTCTTCATCAGCAAATAAATAGGAATCATACCGCCGGAAAAATACATCGTCATCGCGAAAAGCGGTGAAATCAGCTTGCGCGCCTGAAATTCGCGGCGGCTAAGCACAAACGCCATCATCGAAGCCGACAGCACTCCGATAATCGTACCGATAATGGTACGCAGCACCGAGTTTTGGAAACCGGTCAGCAATGTCTTATACTGAAAAATCGTAATATAGTTTTCCAAGGTGAATTTTCTAGGCAGCACCGTAATGCCGCCTTTCACCGTATCCATCGATTCATTGAATGAAATAGCGAGTACGTTCAAAAACGGATAAATCGTAATTAATCCAGCAAGCCCCATCACAATATATATGATGACGTCTGTAATAATCTCTGATCTAGCTCTAATGGTTCCCTGCATGATTGCTTCCTCCTAAATAACCGATTCTTTCGTAATGCGTTTGTAGATGGCGTTAGCGCTAAACACGAGTATAATGCTGACGACGGAGTTGAATATGCCGATCGCCGTACCGTAAGAGAAGCGGCTCATTTGAATGCCATACTTCAGCGCATATAAATCGAGTACCTCGGAATAATCGACAACGAGCGGGTTGCCGAGAAGGAATTGCTTTTCAAAGCCAATGCTGATCAAATGACCAATGGACAAAATAAACAATACCATAAAGGTGGTACGAATACCGGGTAGTGTAATATTCCACATTTTACGGAATCTTCCTGCTCCGTCAACGGTTGCTGCTTCATATTGCTCGGGATCAATGCCCGCCATAGCCGCCAGGAATATGATTGAGTTCCAGCCCGTTTCCTTCCACATATCGGACATCGTTACAATGCCCCAGAACCAGCTGCCTTTCGTCATAAATTGAATCGGCTCATCTATCAAATTTAGCCACATGAGCAGGTCGTTGACACCGCCGCTATCTGTGGACAGCATTTTGCTAACAAGGCCAGCGACAACAACCCAGGATACAAAGTGGGGCAAATATGAAATCGTCTGGATGGAGCGTTTGAAAAATTGGCCTCTGATCTCATTGAGCATTAGGGCGAAAATAACAGGTACGGTAAAGGAGACGATCAGTCCCATAATACTCATGCCAAGCGTATTGCGCAGGACGAGATAAAAGCGTTCATCTCCAAACAACATAATGAAGTTGTCGAGGCCGACCCATTTTTGTTCAAAAAATCCTTTGGCCGGTTTATAGTTCTGGAATGCCATCACCCAGCCCCAAAGCGGTACATAGCTGAATACGAAAACCCAGATGACGAACGGAATGGACATAAAATACAAGTATTTCTGCTGCTTCATCCGGTCCCAGAAACGATTGGCTTTGCTTTTGTTCACATTAAGCGGGTGTTCTACGGTTGGTAACGATTTCATCTCTGCTCCTCCTAAAAACTTCACTTTCACACTACATATCCGTGAATTTCTCTCTTTATTATGTTCTCATCATAACCGATAGCGTTTTCGGCTCGGCACCCGACAAATTCCACCTAAAATCATATAAAAATACGTACAGGCTGCTTTTTATGTGATTTTGATATGATTTTTCTGCAAAAAATGAGGTATTCCGGCTGGATCATTAGCTAAAAATGACGGATTTCGTAAAAAAACGCCCTCCGCTTGAAAGCAAGAAGAGGGCATTTTTGGAAAATAAAATATGTAATTGGAAGTTTATTCACCTATTTCGTTATGACTCTACAATGGCAATCGCACGCACCGGCGCGCCATCGGCATTCCGAAATTTGAGCGGCAAAGCACAAAAAGTAAATACCCCTCCGCCTATTTGATCCAAATGAATTAAATTTTCGACGATAACCATTTTTGATTGGGAAAAGATTTTGTTATGGATCGTCAAATTCGCATCCGAAATCGGGTCAACGCCAATAACATCGAGGCCAACACCTTTTTTACCGCTGCTGATTAAATAGTCGGCTACTTCCTCCGTCATATAGGGATAATCACCAAAATACGCATCCGTTCCCCAATGCTTGGACCAGCCCGTATCAAAAAGCAGAAAGTCAACCGAATCGGCCAGCGGACGCACCTGTTCAATATAACGCATCGTAATTTGCTCGCCAGCCTGTAAATCGCCGCATGAAAGGACAAGCGCTGTCCCGACGAATTGCTGGGCAGGAATATGCTCCAGCGTCGTTCCATCTGCGAATATATGGGCAGGCGCATCCATATGTGTGCCGGTATGAGACGCAAGCGTCAGCAGCGTTTCTCTAAACCCGTCCTTCTCATACGTGCTCAGCGTTTCAAGCGTTGGCTGCGGCGTGCCGGGATAAACAGGCGTTTGTTCGAAAATGGTATGCGTCAAATCGATGATTTTCAATCCGTTTTCCCCCTTCACTTTACGTCTAGGACTCCTGCCGCTCGGCATCTGATTTTACCATGCCTTTGAACGAGGAAGGCGACAGCCCTTTATATTTTTTAAATTTAGCGTGAAAATAATCGACGTTCGCATAGCCGACCAGCTCGGATACTTGATGGACCTTGAGCCCCTGCTGCAGCAGCTCTACCGCATGGCGCAGCCGCACCTGATCGAGATAGGTGTTGAAATGCTCGCCGGTGAAATTTTTAAACATTTTGCCCAAATAGCCGCTATTGTAATTAAACAGCTCTGCCAGCGTTTCCAGCTTTAAATTTTCCGCATAATGGCGCTCAATAAAACCGGTAATTTGCTTAATGACCGATACATTGCTGGAATTTCCGAGACGGAACGCAAGCTGCGATAGGCGGTCCTCCAGCAGCAGCATCATCTCGTCATAGTTCGTCTGCTTGTATAAATCCGTTACAATTCGCAGCTCGTCCTGAATGGCCAGCTGCACATGAACCGCCGTCAGCTTGTTCAGCACAATCGTCAGCATTTGCGCAAAGCTGGTTTTTATGCGCTGCTCGGAAAGCCGGCTCGTGCTCGCCAGCTCCCCTGCTTCCTGCAGCATCAGCCGCACGCCATCCTGGCTGCCGATGTCGAGCATATAATACAGCTTCTGGGCCAGCTCCTGCAGCCGTAATTGGAGCTGCTCCTCATCCGCCTCTGCGTGCACAGCCTGCTCCTCGCCACTAACAAGATGAAGCTCGCCGCTTGACAGCCGGAAGCTGTGCTTGATGGCCGCAAGCACGGCTTCATAGCTGCTCGGCAGCTGTACAAGCGCAGGCACTGCCTCGCCAACGACAGCGATATAACGCTGCTCCTGTGCCGCCTGCTGAACCCACTGCCGCAGCAGCTCGCCCGTGCCTTGCTGCACGACGTAATCTTTCAGCAGCACAGCGGTATACGCGCCTGAGCTAAATGTCCAGCCTGCCCGATTGCTCTGTACGACACTTGTCAATCTGCGCCTCGCCGCAATGCTTGCCGCCGACGTATGCTCCTCCGTTCTTGACCACTCGATGAGCAGCAGCTGGTAGCTCTTGGCCGAATCGCCCGTAAGCTGCTTCAGCTCCTTCCATATTTCCGGATAGCTGGCCGCATCTCCCGATACAGCGAGCTGCAGCAGTTCCTCCCGGCGCAGCGTCTCCCGGTGGCCGAGACTTGCCGCCTCCTCAGAACGCTTATCGAGTACTCCCGCGATGCGTACCACGTTCTCATGCAGCTCTTCATCATCAACCGGCTTCAAAATATATGCATCAATGCCGAACTGAATGGCCCGCTGCGCATAGCTGAAATCAGCATGCCCACTCAAAACGAGAAAATGGCAGGAGCTGTCGATTTTGCGAATTTCCTCAATCACCTGCAGACCATCCATCCTCGGCATGCGTATATCCATTAAAATTAAATCGGGGGATAGCTGGCCGTGCTTAATTAGCGCCTCTGGGCCGCTAGCTGCTTCCCCTACCCATACAAATCCAAGGCTTTCCCAATCAATAATTGAGCGCAGCCCTGCGCGAATCATCGGCTCATCATCAACGATAAGCAGCTTATGCATCCTCTTGCCCTCCTTGCGCTTGCGGGATTTCAAACGAAATGGTCGTTCCACCGTCTTCCCCGCCGCTCTTAATCTGCAATCCGGAAGCTTGTCCATAGAGCAGCACCAGCCGCTGATGAACATTGCGCAGGCCAATGCGATATTCCTGCTCCTCGTCCATATCCCCCAGCGCCAGCATAATTTCATCCATTCGAGCTTCCTCAATACCAATGCCGTTGTCCGATACTTGCACATGCAGCACCCGATCCTGAAGCAGCGTCGTCACGGTCACACAGCCACCCTCGTCGATGTTTTCCAAGCCATGAATGACCGCATTTTCGATCAACGGCTGAATGATCAGGGGTGGGATTTCCAATGACTGCGCACCCGGGTCCAGCTCCAAATTAAAGGTAAGGCGGTCATTGCCGTAGCGGAACTTCTGAATTTCCAAATAGCAGCGAACAATTTCCAGCTCATCCTTCAGTCGTATTTTACCAGCGCCAATTTCCAAATTGCGGCGAATAAGCTTGCCCAGCATGTGGACAATCGAAGAAATTTCCGTCTCGCCGTTTACGTGGGCTTTCATGCGAATCGACTCCAGCGCATTAAATAAAAAATGAGGATTAATTTGGCTGGCCATCATTTTCAGCTTAATATCCTTCTGCCTCAGCTCCAGCTGATCCTGCTGCCGCTGCGACTCGGAAACCTCGTCCATCAGTCCTCTAATGCTGACCACCATATTGTTGAACTGCCGCGAGAGCAGCCCAATCTCATCATTGCCGTCTACCGTAGACACCGTCGTCAAGTCGCCCATTGCTACTTTGTTAAGATTTTTGTGCAGCAGCAGCATACGCGAAGAAAGCAATCCCGAGAAAAAATAAATAAGCACAAACGCAATGGCCAGACTAATAGCCATAATCGTCAGCCCCAAAATACTAATGTGATTCGCTTCGCTGACGATGCTATCGATCGAGAAGACGGATACGATGCGCAAACCATTGCGGCTTGATTGTGGTGTGAGCTCCTCCATGACAAGCCGAGAACGCTTGCCTTCATACAAAATTTCAAATGTGCCCGCCCCTTTCCCAGACAATTGGCTGGAGAAATCGAGCTTGGACAAATTCAGCCCCACCTGCTTCGGATTGCTGGCCGCCACAATATAGCCGGAATCATCAAAGATCATCGTATCGAAAGGCTCCTGGCTAAGCAGCGCATTCAGCTTCCCTTGATTAATGCCAATGACCAGCACGCCGCTTGAGCGAAAGGTAGGAAAAGGTATTTTTCGAACGAGGCTGAGATAATTGTTATTTTTCTTCGTCTCATCCTTCATGTACATCCAGTGGATGCCGTCTTCCCCCATCGCACTTTGGTACCATGATGCTTCTTCAGTGGCTTTGCTTGTTTTGATGAATTCCCAGTTATCGAGAATCGTTTGGTTTGTCGTATAGAAGCGAATATTGTTGATTTCTGAATACAGCTGCATATAATCTTTAAACGCCCGAAACTCCCACAAGGCGCTTACAGCCTCAAACGTAGATTCATAATTGGTGTTCACCGTGCTGCGCAGAGAGGTATCAAACAGCATCTTATCCGAAATCGTAATAGGCATGCGAATGATGTCATCCGTCTGCTTCTTGATCTTCTCAACGTTGTTCAGCGTCTGCTGCGTCGCCTGACTCAGCACATTTTGGCGAAAGGCCGCCGTTAATATAATACCAACTAGCAGCACCGGAATGCAGACAACGAGCAAAAATGAAATCATCAGCTTATGCTTAATGCGAACATCGTTCATTTTCCTGACGATTAAGGGTTGTTTCTTCACTCGGCAATTGCCCCTTCTTCAGTTACTTCATATATTTCCAGCGTAAAATCGCGATGTACATGTAAGAAAGCGTTCTCGAAAGCCCCGCCTCTATTATAAAATGCAGCATCCCAGATGTACACCCTGCCCGCCGCTACTGGCAAGGTGAAGCGGCTTCCGCCGTCCTCTGGCGGCGCGGCGCGTTTCAGTCCGAGAAATATAGAGAAAGGATGGCGAAATCATATCCTTTCCTATATTTAAAAAAGACCGCAAGTTCATAAAGAGCCTGCGGCCTAACGATCCTTGATATGCTTTTAGGAAAAAATAAAGCTGCTCACCCGCACGCTGCCGCTCAGCGCAATATAGACGTCCGCCTGCGGGGAAATGCCCGCTGCAAGCGATGCCGAAACGCTCTGCCACTGCTGCTCGCCGCCAGCCGGCACCGTCAGAACGGCTGCTTGCTCAGCATCAGCCGCGCCAAAGCGCACCGTCAGCGTGCCGCCAGTCAGGCCGCCGCTAACCCGCGCCTCGAAGTCCGCTGGAGCAGCGCTCCATTGCACATCAGCAAAGCGTATCCAGCCAGCATTTGATGCGTCAGTCAGCCTTATGCAAGTGCCGCTTTCTTTGCTTTCATCAAGCAGCACGGCGGAATAATCGTCGTAGTTTTCCGCGCGCGTCAGCTGCCTCAGCGTTCTTGGCGGAATGCTCTCGCCTTCGATGGACAGCTCGGCTGTCAAGCGGATATCGCTTGACGAGCTGCCTGCCATCAGGCTGTAAACGCCTGACTCCAGACAGAAGCGGTCCCGCGTCACATCCCACACGGAAAGCTCAGCTGCGCTAATCGCGATCTGGACCGCAACGCTTTCCTGCGGCTGCAAGTATACGCGCTCAAAGCCAACAAGCTGCTTCACTGGACGTTTAACACGCGAGGCATTCGCATGGGCATACAGCTGCACGACTTCGCCAGCCTCCACACTGCCTGTATTTGTTACTCGAATGCTTGCCATCCAGCCTTCGCCTGCTTCAGCTGGGGCAATGCGCAGGCTGTCGAAGGAGAATGGCGCATACGTCAGCCCATGTCCAAATGGATATAGCGGCGCATCCTCAAAATACAAATAGGTTCGTTTTCCTTTGATAATATCATAATCCATAATGTCGGTAAGCTGCTGCTCGATATGGCTGTACCAGGTCATATTCAGCTTGCCTGCCGGCGCGAAATCGCCGAACAGCACATCAGCGACCGCATTGCCCAGCTCTTGGCCAGCATGGGCCAAATACACAACCGCTGGAAGATGTTCCTGCGCCCAATTAAGCTCAAACGGATAGCTGCCGATGACGACGGCGATTACGTTCGGATTAACCGCATATACTTCCCTCAGCAGCTGCTCTTGCGCTGCCGCAAGCGTATAGCCGGGACGGTCCGTTTCTTCCTTGCCGTTAATAAGCGGGTTGTTGCCGACGAATACAATCGCCGTTTCAGCTTCGCGTGCTGCCGCTACTGCTGCGGCAATGCCATCAACGGTAATGTCCAACCTAAAGGCACCTTTGTGCTCTTTGTCACCACAGTTGCCGCTTCCGCTGTTAGCTGCGCTGCCCGCGTTGTCTTCAGCTGCTTCTGGCGTACCGCCTTCCTCAGCTACAGTCAACAGCTGCTTGCCAGCCTGCTCCTTTAGCACAACTGGTTTATTATCCCATGTAAGAAGGTCCGTTGTGCCATCCGCTTTCGCATCCAGGCGCAGCACTTCCTTTACATACCAGCCATAGGCTTCGTCCGCTGCTGCGGCAATATGGACATCATCCGCGCTCGTCGCAAATTTGCCCGTGGATTTGCTTTGCAGCGTCAGGCTGTTCCAGCCCCAATCGCCTACCTCAAACGTCTCCGCTGAACTGCCAGCGGCGACCTGCAGCACACCGTTGTCACCGAGCGATATCGGCGATCCATCTGCGGCAGATCTCAAAACAACCTGATTGCTGCCGCTCGTAAACGTAACCTTTTTGCCAGCCAACTTCTGCTGGATAGCGGCGAACGGCGTAACCGTATAAGGGAAAGTGCCGGAGTACCAATCGCGATACACGACATCGCCGAGCGGCCCAATGACCGCTACGCTGCCCAGCTTGCTGCTGTTAAGCGGAAGCGTGGCCTTTTCATTTTTGAGCAGCACGATCGACTCGCGGGCCGCCTGCAGCGACAGATCGCCGTGGGCAGGAGCGCATAAGACGGACTCGGGCACATTCGCATAAGGATGATCCGCATCAAATTCGCCAAGACGGAAACGCACGCGGAACGTATTGGTCAGCGCTTTGTCGAGATCCGCTTCCGCAAGCAAGCCTTCGGACAATGCTTCATGGATCGCCCCGCAGCTGATTTCCTTATCGTCGGTAATGCTGTCTATTCCAGCTTTAATCGAATGGGCGACTGCTTCCTTGTACGTATCATAATAATGATGATCCTTCACCAGGCCGATTAAGTCGCCAGCATCGCTGACGATAAACCCATTCATTCCCCATTCGCCCTTAACGACCTTGTTCACATCCTCATGCAAAATCGTCGGGACGCCGTTTACCGAATTGTACGACGTCATCATGGATTGCGCGCCGCCCTTGACGAACGCGGGCTGAAAAGCACGCTGGTAATATTCCTTCATATTGCGCGGATCAATGCTCGCCGAGCAGCTGCCGCGATCTATTTCATTGTTGTTGGCGATAAAATGCTTCAGCGTCGCAACCGCTTTGAAAAATACCGGGTCGTCGCCTTGAATGCCTTGCACGAGGGCCGCCGTAAGCTCGCCCGTCAGCTTTGGATCTTCTCCATAAGCTTCCTCCGTCCGTCCCCAACGCGGGTCTCGCTCCATATCGACGGTAGGCGCCCACAGCGTGAGGCCATTTACTTCGGGGCTGCGCTGATAATAGACGCGGGCTTCATCACCGATGACCGAACCAACAGCCTTCAGCAGCTCCGGATTCCAGGTACAGCCAAGACCGAGGGGCTGTGGGAACGAGGTCGCTTCGCCGAGCCAAGCCAGACCATGCGCCGCCTCCGTTCCATGCTTGTATGGTTTGACGCCGAGCCGCTCAACGGCAGGCTGATATTGCACCATTAGCTCTACTTTTTCCTCCAGCGTCAGCCGCGATACGAGATCGCGCACACGCTCCTCTATGTCCAGCTTGCCGTCTAAAAATGGATACTGCTGTTCTGTCATGGTTTTCCACTTCTCCCTTATGCTAAATCTTCTATATATAGGTGTGTGATTTAAGCTTACAACGCTTCCTTAGGCACAACGGTGTATACAGCGCCAGCCGATGTTTCAAACGGCTCGCCCTGCTTCGCTACAACTGTGCCTTCGCCTTCCGTCCGCACCGCCAGCTCCAGATCGCCGCTGCGCACCTTGCATGGCGAGCCTGAGAGCGACTCGATGCGGGCTGACGCAAGACGTCCATTTTTCCATTCCATATCGATAATGAAGCCGCCGCGTGCCCGCAGCCCTTGTACGGAACCGTTCGGCCATGCTTTTGGCAGTGCAGGCAGCAGTGAAAGCTCCTGCGTATGGCTTTGGAGCAGCAGCTCAGCGATGCCCGCTGTCCCGCCGAAATTCCCATCAATTTGGAACGGCGGATGATCGTCGAACAAATTCGGATGCGTCGAGCGGGAAAGCAGCGTCTCAATAAAATGATGCGCCTGCTCCGGCTCGCCCAGCCTTGCATACAAGTTAATGAGCCATGCGCAGCTCCAGCCCGTATGGCCACCGCCGCTTGCAATCCGCTGTCTCAGCGATTCCCGTCCAGCTTCCAGCAATTCTGGCTCCTTCTCCGTATTGATCAGAAAACCCGGATACAGGCTAATTAAATGCGATACATGGCGATGTCCCGGCTCATGATCCTCAAATTCCTCAACCCATTCCATCAGTCTGCCATCCGAGCCAATCTGGAATGGCGGCAGCTTCGCCAGCGCTCCCTGCCACTCGCTGCGCAGCGCCTCATCCTCGCCTAGCAAATCAGCTGCATGCAGGCAAAGCGTAAATAGCTCCTTAATGAGCGAAATATCCATAGTCGTTGCCATAGATACGCTGCTTGTGCCGCCGCTGCCATCTGGCAGCTTGTACATATTTTCCGGCGAAGTGGCCGGAATCGTGACGAGCACGCCATCTTCCGTCTCCTGCAGCCAATCCAGACAAAACAGAGCGGCTTGCTTCATAACGGGATACGCCCGTTCTCGCAAATAATCCAGATCCGGATTAAACGCATAATGCTCCCATAGATGTAGGCAAAGCCAAATGCCGCCGAATGGCCAGAAGGCCCAGCTCGGATGCCCGCCCGAAGGGGTCGAAGCCCGCCATAAATCCACATTATGATGGGCGACCCAGCCGCGCGCATTATAATGAATAGACGCTGTTCGGCTGCCGGTCTGGCTAAGCTCGCCAATCATATCAATCAGCGGCTCATGGCATTCGCCCAGCCCACAAATTTCCGCATGCCAATAGTTCATTTGCGTATTGATGTTCGTCGTATAGTTGCTGTTCCATGGCGGCTGTACCCGGTCATTCCATATGCCCTGCAAGTTGGCCGGCTGCGTGCCGGGCCTTGAGCTCTGCATAAGCAAATACCGTCCATATTGAAAATATAGAGCCTCCAGCTGCGGATCAGCCTCTCCCCGCTTATAGCCTGCAAGCCGCTCATCTGTTGGAAGCAGCGCATTCGGGCTAGTACCGAGATCGATAGCTACCCGGCGGAAAAGCCGCTGATGCTCGGCAATATGCTGGCTGCGCAGCTCCTCATAGCCAAGCTCCGCTGCAATCGCAAGCGGCTGCTCGTTTTTAAGCGCCAATGCTACGGAATCGTTAACCGGCATTACCTGATAGCCGGCAAAATTGGACGCGGCCGCCAGCAGCAGCGTAACCGTGCCATGCCCGCTTACAACAAGCGAACTGCTGGCGCCATCTGCTTCATTGACGATACTGGCCGAGCCTGCACCGAGCACCTGCAGCCTTGCCTCGAAGGAAACACCGCGGCCCTGCTCGTAAAGCACCGACCTCGGATGATCCTGATGATAGTTGTCGGCAATATGGGAAGGGCATGTACCGCTCAGTACAAGCGCGCCGTCGCTACCTTCCACCAGCTGCACCGGATGCGGCGACTCCAGCCCTGCCGCAAGGGAAATCTCCCCGCCATCCAGCGCTTCATAGCGAATGCACAGGACTTGGTGAACAGCGCTTACGAATATTTCATGGCGATAGGATCGGCCTTCTACTGTATAGGCAGACGAAGCAATTCCTGTACTCAGGTCAAGCTCCCGGCGATAAGCGGACGTTCCGCTTCCGCTCCCTAGCTGGCGATGCTCCATATAAAGATCGCCGAGCGGCTGATAAGCCTCCGTGTTCATGCCTAGCATTTTATCCTGCACAAGCGTCTCGGCCTCGCCGTATTGCCCAGCGAAAATAAGCTCGCGCGATTTTTTCAAATACCTCAATGCTTCATAATTGTTCGTATCGCGTGGAAATCCAGACCATAACGTATCCTCGTTAAGCTGCACTCTCTCCTTGTGCGCATCTCCAAATACCATGCCGCCCAATCGGCCATTGCCGATCGGCAGCGCTTCCTCCCAACGGCTCGCTGGCTGCTTGTACCATAGCTTCCATGGCTGAATATTTTGCTGTTGCTGCGTTGTCACTGCGATGGTCACTCCTTTAGTTTTATGGTTCGTCGCTCTTGCAGCGCCGTGGCTCAAATCCGTCGCCAAGCTTATATATTCATCATAAGCCAGACCTCTTCCTTTGCAGTACCCTCAATATTAAGGACAAAGTCATATATAAATTAGTACCTTTTCCGTCAAAAAACGCTTAAAAACGACAGCAAACACGCCTGTTTCCCAGCGCTTGCTGCCTGCTGGGATACTGACGTGCCTGCTTGTCGCCCTCCATTAGCGGCTTATTTGAACACTTGAGACAACGCCGTAACATAATGCGGCACCGCCTTAATCTCATGAAACGCTGCGATTTCCACACCTTCAAAGCGCTCCACGAACGCCTGATTCACAAACGTATGCGTTGTACCTTTTCGTATAGGAGTAATGGCGAGCTGCAGCTCATTATCCAGCAGTTCATTTTGGAAGCCCTTCAGCCCAATGGGCCATGCTTGGCCATAATGGATATGGTCCGTCAGCAGCTCATTATTCAAATACGCAGCGGCTACATCGCCATCATATTCAATATGAAGAAACAAATCCGCCACCTGCTCTGGCCAAGCAGCATCGATTTGCACAGCCGCATGACGATTTGACGTCTTATTGATGAGAAGCTGCGGTTCATATGCTGCTACCTTCACCTTATAAAGTTGGAGCAAGCCTTCGGTTGCTGGAGAAAGGCTGCCTTGGCTTGATTTAATATCCGCTGCGGCTGCCGGATACATGGCAACTTGCCATTCCGCCTTTCCAGGCGAGGTGCAAATGAGCTGCTCGCCGGATACATAGAGATGGCTGTCGCTGATTAGCAGGCGTTCCTCTCCCCACAAGCGGAGGCGATATGTGCCCAGCGCCTCTTCTCTAGAGAGGATAAGGATACGGACGACATTTCCGTCTTTACGCCTTACTTCAGTTAAATGCTGCTTGCCTGCTGCCGGATGTACAATATAAACTCCACTTTGCTGCTCCACTATACCGCCACCATCGCTAGTTACGCCCGCGACCATTTCCTCGGAAATAATAAGCTCTGGGATCAGACCCTCATGCGCATAAAAGACAAGCAGCGGGTTCTCTGTATCCGTAAGCTTCGTCAGAGGCTGAACGGTAGCGGAAACGATATGAATGCCTGCTGCTTCCAAGTGGAACGGCAGCACCGCGCTAATTCCTTGCTTCAATCGCAAGCTGCCCGTATGAGGAAATCTCGCCTGCCCTTTGGACGATTCCAACGTCACACTTACATCTTCCCGATCAGGCATGTCCACATGATCCTGGAAATTGTTCAGAAACAAGAAGCCCGAGCCATCCTTTTGCCGCAGGCAATAACGCAGTGCCTCCGTATTTTCAGGATGCAGCTCCGCTTGACCTTCCGGCAGTACCGTTCCCATTGGCGCCAAACTTGCGCCGTAAGCTTCCATGAACAGGCTGAGCGTGCGGATACGGTCATATGATTCGCCAATGCGTCCAAACTCGCCCAGCGGAGACTGGTAATCATACGTTATTTTCGGCAAGCCGTATTCATTGAGAAAACCATTTTCCCCGCGCGGATTTGAGCCGCCATGATACATATAATAGCCGAGCAGATTGCTGCCGCTAGCCAGCTTCACAAGCGTCATCGCTTCCACGCTGTCCGGGCTCACATGCGGCCGAGCCGTGTAGCTGACCTGCATACCTCCTGCCATCTCGCAGTAGGCCACCGGATATTGTGCAGAAGGATAATTGACCTGCTCCATTGGTGTTACATGCAGATCGCGGAAAATATATTCGCCGCTCGGCGGCTGATTTGGAATCCATGGCGTATACGCATAGCCTGCAAGCATCGGGAGCGTGTCCGTCTCAGGCACCGCTGCTCCTCCCCATGCAGTAGCTGTAAAGAACAGCGGGCGAATGCCCGATTGTGCCGCAATCGCTTTGAGCTTGTCCAAATGCGCATTGCCGCCCGTGCCTGAAGACATGAATACGCCGTTTTTATAGCCCCATGAGTCCAGCGGAGCGCCGCAGTGCATAAATTCATTTTCGAGCTGAATCGCAACAACGGGGCCGCCGTCTTGAAACAGCGAGCCTTTCATCTGCCTTGCTATTTCGCGGTACAGACGTGCTGCGTATTTCAAATACAGTTCATCATTTGAGCGAATGACGAGCGGCTTTTCGAACACCCAATCCGGAATGCCGCCATTACGCACCTCGCCGTGGCAGAAAGGACCGATTCGAAGCACGAGCGGCAGCTCAAGCTTAGCGCAAAGATCAATAAAATGGCGGAGATTGCGGTTGCCATTCCAATTAAAGCGCCCTTCCTTCTCCTCATGGTAATTCCAAAATATATAGGTTGCGATTACGTGTACACCGCCCGCCTTCATCTTGAGCAGCTCTTCCTCCCAATACAAATAAGAGAATCTAGAAAAATGAAACTCGCCGACAACCGGAATAAACGGCTCACCATTGCGCGTCATGTAAAAATTCGTAAAACCGAAGCTTTCCCCTTTCGGATTGCTTCCTTTATTGCTCGACAATACGCCCGTCGTAATTTCCTTATTGCACTCATTCAGTTTTACAGCTATATGATGTTGATTCATTACGCTATTACCTCCTTTATCTTCCTCCACTGTACCGTGACTATGCCCGTCTTTCCATTGACAATTGTCTGTTCCTAATGGAGCATATTCTGATTTTGTAAGAATGCAGCGCTTGCGGCTCGAAGCTCCCTCCGCTTACAATATAACCATAAGGAACGAGGAGGCTTGCTTCACCATGCTCAACAAAAAAACACAAGGCTTCGAGACGGAGAAGCTGATTGTTTTGCCCCCCTACCAGCTGGAGGAGATGACCAGCCACCCGATTATTCGCCAAGCCTATGTAACGGATATCGGCTATTTTCACCGTGCCAAGCATCATTATCGAGAGCGGCCTAAGGGCTGCGATTCTTATATTTTCATCTATTGCACGAATGGAGAGGGCTGGATTAAGCTCGGCAGTGAGGAGACGATTCAAGTAACGGAGAAAACCGTCTCCATCATCCCCGCCTTTACTCCTCATAGCTACGGGGCCAACACGGCGAACCCATGGAGCATCTACTGGTTTCACTTTCGTGGCGAGGAGCTGGTGCAGCTGCTGGAAAGCCTTAGCCTTGAGGCAGCGCTGCTCCACGTGTCGCTGCCGGAGGCGGAGAAAATCGTCGAGCTATTTAACCAATGCTACGAGCTGCTGTCGGCCAAATCCTATTCGGTTATTCATCAGCTGCATATTTCGCAAACGGTTCGTTATTTGCTGAGCTTCATTTCGCTTATTCCAAGGCGCAAGCAGGATGAGAAAATGCTCGCCTATATTGAACAGGCTATACAATATATGAAGGAACGGCTGGAGGGCCATTTAACCT
Source organism: Paenibacillus sp. R-74696 (assembly GCF_055814915.1). Taxonomy (NCBI): domain Bacteria; kingdom Bacillati; phylum Bacillota; class Bacilli; order Caryophanales; family Paenibacillaceae; genus Paenibacillus; species Paenibacillus sp. R-74696. Next base: position 847,687 of record NZ_JBPULM010000045.1, read on the forward strand.
TAGAGGATTTGGTTACGCGAACGCGCATTTCCAAGCAGCATCTTAATCATCTATTTAAGCAATCTACCGGCTATGCGCCAATCGACTATTATTTGCGGCTGAAGATGCAGCGGGCCGGCCAGCTTTTTGACCTTACCGACCAAAGCGTGAAGGCGGTCAGCCTGTCGCTCGGCTTTAAGGACCCGTATTATTTTTCCCGGCTGTTTAAGAAGATTATCGGCGTGTCGCCTACGGATTACCGCAGGCAGCTGAAAGGCTAGATCGTTATAGTCCATTGACCATAACCGATAAATTCATCAACTTTCGCCTGATAGATTAAGAGACTAGCACATCTCCGTGCCATTTTAATAGAATGTATAATCCGAAGCAGAAGGGGGATTGCGTTTATGGAGCTTAACCGGGAGCTATTGCGTGCACATGCCGCTGCTTTGCTCTCCGCAAGCCTCCAATCAGGTAACAATGAGGTAATATCGGGAATCAGGGCAAAACCGTTAGGCTGAATGGGAGACACCAGCGGGAAAAGCGTCTTGCCCTGCGTTATGCAGGCAAGGCGCTTTTGGTATTCCTTTTTACAATATACAAGCGCTGAGATTCGTTCAAATTTCTATTTTTTCAAGCTTTTCAAAAACACCATCTGTGTTTCCAAAATACAAATCAACGATTTTTAATGCCTGGTTTTCAGCTTGAACCAACACCTGAAGATTCATTCCAGACCCTTGGTTTGAAAATGGTAAACTTACGTAGTAGAGATTTCCATCAAGTTTCTTGAACTCTGCTTCATTACAGAATTTTCTATCCATCCAATCCCAACTGCTAGCATAATAACAATTGAGACACCAAGCAGCCAGAATCTTGGTTTTCGATAATTTAACACGCTTTTAATCCTCCCTTTTACATTCCCCCACCAAAAGCAAACAGATTTCCATTCAAATTGTCTCAGTATTTATCAATCTTGTACCAGAATATCGGTAGTGGAAACCATCCTACGGGCGCAGTAACTGCCATATAACGACTGTGCTGTGTAAGCAGAAGCGTCTGAGCCTGCTGCTTAGTAAGGACAACTGCATCTTGCTTAGCAGACCGCTCGACAGTCACGCCGCTCGCATCCACTCGCGCAGTAATCGGTTGACCGTCCATGACTGCGGAGAATTCCCCCTGGACAATCCCTGTCGTCTTGAACTTTAGAGTCAGATAAGCCTTCAATACATTGGCAAAATCCAGAATATGATACATGTCGGATGTCTCGATAACATAGTCTTCAGCAAGGCTGCCCAGAGTCGCATTCAGATAAATGTCATATTCTGGCGTAAAAATAGAAATCCGCTCTGCTCTGCTATATACCATATAAGCCTTGATAGTCCGCGAAATATCGTCCTTATTTTCCATCGCGAATTCAGATATTTCATCGCCTGCTTCGTTTACGATCAAGTACCCGATCAACTTACCATGATCCAGGACGCCCAGCGCATTTTGATGAAGAGTGTTGAAAATAAGTGGCAATTGCTGCACGTTCCGTTCAACATAAGCAAGCCGCGAGGTGTTCATGCTATGCGCAAAGGCTTCTGCTCCTTCAATCTCGAATAACGGGCAGAAGGTTATTCCTGTGTCGTTCACCTGTCCTAAGGCATGGCGCACATTGGCCTCTCCCACGAAATACTTGAACTTTACACCGCCAAGAGTGAAGCCAAAATACTCATATCTCTGTCGCTGACCATATAATACGACCATATCATACGTATCGCGCAGTTTTTCAAGCCACATGTTCATGAGCACCTTCATATGCCCTTCGCCACGCGCACGAGGATGGACCGATACGGTACCCAAATAGCAGGTTCGCAGCGTATAGTCGCATACCGTCATAGGCTCTGGAAAAACGGCCACCTGTGCGCGCAGTCTGCCTTTCTCATCCACAGCAACCATATGCATCGCTGAAGAATCTACGCTCTTTTCATACGCTTTGGGCATTAGAGTTTCAAAATCTAAGCTAAAAGCATAGTTGGCTAAATCTATGTATTCATCGCGCTCATTCGGATTTGCTATTCTGTATGTAACCATTTTCCCCTATCCTTTCAGTCTGAATATTAACTACCTTCCTAAAACTATAATTCTAGATCCCTATTCAATATCCTGCCGTGCAGCTCGGGCAGCTATAGTAGAGATCGACAAGGAACTGGCGACTTCAAGAGCCTGCGACAATAAAAAAAATACGCCAGACCGCCGCTGGCGAACCAGGCGTCTGACGTAAGCTAGATTGAATTGAATTGAATTAATGCAGTCCCTCAAGCCCCAATTCCTGCTTGCTCTTCTGCTCTTCCGCACCCGCCTGTACTTTCACTCTGCGCAGGAACAAGCCGAGGAAAATGCCGACGATGGCAATGACTAGCATAATGCCGAACGTATAGCCGAAGGCTTCCGGCGCTACAGCAAGCGTCGCTTTCTGTACTTCTGCAGGTGTAGTAAGCGGCAGCTGTTGATCTACAATCAGCGTCTTAACTCGTGATGAGAGCACTGTAACTAAAGTAGCAACCGCGAAGGAGCTGACAACTTGCTGCAAAGCACTTGTCAGCGATGTTACCCGGCTGACGAGGTCACGCGGCGCTTTTTGCAGCAAATGCGAGTTGAGCGGCATCATCATAAGGCCGGAGCCCATGCCCGCCATTATGAGCGGAAGCAGCAAATCTCTGCCCTCTGTCGTCAAATCGACCTGCGTATATTGAAATATCGCACCGGATACAAGGCTAAGGCCGATAACGACAAGCCATCTTACCCCGATTTTATCAAACAAATAGCCGCCAATCGGCATCATAAATGCGGAAGCAAGCGCCTGTGGAAACAAAGTCAGCCCCGTATCAAAGGCGCCGTAGCCGCGTGCCTGCTGCAAAAATTGTGGAAGCAGGAAAATCGCGCCGAAAAGCGAAAATTGCAGCAGCCACTGCACAAAAATGCTGAACGAGAAGTCAACCGAGCGGAACACGCGAAGCTCCAGCAGCGGCGTTTTTGACCGCAGCTCTACGATAATAAACGCGATGAGCGCGATACCGCCGATAACTAGCCCACCAATCGTTTTATCGGACGACCAGCTTTCCGCCCCTTGCGTAACCCCATAAGATAAGGAGGCAAAAGCAAGCGGCCCTAAAATCATGCCTGGAATATCAATGCCGGTCACCTGCTTGCGCTCCGTCTTCGGCAGCTTCCAAAGGCCGAATATAAGGCTGAAAATACCGACCGGAATATTAATCAGAAATATCCAGTGCCAGGAATGATATTCCACGAGCCAGCCGGCCAAAATCGGGCCAACCGCAGGCGCGAGCAAAATCGGCACGCCCATCATCCCCATCACTTGCCCCACCTTATTCGGCGGGCTTAACCGAAATACATAAGCCATAGCAACCGGCATAACGAAGCCGCCGCCGAGGCCTTGAATAATCCGAAATACAATGAGCCACTCGGCACTGCTAGGCAATGCGCATAGCAAGGATGCCAAGGTGAAGGCTACAACCGAGCCCAAAAATATATTTTTGGCCCCAAAACGATCCGAAAGCCAGCCCGAAAGCGGAATGACCGCCGCCGTCGCCAGCATGTAGCCCGTTACCGTCCACTGAATCGTTGGCAAATCGGTATTAAAATCAATGACGAGCCTGGATAACGCGACATTCATCGCCGTTGAATCCAAAATAACCATAAATATGCCTGAAATAATGGCGATCATCGGTACGATGATGCTTGCCAAGCGGAATTCAGGCTCTGCGCCGCCCTTCGATGCTGTTTGCGACATTTATTCTCCCCCTCTAGCCTATCAACACAAGATGACTTATGTACCCATTTCCCAATGGACATCTGTCCCCTCACATATAATAAGGGCATTTTACCTTATTGTCAAATATTTTAGTTGTTAAGTATTTGTAGGTTAAGCATTTCGGTTTGTTTACCTTATAAACCTTTTATAAACCGTTGCCTAGCCGTTTCCTAGCAGCACAAAAACCGCCATCCCGGCAGCACTTGCACCCGGATGGCGGTTTCCATTTTATACCCAAATGGCTTTATTTCTACTCGGTTATAGTTCCGTAGATCAAGACAGGAGCTTCGACTTTATCGCCGATACGGATATTGTCATAAATTTTCGCGAGCACATCGTCCACATTTTCACGATTGGCATGAATGGTTACGAGCGATTCGCCGGCTTTGACGGTGTCGCCGACTTTTTTATTCAGCATCAGGCCTACTGCCAGATCGATTTCCGAGTCCTTCGTCGCGCGTCCTGCGCCCAGCAGCATCGCTGCTGTACCGATTTCGTCAGCAACAATCTCCGCTACGACACCGTCCTGCTTCGCTGGCACTTCGATCAGATAAGCCGCTTGCGGCAGCTTCTCCGGATGGTCAACAACCGAAGGGTCGCCGCCCTGATTGGCAATAAACACCTTGAATTTCTCTAGCGCTTTGCCATTGCGAATGACTTCCTTCAGCATTTCCTCCGCCTCTTCCAGCGAGCTTGCTTTGTTCGCCAAATAGACCATTTGACGCCCTAACGCCAGACAGAGCTCCTCCAAATCTTTTGGACCTTTGCCTTGCAGCGTATCAATCGCTTCCTTTACTTCCAAAGCGTTGCCGATTGCAAAGCCCAGCGGCTGGCTCATGTCGGAAATGACCGCCATCGTTTTGCGTCCAACGTTGTTGCCGATGCTCACCATCGCGTGCGCAAGCTCCTTCGCATCGTCTACCGTCTTCATGAAGGCGCCTGCGCCTGTTTTCACGTCAAGCACGATAGCGTCGGAGCCGGCAGCGATTTTTTTGCTCATGATCGAGCTTGCGATCAGCGGAATGGAGTTGACGGTAGCTGTAACATCGCGCAGCGCATACAGCTTTTTATCAGCTGGCGTCAGGTTGCCGGATTGGCCGACGACCGCGATTTTATCCTTGTTCACGAGACGAACGAATTCTTCCTTCTCCAGTTCAACGTGAAAGCCAGCAATTGCTTCAAGCTTATCTGTCGTTCCGCCGGTGTGGCCGAGGCCGCGTCCCGACATTTTCGCAACTGGAATATCCAGCGCTGCAACGAGTGGGGCTAGAACGAGCGTCGTCGTATCGCCAACACCGCCAGTGGAGTGTTTGTCTACCTTCACGCCTTCAATGGCCGACAGATCGATCGTATCGCCGGAATTCACCATCGCCATTGTTAAATCAGCGCGCTCCTGCTCCGTCATATCCTTGAAGAAAATCGCCATTGCCATTGCGCTGGCCTGATAATCAGGAATTTCGCCTTTCGTATATCCTTGAATAAAAAAGTTAATTTCTTCAGCGCTCAGCACTTCACCATCGCGTTTTTTCTCAATTAGGTCTACCATTCTCATGCTGCATTCTCCTCACGATTTAAAATAATAGCTATAAGCCAGGCAATCTTGCCTATTACAGGGAAGTTACCGTTTCCAGCGCCACTTCCATCATGTCATTAAATGTGCTTTGTCTTTCAGCAGAAGTCGTTTCCTCACCCGTCAGCAGGTGGTCGCTTACGGTCAAAATCGTCAGTGCATTGACGCCATATTTTGCAGCGAGCGTATAAAGCGCCGTCGTTTCCATCTCAACGCCAAGCACATTGTGCTCCATCAGCTTCTCGACAATGGACTTATCATCCCGATAGAAGCTGTCCGAGCAGAAAATATTGCCGACATGCAGCTTGAGGCCTTTGGCTACGCCGCGCTCGTAAGCCGCCTTTAGCAGCTCGAAGCTGGCAATTGGCGAGAAGTCATAGCCGCCGAATACGTGGCGATTCATGCTGGAATCTGTACAAGCCGCTTGCGCCAAAATAACCTCGCGCACGTTTACGCTTTTTTGCATGGCGCCGCATGTGCCGACACGAACGAGATTTTTCACGCCATATTCACGAATGAGCTCATTGACATAAATGCTGATGGACGGTACGCCCATGCCTGTTCCTTGCACGGAAATACGCTTGCCTTGGTACGTTCCTGTAAAACCCAGCATACCGCGCACTTCGTTGTAGCATGTTACATTTTCCAAATACGTATCCGCAATATATTTCGCTCTTAGCGGGTCACCTGGCAATAAAATCGTTTCGGCGATGTCGCCCTGCTGTGCATTAATATGAACACTCATTGAAATATCTCCTCTGCTTCGTTAATTAGTTAATTAATTAGTTAATTAATTAGTTAGTTACTTACTTAGTTGCTTCGTCTAAATGAAAATCCCTGCAATCGTCGCCGACAGCACGCTTACAAGCGTTGCGCCATAAAGCAGCTTCATGCCGAAGCGCGCCACGACATTGCCCTGCTTCTCATGCAAGCCTTTTACCGCGCCTGCAATGATGCCGATGGAGGAGAAATTCGCAAAAGAGACGAGAAACACCGATACGACGCCGACTGCTTTGGCCGAAAGATCAGGATATTTGCTAATTTCGAGCATCGCTACAAATTCATTCGATACCATTTTCGTGGCCATAATGCTTCCCGCATCAACGGCATCTTTCCACGGTACTCCCATAATAAAAGCGAAAGGAGCGAAAATAAATCCAAGGATTTGCTGAAATGAAATGCCGAGAATGCCAAGAAACAAACCATTAACCATGCCAATGAGGGCAATAAAACCGATCAGCATCGCCGCGACGATAATCGCAACCTTGAAGCCGTCCATAATATATTCACCCAGCATTTCGAAGAAGGTCTGCTTCTCCCCCTCCTCCTGTACTTGCAGCACGTCTTCGCCTTCCTCTACCGTATACGGATTAAGAATCGAAGCGATAATAAAGCCGCCGAACAGGTTGAGTACTAGCGCGGTCACGACATATTTCGGGTCCAAAATTTGCATATACGAGCCGACGATCGACATCGATACGGTGGACATCGCCGAGGCGCACAGCGTATACAGGCGATGCTTCGGCAGCAGGCCAATTTGCTTTTTGACCGAAATGAATACTTCCGATTGGCCTAAAATAGCTGAAGCAACCGCATTATAAGACTCCAGCTTGCCCATGCCATTCACTTTGCTTAACACAAATCCGATGCCCTTTACGATAAAGGGAAGGATTTTCAAGTATTGCAAAATGCCAATTAGCGCGGATATGAAGACGATGGGCAGCAGAACCGACAGGAAGAAGGAAAATTGTCCTTCATTTAAAATACCGCCAAATACAAAGTTGATCCCTTCCTGCGCATAGGAGAGCAGCTGTTCAAACACGCCGGAAAAACCTTTGATCAAGGTCGCGCCCGCAATCGTATTTAATAGGACAAAGGCAAGAACCACCTGCAAAATGATCATGATGGCAATCGGCTTGAAACGAATATTTTTCTTATTGTTGCTGACGATATAGGACAATCCTAGCACAACCAGCAGGCCTAATAAAGCTACGATGTATTTCATAGTTGCCGCCTCCTATTTTTTCATGATTATGGAAGTTGATTGGCTGAATAGAGCGCTTACAAAGCAATGCTGATGCCTCCTCTCTTGCATTTATCGTGAAAAGCGGGCCACCCCTTCGGAAAGGAGCAGCACCGTGTTCTATGGTTACTTCATTAATAAGCGGTGCTGGATTGCTCGCCCTGCATTATTTTCACACCAGAGCTTGCGCCAATGCGAGTTGCGCCTGCTTCGATCATTTTTTTCATATCCTCAAGTCCGCGTACGCCGCCCGATGCTTTCACTCCGAGCTTGCCTTGGACTGCTTTGCGCATGAGCGCTACATCTTCAGCTGTCGCTCCGCCAGTGGAGAAGCCTGTCGAGGTTTTTACAAAATCGGCTCCGGCTTTCGCCGAACGCTCGCATGCACGAACCTTTTCTTCATCGGTTAGCAGGCTTGTCTCAATAATGACCTTCACAATCGCTTTGCCTGCAGCCGCATCAACAACGGCTTTAATGTCCTGCTCCACATAGTCATCGTTGCCGTCTTTCAAGGCGCCAATATTGATGACCATATCAATTTCATCTGCACCATTTGCAATCGCGTCGCTCGTTTCAAAAGCTTTAACGGCGCTCGTCGATGCCCCTAATGGAAAGCCGATAACTGTGCAAACTTTGGACTTGCTTCCGGCTAGCTGCTCAGCGGCAAAAGCGACCCAAGTCGGATTTACACAAACCGAAGCAAATTCATATTGTTTCGCTTCCTCCGTCAGCTTAGCGATCTCTGCTTTCGTCGCGTCGGCACGCAGCAGCGTATGATCAATCATTCCAGACAAATTTAACATGACCTGTTCCTCTTCCCCATATACGAATTCTCAAATACAAACTTAGTTTAGCATGAATTTGATCATATGTAAACATACATATGGACTTATGTTCATTTAATGAAGCTGCGAAACACCGAATCCCACCTTTTCACCAATTATTTTAATATTTTACCCATTTACGCTGTCTATCACTCATCAAAATATGAACAAATGTAAAATTTAATTTTTAACAAAAAGAAAAACGCCTTCGTAACTTCGTTCCTGCTAGAGGAATCGAATATTACGAAAGCGTCCTGAATGCCCTCTTACTGGTGGGCATGGGTAGAATGGGCGGCATGATGCCTATTCACATCTGGTCAAACATTTGCTAATCACTAAACTTGGAAGCATGGAAAGCTTTAGCCTGCTGCCGAACTTCCTCAGCCGTGTCGAGGTCAAGCACATCGCTTAGCAGTTGCGCGCTATCCTGCACATTTAGTCTGGACAGTGTAAACTTTTGCTTCGCCACAGAGCCCGCATCCATGCTCCATTCATCGAGCTCCATGCCGAGCAGCAGTGGTGCAGCAAGCGGATCGCCCGCCATTTTCCCGCACATTCCGACCCATTTGCCTTCCTTGTGCGCCGCTTGGATGAGGCTGTGAATCGAGCGGATAACCGCCGGATGGAAATAATCATATAAGTGCGCTACCTTCTCGTTCATGCGGTCAACAGCGAGTGTATACTGCACTAGATCGTTTGTGCCAATGCTGAAAAAGTCAACCTCTTTGGCGAAACGGTCCGCCAGCTGAATAACAGACGGAACCTCGGCCATAATGCCGATTTCCAGTTTTTCATCAAAGGTGATCCCCTGCTCCTTCAGCTCGTCCATGACTTCAAGCGTCAGCTGCTTGGCAGCGCGGAACTCCTGCATCGAGGAGATCATCGGAAACATAATTTTAACGGTACCGAAGGCACTGGCGCGAACAATCGCCCGCAGTTGGGTACGGAACAGCTCCCGCTCATTCAGGCAAAGGCGTATTGCACGATTTCCGAGAAATGGATTGTCCTCATGCGGCAAATCCCAATAGGAAAGCTCCTTGTCCCCGCCTATATCCAGCGTACGAATGACGATCGGCTTGCCTTGCCACGCTTCGGCTAGCTGCTTATACACAGCAAATTGCTTTTCTTCATCTGGCAAGCGGTCCGCATTCATGAACAGAAATTCCGTTCGGAACAAGCCGACCCCATGCGCCTCGTCCACAAGCCCTTCACGCATTTCCTCCGGCATGCCGACGTTAACCGCGAGCTCAATCAGCTTGCCATCCTCCGTCTTTGCTGGCAGCAGCCTGTACTTCTCAAGCTTCCCGGCCGCCGATTGCTCCTCCTGCTGCCTTGCTTCATAATCCGAGCGGGTAGCAGCATCGGCATTTAACACAATAACGCCGTCCGTACCATCCAGAATTAGCTCATCACCGTGACTCAACTGCTCAAAAGCAGCGCCAGTGCCAACAACCGCAGGAATGCCCAGCGAACGGGATAAAATTGCAGTATGCGTCGTTTCTCCGCCAACGCGTGTCACAAAGCCGAGCACAATGCTGCGGTCAAGCTGTACGGTGACGGAAGGCGTTAAATCTTCCGCTACTAATATAACGGGCTCTGTAATACTTGCCAGATCTGGATAAAACACTTGCTGCAAATGACTCATGAGCCGATCTGCAACATCCTTCACATCATGAATGCGTTCCTTTACGTATGCATTGTTCATCTTCTCAAACAAAGCGGAAAGCTGGGCCAGCACGGTTTGGACCGCTTGTTCAGCGGACGCCTGCTTGCGCTTAATTTGACCGCGAATATCGCCGTAAAAGGCGGGATCATCCAGAAAGCTCAGCTGACCCTCGATAATTGCCGTCTTATCCTTCCCCAGCTTCGCCTCGGTTTTGGCGATGATCGTATTCAGCTCTGCTGCCGACTGGCGCTTCGCCTGCTCCAGACGTTCAAGCTCCGCCTCTACCTGCTCCGGCTCAATCCGCTGGGGATAAGCCACCTCTACAGCAGGTGCGCCATAGATGAAGGCTTTCCCGAAGCGGATACCTTCCGAAACGCCGATTCCTTTAATATGCTGCTCGCTCATTGCTCTCCGAAACCTTGCTCGAATAGTTCAGCAAGCTTGGCGACAGCCTGCTCCTCGTCTTCGCCATCCGCCGACAGCTTAACCTCAGCGCCTTTTTCCAATCCAAGCGCAATGATGCCGAGCACGCTTTTCGCATTAGCCTCTCCGCCTCCAGCCACCTCTACGTAAATATCGGCTGCGAATTGTCCTGCTGCATTAGCCAGCACTTGGGCCGGACGCAAATGCAGCCCTTCTTCATTTATAATCGTCAATACACGTGTTTGCATCGCACGGTCTCCTCCTTTAGTCTCGCTGTGCTTACAGGGCGCTTTCCAATGTTCCCAAAATATCCGCGGCGCTTTGGCCATCAAGCAGCTCTTGGCGGAAGCTTTCGTGTATCAGCTTGCGCGATACCGAGGCCAAAATACGCAAATGCTCCTTGCCCGCATCCGATTCCGGAATCGCCAGCAAAATAATCGAAGTGACCGGCTTGCCGTCAAGGGAACCCCACTCAATCGGCTGCGCTAGACGGGCAAATGCCAGGCCAGGCTTGATGACACCAGCGGATTTGCCATGTGGAATCGCTACGCCAAAGCCGATGCCTGTTGAGGCATGCTGCTCACGCGCTTCAACCGAAGCTAGAAAAGCAGCCTCATCGTTCAAATAGCCAGCCGATTGCAGACGCTCCGCAAGCTCTTTAATAACAGCCTGACGATCACCAGCAGTCGAATCAAGAATAATTGTTTCTATGTTTAATAAGGTTTGGGATGACATTGTAATAACCTCCATGAGATGGGATTTAAGCCGCTGCCGGCTTATTTTTCTTGAGCAAGGATACCGTTACAGCTGTTACAACTGAACCAATGACAATCGCTGCGGCATAAGCGCCGAGATGGGTCACTGCATTAGGAATGGCCAGTACGAATGCCCCACCATGCGGCGCTTGAAGCGTCGCGCCAAATACCATGGACAGCGCTCCTGCTACAGCTGAACCGAGGACCGTGCCTGGAATGACACGAAGCGGATCGGCAGCCGCGAATGGAATCGCTCCTTCGGTAATGAAGGCCAGCCCCATGACTCCCGCCACCTTTCCTGCATCGCGCTCCTCTTTGGAAAATTTGTTTTTGCGAATGACGGTAGCTAGCCATAGGCCAAGCGGCGGAGTCATTCCCGCTGCCATAACCGCTGCCATCGGGCCATAGACGTGACTTGCGAGCAAGCCGACAGCGAATGTATACGCTGCCTTATTAAGCGGACCGCCCATATCGAACGCCATCATTGCCCCAAGCAGCAAGCCGAGCAAAATCGCATTCGTTGAATTCAGCCCCGTCAGCCATGTGGTCAAAATATCCATCAGCGTCTTCACTGGCGTTCCGACAACATAAACCATCATCAGCCCAACGATGAGCGTCGACAGTACGGGAATTATCAAGATCGGCTTTATGCCTTCTAGTGATTTCGGCAGCTTGATCGCATGCCGCAGCCATTTTGCCACATAGCCGGCAAGAAAGCCTGAAATAATACCGCCAAGGAAGCCGGCTCCCAGCTGGCTTGCCAGCATGCCGCCTACAAGCCCGGGCGCTAGACCAATCCGGTCTGCGATAGAGAAAGCAATAAAGCCGGACAAAATCGGAATCATTAAGGCGAATGCCGCCCCGCCACCAATGCTCATCAATGCAGCCGGAAGCGTACCTTCCTCTTGAAATGCTGTTATGCCAAAGATAAACGAAATGGCAATAATGATACCGCCTGCCACCACGAGCGGCAGCATGTTGGATACGCCTGTCATCAAGTGCTTGTAGGCACCGGTTCGAACGGAGCTGCTCTCTTTTTTCGTCTGCTCCTGCACGGGTGCAGCCGCCCCAGCTTGAGCCGCTTCTTTCGCAAGCGCCTGCTCGATCAGCCCTGCTGGATTACGGATGCCTTCGGCAACGCCAACCTTAATGATCGGCTTGCCTGCAAATCGCGATTCCAATACATCGGTATCCGCTGCCAAAATAATCGCATGCGCTTCGGCAATTTCCTCCGGTGTGAGCTCATCCTCTACGCCAAGCGCGCCGCGCTTCTCCACCTTCAGCGGAACGCCTTTCTCCTCTGCCATTTTAAGCAATGATTCCGCGGCCATATACGTATGGGCAATGCCAGTGGGGCAAGAAGTTACCGCCAGCAATTTCTTCATGTCAATTCCTCCCTTATGATGTCGCCAGTCGCTTCAATATAATCACAATGCTTGAATATAAATATCTCCTGCCCGGCTGCGAATTTCCTCGAACTCGCATACTTGGGTGCCTGCTTTGGAAGCCGTTATCGTTCCTGCGGCCGTACTCCACCTTGCTACATCCTCAAGGCTGCTATTTTGCAAAAGCGCCTGCGCAAGCACGGCTACCATCGAATCGCCAGCGCCAACTGTGCTCAGTGCCTCAATAGGGAACGGCTTGGCCATATAGGCTTCTTCACCGCTCATGACGATGGCCCCATCTGCGCCCATCGAAATGATAACGAGCGTAATTCCCTGAGCAAGCAGCTGTTTTCCAGCCCGTACGATTTCTTCTTTCGTGTCCAGCTTGCGCTGTACAAGCTGCTCCAGTTCATACTGATTAGGCTTGACAGCAAATGGAATCGCACTAATCCCAGTAACCAACGCCTCGCCATCCGCATCCAGAATCGTTCGTACGCCCAGCTTGCGTGCTTTTACAATAAAATGATGATACAGCTCAGGTGGTGCTCCCTTCGGCAAGCTGCCCCCAAGTACAAGGACAGACGCTTTCGGCAGCAGCTCATCAAGCAATTGGTCCAGCTCGGCAAGCTGACTCTCACTTACCGTAAAGCCTTGCTCATTGACCTCGGTCGTCGTTCGCTGCTTCTGATCCACAAGCTTCATATTCGTCCGCGTCTCGCCCGGCACTTCAACGAAAGCAGTATGAATGCCCGAACGGTCCAGCTCCCCTATAATTCGTTTGCCTATGCCGCCAGCGATGAATCCAGCGGCGGTGACGCTCGCCCCAAAGGTGTGAACGATTCGCGCCACATTGATGCCCTTACCGCCAGGGTCAAGACGGATGTCCTCTGCACGATTGAGCCCTCCTACCTTCAGCTCCTGAAGCATAATCGTCTTGTCCATGGAAGGATTCAAGGTAAGTGTAATAACTTGCTGCTTGGACATGCTGTTATGCCTCCTTTCCTACCGAGGTGCGATACACCTCTACGCCTCGCTCTTCCAGCTTCCGGGCAAAATCCTCCGGCATCTCCGAATCGGTAATGCATATATCAATATCGCTCCAATCAGCAAAGCGCGAGAAGCTGACCTGATTGACCTTGCTGCTGTCGCTGAGTAAAATAATGCGGTCAGCGCGCTTAATCATTTTACGCTTGATGTCTCCCTCAACCACGTTCGGCGTGCTTAGCCCTTCCTCCAAGTCCATGCCGTTCGTCGCCATAAACGCCTTATCAACCTTAATAAAATCAAGGCTGCGCTCAGTTATCGGCCCCACCAATGACAATACGCCAGGCCGGTAAGCCCCGCCCAGTACAATGACATCGATGCCTGGCGGCAGCTCCAAATCCTGCGGCAGCATAAGCGAATTGGTAACAACCGTCAGCTTCGTAAACGCTGTCAATTGCTGCATCAAATAAAAAGTGGTCGTGCCTGAGTCAAGCAAAATCGTATCTCCATTGCTAATCCATTGAACCGCTTTCGCTGCAATCGCTTTCTTTTGCTGCGTTGATGTAATCTCCTTCTCGGAAAAGCTCGGTTCAAAGTTAACGCTGCGAATGGAGATCGCTCCGCCATGCGTGCGCTTAAGCAGTCCGGCTTCCTCCATCTCCCGCAAATCCCGGCGAATCGTCGACTCCGATACTTGAAATTTTTCACATAGAGCCTGCAGGTCAACACGCTTCTGTTCTTCCACTAAAGCTAAAATTAAATTTTTGCGTTCCTCGCCAAAAATGTTCCTCACCGCCTATTTGATCGTTTATGAAATCGTCCAGTCATTCGAATGAATGTTTATGAACGTTTTGTTTATAAATCGATTATATTCAGTCATTAGTGCGATGTCAAATGGTTTCTTTATCTATTATTTTCACAAACGGTCATACTCAGTCATTTCGTGAACGTTTTCAAGGAATACTTGCTGCTTATGCCCATGACGATTCGCACATTGCTATTTAGAAGGTTAAGCCTATAAAATAGGATAAGACAAGCGTAAACGGCTTTGCCGTTCTTTGGCGGCACAGCGCGTTTCATTCCGAGAAATATAGAGGGAGGATGGGAAAATCATATCCTCTCCTATATTTCAAAAAAATCAATTATTGCGAGGTGTTTCCTTATGCAGCCAACACTAGAAACAGAACGATTGATTTTGAGAGCGTTTAACTTAGACGACGCAAGCAGAGTTCAGAAACTGGCCGGCAATATTGAAGTAGCAAGCACAACCTTGTCTATTCCTTACCCCTATCCTGATGGGGCAGCCGAGGATTGGATTAGCAACAATACAATTAGAGCAAGCAATGGAGAGGGATTCCCTTTCGCAGTGACCCGCAAAAAAGACAATGCCTTAATTGGCTGTATGAGCTTGAATTTGAGCAAGCCGGATCAGCGAGGCGAGCTCTCCTACTGGTCGGGTAAGCCTTATTGGGGGCATGGCTATGCGACAGAAGCGGCGAAGCGTGTTATTCAATTCGGCTTTGAGCAGTTGGAGTTGAATAAAATAATGGCAGCAGCAATGGCTAAAAACCCTTCTTCCTCCAATGTCATGAAAAAGATTGGCATGAAATATGAAGGCGAATTCAAGCAGCATATTTTCAAATGGGGAGAATTTGAGGACTTGATCTTTTACGGATTGACGAGAGCGGATTATGAGCAGTTAAATAAATAATCTATCAGGCAATGAAAGAAGAGGAGGGCACCCGCCCTCCTCTTCTTCTTCATGTGAGCCTATTATTTATGACGACTTTTTAAAATTTCAATCTCTTCTTCAACCTTCGCAATCATGTTCCGATGGGCATCGAGCCTATCAACGATCGTTGTTGTTACTACCTCAGTAATGCGGGCTGTCTGCTCAAAGGTTGCTTCAAGCTTTAATTCCATACGTTCCAATTTCTCATTCACCTCTCTGAAACCTTCACGCTGACTATCAGCAAGCATCTGGTGACTTTCAGCAAGTGCTTGATGACTACTAGCAAGCGCTTGTTGCCCTTCAGCCAGAGCTTGTTGGCTTTCAGTCAGCGCTTGCTGTCCTTCAGTCAGTACCTGCTGTCCTTCAGTCAGTACCTGCTGTCCTTCAGTCAGTACCTGCTGTCCTTCAGTCAGTGCCTGCTGCCCTTCAGTCAGTACTTGCTGCCCTTCTTCCAATGTTCCTACCCGTTCATTAATGATCTTAACGACAGAAAGCAATTCCTTCAATGTTGATTCAATAATATTATTATCCATTCATTCGACCGACCTTTCGCATTAATTAAGTTTAGTATGCTGGAAGAATCGGAAGACGTCAAATTGCCATTGGGCTCGCAAATTTGACAAAATTAAATTAATATGCATACGCGATTTAAGAAGGGTTTTTCTAAAAATATCGTGTAGATTCCACGATAAAAAAGAGGAAGGCAGCCGCCCTCCTCTTTTTTCCACTATCGTTATACAGCAATTCAAGTACAAAATGCTCACTGCATCAACTTTTATACCCGGCTGATTAGGAACTCAAAAGCCAGCTCCTGATCCGCTTGGATCAAATATTCATCATGGACAGGCGCGCCCCAGCTATCGTCACCGCCGACACCCATTTGTCTGCCTGCTACTGTCACAACCGTATAATGCACGTTCGGGAGCTCATGGTGATGCTGCGCGCTCTCCAGCTCAAATGCGGTATAAGGCGCAATATTGCATTCCACAGGCTGAGTCGCTGGCGCCGAAATGCGAAGGCCTCGTCCGAGATCATTCGTAATGCTTACGCGGCGGACGCCTGTACGATTGCCGGACTCTTGCGGTACAACATAACCGGATACATTATCTGCGGCAACGTTTTGGAACTCGCCAAGACGCGCCCCGAATGCACGGTCAATGTAGTTTTCATCTGGACCCATCGCATACCAGTCTAGCTTATGATAGTCCGCAGGCACCTTGAACGAAAGTGCGAAAATCGGCAGCTTCGGCAAATTCGCCGCTCCCTCATAACGCGATTTCACCTGCACGCTTCCGTCACCCAGCACGGTATAGGCCACTGTCACCAATACATCAGCGCTTATGCTAAGACGATATTGGAACGTTACCGTTGCTGTTCCCGCCTCTTCTGTCAAAACAACGCTAATACATTTACGTGTCAAGCTCGCTGCAAACCACATGCCGGAATCAAAGCCAAGTGAAAATCCTTTGTCATTATCCGTCGTTGCCCGCCAGAACAGTGGAGCCGGAGGCAGTGCAATCATCTCTTTACCCGCATAATTGACCGAAGTCAGCGTGCCGGCTTGCTTGGAGAACATGATGCTGAAATCGCGGCCATGCACACCAATGTTGACATCGCCTTCTACGACGCGCAGTTCTCCTGCTGGAAGAATCACTGCTTCCTTTTGCTCCACCAAAAATACGAATTGTCCGAACGACAGCTCATATCCTGCATCCGCCCAAAGCGTGCTTGCTTTCAGCTGCAAGGACGCGTGAACAACATACTCACCCGCTTGCTCTGCTGCCGGAAGCGCAACTGGAATGTAGGCTTCGCTTTGTGCAGCAACCTGAATCTCGCTTACGCTGCGGAAAACTTCCGCGCCTTCCAGATGAAGCTTAACAACCAGCTCATAAGCATCTGTTCCTTCAAACAGATTTTCATTGACGATTTTCACGCCTTCTTGGTCAGGAAGCAGCTTAATGTTCTGATATAGGAACTTCACTTCCTGCATTTTCGGCGATACTTTGCGATCGGCATATACGATGCCGTTCGTACAGAAATTATAATCGGTCGCACGGTCGTCGAAATCACCGCCATAAGCGAGGAACTCCTTGCCGAAGCGGTCTTTTTTCACAATAACCTGATCGATGTAATCCCAAATAAATCCGCCTTGGTACAACGCATATTTTTGCTCAAGCTCTGTATATTTGTGCATGCCGCCCACTGAGTTGCCCATTGCATGCATATACTCACAGCTAATGTACGGCTTTTGCGGATTATCATTCAAATAAAGCTCGATATCGGAAGGCTTCGCATACATGCGGCTCTCCATGTCGCTCGTGGCATCATAGTCGCGATTATGGAATACACCTTCATAATGAACGAGGCGGCTAGGGTCAACACTGCGGAAATAGTTCGATACGTTCAGCAGCACCTCGCCTGCGTATGCTTCATTGCCGACCGACCAGATTAAGATGGACGGGTGGTTTTTGTCGCGCTCAACCATTGAAATCGCCCGATCCATTACGATATCCTCCCACTCCGGCTTATTAGCAGGAACGTTCCACGACGGCTCAACGGCACCCAT
This sequence comes from Paenibacillus sp. R-74696, assembly GCF_055814915.1. Classification (NCBI taxonomy): domain Bacteria; kingdom Bacillati; phylum Bacillota; class Bacilli; order Caryophanales; family Paenibacillaceae; genus Paenibacillus; species Paenibacillus sp. R-74696. The sequence goes on from NZ_JBPULM010000045.1 coordinate 865,411, forward strand.
TTTTTGCCATGAACCATGTGTTTCCAAATTCATCTCATCAATGACATACAATCCGTACACATCGCACAGCTCATACCATAACGATTGGTTCGGGTAATGGGAGGTGCGAACAGCATTTAGATTGTTTTGCTTCATCGTCTTAACATCCCACAGCATATCGTCAGCCGTAATGGCCCGTCCTCTGCGAGGGTTAAATTCATGGCGGTTAACGCCCTTGAATACAATCCGTTTGCCGTTGATATGCATCACTTTGTCGATCATTTCGAATTTGCGGAAGCCTACAAGCTGCGGAACTACTTCAATGAGTTCGCCTGCAGCGTTATAAACCTCTACATACAGTTTATATAAATATGGATTTTCCGCATTCCACAGCGACACTGCTCCTGCATCAAGCGAAGCCGTCCACGTCCCCGCTTCAGCTGCTGCTGCAGCTCCAGATACAACGGCATGACCAGCTGCATCCTTCAGCACTAGCTTCATGCTTGCGCCTTCGAGCGTACCGCTCAGCTTCAAATCTACCAGCAGCGTACCTTGCTCATAAGCCGCATCAAGCTCTGTATGCACAAACAAATCACGAACATGGATAGCCGGAACGGTATACAAATAGACGTCGCGGAAAATGCCGGAAAAACGCCAAAAATCCTGATCCTCGAGCCAGCTTCCCGTGCTGCGCTGGTAAACTTCAACTGCCAGCCTGTTTTCACCCTCCTGCAAATAAGGAGTCAAATCAAATTCAGCGGGTGTAAAGCTGTCCTCGCTGTAGCCGACGAACTGCCCATTCAGCCAAACATAGAAAGCCGATTCTACGCCTTGAAAGGAAATATATACCGGCTTGCCCAGCATATTCTGCGGAACGGAGAAATGCTTCACATAGCTTCCAACCGGGTTGTCATTTTCCGGAATTGCCGGCGGACGAAGCTCATGATGTCCATCCCATGGATACATCGTATTCACATATTGCGGCTTGCCGAAGCCTTGAAGCTGAATATGGCCTGGCACCTCAATCGCTTCCCAAGTGTCGCTATTAAAGCTTTGCTCGTAAAAAGAAACTGGACGATCCGCAGGTCTCACGGCATAGTTGAACTTCCAGCTGCCATTCAGACTATGGCGCAGAGGCATGCTGCCATTGCCTTCCGCCTCTGCTTCAGTTTCATAATAACGGTGATCCGAATGGGCAGGCAGGCGGTTAACAGCAAATACACTTACATCAGTTAGCCAGTCGAGGCTCGGTTTTGCAGTAGTCATAAAATAATTCCTCCATAACGTAGATGATAAGTCAGGCGGCTGCATGCTCGGCATGCAGCCGCCTATCCCTTGCTTTTAAGTTGATTATTTGACCGAACCGGTCATACCTGCTACAAAATGTCTTTGCATCAGGAAGAATACAAGCGCTGTTGGAATCGTTGAAATAACGATTGCCATCATGATCATCCCGTAATCCGGCGTGTAGCTGGAGCCGAGGTTGGAGATCAACATTGGAATGGTACGCTTGTCCGGCGATTGCAGCACGATAAGCGGCCACAAGTAGTTGTTCCAGCTGGACATGAACGTAATAATTCCCGCTGCCGCATACGTCGTTTTCATCGTAGGCACATAAATGCGGAAGAACAAGGCCAGCTCGTTCAAGCCGTCAATACGACCTGCTTCGAGCAGCTCTTTCGGAAACATTTTTGTGTTTTGACGGAAAAAGAAGATGAGAAACGCTGTCGTCATCGTTGGCAGCACGACGCCCGAAAGCGTATCAAGGCCTAGAAATGGAACGCTGCTCGAAATTCCTGCGAACATTTGATACAGCGGAACCATAATCGCCGCGAACGGAATCATCATGGACAGGAGCAAAATCGTGAAGACGATGTCCTTTGCCTTGCTTTTATAAATTTCAAAGCCGTAACCTGCAAGCGAAGCAATCAGCATCGCCAGCAGCGTCGTCGAAATGGAAATTTTAGCCGAGTTCATAAGCGCCGGCACAATATCGACCGTGCTGAACAAATTATTAATATTGTCAAGCAGCTTGCTGCCTGGCAGCAGTCTGCCTTGCGTTACATCCGAGGAGCTGTTCGTCGCGCTGACGATCATCCACAGAAACGGGAAAATGGAAATGAACGCTGCGACGCTGAGAAAAATATAAACCGATACCCGTTTTAGCTTATCCATTTTTATCACCTGCCGCTTTAAACTGAACAAATGCCAAAATAATAATCATAATTACGATAGAATAAGACACCGTTGCTGCATATCCGAAATCTGCGGAATATTTGAAGGACAGATTGTAAATGTACTGGGAGATGGACATAGACGCATTGCCCGGTCCGCCCTTCGTAATGTTCACAACCTCGTCGAACAGCTGCAGTGTACCGATTGTCGATGTAATGGATGTAAATAAAATAATAGGTTTGAGCAAAGGCATCGTAATGCCGAAAAATTGTCTAGTCGAGGACGCGCCGTCGATCTTGGCAGCCTCATAAATCGAATGGTCAATATTTTGCAAAGCTGATAAGTAGAAAATCATGTTATAGCCTGTCCAGCGCCACGTAATGGCAATAATAACCGTAATTTTGGCCCAAAATGGATCTGTGATCCATTGAATAGGCGTGCCAATCAGATGCAGCTTGAGCAGCAATTGGTTCACAAGGCCGTCGCCTGCAAATAAGTATTTGAAAATAACCGAATAGGCAACAAGAGATGTAACCGCCGGCAGGAAAATCGCTGTACGGAAAAAGCCCTTAAACTTCAGCTTGCTGTCATTCAGCAGTACAGAAATAAACATCGCCAGCACGATCATAACCGGCACTTGAATGATGAGATAAATAAATGTATTTTTTACTGCGACACGGAACGTCTGATCACTGAATAGACGAATGTAATTGTCAAAGCCTACATAGTGGAGGTTCATCCCTTTGCCGGATTTGAACGATAGAAGGAGCGCTTGAACCATTGGGTAGAAATAAAATGCTGCTATTAGTACGACAGCAATGATGACGAACAGCCATCCTGTCAAGCTTGCTCGATTACGAATTTTTATGCCAGGCTGCGCTGCTTTCACGATAGCCTAACCCCTTTCTTCACGGAAATAAAATCTCGGGGCAATCCGCCGCTCCCGCCAGTAACAGAACGAACGATACTGACGGGGCTTTGATTGCCCAAGATTTTATTCATCTGCCGTATGGTCGAATTTATTTAACTTGTGTTTCAGCTTGAGCTTGAGCATCCGCCAATACTTTGTCGATTGCTTTGCCGCCCATGAAGTTTTGCATTTCTACAACAAGAATGTCCTCGATAGCATACGTATGCATACCGTAGTTAACTCTTGGAATTTCAGCAGTCCATTTTGCGAAATCAGCTACCGCTGTTTGTCCGCCGAAGAATTCATCAGCTGCTTTGTAAGCTTCGCCATCAGCTGCTGCTTTCAGCGTGCCAATTGCACCAATTTCTGTTGCAAGCTTTTGGTACAGGTCAACATCAGAACCAAATGTTTCTTTCAAAAATTCTGCTGCTGCTTCTTTGCCATCAACGTTCATAACATACCACGAGCTGCCACCAAGGTTCGAAGCGTTAACGGAATCAGCGTTGTTCGTCAATTTAGGGAATGGTACGATAGCCCATTTTCCAGATTGCGATGCTTCTGCTTTCACGGAAGCTGTAATCCAGTTTCCTGTTGGAACGCTTGCTACTTCGCCACTGTTAAAGCCGGCTACAAACTGACTCCAGTCGGAATGAACTTTTACAATGTCCGCTTCCATCATCTTTTTGTAAGTTTCGAAAGCTTCTTTCAGTGCTACGTTGCCAGCAATATCAGGTGTTACACCATCATCCTTCAGGTACCATGAGCCAGCGGACTGAATCATCATCCGGATAATGCCCAGGTCATTAGGATCTAGAGAAAGCAATTGCTTGCCTGTTTTTTCTTTAACAGCTTTACCTAATTCAATAACTTGATCCCAGTTCAGATCCTGCAAATCAGCTACTTTGTAGCCAGCTTGCTCCAAATAGTCGGTTCTTACATAAAGTCCCGCTACGCCAGAATCGAAAGGTACGCCGTATTGTTTGCCATCAAGGCTTGTCGGTCCGATTTTGTAATCAGCAAAGTCAGCCGGTTTGATGTAATCCGAAAGGTCGAAAAATGCATCCGGGTAAGCTTGCAAGAAGCTTTGCGCACGGTAATCTTCGATCAAAATAATCGATGGAAGACCTTTTGTTGTGCCCGAGTTAAGGCCTGCATTCAGCTTTTGGATAATGTCAGCTTGTGCATTTTCAACAATGTTAAGTTTTACGCCGGAATCAGGATGCTTAGCAGCATAAGCCGCACCCGCACGCTCCATAGCGCCGATGTTAAACGTTTTGTCCCATGCCCAAACCGTAAGTTCTTTTGCAGTGTTTCCTGCAGCATTTCCGCTGCCTGTGTTTGTAGCATCGTCTGTTTTAGCTGAACATGCTGTGAGCAGCACGAAGCTGGCCAAAAGGATGGCAAGCATTTTTTTCACGAAACCCAACCCCTTTATAATTGTCTGCGTAACTGAAAGCGTTTGCCGGCTAACATCATTTATTATAACAATCTGTTTATTGTGTTCGATAGCAATATCTTTATAGGGATTTGTCATTCTTTTATTTCATAAACAGTAGTTATTTTTTGCCAATAGTAATTAATTTGCTTATTGGTAATATATTTAGACGGCAGTTGGAAATATCAAGGATCTTCTTCTAAGTACTGGATCGATCGTGTCAATGAGGCTCATTGCCTATTACCAATTTCCTATTTTTTATGGTTGATCACCGTCCTTCGTCATGAAAAAGATGTATTTGAATTTTGTGCTTGTTGGGCTGCTATTATACTGTCTTCAATAATTTAAGGCTGCCAACTAAAAAACAGCAGCTCATTCAGGATTTATCCTGCGAGCCGCTGCTTTAAAAATCGTTACTCAAATAACAAAGGAAGCTTGATTTTCACGCGTGTTCCTTGGCCTGGATCACTGACAATCGTCACTCCATAGCCTTCACCATAAAGCAGGGTCAAACGATCATGCACATTGCGTATGCCAATGCCGGAGAAGAAATGGCTTGCCGAATGCACCCCGCGCTCACCGTTTTTCTGGGTTACTCCGTCAACCTCGGCTCCAGCTTCACCGTTACTCAGCCCGCTAATGCCGACCCCATTGTCTACGACCTCACAGATGAGCGAATCGCCCTCACGGGAGATAAGTACATAAATATATCCCTCGCTGCGCTCATGGAAAGCGTGGAAAAAAGCATTTTCCATAAACGGCTGGATAACCAGCTTCGGCAAATGGGCCCCCATGCAATCTTTGTCCGCAAAGTAGTTGACTCGAATCTGCTCCCCATACCTCACATGATTAATAAATACGTAATTTTTAAGGTTGACGAGCTCCTGTGAGACCGGAATCGTCTCGCTTATATTGCTCACCGTATTTTGCAGCAGGGAAATCAGTGCGTTTATCGTTTCCGCAGCCTTATCCTTATTGCCCTGCTGGACCAAAATTTTAATCGATGCCAGCGTATTATATAAAAAATGGGGATTAATCTGCATCTGCAGCGCAGACAGCTCGGCGTTACGCTGGTCCTTCTGCGTCTGAATGAGCCGCTTTATATAATCGTTCAGCTCATCCAACATGTAATTGTAGGCATTGCCGAGCTGCTTGATTTCGTAGCTTCCCGTTACCGAAGTGTAATTATTGAAATCATTTTTCGTCACCCGTGAAATTTGCCGAGCCAGCAGCGTTAGCGATCTCGTCAGCCGCCTTGAAATCACAAAGACGATAATGAGGGCCAGCAGCACGATTGCCAGAGAGATAAGGACAACCATTTTGAAATCAACCATTTGGCTCATGACCTGCTGCTTATCAATTAAGTTCACCAAATAAAAATCATAGGTCGGCAAATATTTGGACAATACGAGGCTGCTCTTCCCCATCGCCGTTGTGTCCATAACGTCCAGCTGCTGCTCTTCAATTTGCTTGGCATAGGTCAAAAGCTCTGGCACCGTCGTCCCTACAAGCTGTTCACGATTGCTGGAAACGATCATGCCTGCTTGATTCAAGATAACGACATCATTTCCACTGCTCGTGAAGCTCGTGTAAAATTTGCGAAAATCCTTTTCTCTTATTGCAATATAAAGCTGGCCATAAGGCTGGCCGCTCGTTCGCTCCAGCAATGTTTTCATGGCGACAACAACAGCATTGGAGTTGTCTTCAGGCGTCATGCTATCCTGATCCAGCTCGTACAAAATACGCCGTGGCTCCTGCAGCGCCTGCTCCGTTAGCTTACTGCTGCGAAGCTTCTCGATTGATCGCGGCCAATAGGTGCTGTCGGACGAATGGCTGCGCCCGTTAATTCCCGTTATCGTCATATTCACCGGATAAGCGGAGACGCCCGATTGAATTCGCTTGATTTGTGTGTTGGCTTCATAATATCTTTTCAACGTCGGGACAGATCGTTCATCGGGGTCTGTAAGAAACGATTTGAGCGTTCCGCTTTGCTGAACATTATTGGTCGCTGTCACAATGGAATAGCTGAATGACTCGAAATTCGTCTGCACCTGATTGATGATTTTTCCATTCGTAATACTGAACGTATTCATGAATAGACGCTCCGACATCTGCATCATCACAAGCGTAGTAAGCAGCGAAACCGAAATGATGCTGACAAAGGTGACGGTAAACATTTTTATAAACAAGCCGTGATATTTAAATTTTGCCAAAAATGCCTTCATGCACTAGTCCCTTTTCTGGTTGACATATTGTTTGCGATAATGGCTAGGTGACAAGCCCGTTATCTTTTTGAACACTTTTGTAAAATAACTATGATCCGAGTACCCCACCATGCCGCTTATTTCCGAAATGGATGCCGTATCGGCTAGCAGCAGCTCTGCCGCCTTCTCCACCCGAATTTTGTTCAAATATTCACTAAAGCCTTCATTATTATGCGCACTGAAATACGTAGACAAATAAGAAGGGTTAAAATGAAAATGCTTCGCCAGCTCCGTCAGACTTAGCGGCTCAGCAAAATGCTCGCCAATATAAGCAAGCAGCATTGCCATATTCGGATTGCCTGCTCCCTGCTTGCGGGTTGCCAGTACAGTCTCCGCTTCGCTCACGAATGCCTCCATTAGCACGATGGCTTCGCTTATATGCGAGGCATCGCCAATTTCCTTGAAATAGCGGTATTTCGCCTCTTCCAAATGCGTGGCATCCACCTCCAGGCGGCCCACTACAATCGTCATATTAAAAATAACATTGCTAAGGAATGATTTAAACTCAAATACATCCTTCTTATAAAAATGCGGGGCACCCTGCACATAAGCCAGCAGGTCGCTAAAAGCGCTCTCAAACTGCTGCTTGCTCAGCTGCTCGGAAAACCGCGGCAAATCAAACTTCTCTTCTACTGGCGGCATATATGGCAGCTCCCCTGCAATAAGCACACAATCCGGGTCAGCCAAAAAAAAGCGGTAGTCGCTCATTTTCAGAAAGCTAAGCTTGAAATGGTCCCCCACCTCGGTATAATGGCTGAACGGCTCGCCCAGTGTCCATCTCGCCTCAAGCATTTGCTCGCCCGTCCACTCATCCAGTCTCCGTACGGCAGCGGCAAGCTGCGGGCTTTCCTGCTTGTTCAAATTAATGAGCAGCACGACGCGCCCAGCTTCCGCCCTAAGCGAATAATGGACCGACTCTTCCAGCGAAACGACGAGCTCCGACTGCATTCTTTTTTTCAGCAGCTCAGCTACGGCTAGCATGGCCTTTTTATCTCCAGCAGGCTTGCATTCTGCACCAAGCATCTGAAAGCTGTCATAAGGGAACGCTTCTGCCCCCACCGTCTCCTCAAGCTCTACGCCGAAGCCATCCATCAGCATATCCAGCAGCACCTGTACCGTTGTGTCTTTATCGGTTGGTGCATGCTCCAGCTTCAGTGAAGGAATTCGCTGCGCAGTACGCTTTAATACTTCAAGTAGATGGGTCGCCTCCAGCTTAGGCTTCAATATATAATCGGCAACGCCGCTTTGAAATGTCGATCTCACATAATCAAATTCTCCAAAGCTGCTAAGCACAATCACTTCAATTTCCGGGAATCTCGCTTTGACAATTCTTGTAAGCTCCGCGCCATCCATGACAGGCATGACGATATCCGTTATTACGATATGCGGCTCCAGCTGCTGAATTTTCTCCAGCGCCTCCGTTCCGCTCGCCGCCTCGCCGACGATTTGAAAGCCTTCCTTTTCCCAATTCAATAAGTGCTTAATGCCCTGTCTGACTAATATTTCATCATCTACAATGAGCACACGACAATAAGGCGCCATTACGATCCCTCCATTTTCATCCAGCTATTCCCATTGAAGTGTTTGGGGTTTATTCATAATAGGTACGAATTCTTATATCTTGATTGTAATTGCCAAACCCCTTGCCGTACAAGGTTAATCCTCCCCTGCCCGGAACACTTTCCTCGGCGCTGATGCGAAGCGTCAGAAACGGGGTCTCCCAATCCAAATCATGAATTGTCAGCTCGGATATTTGCAAGCCATCAATGAAGGTGCCATTCGCATTGAGACGCAGCACCTTCAGTAAGCCATATTGATTCACATCGCCCTGCCACCAATCCGGTGACAGCCGTCCACGCACACGTCCAAAGTCACCCGGACTCGTCCATTCGCCCAAATACAAGCCATTGATAAAAAAGCGAATATCCGACGGCCAATTTTCATTAATTTGCGGCGCTTCGGAGCCAATCTCCAGTGAAATTTCCAATTCCTGCACCCGTTGATCAACAAATAGATGATTGGGCACCTTATATTCGACATATCCTCTGGCAAACCATAAAATGCCGGCATTCATTCGCTCCGGGTCCAAAAAATATTTGGGATTATCATATTGCCCGATTAGTTTCTCTGCTGTTGCAATGCCGCAGGTTGGAAAGGCGGCTACATCGGTATAATGGCCGACCGGCAGCATCGTTTCCATATTTTTTCGCTTCTGGTCATTTGGCTTGGACAGCCTGATTTGCAAATATTCGGCCGAAAGTGAGCAATATTTATACGTTCCGCCACCTACGCGCTTCATTTTGCTCGTCACAATACCCGCCTGCTGAAGCTTGCTCACATGGGTGCTGACAATCGCGCTGCTCAAATAAAGCTCCGCTGCCAGCTCCTTAATATGCCGTTCACGCTCATCCAGCAAATCAATAATTTGCAGGCGAACCTCGCTCGCCAGCGCTTCATATACACGAAGCGATTCTGCATTCGTCGTTAAGTACATTCTGTCACATCCTATTTGCAGGGTTAGTAATTTAGCTAATCCTTCATTATTACGACCCTTATTCATTGCTTGTATTTATTCATTATGTTAAAAATATAAGTAGTTAGCAAGTATATGAATTCAGTTTTTGGCTAATTCATCATTTTTTTATATGCAAGGTGAAAAAGGCAAGCGGAGTGAAAAGGTTGAGCTGGAGAAGCGTCAACGGTCGTAAGCCAACCTTTTCACGCAGTGCAGATCTATTTTCACCACACTTTTAAACAGGAGGTTTTACCATTATGTCATTGAAATCAACGATGCTCATTGATAAACATTTTAAAATTGCTGAGGTTGACCCGCGTCTATATGGATCATTCATCGAGCATCTAGGACGCGCCGTATACGGCGGCATTTATGAGCCGGGCCATCCTACGGCTGATGAGAACGGCTTCCGCCGCGACGCGCTCGAAGCGATTAAAGCGCTCAACGTTCCTATTATACGCTATCCTGGCGGAAATTTCGTCTCGGGCTACAATTGGGAGGACGGCGTTGGCCCGAAAGAAGAGCGCAAGCGTCTGCTTGAGCTGGCTTGGTGGACAACCGAAACTAATGAGGTTGGCACAAACGAATTTGCCGACTGGGCGAAGCTCGTAGGCTCCGAAGTCATGATGGCGGTCAATCTTGGCACGCGCGGCGTAGATGCAGCACGTAACCTCGTTGAATATTGCAATCATCCATCCGGCTCCTATTATAGCGATCTGCGCATTTCACACGGCTACAAAGAGCCGCATAAGTTCAAAACATGGTGCCTGGGCAATGAAATGGACGGCCCTTGGCAAATCGGCGCCAAAACAGCAGTTGAATACGGCAGACTGGCGAATGAAACGGCTAAAGTGATGCGCTGGGTCGATCCATCCATCGAGCTTGTTGCTTGCGGCAGCTCTTCGAGCGGCATGAGCACCTTTGCCGATTGGGAAGCGACTGTACTGGATTTGACGTATGATCAGGTCGACTACCTGTCGCTGCATACGTATTACAATAATAACGAAAACAACTCGGAAAACTTCCTCGCGAAATCGCTCGATATGGATCAATTCATCTACAGCGTAACGGCGATTGCGGATTACATGAAAGCGAAGAAGCGCAGCAAGAAGAAGCTCATGCTGTCGCTGGATGAGTGGAATGTATGGAATTCCATTGGCACAAGCCGCGCCGAGGAACGCTGGCATATTGCACCGCCAGAATTTGAGGATGTATATACGCTTGAGGATGCGCTTGCTGTCGGCTGCTTCGTCATTACACTGCTTAAGCATGCAGACCGGGTGAAAATCGCCTGCCTGGCTCAGCTCATTAACGTTATCGCTCCGATTATGACGGAAAATGGCGGTCCGCTGTGGCTGCAAACGACGTATTTCCCTTACAAGCACGCATCGCTGTATGGACGGGGCACTGTGCTTCAACCGATTACTTCATCGCCAAAATACGATTCGAAGGACTTCACTGATGTGCCTTATCTGGAAGCGATTAGCGTTCATAATGAGGAGCAAGGTGAAATTACGATTTTCGCCGTCAACCGTCATTTGAAGGAATCGCTGGACCTTGATGTTGATGTTCGCAGCTTCGGTACAGTCAGCCTCATCGAGCATGTGGTTCTGGAGCATGACGATATTAAAGCTTGTAATACGAAAGCTCGTCCTAATCAGGTGCTGCCGCATAACAATGGCACAGCCAAAGTCGATGGCGGCCAAGTTAGCGCCGTACTAGGCAAAGCTTCGTGGAATATGATCCGCTTGAAAGTCGCTTCCAACTAAGCGCTTCAAGCCGGCTAAACATAAACACCCTCCGAAATTCGCCTGTTTGGGAATTTCGGAGGGTGTTTTATTGCCGCTTGTAATGTGCGGCGCTTGCGCTCAAAGCTGCCTTGGTTCGATTGGATAGCATGACCGGCTGCTGTTGTTCGTGAAAAAGCGGGGAGCGGGCTGCTATAGCAGCTGCTTCTAGTTTATATGATTCTGAGCGAGGATGGCTGAGCAGCCAATTTGCTAAGCAAGGAATGCTTCATGACGACTCGTTTTGTCTGCTGCTTTTGTTCAGGCTGTGGCTGCTTGAAAAATTGCTCATCCTGAAATAATTGCTTAAGAGCCTGCATGACTGCCTGTGCCGCCAGCGCTTCATTCTCCAGCACATAATAGGCGACCTGATAACCATAGACTTCATATTGTTTGAGTACAGCGGCCTTGTGCTGCAGCTCCTTCTGCCTTGTCAAAGCTCTGTTCATGGCGTCAAGTCACCTTTCTGCCCCTGGCGAATATTCCTTATCTATAGCGAAATCGCTCACTAAAAGCCGATTATGAGGGTGAATCTTATAAATGCTTATATTTTGAAACAGCAGTATGTATGCTTGCTATATATGACTAACTTAACTATACAAGAGGAGGCTTAACCGCAATAGTACCATGTTTTTATAGTACCTTAGGAAAAGCACAATTGGAGCGACTGAATGAAGCAGCATTGCTATTTTTAGCGAAAGCGGGCTATAATGTTGAGAAAAAGAATTCCATTATATGCTTTAGTGGACAGAGGATACTATCATGATTGAAATTCGAACTTCCCAGCTCAGCAATGGCGAGCTGAACCGCGGCGTATTCGCCACCCAGGACATCGCCGAGGGCGCGCTTATTCACGAAGCACCGGTCCTTCCTTACGAGAACGAGGAGCATGTCCACCTTGAGAAAACGATTTTTGCCGACTACGCTTTTGAATATGGAGCAAACCATTCCGCTCTTTTGCTGGGCTACGGTATGCTGTTTAATCACTCGTATACGCCGAACACGTTCTATGAGCTTAATTTTGACAATTTGACGGTAGACTTTTTTGCCTTTACCGATATTAAGGCAGGAGAAGAGCTGCTGATTAACTATAACGGTGAAGTCGATTGCGAGGACCCTCTTTGGTTTAATGAGGAACAAGGCGCGAATAAAGAAGATTAGCATAGCCAGATGTGAAAGTATGAAAGCCCGGAAGATAGGCACTAGGAAATTAGTGCTCGTCTTTCGGGCTTTTTATGCTTGGGCAGCTGCTTACGCTCCATGAGTAAGAGAATAATCGTAGGCTTATCTCCAAAAGGTCGGGTACTTTTTAGCCTTGTCCAAATTGTTTATTATGAGGGCCATTCCCACAATGACGATAGTTCCAATAAGTACAGGATTTATTAAAAAAGACCAGCTTCTTCCAGCTATTATGACAACTAGAGGATCGGCTCCAGCAGGAGGATGGGTCGTCTTGGTTAACATCATTAATCCGATCGCAAGACCTACTCCAGCGGCCATAACAAAGCTCCCCTGCCCAAATAAATGATAAAGAAGCAAGCCAATGCCAGTCGATATCAAATGCCCGCCGATCACATTGCGCGGTTGCGACAATGGGGAATCCCATATGCCAAAAACCAGTACACAGGTGGCTCCAAACGGAGCCATAATCCATACAAGGTCCGACTCTTCAGTCAGTATAGACAGCAGCAAAATGACAATAAATCCTCCCAAAGCACCCCATGCCGCTTTCGGTAATGAAATGGTTAAAGGGCTCCGCATGCCGCTTCCTCCCTTCTCCTTCAGCTTAGTTGTTAATCGTAAAAAGAACGTATGCATCCTTCCACTCCTCTTAAATGAATAGTAAACTAGTTATATAGTAATATATAAATGAATTCCCACGCATTGTCAACGTTTTATTTGGTTTAATAGCGTATTAAAGTTGTTTTTCCTTTCACGATCAAGCTATAATATAACTAGTTGACTATGAAATGAGGTAAGCTCTATGCAGCATAGACGGCTTATGCTACGCGTTGATCCGACACTAACCTTTAATGTAAATACTCAAATCAAAGAACAGTTTAAATGGCTCATTGGCACCGGCGAAATTCAAGCGGGCGAAATGTTGCCGCCTGCAGGCGAATTAGCCGAATTTTTAGGGCTTAATCGAAATACGATCAATTGGGTGTATAGCCAGTTAAAAGAAGAAGGGCTTGTTTCCGTACAAAAAGGCCGAGGTACCCAGGTGGTTGCTGGCCTTGAGATTGAGCGACTGCAAAAAGAACGTGTTCCTATGAAAAAAATGTTTACTCATGCACAAAAAGAAGCTGTCCGTCATCAAGTTTCCTTGAGAGAATATTTTCAGGCAGGCTTGGCCTATACCCTCTTGCAAGAAAACGATAATGCCAGACCGAAGCGACTCATATTCGTGGAGTGCAGAGGCCATGACTATCTATTTTACAGCAGCGAAATCAGTCGGCTCACAGGCGCGGATGTGGAAATATGCTTTTTAGAGGATTTACGTTTGGAGAGCGACTCGCTTAGCGAGGCTGTCAGCCATGCGGACGCTTTTGTAACTACGCTGAATCATGCAGAAGAAGTAAAGCAAATGATCCAACCTTTTGGGAAAAAATTAACCGTTATAGGAGCCATTATCGAGCAGGCTTCCTTATTGGAAATAGCAAAATTGCCTTCTACTGCTTCTCTTGCTTTCGTTTGTCTAGGTAAAGTCGGCGGTGAATGGATGGCCGAGCGCGTACTAGAGGCTGGAATTGAACTCACAAACTGCAGTACAGCGGGAACCGATAATCCCCTGCTGCTAAGCAAAGCGCTGAATGAGGCTGATCATGTGTACGCCTCATCAGCTGTGTTCGATGAGCTGGAGCGACAAGCGCCTGCTAACGTTCATTTGTACCCTATGCAGCTGGAGAAAAGCAGCGAATTGCTTTTACAAGAGTTGGCCGTTAATCAATCGATTCGCTGAAAATATAGAGCGATTGGAAGAAAAAAAGAAGCAGCCCTTCAGCCGAGCAATCGGCTGATAGGCTGCTTCTTTTCTATGCTCCCCACTTCTACTATTTGCGACGCCGCATGAATACCACCCTCCTGCACGAGCCGGTAAGCCCGCGCGACCTCCTGCTCCGTCGGGCTCGGAATGCCCTCCAGCGGATACTGACGGCCAAGCTGCTGCCACTTGTAAACTCCCATTCGGTGATAGGGTAAAATCTCGAACTTCTCAACCGATTGAAGCTCGCTGATATAAGCGCCAAGCGCGCGTAAATCGTCGCTGCCATCAGTCACCTGCGGAATGAGCACATGCCGAATCCACACCGGCTGCTTCCACGAGCTCAAAGCGGCTGCGAAACGCAATATCCGCTCGTTCGGACGACTGGTTAGCAGCTCATGCTTAGCGGAATCGATCATTTTCAAATCCAGAAGCACCAGATCAGTAACCGCCATAAGCGGCTCCGCATGATTCGGTTCACAAAACCCCGACGAATCAAGTGTCGTATGCAGCCCCCAGCGCTGCTTGCACGCTTTGAACAGCTCGGTTACGAAGGGCGCCTGCAGCGTCGGCTCTCCTCCCGTAACCGTAATGCCGCCGCCAGAGCGGCGGTAATACGGCACATAGGGCTCTATTTCCCGCAAAACATCGTCGACCGTCACCTGTTTTCCTGCTCCAGTATCCCACGTATCCGGGTTGTGGCAAAACTGGCATTGCAAAGCGCAGCCCTGCATAAAAAGCACGAAACGAATGCCCGGTCCATCGACGGTTCCAAACGTATCAAAGGAATGGATTCTGCCTAACATGCTTAGGGCCTCCTTTCTATACCGCGCCGTGGAACGTGCGGTTAATGACATCGAGCTGCTGCTCGCGGGTCAATTTAATAAAATTAACGGCATAGCCTGATACACGAATCGTCAGCTGCGGGTAGTTTTCCGGATGCTCCATCGCATCCAGCAGCTGCTCCCGTTCAAATACGTTAACGTTTAAATGATGGCCGGAGCTATCCGCATAACCGTCAAGCAGCGAAACGAGATTGTTAATGCGCGTCAGCGGCTCCTTGCCGAGCGCCTTCGGAATAATCGAGAACGTATTGGAAATGCCGTCGAGACAATCCTCGTAAGGAATTTTAGCTACGGATGCGAGCGAGGCAAGCGCACCCTTGCGGTCTCTGCCATGCATCGGATTAGCGCCGGGCGCAAAAGGCTCCCCTGCTTTTCGGCCATCCGGCGTGCTGCCCGTTTTTTTGCCATATACGACGTTCGATGTGATCGTCAGTACCGACATCGTTGGCAAAGCGCCGCGGTAGGTGCGATGCTTGCGCAGCTTATTCATAAACGTTTCCGTGAGCTGCACAGCGATCCGGTCTACCCGCTCGTCATTGTTGCCGTACATCGGGTATTCGCCCTGAATGTCAAAATCGACAACGATGCCATTTTCATTACGTATCGGTACAACAACCGCATGCTTGATCGCACTCAAGCTGTCGGCCACAACAGACAAGCCCGCAATGCCGCATGCCATCGTACGCAAAATCTCACGGTCATGCAGCGCCATCTCCAGCCGCTCATATGCATATTTGTCATGCATGTAATGGATAATGTTGAGCGTGTTCATATACAGTCCAGCAAGCCATTCCAGCATGGCGTCATATTTGCCCATCACCTCTTTATAATCGAGGCGCAAATCGCTCGTAATCGGGGCAAATGCTGGCCCAACCTGCGCACCGGATACCTCATCTACTCCACCATTGATGGCATAGAGCAGCGCTTTTGCCAAATTCGCCCTAGCCCCAAAAAACTGCATCTGCTTGCCGATCCGCATCGCGGAGACGCAGCAGGCAATACCGTAATCATCGCCGAACTGCGGGCGCATAATGTCATCATTTTCATATTGAATCGAGCTCGTTTCAATCGACACCTTGGCGCAATATTTTTTGAAGTCTTCCGGCAGGCTCGCTGACCATAGTACAGTCAAATTCGGCTCCGGTGCCGGACCTAAATTGTATAAAGTATGAAGAATACGGAAGGAGCTGCGCGTCACCCGCGTCTGGCCATTGACCGCCATGCCGCCAATCGACTCTGTCACCCAGGTCGGATCACCGCTAAACAGCTCATTATAGTCCGGTGTCCGCAAAAACTTCACGATCCGCAGCTTCATGACAAAATGATCCATCAGCTCCTGTGCCTGCTCCTCCGTCAGCCTTCCTTCCAGCCGATCGCGCTCGATATAAATATCGAGAAAGCTGGAAACGCGCCCAAGGCTCATCGCCGCGCCGTTCTGCTCCTTAATCGCCCCAAGATAAGCAAAATACAGCCATTGGAACGCTTCCTTCGCCGTAGCTGCTGGCCGGGAGATGTTGCAGCCGTAGGCAAGGCTCATCTGCTTAAGCTCTTGCAGTGAACGGATTTGCTCGGATATTTCCTCTCGGTCGCGAATCGTGTCCTCCGTCATCGTGCCTGTTTCCAGCAGCAGCAGCTCCTGCTTTTTACCCGCGATGAGACGATCGGCCCCATACAAGGCTACCCGGCGATAATCGCCAATAATTCGGCCGCGTCCATAAGCATCTGGCAGCCCCGTAATGATTCCTGCTTTGCGCGCTGCCCGCATTTCTGAGGTGTAGGCATCAAACACGCCTTGGTTATGGGTTTTGCGAACCTCGGTAAACATTTTGACCATTTCGGCTGGCAGCTCGAAGCCGTAAGCCTCGCACGCATCAACGACCATTTTGATGCCACCGAATGGCTGAATGGAGCGCTTCAATGGCGCGTCGGTTTGCAGCCCGACAATCTGCTCCTTCTTCTGGTCAATGTAACCGGGAGCATGGGCGGTAATGCTGGAAACTGTATTTAGGTCAATATCCAGCACACCTCCGTTTGCCCGCTCCTGCTTGACGAGGTGCTGGATTTTTTGCCAAAGCTCGACCGTTGCCTCAGTGGCTCCCGCCAAAAAGGCCTCATTGCCTGTATAAGGCTGCAAATTATGATCCAGAAAATCCTTTACATCAATGCGTTCCTGCCATTTGCCTGCTGCAAAGCCCCGCCAAGCGCCCGCAGACTCTGCCACTTTAATGCGATCGGTATGATTGACAGCCATCTTTTCCGCCTCCTATATCCTATATAGCTACAGTATAAAACCAGATCCCTTTTTATAATGTGAAAATTATCACAATCTATAAAATAAATAATGATTTTCCAGCCGGATATGCTCCAGCAGCTTTGCTTCCAGCTGCCTCAGCCTGCTGTACGTATAAGCGAAAGCTTCACACGCATCATCTGGCAGCATATAATGCGCCGAAGCCAGCCTAAGATGCAGCAGCATATTGCCGATCCGCCTATGGTCGCCTTCAAGCTTCTCGACCATTTGCTTCGCCTGCCTAAATGCGCTAGCAGAATTGCGCCGCTCATATTTCAGAATAAGCGGGAAAAAGCATTCTTCCTCATCAATCAAATGCTGCTCCAGCAAAGCCTTTAAAGCATGGAAGCGCTGCTGCAGCTCAATCAGCTGGCGGTGCTGGCTGCCATGCACGCTCGTAATGAGCGCCGTCAATTCATGCAGCAACGGCAGCTCGGCTCTGAGAAACAGATGATAGCCGAACATGAGCTGCCGCACCATCCCGGCAATCGACTGCTCGCTCCAATCTGCCGCTTTCAGCTTCTCCGGCTGAATGCCAATGTCCTGCCGCTCCTTCTGCTCCAAAAGTGCATGCAGCAGGTGGTTGCCACTGCAGCACGCACACTCTCCGAAACCCTTCTTGCCTTGACCACCTTCTCTGTTAAGCGTCGCTGTATTCAATAGATAAACCTCCTTTGTTCATTTAAGATACTTGCCTCTATTATTCCAGTCCGAGCTGCCTTGCTTGCTGAGGCGTCAGTCCCATCTGTACGTTCTCGCCCTCCACCTTCAGTGGATAGGTTTGCACCAAGCCAGAATCAGGCGCCTGCACCTGCCCGCTATCCAGTGCAATCTTCCAATCATATAACGGGTCCAGTACAAAATGTCCCGATACCATGCCTTCCGCCAGCGGACCTCCCCTGCGATGGGGACTGCGATTGTCCAGCGCATACAAGGTGCCGTCGGTTGTACGAAACACAGCAATCTCCTTTTGATTCAAGCGAATAACCCGCCCCATTCGTTCGCGAAAATCCTCGAGTGTGCCGATTTTAATATAGGTCAAATCTTGATTTACCTGTGTGGTCATTTGGATGCTCCTCGCCTTCTATCCTTTAAATTTTAGTAACTGCTCAGCCTACCCTTCATTCGCTTGCCTATTTCATTTGAATCGCATCAAACAGATAGCTGCTTTCCCGCTGCTCCTCAAGCGCTGTGCTCCAAGGCTCCTTCAGCTCGGCTAGCGCGGCTAAAATATCCTGATACAGCTCGCGGCGGCGACCCATATTGTCAACAACCTCCGCTTTAATCGCCTCTATGCCAACGCGCTCCACCCACTCCGAAGTGCGCTCCAAGTAATTCGCCGTCAAACGATAATATTGGGTAAAAGCACCCACCATCTGCACAAGCTCTTCATCCGTTTTCACTTTGCACAGCAGCTCGGCGATGCGCGGCTTGATTCCGCCATTGCCGCCAACGAACATTTCCCAGCCGCCGTCATTGCCGACGATGCCAATATCCTTCGTACACGACTCGGCGCAGTTGCGCGGACAGCCATTCACGGCCATTTTGAACTTGGCGGGCATATCGATCCGCTCAAATGTTTTTTCCAGCCGAATGCCCATGCCGATCGAATCCTGTGTACCGAAGCGGCAAAATTGCTGGCCGACGCAGGTTTTTACTGTACGCAGCGCCTTCGCATAGGCATAGCCCGAGGGCATATCCAGCTCTTCCCATACGAGTGGCAAATCTTCTTTCGCAACCCCGATTAAATCAAGCCGCTGGCCTCCAGTAACTTTAACCATTTTTACATCATATTTCACGGCAACATCGGCAATTTTCTTCAGATCCTCCGGCGTTGTCACGCCGCCATACATCCGCGGCACGACCGTGTAGGTGCCATCCTTCTGAATGTTGGCGTTCATCCGTTCATTAACGAAGCGCGAATCCTTCTCGTCCTCATGCTCCTGCGGCCACAGCATGCCCAAGTAATAATTGACCGCCGGGCGACATTTCGAGCAGCCCTCCGGATTGTGCCACTCCAGTACATGCATAACCTCTTTCACAGTCGTCAGATGCTTCTCTTTAATCGCAGCTACGATTTCATCGCGGCTGAGGCTCGTGCAGCCGCAAATGCCCGTCTTCGTCTTCTGGCCGGCATATTCGTCTCCCAACACATATTGCAGCAAATGGCTAACCGTCGGCACACAGCCGCCGCACGAACGCCCAGCCCCTGTGCACGCCTTTACCTCATCGACCGAAGTAAGCGAATTGTCCTTGATCGCCTTTACGATGCTCCCCTTCGATACGCCATTGCAGCCACATACGATTTCATCATCGGCCATTTGCGCTACGCGGTCAGCAGCCGACAACGCGGTGCCAGCTGCTCCCATCAGCTCTGCATAAATAGCCTCCGTCATGGCAGCTCCTTCGCGTACCCATTGCTGAATCCGACTCGAATCGCTGACATCGCCGTAAAGCACACCGCCAACAATTGTATTTTCCTTAAGCAGCAGCTTCTTGTACTGCTGTTTCCAGTCATCCTGCTTGCGAATGACCGTCAGCTCTGGCTGATCCAGGAAGACGCCCGTCGAAAATACATCTACGCCCGAAATTTTTAGCTTCGTCGATAATTGCGTTCCCTCGTAAGCCTTCGTCTGCACGCCGCATAGCTGCTTCGCCAGCACGGCCCCCTGCTCAAACAGCGGGGCTACTAAGCCGTAGCAAATGCCGCGGTGCTCGGCGCATTCGCCAACTGCGTACACGCCTTCCGCCGACGTTTGCATGTAATCATCGACGACGATGCCCCGCTTCACTTCAAGGCCGCTCGCGCTGGCCAAAGCCGTATTAGGCCGTATGCCCGCTGCCATAACGATAAAATCCGATTCCAGCTTCGTTCCGTCGCTGAAGGTCAGCCCCTCAACGCGCTCACCGCCATAAATTTCCGCCGTCTGCTTTTCCATGAGGAAATGCAGCCCTTGCCGTTCCAGCTCCGCCTTCAGCATCGCCGAAGCGCTCGGGTCAAGCTGGCGCTCCATTAAATCCGCCATTAAATGAATGACCGTCACATTCATGCCCAAATTGAGCAAGCCCTTGGCAGCTTCCAGACCGAGCAGCCCGCCGCCTATAACAGCTGCATTGCGATATTGCTTCGCTGTCTCCAGCATGACGCTGCAATCCGCAATGTCGCGGAAGCCTACGACGCCCTGCTTCTGATGCCCGGGAACGGGCAGTATAATGGGATTCGAGCCCGTAGCAATAATTAGACGGTCATAGGCTGCGGTCAGCCCATTGTCCGCAAACACGATTTTTTGCTGCGTATCAATAGCCGTTATCGTCGTTCCCGTATGCAGCGTAATATGATGCTCCTCGTACCAAGCCCAGCTGTTCAAAATAATATCGTCTATCGTTTTACTGCCTTCCAATACATAGGAAAGCATAATCCGGTTATAGTTTGGATGCGGCTCGCTGCCGAATACCGTGATGTCATATTGCTCTGGTGACAGCTTGAGGATATGCTCCAGCGTGTTTACTCCCGCCATCCCATTGCCAATCAGCACAAGCTTTTGCCGTATTGCTCCCATTGTAAACGCCTCCCTGTAAAGCTTTCATTGTTCTTACCATCAGTATAAACAACAACGAGCCGGAGTTATGTGATATTTTTCACATATCGAACGATTAAAATAAAAATAGACCCTGCCGCCATATTTCTATAGCGAAAGGGCCAATTCTTATGTTTCTGTGCGCCGCTAGGTTGGCCGATTGGCCGCCAAATACATCCTTACAAACGGATTAACGCGCCGCGCTCATCGGCTGAGCGAAGCTCTGCTTCAATAATTTCCAGCGTGCCAACAGCGCTTTCCGGCGTACATATCGATACGGGCGTACCCGCGTTTACCGATTCAAGGAAATATTTGATTTGGCGGTAATAGCCCATGTCAGGTGAAAGATCAGCTATAAAGCCTGGCTCGTTGTTCGGATTCACTTTAACCTGTCCGTTCTCGAACAGCAGATTGCCACCTTCAAAATTGACGCGGTACGTCATCGCAAAACCGAAATCGCCTTCCAGCGTCCAGTCCGCTTGTGCATTCAGCACTTTGCCGTCCGGGTAAACGTAATTTGTAGATACCGTATCGTAGCCGCTGCCTGGAATGACATTGCGGGCGAGCGTCGACACTTGCTCCGGCTTGCCGAACAGCCAGTGGATAATATCAGTATCATGAATATGCATATCCAGCACAGCCCCGCCGCTCTTGCTGCCGTCAAGGAACCAGCCTTTAGGGGCAGCAGAGCCTCTGAAGAAATAGCCGCCCGTTACCGCGCCAAAACGGCCATCGTCCACAACAGCTTTTAAATATTCATATGCTGGCCAGAAGCGCAGGCATTGGCCGATCATCAGCGTTTTGCCTGTGCGCTCAGCCGTTTGCGCCATTTTCCAGCCATCGGCGGAATTGCCGGCTACCGGCTTCTCGCACAGCACATGCAGTCCCTTTTCCAGCAGCGAGCAGGTCAGCTCTGCGTGCAAATAAGTGGGCAGCGTAATGTCGATTATGTCGAGCTCCTCGTTTTCAAGCATTTTCTCAATGCTGTCATACAAGTTGTATGGCGAAAGATCATAAACCTCTTGGCCCGTCGCCATATTTCCAGAAGCTTTGCCATTTTTCAACTCCTCGATCATTAGATCGCAAATCGCCACCAATTGCACAGGTGCGCCCTCTTCTGTCAGACGAACGTAGTTGTCGAAATGCATGCGTCCCATAAAACCGAAGCCGATTAATCCTACTTTTAACATGGTAAATCCCCCTTATCAAATAAATGCTTGAGGCGAAATAGACTAGGCGTTTCCACGGCCCAAAATCGCATCCATCGCTTTCGAAGTATTGAAAATAATTTGCTCGGCATGATGCGTATATGGCGGAATTATTTCGGCCGTGACGTAATTGTCATAGCCAATCGCCTGCAGCGCCTCCATGACAGCAGGGTAGTTCACATCGCCTGCAAGCAGGTCAACAAAGCCGTGAAGCCCGCCCGCTTGGCGGCGGTAATCCTTGAAGTGGACCTTCTTGATGCGGTTGCCCAAAATGCGTACCCACTGCTCTGGATAACCGTTTTGCACGACGTTTCCAACATCGAAATAAGAGCCTACATAGCTTGAACCAAATGAATCGATAAACCCGCGCAGCTCAAGCGGCGACAACAGAAATTTATTCCATACATTTTCAATGCCAATCGATACGTTCGCGCTTTTTGCAAAAGGAACCAGCTTCGCAATCGACTCCTGAGCACGGTTATACGCATATTCGTAATCCGTTACTTCGCTGCCTGGGATAAAATCAACACCAACCGCGCCAGGGATGACCAGAATCGTATCGACACCAAACGCCGCTGCAAGCTCCAGCTGTTTTTTGCACACATCTATCGCTTTGCTTTGCGTTTCCGGGTTCGCGCTCGTCATGGCATAATCCCAATATAATCCCGTTGCAAGGCCCGCAATTTCCAGCTCAGCTTCCTCTAGACGCGCCTTGATGTCGCGAATTTCCTGATCCGTTGCCGCGAGGCTCAGCTCGCCCGTGCCGTTAAGCGACAGCTCGATGCCATCGAAGCCGGCTTTTTTCGCCGTTTGGATGCAGCTGGCGATGGTGGTGTCGCTGTTGAATGACCAAATATTAATCCCTTTTTTCATTTGGGTTCCTCCTGTTAATTGAATTGGGTTAAAAGCTTTAATTAAAAATGAGCTTGCCGAAATGCTGCGGCAGATGAAAGTTAACCGCTCGCGTAGGTCGCCATGCTTGATACTCGCGTATACCCTGAAAATCCTGATCGATGCGGTAAACGTTGATTTGCATCGTTAAACCCGGAGCGAAAGGACGCTTGAAATTAGATGCTGGAATATCAATGTAATAGAGCACATTTCCTTGACCGTCTGATTGCACGGACGTTTGGAGGCCGGAAAACTGCCATTGCAGGTCCGAGGAGATCATGCCTCCTGAGCCGTCATTTTCGATAATGGCATCAAATACAACATTATGCGGGCTAACCTCCAGCTCCATATAACGCCGACCCTCCCCCTCCTCGTCAATAAACACCTCGACAACATCCTGCTCATAAAGCGGCTCATCCCGCAGTGTAAAATCAGATACGATATGCGAATCCCTGCATTCGAAACGAAGATGCAAATGCTCCGAACTCCAGCCCAACCTTACCTCCGTCCGCTCCCGCGGCGGCTCTCCGGTTACCGTCTCGACCAGCTCCAGCGCTTCACAGCGACCCCAATCCAGCAATGCGGATGAAGTGCCAGGTGCAACGGGCTCAAGCCGGTTGCAAATGTAGCTGCCGTCAATGGCAGCTATAGCGAATTCCATCAGCTTCATGCTCCTTTTTTAGCAAAATCCGTTATGTTGAAACCCATTAGTAAACATGTGATAATACATTTATATTAGCCGATTTTATCGGATTTTTATTTAGTTGAAAAAGATATTATTTGCACAATTCCGTTTTATTGTGTTTGCAAATATAGGAAAGGTGGTTGACTCTGTGGATAACTCTGCTGCATGCTACCCTCTACAAAGGATAGCTCCTTTTCGGGAATGGTCGCCGAGCGTCCATTATGCCCAATTCCAAAGCCTGCCGCCGGGCCCGATGCCGAAGCGAAGGCTGTATGATTTTGAGCTGCTGTATGTGACCCATGGCGAAGCAGCTACCTATATGCAAGGGCAGCGTTATATGCTCACAGCGGGCCAGCTTATTTTTTTGCCCTCAGGTGTCTATCATCAAAATGAGATTATATCGACTCCTGAAGCGAGGTTTCTAGGCATTCACTTTGATTTTTTCAATGAGCTGGAGGTTCAGACCGAGGCGGATATGGTCGTCTATACAGAAGAGGCCCAAGGAGATAAATTTGCGGTGGAGGCCTGCTCAGAACATCTGGCTCCGTTATCGGCGAGCATCGTCTATACGCCTTCCCTCGTATGCGTTCAGCTCATGGAGCAGCTCGTGCACGAGTTTACGATGCGCCCGCCCGGCTATGAGCTCGCCTGCAAAGCGTATATGCTGCAAATTCTCACCCATCTGCTGCGCTCCTCCTTATCAAGCTCTGTTGCACAGGCCTCTGTGCACGGGGACAAGCTACTGGAATTGATGAAGCAAATCGAAGACGCGCCAGCGGAGCCATGGACGAACCCCAGCCTTGCGAGACGGCTTAATTTGAGCGTCGATCATATGGCGAAGCTGTTTAAGCAAATGGCGGGAATGCCTCCGAGCGAATTCGTCCAATCGATCCGCCACCGGGAGGCGAGAAGGCTGCTGCGTGAATCCGTGCTATCAATAGAGAGCATCGGCGAAAGCGTTGGCTATCCCGATATTCATTATTTCAGCCGGATTTTTCGCCGCCATGAAGGCATTTCACCGCGCGAATACCGCAAGCTGTCCAACATTTTGTAAGCAGCACTCTCTAGGATGCGCCCGCAAACGTGAGCCCTTGCTGCTGCTCCTTGCTTCATGCCTATTCAATGTCAATTTCCTCTGACCATACAAGACTTGAGGAACCACATTATGGGATTGTTACTGAGATTACAGCTGCAGAGAGCATAGTTGCAGAGAGCACTGTGGATGAGAACAAACTGTTTTGGAAGCTCATTCCTTTTTTCGCGGACTGAGTTTCCGCTATTCTGGATCTTAATCCCAATTCAGGACTTAAGCTGACAGGAGATTCGCTATCGCTTTCATAACCCTTTGAAAATGACGATGGGCAGCGCATTAGCGGCTCCTGAGTCCGCAGCCGGTGCCAAAACCAGTGATTCGGTCGAAATAGCGGCTGCTGTGTCCTCCAAGTTGTGTCCACGAAGTCTATCTTTTTGTCTTTTTGTCTTCATGCAGGGAGCAAACCCCCGAAACGAGCAGCATGAAGCTGCCTTTTGCATACACGCCCTAGTAAAACAAAAAAGAGGACGCCTGAGTTACCTCAGAAGTCCTCTCCTCCTTGCTATTGCAGGCTACGCATTGGCCAAAATAAATTCAACCGCAACGTCCGTACCCTTACTCAACGTTAATGAAATATACTTGCCACTCTCGCCTTGAAGCACCTCTGCCTCGCTGCCATTTATGATGGCTTGCGTCCAAGGGACGCCTGCCATTAATTGAATCACATTGCTATTGGCGCCTGAACGCAGAGTAGCCTGTATCTTTTTCGCCGCTACATCCCAGACAAGCTCCTTAACCTCTACTTGAGTTCGTGCCATAAGGCCATTAATGGAGCCTGATTTCCAATCGGTTGGCAAAGCCGGGAGCAGCTCGATTTCACCAGAGTTTGAGAATAACAGCGCTTCATTGACCGCGCCAAGCGTACCAAATGCGGTATCCGTGCAGTAGGTGTGGCATCTTCGGTTCGTATCATGGTCCGTCATTAACGATGGATAATAGGCCGTGCCCGTCATCATAGGCAGCAGAGAAGCGAGCACGCCGTTGCCATTTTTCAGCCTTGCGCTAACGAGCGCCTTATGCATCCAGCCATGCCCCGCGGTGGCATCATGGGTGTTGTAGTCGTCACGGTTTTGAAGCGCGATTGTTGCAGCGGCAGCAAGCCCCGTATTGTTCTGGGCTTCATAAGCCGGCCAAGCCACGTATAGATGGCTTAAATGGCGGTGATTGTTGTTTTCGGTATATTCATTCATCGCCCATTCACGCAAAGCGCCATCCTCATCATATTTATAATTCGGCAGCTGGGTTAGCAAAGTCTCCCATTTAGCAATGGCCGCTTCATAACCTTCGCGTTTGACGGCTCGTTCCATGGCAATAACCATCAGCAGGCCATCCCGCGCAGCAGCGATATCCATTGTGGCATTAGCCGTAATGGTGCTGCTATACCCAATCGGGTTATTTTCCGGTGAATAGGCCGGTATAATGATATAGGCTTCACCGGGGTTCAACGCCATTTTGCCGCTTTCATAACAAGCTTTGCCGCTTGCATCGGTGTAATATTCCGGCGTACCTATCTGCTCCCAAAAATTTGCCTGCTTTGTAAGCAGCGGAAGCAAAATATCACTCTCCAAATCAAGGCTGCCCTTGCTTAGAAGCGCGGCGAATTCCTCATCGCTCAACCCTCCGTCTTTTACACTGAGCAGCGGCTGCAATTCCTGAATCCTCATGCTGTCATGAATCGGAATTTGCAGATTGCCGTAACATTGCCAGTATTCGAAAATAGGCAGTAGGCACCAACTGGCTCCAGCATTCCAATATTCAAACGGATAGTCATTGTCATATTCCACATGCATGCCGCGGTCGCCATCTGAGTTCACGGATACTTGAATCGCATCATGCATCCCATACGCCATTTTTGCATTGTAGGCAAAATCAGGCGTATTTCTCAAGAAAAACGCAATATAACCCAGCTGCGCTTGCGTTAAATGGCCGGAATTCATCGGGGCTACCTGCAAATTGACATTGGCATCAAGGGTATAAATTCCGCGCCAACCGGGGTTCCATTCTCCGGTCCACATGCCATACAAGCGAGGTGCACTGGAGCCGCTGCAGCAAATCATCGCATAGCGCCCCTGATTATACACCTGCTCCATAAAAGCATGATTGACTTTAGTTGGCGATGCTTGCTGCGCCGCAATAAGCGCTACATTATCCGCCCCTTTGTGCTCCTCATCGCCTTGAATCCGAAAGCTTACCGCGTTATATTCGGCTCCGTGCTTGTAGGCATGGGGCGCTAGAGCGGCATTATAATCGAAATGACCGTCCGCATCCTTATATTTTTGCGCAACTGCATTCGTATGTTCAAATAACTGCTCCACAAGCGCATATTGCGTCATCCCGGCAAAATCCTCAAGCCTGCCCATCTCATGCGTTCGATTGGATTGTGTAAGGAGATAGACCGCATCGGCCTCTATAATTTGAATGGCGGGGTTTTGCTCGCCTCCAACATTGATCGTTTCATTCGTATCAGGGAGCAGCACGCGCTTTTTAGTACCGTTTACAACAATGACCTGCGTCAGCCCCGCATATCCTCCATTAATCAACTCGCTGCCCGGATAAGAGGGGTAGTGTGCAACCTGCGCAATATAATCCGCATTCGCATCCACCAGTTTCTTATACGCAAGCGCCGTAACCTCCGTGTGGCCACCTTGCGCCCGGGACATGCTTAAAATGTCATCTACGGAAATCGTCATATTGATTTTGGCACCGGTAGACGACTCGGCAAGCTTCGTAAGCGAAACATTATCGATTCTAGATGTAAACGATGTCCGAACCCATGAGCCCTGCTCATCGCTGTAGCGCACACCCGTCTCTGCCGTTTCGTAATTGGTCCATCGCTCATATTCCGCTGCGCTTCCTTTATTCGTCGCACTAAGCCTGAGCTGGTGTCCGGGATGATAGCTATAGTAGAAGGTTCTTTTTCTCGTGTCCCCATTGGCATGTGTAATTTTCCATTGATCATTTTGGTTAAAAACATTCCATCTAGCATCCGCCAGCTGCCCCGTTAATTCCTCGGGAATGACCCTTGGATCCTGGGAAGGATAGTTAAACCACATATATTGAAAAATAAAGCTGTCCATATACGGCGAGCCGGATGTAATATAACCATTTTCACCGTTGCCGCTAACCATGCCATCCCGCCATTCAAATGCAGGATTAGCTGTTGGAACTTCCGTATAGGTGCGAGAATAATTTCCCTTTTCATACATGCGCGTGCTTGATGTGGCTGTCGTCATATCGTTCCCCTCCAACGTTGTTAACTTCGTAAGCTCATTATAGCGATACGAGCGAAAATATATATTCGTGAAGGCGACAAGTAGAGTGAGCGGCATGTCGCTTTCGTATAGATAGAGTGGCGAGCAGGAGGGTTTTTCAATAAAAAAAAGATGACTTCTGATTAGAGCTATCAGAAGTCATCTTTTAATGGATCTACATGCACATACATATCCAGCTGTGCTATGGCGTAACATGCGTAAGCTTGCTGCTGGTGGAGTGGCGGAGCAGGCAGCGGTAGGGAATGACCATTTTGACCGCGATCTGATATTGATTTTCCAAATAATCGATCAGCAGCTTGACCGCGAACATGCCCA
This sequence comes from Paenibacillus sp. R-74696, assembly GCF_055814915.1. Taxonomy (NCBI): domain Bacteria; kingdom Bacillati; phylum Bacillota; class Bacilli; order Caryophanales; family Paenibacillaceae; genus Paenibacillus; species Paenibacillus sp. R-74696. The sequence continues at coordinate 893,636 of NZ_JBPULM010000045.1, forward strand.
TCTCCAGCTTGGGCACATGAATGGTCGAAAGCGGCGGCGATGTAAATTCGGATATTTCAATGTTATCGACGCCGAAAAAGGCAATGTCATCGGGAATTTTCAACTCGCGCTCCGTCGCTGCGCGCATTGCCGCAATCGCCATCATGTCACTGGCAGCAAAAATAGCCGTCGGCCGCTGCGCATTGTTCGCAAAAGCCTGCTTCGTCAGCTCGTAGCTGAGCGCCACATCCCATTTCACATCAATGACCCATTCATCATCCATTGGCAAGCCCGCTTCCTTCAAGGCGCTTTGATAGCCGAGAAAACGTTTTTCCGCACGGAAGTCGTCCTTGTATTCCGAGCCGCCAATATAGGCGATATGGCGATGGCCCTGCTCGACAAGATGGTTAACCGCTTCCTTCGCAGCTGCCTCCCGATCATAGCTGACTACAGGAACCTCTCTATCGGCAATATCGACACCGACGACCGCCCGGACATTCGTTTTAATCCAGCGGTACGCCTCAGGATCAATGCGCTCTACTACGAGCATGCCGTCGATTTGATGTTCCTTCACCAAGGCTTGCAGCTGCTCGGTATCCGTTTCCTTCTCAATGCTGTATACGAATTCGAGGCGCATGCTCGAGGCGGCAAGCTCCTTCTCTATCCCTTCCAATATGACTGAAAAATAAGGATTGTTGTATTTGTTTTGCGGAATCGCGACTACGCAACCAATTCGATAGGCTGTTTTGGCTTCTGTCTTTTTCTTCTTTGCCGGTCGGAGCGTGCGATAGCCAAGCTGCTCGGCGGTTTCCCAAATTTTTTTACGGGTCTCGTCGCTAACGGAGCGGTTGGCATCGTTTTTCATCACGCGTGAGACCGTCGAGATGGATACGCCAACGCGATCCGCTATATCTTTCAGTTTAGCCATTCCTGATTCCTCTTTTCACCTAAGCAATAGATAAAAGCCCGACTATAATTGGGGCAAATTTTATTTAACCAACAATGATTTGCGGCAAATATAATTTTATAGTCCAGCCTCAGGGAAGTCAAGAAAATCGCCCATTCTTCCCAATAAAAAAACGTCAGGAAAGCCTGCTTTGCCCTGGCGTTTTTTGCGTCTTTTTAACCGTTTGCCTGCTTAAGCTCTGCCATTACTCATCTGCACCAATATTAACAGCTGTACCCTGTACACGCGGCTGCCCATCGATATCCAGCGTACCGATAAGGGCGGTATCCGTGTCACCAGCATCCATAGCTGGGGACGTCGCTTGCAGATGGAAGTCATTCAATAAGACATTTGCGAACTTAGGATCTGCAAATACAGAATGTGAATCGCTGCTAGAATTCGCCTTGTATGCCGCGTAGCCGTTATACTCGACATTTTTCCAAACCCAATAAGCATCCGAGCTTCCGCCTGGCGTAAAATACAAATTATAGTCGACGATGTTGCCGACGTTTTGCGTATATTCATTATAGATGAGAACGCCTGTCGAGCTGGCCACCATAATATTGTTTTTGACCACATTATTTTTTGTGTCAAATTGAACGTACAGCTGGCCGGCGCCGTCACCGATTGTATCATTTTTGTACAGCGTATTGTTGATGATCTTGCTGTCTGTCGTGGAACCGCGCTGCTTATCATAGCCGCCCATTGCAATACCGGTTAGACGGTTGTTGTAAATAACATTGCTTCGCACCGTAATATGGCTCGTTGATTTCCCTTTATGCTCGGACGCAATTTCAATTCCAATATCATTGTTGTAGCTGTAGTTTTGCTCGATGATGCTGTCCTTGCCGCCATCGACATAAATGCCGCCAGCTGCATGGCTGTTGTTGGGCAGCTTCTTGCCATAAGAAGGATTGTTATTGGACGTAATGTTGTAGACCCGGTTGTCCTTCACTAGACCGCCCCGAACCTGATCATAGGCTGTATTCGGGGCGGTCCCCTCAAAGCCGATCAGGTCGATGCCGATATTGTCATTGTCATGGATCAGATTATTCGTTACTTCGAACGTATCCACATTGCCATTGAGCACAAGCGATTCGCTGGAGCCGAGTACCAAATTGTACAGCTCATTGCCGTCAATCGTCACATGGTTGAGCGAAGCCGGCGCCTTTGTGCCATATACGGCAATCCCATGAGCATCACGGCCCTGCAAGCCGCTGCCTGTCGGTGTCACCGTATTTTTAATCGCATGAACTTTATTGTCCAGCAGGCTGATATAGCTTCCAGCTCCGCTCACATAGATGCCTATCGGCACCTTATTTTTCGAAGTGCTTATAAAATTGCGGATTTCCAAGCCCTTAATGGTCACATGGCTGACATCGGTCAAGCTAACGAGGCCTTCCGCACCACTCGCCGTCAGTCCCGTGCCGTCAATAACAGCGACTTCTTTTGCATAATTCGTGAAGAGGATTGGCCCTGCCGCAGCAGAGCCGGAACGGGTCATGTTCAGCTTCTGGTTATACACGCCACCCCGAACGTAAACTGTGCTTCCAGCCGGTACCGCATCAGCTGCATGCTGCAGTGTTTTCCATGGCGCGGTTATCGTACCGGCATTGGAATCATTGCCTGTCGTTGCAACATAATATTCGGCTCCCTCTGCCGAAACGTCCGGTCCCGAAACACCGATGACCAGCAAGGTGAACATCGCCACGCCGAGCATGGCGATTACATATTTATTCATTTTCATGACGAACGATCATCTCCTTGAGGAATGCTCCACTTTTGTAATAGCAGCCACTGTACTATAGACCTCTGCTTATTTTGTCAGATAGATGGCCCCGTGGCTAGCTTTTCTATTATATCGGCATTCTATAGGCCACAGCTTATACAAACACAAAACAACAGCAGCTCGGAACCTTAAGCACGGCTCCAATGCTGCTGTTATTTGTCGTTTTAGTTTACTTTGGAGGTCAATTCCTTAATCGCCGCCATTAGATCGCCTTCACCCGCAAGCGGAAGCTTGAGCGATTGCTCGCCATACGTCCATACGAGGTCGGTTTTCTTCGCCGTGAATGGCGATACGATGCCGTATTGCTGGGCGTCAAGGAAGATTTTGTTCGCTTCGCCCATCGTTTCAATATAAGCATCCGATGCCGCTTTATTCGCCGGAATCGAATAGCCCTGCTTAGCAAGCTCCGTCTGCCCTTCAGGGCCCGCAAGCCATGCCAGTAGCTTGTAAGCCGCCGCTTCATGCTTCGTATTAGCGCTGATTGCCATGCCCGCAGGCTGGACAACCGTTTGGTTCGTCTTAAATTTCGGCAAATAAGAGATGCCGTAATCAATGCCCGCTTCTTTATAGTTGGCGGTGTTCCAGCTGCCGCCCGGATTCATAGCAACCTTGCCCGTTGTAATCGCAAGGTTGACTTGGCCGCCAAGCCCTTCGATTTGCGCAGGCGTTGTGTTGATCTTTTTATTTTTCGTCAAATCAATAAAATATTGCAGCACTTCAATCGATTCCGGGGTATCGAGCGCAAGCGTTCCATCATCATTGACGAGCTTGCCGCCGTTCGACCACAGCTCAGGCTCAAGGAACCAATCCATGGTCGAGCCTGGGGAAATCGAAAGGCCCCATTGCACGATGTTTTTGCCATCAAAGCCCGCTTCGCCTGCGTTTTTGCCGTTTTTATCAAACGTCAGCTTCGTCGCAATATCGGTAATTTCATCCCAAGTTGGCTCAAGCGATGGCATCGGCGCCTTCAGCGGGTTTGTTTTTTCATCAGAGAACAATGCTTTATTGTAGTACCAAACGATGACATTCGCATCAATCGGCAGCGACACCTGCTTGCCCTGATATTTATGAAGACCGAGCAGGCTAGGATCGACATTGTTCAAATCAAATTTATTGTCGGTGAGCAAGCCGTCCAGCTCTTTAAAAATGCCCAGCCCCGCATATTTCTCTACATAAGCATAGCTCGTTTTAAATACGTCCGGAAGCGTTCCTCCAGCGGCATTCGCCGTCAGCCCGTCCCAATAGCTGCCCCAGTCCTTGCCTTCCAGCTTGACCGTAATGCTCGGATTAGCCGTCATGAACTTGTTTAGCAATTCCTGTGTGCGCTGAAGCTCCTCGGCCGTTCCCCACTGAGAATAGGTAATCGTGACAGCCTCTTCAGCTGGCGTGCTGGAATTGCCACCGGCGCTTGCTGGATTCGCCGTATTCGTCTGCCCGCCTGCATTGCCGCCTCCGCAGCCCGTTACAAGAATAGACGTAGCCAACAACGTAGTACCTACACTCAACTTCCATTTGCTCTTCGTTTTCATATACAGTTCCCCTTTTACATCATGTAGAAAGCAAGAAAACCAGAACCAGACCGCGCGACTATCCTTTGGAGCCCGTCAGCACCACCCCTTCCACAATGTAGCGTTGTGCGAAGAAATACAGCAGGCCAATTGGAATGATACTAATGAAAGCACCGGCCGCAAGCGCCGGGAAATCCTGGCTCGTCTGTCCAATCAGCAGCTGCAGGCCAACACTTAGCGTGAACAGCTCATTATTTTTGATATACAGAAACGGTCCGAGAAAATCGAGCCAAGAGTTGACGAAAGCGAAAATGATCGTCGTAATAATAATTGGCTTGGACAGCGGCATAATGACTCTCGCATATACAGTCCAGCGATTGCCGCCATCGAGGTAAGTCGCTTCATCAAGCTCCTGCGGAATCGTCAGAAAAAATTGCCGGAATAGAAAAATGTAATAGGCGCCTCCGAGCCATGCCGGAACGATCAGCGGCAGCCATGTATCAATCCACCCCAGCTTCGCGAACAGCACATACGATGGAATCATCATAATAGACGGCGGAATCATCAGCGTCAGCAGCACGATCGGAAAAAGCTTATCCCGGTATTTCGTCGCAAAACGCGAAAAGCCATAAGCCACAATGGAGCTGGAAACGACAGCGCCCGCAGCGACGAAAAACGAAATCGCAAAGGAGTTTTGAATCCACTGCCACATCATGGGCTGGACGGCGAACAATCGCTCAAACGCCTCAAAGTTCATCTGTTCTGGAAAAATAGTCGGCGGCACCTTGTACGTCTCCGCCTTCGTCTTCATCATCGTCGAGAGCATCCACACGAGAGGCCCTACAAATAACACCAACGCTGCGAGCAGCAATACATATTTGGAGATCGTCGCTGTCATGCTGCTTTTTTGCCCGCCATTCATATAGATCCCCCTATCTCTCTCCTTCGTAATACACGAAGCGATTCGATATTTTCATCAGCACAAAGGTGACGAGCGAGATCAGCGCGAACAGGAAGATCGATTGTGACATCGCCATGCTGAACTTCAAGTCGGTAAAGGCCGATTTGTAAATATTGTAGACAAATGTATAGGCTGCATAGTTCGGGCCGCCCTTGGAGAGCAGCAGCGCCTCCGTAAACATTTGAAAGTTGTACATCGTTTGAATAATGATAACGAACAAAATCGAAGGGCTGATCATCGGCAGCGTGATGGCTAAAAATTTGCGGACACCCGCCGCACCGTCAATTTCAGCCGCTTCATACAAATGCCTCGGTACATTTTTGAGCGCCGCCAAAAAGATCAGCACCCCACTTCCCGAAATCCACACCTGCAGCAAAATGATAACCGGCTTAATCGTATGCTCGCCGCCGATCCAATCGATCTTATCAAAGCCGAGCAGGCCGAGCCCCAAATTCAAGATGCCGAACTCCGCATTGAAGACGAGCCGCCAAATAATGACGGTTGCCACAATTGGCACAAGCGTAGGCAAGTAATAGAAGGTACGGAACAGTGCAATGCCCTTCACATTAAAATTAAGCAGCATCGCCAGCACCAGCATGCCCGCCGTTACGATCGGCACACCGAAAACGACGAAATACATCGTGTTGAGCAAGCTTTTCAGAAAAATAGGATCATCGATCATATGAATGAAGTTATCAAAGCCGACAAAGCTATAATTGACCGCGCCTGGCAGCTTCGCATCCGTAAAGGCGTAAAACACCGAAGTGCCGAATGGAATCAGGAAGAAGATCGTAAAGCCAATGATCCATGGCATAATAAATAGGAAAAACAGCAATGTGTCATATTTTCGCAAGCTATTCATCATGACACCCCTTAGCCAGTGATTTCTTCTAAATAGACATACCGTTCTTCTAAAATAGATTTTTCGGCAGCGAGCGCAATCAGCAGTGCATTACGACCAACCTGCGCCGTCGCAAACGGCTGTTTGCCTTCTCTTACGCATTTCAGGAAATCGATACGCTGCGTTTGGCCGCCCGTATGGCCGCCCATAATGGAATCCGACGTTACATCAATATCGAGATGATCCTTCGTCCAATCCTCGCCGCCGACGATATCAATCGTCTTGTCGTTGCGCGCAACCATCTGTCCGCCATTGTCGCCAATCAAGCCGATTTCAAGTCCTTCGCCAAGCAGGTTTCTTGGCTTCAAATACATGCAAAGGCCGAGGTTCGCCTTACTGCCGTTGTCATAATCAATCGTAATGAAGGCGTGATCGACGATCGACGTATCGGAAATATTTTTCGCTGGATAATGGCTGTAGGAATTCGTAATGAGATTCTCTTGCCCCTGCTTCATCACATGCTGGCCGCCTGAAGCAAATACGCGTACCGGATTCGCCTGAATCATCCAGTTGAAAATATCAAAGTGATGGCAATCCTTCTCGACGATCGCTCCGCCCGACCTCGACTTGTCATAAAACCATTCGGTAGGCGGGAATGGATCACGGAACTCCTTGCACCACATTAGCTTTACATCGCCCAGACGCCCATTTTCCAATTCCTTAGCCATCCGGCGGTATAAGTTGGAATAACGGTAAACGAGCCCGATTTGCAAAATACGCCCAGATTTTTCTGCCGCTTCAATAATGGCATCGCAATCTTTAATTGTGTGGGCAACCGGCTTTTCCAGAAACACATGCTTGCCTGCCTCCAGAAAAGCAACCGCTACCTCGCGGTGCAAATAGTTCGGAACGCTGATAACAACCGCATCCAAATCCTCTTTATGAAGCAGCTCATGGTAATCCGTTACGATGACCGGACTGCTGTTTTTAAGCTCAGCAACGGTGCGTGCTACGTTAGCTTCGTTCATATCGCAGATATAGCGAACGTCACTGCCTTGAAGCAAATCAAACCCGATGCAATGATGCGACCCCATGTCGCCGACACCGATAAAAGCCATTCTAATGTTCCCCATGTCTACACACTCCGTTGTCATTAATTTTGCGGCAATCATTATCCGCCGCACCTCATGTTAGGTTATCTAACAAAGTTTTATATCTGATTACGATAGTAAAACAGTTCGCTCTTGATGTCAATCAATTTTTGGCTAAATTATCTCTGTATTTGCGGCAAATAAATTGATTTCGGCTATAAACCTTGATTTATCCGTAATTATATAAGGTTTTATTATTTTTGAAGCGTTTACAAAACAACTTTCGTCAAACCACTCTTTTTAACTCAACTAATATTTGCCGCAAATTTCCTTTCGTTTGATATAGATTATTACATTGAATTGACGTTTGTCAACTGCTTTATATTTAGGCAATTTTCACACTTGATCTGGAAAATTTCTCTTGTTCTGTATGCTCATATCGCCTATAATGCAACATATAAACGACTTCCGCATCATGAAAACACTTCGAATTATTTGCCGCAAATTTTAATTTTGAAAATCTATCACCTAGATGATTTGTACAAAATACTCTCATGAATGTAACAAAGCCAAGACAGCTTGGAACAAACCGCTTGCCTACTGAAAGGGGGTGATTTGCCTGTAAAATGGAAGGATAGACGGCCTTTCATTCATTCGAATGGCCTAGAGCGGGACAACCCTATAACCCAAGGAGGTTTACCATGTTTAAAGCAGCCGGCAACAAAAAGCTTTTAGTCCATTTATTTTTGACTTTTGCACTCGTCTTCGCAATCTTCCAGCCGATTGGCACGCTTCCGGAAGCACAAGCCGCTACGATTACGGTCGATGGGAATGTAAGCGATTGGAGCAGCATTAATGCGCTCGCTACAGGTACTGGAGCCGCTCAAAGCTTCAAAATGACAAACGATGGAACAAATCTGTATTTGCTCATCCAAGGCTCAGGCTTAAGCACGGCAATGGGCAGCTTCTGGCTGAACACGGACAACAACACGGCAACGGGCTATCAAGCATCAGGCTGGGGTGCTACCGGCATTGAATGGTTGCTGGAAAATGCCGGGTTATACCGCTATGCGGGAACCGGAAGCAGCTGGAGCTGGAATGCGAATACGACCCTCTCCTCCTCGCAATTTTTCCGCAGCTCTACCGTTATTGAGGTCGCCATACCTTTAGCCACTTTACAGATTAGCGCTGGCAGCACCATTCAGGCTGGCTATATCGATAACAACTCGACGACCTCGCGGCTGCCGGCGGCAAGCCAGACGCTTCCCTCCTATTTGCTTGCTTCAAGCGGCGGTTCAGGCGACCCTGGCGGAGCGACAACGATCGCATACCCAGTTGAGCTGGACAGCCCTCTTAATAACCCGTTTAAAGGCTGGGCTCCATCCGCTAAAACGACAGGCTACCCTCAGCAGCACAAGCTCGTTTATGCCGGGGTAACGTGGAAGGAGCTTGAGTCGACGAAAGGAACATATAACTTCGCAGCCATTGAAGCGACGAATAATTTCGCTCATTGGAACAGTTTAGGCGTTAAAGTTGTGCTGCGGTTTATTCTAGATAGCCCAACTGGCGCAGCGCACCGGGATATTCCCGATTGGCTTTACAATGATATGGTCGCCCTCGGCCAATCTCCAGGCACCGCCTATAACGATACGACTGGCGGCATGGGCACCGGCAACAATATGGGCTTTTCGCCCAACTACAGCTCTGCTTATCTAATAGAGCGGCATAAGCTTGCTATTGAAGCGATTGCCGCCCGGTATAATACAAATGAGCGCCCTGTCGCTTTTGTCCAAATCGGCTCGATTGGCCATTGGGCGGAATTTCACACATGGCCTTATGTAGGGCCAAATGGCGAAGCGAATTACACGGGCGTCTTCCCGCCAAATGCGATTTCGAATCAATATGTGCAGCATTATATTGATGCCTTCGCCGGCAAAGAGGACAAAATGCAGGTACTGATCAGACGCAGCATCGCCCTTGCCAAAACGAACAATAAGGGGCTAGTTATGGGCATGTTTAACGATGTGTTTGGACATAAAGACAGCTTCGATGCGGATTGGGGCTGGTATACCGGCACACAAAATGGCTACTGGGACGATATCGGCCAGCAGCAGCCAGCGCACGCTAACTTTTGGGAGACGCGTATTTCTGGCGGGGAGTTTTACGGCGGAGCGTCCGGCATGACTGCCGCGCTCACTACGGGCAGCGGCTTTACGGAAACGCAACGCCAGACGGAGCTGAGCAAGCCAAGCTGGCTTGGTCCTAACTCGCCTGCTTCGCTCGCGGTAGGCAATACGCTGCAAAGCAATATCGATACCCTGAAAAAACGGATGGGCTATCATTTTGTTGTGAAAGAAATTTCACATCCATCTGCTATAACTGGAAGCACGTTTGCTACAACGATCAAGCTAGAAAATAAAGGCGTCCAGCACTTCCCATTCGGCTGGCCAGTCGAAATTCAGCTGCGCAGCGGCAATACGGTCGTCGCGAAGAAAACGACAACAGTCGATTTGCGCACTTGGAAAACAGGCACTTATACAATTAGCGATTCGATTCCTGTCTCCAGCCTTGCTTCGGGAACCTATGATATCGCGATTGCGATCATTAATCCGCAAACGAATGCCCCAGGCGTCGACTTTGCGAACACGAACAGGCTCGCTGATGGGGCTTATAAGCTGAGTAGTGTGACGAAATAGTAGACTATATCATGGAACGATGAAAAGGCTGTCGAGGGATCTCGACAGCCTTTTTTTTAATATATCATTTGTTTAACTAACTTGCCTTCTAAAAATCATACATTATCCAGGATGACTTATGCGGAAAAAGTGTTATAATATGTATCTAAATATTGCTAAAGTAGGTGAAGTGTTATTTTAAACAAAAAATGGTTTCTATTCGTTCTAATCCTCACATTACTTATGATTCCTACAAGTATCACAAATGCAGCCAATTCCAAACCAGAAGATTTGTTTAAGAAAAAATACCCCAAAGAGAAAATCTCCGTTAGCAAATCTGGAGACTTAAACAATGACAAAAAAGCTGAACATTTTATTTTGGCAGAGTCGGGAAACTTCTATTTTATCAATGCTAAAGGAGCAATTGAGCTTATCACTACAGAAATCATTAGCGATGAAGACTTTGCGTCTCCAACAGTTCAAATTTTCTCTGTTACAAAAACCGAGAAACATGTGGCAGTAGCCTATGAATATTTTCCTTCCAACACTAGAATGGAAGTATTTAGATTAAAAAAGGCTTCACTTGAAAGCGTCCTGGATATTATGGGGGATCAGGGGGTAACCATTAATAAGAAAGGGCAAGTGACACAGCTGTGGAAAAAATACAATAATGAAGGCTGGTCACTAGCTGCTGCTGTTTATACTTGGAACTCCAAAACGGCCAAATACAAAGGAAGCGGACAGCTTCCATAAAAGCAGTTCTAACTTTACATCTTAGTAAAACACCAGGCATCGAAACAATAAATCATGAAATAGACCTCCTACTGTTTAGTAATTGACAAGGAGGTCTATTAGGTTTTTCGTAGTGGTTTCCGCATTACAAAAGCTACCCTCAAGGCTCAAACCCCGCCTGACTTATAAACAGCTGCTCCTCCGCAAATACCTCACGGAACTGCAGATAAACCGTCTCGTAAGCCGAAGGCTCATACCATTCCTCAGCTCCTAGCTGCGCATACAGTGTCTCAAGCCCAAGTCGCCTCGTTCGTTTACCGCCGCTTCCATCACCCATAAAATAATCGTCTATGCACACCCGATCCACGAGCGTGGCAAGCTTGCCCGCAAATGCCTCGCTGCTCGGCAGCAATGGCGCAACCGCCGCCTGAGTCGGCACGCCAGCTTCTTTCAGTAATCGCAAAGCTCTCAATCGAGCTTGAATGGGCGGAGCCATCGGCGAAAAATGCTTTCGTATCGCCTCCAAATCCGTCTCCACCGTCATACTGACGCGCACCCGGCTTCCCAGGCGCAGCAGCAAGTCGATGTCGCGAGTAACGAGCGGGCTTCTCGTCTGAACAAGCAAAAAATCCGGCGGCTCCTCCGCCATCGCCTCCAGCAAGGAGCGCGTCACCTGCTCCTTATATTCGGCTGGCTGATACGGGTCCGTACTGGAGGACATAAAAATCGTCACGGGCCCCTTCGCCCTCGCTTTTCGCAGCTCTTTCTTAAGCAGCTCGGCGGCGCCAAGCTTAACATCAACCCAGCTTCCCCACTCCTGTCCACGGAAGATGGACACCGGCATGCCCCGCACATAGCAATAGGAGCAAGCGAAGGCGCAGCCCGTATAAGGATTCAGCGAATGACTGTAGCCTGACAGAAAGCCGGTCCCTTTATTGAGCAGCGTCTTCGGCTGCTTGTATAAAAGCTCGTTTTTCATCGTGCCCCCTCCGGCATTCTAAATAATAAGCATGCGCTGTATGCCATCTACTATACTTACTCTACTTCAATCAGCCTTGCCTGATTAGCTTTTCACGACTTTCCGCTTCATGCTGCGGATAATCGCTTTCGTATCCGGATCGATGCGGTACGATTCGGTTATTTTTTGCAGCGCTTTGTTATACGTGAAAGTGTCGAGCGCATTATTTTTCAAATAGGCCATTGTCGGCTCTGGTTGCTTGATGTAGCAGATGGATACCGCCCATGCCACCGCCATTTTCACATAATAGGCAGGATGGTCAATCTGATCGAGCCGCTGAAGCACCCGCTCTATATATTCATCATTTACATAAAAATTAAGCAGCATAACCGCTGCAAAGCGCAAATCATACTCCTGCTCCGAAGCAAAATACGGCTGGATAAAACCCCATATTTCCTGCGAATGTTTTTTGGTCACCTTCAGCCCCGCACAGAAGCTGTCGCAGACCGACCAATTATCGATTTTCGGCACAAAATCGGCGATATAGCGCTGAAGCTCCTCCATATCCGTCTTCACGAGGCCAATGACCATGCCCTGCAGCATGACCTCCTCGAAAAATTCATCGTCCGCCTCCGCCAAATAAGCGCGCCAGTCGCCCTTTACAATTTCTGCTGCAAGCTTACGCAGCTCCGGCAGCCGAACACCCATTACATTGCTAATATTCGGTATCAGCGACGCAGCAAACTTTTGATAATCCGCCTCCGCCCGCAAAAGCAGCTCTTCCCGTATCATTTGTGCCATTCCTATCCCCCGCTATTCCATTCATTTCGTCTTATCCTTACTATACCTCAAGCCATCAAGACTGTAAGCCTAAGAGAATGAAAGAGCAAGATAACGAAATCTATCATCGCCTATTTCAACTCCTATAGCTTTCAATTTCATTACCTAGATAGGCTATCGTCTGGTAAAATAGAGCTGTACGCACGATCAGCTATTGCCTTATCATTCTATCCTTCAAAGGAGCGATTCCATTGATGAATCACGATTCATGCGTATTTTGCAGGCCAGAACTGGAGGCGCGGCAGCGAGCTATATTAAGCAATGAAAGCTGCATCTTTTACCAAATGCCTCAGGACATTTTGATTGGTTCTGGTTTAATTGTTCCGCGGCAGCACCGGGAAAATGTTTTTGAGCTGACGGAGCAGGAATGGGCCGATACGTACCAGCTTGTACATAGGGTGAAGGCTCATTTGGATGAGCTGCATCAGCCAGATGGCTATAATTTGCAGTGGAATACGCAAGGCGCAGCAGGACAGCATCTGTTTCACTCTCATTTGCATATCATACCGAGATTTGCCGACGAGCCGCTGGCAGGCAAGGATTTGCGCAGCTTTCTGGGTAAAGAGGATAATCGCAGGCCCAGCTTGGCGGCCAATGACTTCCAGCACGAAATTCCTCATAAATAGTTAAAAAATATAGCCAAACAGCTTCCTTACGCTGTTTGGCTATATTTACGCCGACCCTGTTTAGCCAGGCAATGGCCTCAATCCGAACCTTTGGCGGACTGAAATGCCGCTATTTCCCTCAAACAACGCTCGATGGAGAATGTCGCGGACTCAGGGGCAGCTAATAGCTGCGAATGCCCATTTTCAAGCCGAAATTTCATGAATAACGGCTCTCCTGTCCGCTCAAACGCTGAAATCAACAAAAAGCTTAAAATAGCGGATCGTCAGGCCGCAAGCTAACCGTCTCGGACTAATCCAACTGCAGCAGCTGCGATTCTCTAACAAAACTGCATTAGCTCAGCTGCTTCAGCTGCGCTGCTCTGCTGGGCTACACTAACCCAGCTTAACCTTGCTGCGCTAGCCCAGCTTCACCAAGCTGTAGCTTTTTTTACCTTTGCGAATAATGATGAACCGACCGCCAATTGCATGCTCCGCTGTAACGGTAAATTCAAGCTCCGTCACCTTCTCGCCGTTCATGGAGATGGCGCCCTTCGTAATATCCTCGCGCGCTTGGCGCTTGGAAGGCTCAATGCCGAGATCGACGAGCCAGTCGACGATGTTTTTCGGCTCCCCGTCCGCTGTGAAGGTCGGCATTTCTTTAAAGCCCTGCTCGATTTCATCCGCTGTCAGCGAGCGAATGTCGCCGCTGAACAACGCCGCTGTAATGCGCTTTGCCTGCTCCAGCAGTTCTTCGCTGTGCACGAATTTCGTCATTTCCTCTGCCAGCGCCTTCTGCGCTTCGCGTTTATGAGGCTCGGTTTGCACCTTCTCCTCGAGCGCTTCAATTTCCGCTTTGCTCAGGAACGTGAAGAATTTCAAGTATTTCACGACATCGCGGTCATCGGTATTCGCCCAGAACTGGTAAAACTCGAATGGCGTCGTTTTGTTCGGATCAAGCCAGATCGCGCCGCCCGCCGTTTTGCCGAATTTCGTGCCGTCGGCTTTCAGCATAAGCGGAATCGTCAGGCCGAACGCTTTCGCCTCTGAGCCTTCTTTTTTCCGAATCAGGTCAAGGCCGCTCGTAATATTGCCCCATTGATCGGAGCCGCCGATTTGCAGCTGCACATCCTCGTTCTGGAACAGGTGCAGGTAGTCGAGCGACTGCAAAATTTGGTACGAAAACTCGGTGAACGAAATGCCGCTATCGAGTCTGCTCGATACGACGTCCTTCGCCAGCATCGTATTGAGGCTGAAATTTTTACCGAAGTCGCGCAAAAACTCAATGACATTGATTTTGTGCGTCCAGTCGTAGTTATTGACCATGCGCACCTGATTGTCGCCGTCAGTCATAAAAAGCTTTTTCAGCTGTGCACTTAACGCGTCCACATTTGCCTGCACTTGCTCCAGCGTTTGCAGCGAGCGCTCGGTCTGGCGTCCGCTTGGATCACCGATCGTTCCGGTCGCTCCGCCAATGAGAATAACGGGGCGATGGCCCGCGAGTTGAAAACGTTTCAGCATCATAAACGGAATCAAATGTCCGATATGCATGCTGTCACCAGTCGGGTCAACGCCGCAGTACAGCGACACTGCCTTCGTATTCGTCAGCTCGCGAAGTCCCTCCGCATCCGTCTGCTGGTTAATGGCATCGCGCCATCCGAGTTCATCCATAATATTCAAAGCAAACAACCCCTTTTCCATTCGATAATAGTAGCATGTTTTACGTTAATGAGCGGAAATCCGCGCTGGGCTTGGCTTTTTCAAAATATAAGAATTTATAAGTTTTTCACGTATAAATAGGCTTAAATTTCTCCGTCAAAGCTCTTCGCACGTCCCAGAAGGACGACGAAGTCGTTTTTGCTTGAAATATAAGAATTTATAAGTTTTGCACGTATAAATGGGCTTATATTTCTCGGACTGAAACGCGCCGCGCCGCCAGAGGACGGCGACAGCCGTTTCACCTTGGGCAACAAAAAATCGCCCCTCGTCTACTGGAGACATAGGGACGATTGAATAACCGTGGTACCACCCAACTTGCACAAACAGCTTGAAAAAAACTGCTCATACCGCTTTCGGCGAAATATCGTTCGCCCTGCCGCTTGGCATTACCCAAGATACTCCAGAGTGTAATTCACAGCCCTTGTATGTGTCAGGTCTCATCAACCCCTGACTTTCTGCAACAGGGACAAAGCTGCTACTGCGCTCTATCAACGTATAACATGTATTAGATTATAGACAGTATAGCGGAACGTGAAAATCATTGCAAGCTTAAACGTCAGGTAAAAACGTATGGTGAAAAAGAAGCTTCGCTGCATGAAAAGCTTGGCTTTCGATCGCCATTACCCTTGAAATTCTTTGAATCAGCCGCAATAGGTGAAATTTCAAGGGTTGCCTATTCCTTCACCGCCCCGATCGTCAGCCCTTGAACGAAGTAGCGCTGGAAAAAAGGATAAGCCAGCACGATCGGCCCCGTCGCCAGCACGACCATTGCCATTCGCGACGTATCCTGCGGCATGTTTTGCAATATACCGGTGCTGATCGCCGAATTGGTCGAATTTTGCATAATGAACTGCATGCTCGTCTCAATTCGCATCAGCATCGATTGCAGCGGCACCAGATTAGGCGTGTCGATGTACAAGAGTGCATTAAACCAGTCATTCCAATAGCCAAGCGTATTGAACAAGCCGATTGTAGCAATGCCGGGAAGCGACAGCGGCAGCACAAGCCGAATAAACGTTTGCAGCTCGCTTGCCCCGTCTATTTTCCCCGATTCAATAATGGCGGTAGGCACCATCGTACTGAAAAACGTTCGCATAATGAGGATATAAAACGCATTGACGAGCATCGGCATAATAAGCGCCCATATCGTATCCTTCATATGCAGCAGCTGTGTAACGACGATGAAGGTCGGCACCATGCCGCCGTTGAACAGCATCGTAAAAATCGCAAAAAAGCTGAATAAGCGACGATATTTAAAGCTTCTCTGGGAAATAGCGTACGCATAAAGCGTAATGATGACAAGGCTCAATAGCGTACCGACGACCGTTACAAAAATCGTGACGCCATACGAGCGCAGCAGCGCATCCCCTGTCCGAAATATATATTGGTACGCCTCCAGGCTCCATTCCTTCGGAATAATGCGGTAGCCGTTCGAGGCAAGCGATTTTTCATTCGTAAATGAAATGATGACGACGAACACAAAAGGAAAGACGCAAGCAATCGCAATGACACCTGTCAGCAGGCTCAGGAGAAAGTTGGCAGCAGGTGAGATTTGATCGAAACGCTTTGGTTTTTTTACGGGCACCTATAGCTCCTCCTTCGTTTAAAACAAGGCATTATCCTTATTTTTTCTTCTGACGATGTAGTTGGACAGCATAACAAGCAGAAATCCGACGAAGGACTGATAAAGCCCGGCAGCCGTGCTCATGCCGATTTCGCCGTTCACCTTCAAGCCTCGGAACACATACGTATCAATGACGTTGGTCATTGAATACAGCAAGCCCGAATCTCTTGGCACCTGATAAAAGAGTCCAAAATCCGCGTAAAAGATTTTTCCGACAGCGAGCAGCGTCATAATCGATATAACCGGAGCGAGCAGCGGAATCGTAATATTCGTAATTTGCTTCCATTTGCCTGCACCGTCAATCATCGCAGCCTCATAAAGCGAGCGGTCAATTCCCATAATAGCCGCCAAATACACGACGCTGCTGTAGCCAACGCCTTTCCACAGGTTGACCAATACGAGAATAAACGGCCATTTGGAGGGCTCCGAATACCAATTGATTCGCTCCATGCCCATCCATTCGAGCGTCTTATTCATCAGCCCTTTATCAAAGCTGAGGAAGCTGAATACAAAATAGCCGACAATGACCCATGATAGAAAATAAGGCATAAACATTGCGGTTTGAAAAAACTTGCTCAGCCGCCTATTCGTAAGTTCGACTAAAATAATCGCCAGCGCAACGGCCAAGATAAGCCCTAAAATAATAAAGGCTGCATTATAAAGCACCGTATTGCGCGTAATGATATAGGCATCCGAGGTGCTGAACAAAAACTTAAAGTTGTCTAGACCCACCCACTTGCTATTCATGATGCTGGCAAAAAAGCCATCCTTGCTGTATCTGTACTGCTTAAAGGAAATAATCGTTCCCGCCATCGGCAGGTAGGAAAACAGCAAAAACCAGAGGGCGCCTGGCAGCACCATCAAGAGCATCGCTCGATTGCGCAGGATGTCCCGTGAAAATATTTTCAGCTTGTCGAACATGTCGTTCATGTCGTTCATCTCCTTACACCGCCAACTTATCAATGCTCGTTATCGTTATAAAAAAAGAGAGGCAAATCCGAAAATTCGCCTCTCCCTATTCACGGATTATTTAGGATTCGCCGCTTTCCACGCATCAAGCTGGGTCTGTGCTTCCGCAATAACTTTATCCAGCCCTGCTGAGTTAAACTTCTCAATCGCCTTTGGCAAATATTCATTCGGATCAACCGTACCCGTCATTAGCGCCGACCAGAACTCGCCTTTGACGTTCTGAATCGATGCAAGCTCGGTCGTGACGCTCGTCGAGTCAAAGTTGAAGCCCAGCGTTGGAGCTACTTTGCCCGCTTCATTGAACACTTTGTATTCATCCCACTTGTTCTCAGGATCGCCCGTATTGAGATACGTCAACGTCACATTGCCAAGCGAGAAGGTCGGCATATCATAATTTTTAGACTCATCCAAGTTCTCCATCGCATTGTCAGCCGTTTTCTTGTAATGGACGTTTTCGATGCCGGAATCGATCATATTGCGCAATACCGGATCGGTGTTCAGCAGGTTCAGAAATTCCATTGCTTTCTCTGGATGCTCCGAATTAGCCGAAATCGCCTGCATCGAGCCCATGACGGACCAGTTGAAAATCATTGATTCGCTTGCGGGCGTTGATACGACCGGATAACCATAGCTTGCACTCCACAGATTATCGGCGAAAGGCGTCGTCGCTGCACGGTCAAGGAACCATTTGCCGGATTTTTGCGTATCGTCCAGCCCATTGGTCGTTGCCGCCTCTGGCGAAACGTAGCCCTTCTTGTAGTAGCTGTGCATCGTATCTAGCGCTGCCTTAAGCTCAGGCGTATCCAGCACGTTTACGACTTTGTAATCGCCTTTATCCAAGCTTACGACCATTGGCAGGTTGGAGATCAAATAATCGTACGGCAGCACGGGCATATAATCCTTCGTTATGGCGAATGGCGTAATATCCGGCTCGCTGTCTTTAATCGTTTTCAGCAGCGGCTCTATGCTTTCCAGCGTATAGATGCCATCCATGCTCAAATTGTATTTATCCAGCAGGGTTTTGTTAAAGCGCCATACTTCAAGCGCCGGAAGCTCTTTTTTCGCCGGAATGCCGTAGTTGTGACCATCTACCTTGGAGCCTTCAAGAAAGGCCGGATCAAGCGTCTCCACAATTCCTTTGCCCTGCTCCTTCAATAAATCATCGATTTCATAAAAGGCTCCTTTACGGACATTTTGCACGTAATCGAATGCCCATGAAGAAGTAAACATGATGTCCATAGGCGTTCCTGATGAGGTAGCGATTTGCATTTTTTGCGTATAATCGCCCCAATCCATTTGGGTCATTTTGATCGTTACGCCAATTTTCTCGGCTGTATATTTGCTGACTTCCTCCATAACGCGGTTTACATCCTTTTGTGGGGTTCCGATTGTGTACCAGCTCAGCTCCACTGTTTCATCTTTAGCCGTATTGCCGCCGTTGCCGCTGCTCTCCGCCGTTGCACCTGTTTCTTTCGCACCGCCGTTTGAGCTGCATGCCCCTAGCAGCAGCGAGAATGAAAGCAGCACCGCGAATAGCATCATCCAGCTTTTGTTTTGTCTCATCAATCGTTACCTCCCTTTGTTTGCATCCCCTTGACTATCGCTTAACGCTTAATTGTAGATTACCGGATGTAAGCACTTTCAAATAGAGAAGAAACTAAACAAACGCTGTTCAAAATAAACATATACAAGGCCACTCTTTATGTATACGAGTCATCCGCTTCGCCGCTTGCTGCAAATAACATGCTTTTATAATCGGCTGGCGTTACGCCAACATATTTTTTAAACTGTTTATGAAAATAGCCGCTGTCCCAATAGCCGACGTTTCGGGAAATTTCATGGACCTTCAGCGCGGTTGTGCGGAGCAGCAGCTTGGACTGCTCGATCCGGTGTTTGTTGACGTATTCCGTAAAGCTTTCCCCCGTTTCCTTCTGGAACAGCTTGCCTAAATAAACCGGATGAATATGGTATTTGTGCGCCAGCTGCTTGAGGGACAGATCGGTGGCAAAAAATTTCTCCACGTCATTCAGCACCAGCTTAACCGTGGGATTGGTCTCCTCTTTAATAAGCATCGTGGACATGCCACGGATCGTACTGGTCATAATGGCAAGCAGCTCCTCCCATTCAGACGCTTTCGCCGCCTTGTTAAAGGAAGCATTCATATGCTCCGCAATAATGGCATTAACCGTATTGGCTCCTCCCATCTCCTGTTGCAGCCAGAGCAGCGTTTGCATCACCAACATGCGAAGCCTGCTAGGCGTCGCTGCGCTAGACGCTTGAATTGCCTGGAAATCGTCTGTCAGCTCAGCGACAAGCGCCTCCGTATCCGCGGCGGAAACCTTCTTCCTGTAGCTGGCCCAGTTTAATTCTGCATCAGGGAGCAGCTCATCCCTTCTTGCCGCATAATCCTCATACAAAGCAATTTCTTCCTTATGCAGCAGCAAAAAATACTCCTGAGCCCGCAGCGCATGCTCATAGCTGAGCGCCTCCTGCGCTCCTCTAGCCTGCGGGGAGCCGATCGAAATCCGATAAGGACGCGCCTCCTCCCTCAGCCTTAGCTGCAAGGCAAATTGCATAGCTTTGGCCGCGCAATCCGCTTCCTCCTCCGCCATAAACACAAGCACGGCATCGCCCTCCACATTTTGCAGAAACAGCCTGTCTCCGCTGGCATTTGCCGTTTGCCGCAGCTCTTGCAGGAGCCCATCCTCCCGCTCGCTGCCTCCTCTAAGCAGCATCGTGGAAATATAACGGCCGCTGAAAGAAATATCCAGCATCGCTGCCCGCTCCTGCAATTGAACGGCATCGATCGCAGCGGTCAGCCAGCGATAAAGAATCGTGTCTTTCAAAATATCTACTTTCTCAGCTTCGAGCGCGCTGCTCCTTCTCGTTTCATCCAGCTTCTTGACCGTATGGGCAAGCGTCGAGGTCAGCTCAGCGAAATTAAGCGGCTTAAGCAAATAGTTTTCAATGCCCAGCTGCATGCCTTCTTTTAAATATTCAAAATCATTGAATCCGCTCAAAATAATGACCTTCAGCTCCGGCCTGATCGCTCGCGCAGCCCGAATCAGCTCCAGCCCATTCATAATAGGCATGGAAATATCGGTAATGAGCAAATCAGCAGGAACCTGCTGCAGCAATTCGAGTGCCTTGCGGCCATTTCCCGCTTTTCCCGTCAGCTCCAGACCGTGGGCCGCCCAGTCTACTGCATCATATAGGCCCTCTAATATAAACGGCTCATCATCTACCAGAAATACGCGGTACATTTTCCATCTCTCCTTTCCTTAAAGCCGGGAAGCTGAAGGTAACCCTCGTCCCTTTTCCTTGGATGCTCTCGATGTCGAACCTTCCGTCTTTGCCATAAATCAGTTCAAGCCTTTCTTTCACACTCCGCAGTCCCAGCGAATCATCCGGCTCCTGAACCGCATACCTGCCAAGAGAGCGTTTAATCTGCTCCAGCCGTTCCTTGCTAATGCCTGCTCCGTTATCCTCCGCTACAATCGTCACCCTTTCGTTTTCCAACGTGGCGCTCACTTTAATGAGGTTGTCCTCCTCCTCCGAGCGCAGGCCATGGACAATATAATTTTCCACAATCGGCTGCAGCGACATTTTGATCATCATGCGCTCCTTCAGCTCAGGATCACAACCAATGACGTAGGCAAAACGATCCTTGTAGCGAATGCGAAACAGCTCCAAATAAAGACGGCAATTTTCCAGTTCTTCCTCCATAGTCACGACGGTCTGCTGCTGGACAAAGCTCTTGAACAGCACCGCCAAGCTATAGATCATCTCGCTGACATCGGCGGCGCCATGGGAAAGGGCCCTCATCCGAATGACCTCAAGCGTATTGTAGAGAAAATGCGGATTAATCCTCGCCTGCAGCGCTGCAAACTCCGTATGCTTTTGCTTCAGCTCAGCCACATACACCCGATCGATATGGCGCGAAAGCTCATCGAGCATTTTGTTGAAGCCTTGCGAGAGCTGCCCGATCTCATCCTCCTTCTCGTCAACAATTCGAATGGTCAAATCGCCAGTCTCTACCCGCCGCATCGAGCGGATAATCCGGTTCGTCCGGCGTGAAAAATTAAAGACGACAAAGGACGGAATGGAAATCGTAATTAAAATAAAAGCAAAGCTCGCTGCGATGACCGCATTTTTCATGGGCTCGTAGATCGCTTCCACCTCCCGCTTCGGCATAATGCCAAATACGGTGTAGCCGAGGCTGCTGGACGGGAGCATCGAAATATAGGATTCCTCCTCCAAAAAGGCAAGGCTGTCCACCGATTTTATTTTGTCCACATAGGGATAGAGCTTGCCGTAATAACGGTCCGAGGAGTCAAAAATGACCTGTCCATCTCCTGACAAAATCAAAATATAGCCCTGCCTGTCATGACCCTCACTCACCAGCGCCGTTTTTAGTGCATCCGATTGAAAAAAGACGAGCAGCTGTCCGACATTGCTCAGCGTGCCTACCTCATTGATATGTACTCTAACGGAAAAAAGCTTGTTTTCCCATTGGTCAATCGTCCTGCGAACCCATGGGTTTGGCGTAGCTACGATGCTGCTTTCCAGCGCCATCGCATCCGGAACATAGGATTTTGACGCCTGCGTCTGATACAGCTTCGTCAAATTGCTTTGCCCGAACATATAAAGAAACTGCTTCTCGGAGCTGAACAGCAGCATATTCGCAATATCTGCATCATTTTCAAGCATTTTTTTGAAAAAATCCAAATCATCGACACCGCTGCCTAAGTTATTGTAATAGCTGTCCATTTTGAAATTCATATATTCGGAAAAAGAATGCTTCAGCAAATAGGATAAGGAATAGGAAAAGGACGGGTCGCGGTAAATGTCCTGCACCTGCTGCTGGACGACGTGAGCCTTGCCAGCAAGCTGCTGATGGACGCGCTCCATGGACATTTTCTGCTTCTCCAGCTCATTGTCAGCAACAGACTGGGACATATAATCGACTGTGAAATAAGCGAGAATCGCCGTAGCGCACACAATAATGACAGCAAAAACAAGCATGATTTTGACAAATAAATTATTTTTAATCGCATCTATATACAGCTTCTTCATCCCCTCCCCCTTGTCGCTTACTTCTTCATCGACATTAACAGGAAAAGGAAGACAGGGTGTCGCCCTGTCCTCCCGCTTTTACTAGTATAAGATGAAAAGATTGACAAATGAATCTATTTTTAGCTGCGAACATAAAGCGGCTGCGATTGATTTCCAGCGTAATCCTCCATCACAATATAGACGGTGGCAGCGGTCGACGTGAAGCTCAGGCTTGCCTTCGTCGTTCTGCCGCGAATGATTTTCGCAAAGCTGCCCGCGCTGCCGGAAATATACGTGACCGGGAACGATTTGGCTACGCCATTTTCATAGACGTACATATAGCGCCAGTCCCTCGTATTTGGCATCGGCAGATTCAGCGTATTGCCGCTCCATGACCATTGCTCGCCATAAGGCTCCGCTATTTTGTCAATAAAATGGCCGCTTTTGCTCACGGAGCTTCCTCCCGCCGTCGTAACCGTTACGAGAAAATCATCGCCGTTAATTGGCATATTGCTGAAGGTCACGCTAGTTGCGCTTGCCGCCGCCGTCTGCTGTTCGAGGATAGGCTGCGCCGTCGTAATCCAGTTCAGCGAACGCACGCTTACCGTCGTATTCCCCACTGGACTCGGCGGATTCACCCAGCTTACTGACAGCTGCCCGTTCTGCTGAGAGTCTACGTTAATGCTAGATACCGACTCACTCAGATTAAAAGGCAGCGTAGCTGCAAAGCCCTCCAATCCGTCCGCACCAATTGGAACGACCTTCAGCGTGCCAGCTGTAGACGGAAGAGCCTTGATATAAAACACATCATCATATTTGCCGCCTACATAGACATCATTGATATAAATATCGTATTGCTTGACCTTGCTGTAGTCGGTCTCCATGTTCCACTTAATATTCATTTCACCTGTGTCTACAAAAGCTTCCGTAATGGAAAGGCCAGAAGGCGCTGCTGGCTTAATCGCCGAGCCGTCGAAAATGCGAATTTGCCCCACATTGAGCTGGTAACCCGCAATCGCGCTTGACCCTGGAGCAACGACAAGTCCAAAAGCGGCAAGCGATTTGCCCGCATAGGCGCCCAGTTCTAGCTGCTGCGTAACCCAGCCATTCGTCTTATTGCCGGCATTCGGAATGGCCACCTTGACGACCTGACTCGGATTATCTTTAAAAATAAGGCCGATATAAGCAGCCGATGCATCATTAGCCGAAGGCTTGTTATACGTGATGGACAGCTTGGAGCTTGCGTTTACGCTCAAATCGGTTTTGAACAAGCGCAGGAAATTTTCGGCGTTTAGATTGCCGTTCAGCACAAGCGAGCTGCCGCCATTATAGCCGCCAAGCTGGGCATATTGATAACGCTGCGTAGCCGAAATATCATATTTTGTACCGTAGTCATAGTCCACCGTCAGACGATTGCCCGTCGTATCCTGCCACCACTGCCAAGTGACGGGTATATCCTGTAGGCTCATATTGGACCACTCGCTGTTGCTCGAGACCGCACCGTCCTTGTAATAGGAAAGGCCATGGCCCGTATTGAAATTCGTGTAAAAGTTCGTGCTGCCAATAACGGAGCGCTCCGCAATGACCGAGGCGATTCCCGGCCAATAGCGGTTGTCGGCATAGACGTCGGCTGCCGTGTTCGCAGCGGACACCGTCGTATTTTTCGGATTCAGATTCGGTCCTGACCACCAGAGCTGATCACGCACATTGGTCATCCATTGGTAGTTGTTTTCCGACCTGCGGCTTACCGGCCAGCTTTGCCCCATATCTTCATCCAGACCCGCATGGACAAAATCTGCCCCGAGCGTAGCAAGACTTAGACGGGGCAGCCCGCTGCTCAGCTTGCTCGAAAGTGCCGTCCCTTGTACCGACGCAAAACGGTCTCTCCCTGCCTCCAAGCCGGCAAACCCGATATCAAAAATCGTATAGGCTGTACCATTTGCGGCATTGTAGCTCGCTAGATAAGTATTCGCGCTATTAATTTGCGTATTGCCAACGCCGTAGTCAAAGAAAAAGGAATTGGTGACCGTTTGGTGATTCACCTTGTCATGCAGCATCGAAATATTGTTATTATTGAACGTTCGGGCAAACGTATTTGCCCCTGTCGCGGTATTAAGCGAGTCATACCATTGCACATAAAGGCCGCCGCTTTGCAGCACCTTCAGAAATGCGATATACGCTGGAATGTCCGCTGTCGCAACGTTGGGCGACAATTCCTCCTGATTCATAAAATAGCCGTCATAGCCAAAATAATCGGCCATTTCAATCATTTTTTGGGCGACTGGGAAATTTCCGCTGCTGTCTTTGACAAGCATTTGCTTGTAGGTTTGCTGGCCGCGGTCATTGTTGGAGAAAAAAACGCCAGCGAGGGAGAGGACGCCGTTTTTGTGCGCGGCATCGGTATACGTTGGATTAGGAATGTTCAGCATGCCGAATTCAAACCATTTTTGCTGCCAGTTCGATTGGGCCAAATCATCATAATATTCGGGCGGCGTGTAAGCGCTTGCAGTTCCGTGCCAATAAGAATAATAATCGATGTATTGCCAGAAGTTGAAATGATACTGGGCAAACTTGTTAGTATAGGGCGCATTTTCGATAAAAGCATTGCCATAATCGCCTGCAACGTTCATCATCTTTACATTGGCATTCAGCGTGGGCTTTGCCTGTGTGCTGGCAAACGGCAAAATCCGGTTTTGCAGCGGCACCTTCGACCGCAGTTTCTCGGCACCCGGGTCTGTTGCCGGGCTCCAATTCGCAATTTGGCCACTCGTGTAGCCGTGGACGCTTGGCTGATTGCTGCCGTGTGCGCTTTCCCCCTTGAATGGCCATGTGTCGCCGGCATACGCAGCAAGCGGCATCATGGTGATGAGCATAGAAGCGGTTAAAGCAACGGCTGTCCATTTACGGAAAGCTGCTTTTTTTCCTCCTGTTACTGGCATCGTTCCATCTCTCCTCGCACGATTCGATTTACAATGTAACCATAACCGATGAAAGCCCTTTCCATAAGCAGATAAATTAAACATTAGCTGTTCAAAATAAAGAAAAGCCCATTTTTCACAAGGTGAAACGGTGGACTAAAACCAAAAAATGACCCCTGACCGATTGGTGTGTAGAAATTGATTGGTGGTAGCGCGCAGTACCTTCCCTAACACAACAAAAAGGGCTGGATCAGGGATACCCCCGATCCAACCCTTTTGTCACCTACTTACGGCTCAATCCCCCATACAAGCTGACCATTCATATAGCCGGTAACCTGTTCATTGTTTACGAACTGATTGCTGGATGCCTTGAATGAGTAATCGCCCACTTGGTTGTAATTGGACCAGTCGGCTTTGGAGAAGCGTGCTTGAATTTCTGCGCTCTGGCCGGGATTCAGCGTTCCAGCCGAAGTCGTGAAGCCCATTTCCAAAACATAATCGGCACCCTCAACCGAAGTCGCCAGTTTGACGAATTTGCCGGTTACATTCGCATTTCCGATACTGGCCCAGTCGATCCAGAAACTCTGATCTCTCTCCCCGTCAATCGTATAATAATACCGGAGCGACACGTCACTGAGCTGAATGGCTGCATCACCGGTGTTAACTACTTTGAATTTGGGTGAAATTCCGTTGGTGGAGGCACTCGTATTGCCGTTAAAGGCTTGGACCGTCAGGTCTCCCGTAGGTGTGGGAACGCCGCTGTCCACAACATTAAGCGTTAATACAGCTTTATTTCCTCCGCTGAAATGAAAGGTTATGAGATTCTGGCCCAGCGGCAGCGTGGAAAGATAAGCTTTGCTCAGAACGACACCAGCGCTTGATGCCGTATAATCCTGGCCCGATAGAAGTGTAGCATTTCCATTTGAGATACTTACAAGCTGGTGTCCGTTTAAGGTAAGGGCTACGATAATATTCTGCGCTAGCGTTGCCGCTTTATCAAATGCCGCACTTACCGGTGTAATGGATGCGCTCGGTGTTGTATCCACAATTTTGACTTTTAATACGGGATCTTGTCCTTGATTAAAATCAAAAACAATCGAATGCTCGCCAATCGGCAGTGTCGCCAGAAATGCTTTTTTCAGCAGCAGCGTATTTCCGCTCAACGTATAATCCTGAGTCGCTGACAAGGCATTAGCGCCTGCCCGGAGAGCGATTAATGTATTGCCCTTTGAATTCACGGTTATGGCTGGGTCGGTTTGATTGGGTGCATACTTGTCAAATTCGACGGTTGCTGGTGTGATGGACGCGTTTGGAGTTGGATTTTCAACCTTTAAATCGGGCAGCTCATCGAGCGTAATGACATAGTCGCTTTGGTACAGTGTTGTTAAGGTCGCGGGGTAATTGAAAGCAGAGCTCATGAGATGTTCCCCATACCAAGGCAAGAAGTAGAGCCATCCTGCTTTCTCCTCTGTCAGATTTATTACGCTTGGGATGGTGTCGTTCTCCGTCATAGCCACCATTTTCGTGCCGCCCGTCAAATCAACAAGCTGATAAAAAATGGAGGTAATCGCATCCTCATTGGGGACACCGGACAAGCCGTCATAGCGGTTGTAAATGGTATTGTATTTATCGTATCCGATAATATCCACCTTATCGCCGCCGGGATACCATGCGGGAGAAGTGCTATACACATAACTGTTATAGGTCCAGATCAAGTTGTGCAGGTCGTATGTCTCTGTAAGCTCGGTATAGATCATATCCCATAGCTGCTTATACACCTCCGCGCCTGCCGAGGCCCACCAGAACCATGCACCCTCCCCATTCAATCCACCGTTGCCCTCCGCCTCATGGTAGGGTCGGAAGATCACCGGCACATCGTTATTTTGCAGAATCTCCAGTTGCTCCGCCAAATCCTCAATGGCCATCATCACGTATTGATATTCTTTCGTGCCGGGAATGACGGCACTCGCTGTATTGAAATTGGTTTCCGTCGGTTTGTAGGTGGCTTCTTTCCAATCCACAAACTCTCCGAGCTGATAGGCCGTGAAATTTCGGGGTACAGTAATATGCCAGCTGCTTGTTGCGATCCCGCCCCGGTTGTTCACCCAATCGATCATCCGGGCGGTTGTGCCATCCTCCCAGCCGTAAAGCGGATTATAGTTCAGAAAGTCGAACCCGCGAATGGCCGGATACTTTCCGGTTAAATTGTGAATCCAATCAAACTCCAGCTCGGAATTGCCGTCATTTCCGCCTCCGTATATCTCCTGCTGGCCGGAAAGCATATGATTGCCGTAAACCTCCGTTAAATAATTCATCAGAAGCTGCGTTTCCGGTGTGGCCTCAGAGTCGACGAGGACAGGCTGCACATTCAAAGGATCAAGAGCAGCATAATCCACAGTGAAGGTATCAAAATAAGCGAAGCCCCAACCAGCCTTCAACTGAATGGTGTTGCTGCCTTGGTTCAGCTTATGATAGCCAAAATCGAAATCCGACCAATTGGTCGTATAGGGCAGCATATACGCCCCCTTCGTAACACCGTTAACGGTTAAAGATTGCTGCCTGCCGTCAGGACTAAGCTCCTGCATATAGCGGGTGGAGATCGTATACATTCCGGTTTCAGGGACAGTTACCGTAAAGGTAATGGTGCCGGAATTCTGCATCCAGACAAATCCACTTCCGGAGTATCCGGGCTTCTGTTGTCCGTAAATTTGGGTCGTCACTTGAAGATCGGACGTGAGCTGAGCGTTTTCGCTTTCAATTGTGAAAAGTGCGTTGTCTGCATGAGCAGGCGGTGCTGTCATTAATCCAAGCAGTAGAGCAAATGCCAGCATCATTGCGCTTGCCTTCTTGAGTAAATTTTTCATCCTTGTCTTTCCTCCCATGTTAAGAATGGTAAATACAAGTTCAATATATCAACTCTTGGATGCGCTTTCATAGCAAACATAGCATAAACCCCATATTATGTAAATCCATCTAGATGGAAAATTTCTGCTCTTCATTTCTCCATAATACCTGCTCTTAGAAAATGCAACGATTCCATATATTTACCAACCAAAGAACTACGAATTAAATACTCGTCTCTTAGTCGTTCAAAGATCCGCCCTCCGCTGCGCAATATCATCCAAGAATGTTTCGAATGTACCTATTATAATGGATATACATTATACAGAAGAAGGTGCAGACAGTGACCCGTGAAGTGCGGACAGTGGTCTATGATACGGACTTACAGCTTGAAGCGTATCAGTTCCAAGGCATTATGCAGAAATTCCCCAATCATTTTCATGACTATTACGTCATAGGGTTTATTGAAGAAGGCAAGCGGCATCTCCTGTGCAACAACGAAGAATATCTGCTCAACAGCGGAGATGTAATCATTTTTAATCCGCAAGACCCCCACGCCTGTGAACAGATCGACGGGAGGACGCTGGACTACCGCTGCATTAACATTCAGCCGGAGATTATGCAGAAGTTGGTGCGGGAGATTACAGGGCAAGCTAATCTTCCCCGGTTCACCCCGCCCGTTCTCTATCAGAGTGAGCTCGCCATATCCTTGCATGAGCTGCATCAGATGATCCTCGAAGGTGAAGCCGATTTCCACAAAGAAGAGTTGCTGCTGTTCCTGCTGGAGCAGTTGCTTAGGGAATATTCGGATGCCCAGACGCCCACAACCGCTCATGAACTTTCTACCGAAATCAGAGCCGTCTGCGAATATATCGAGTCCCATTATGCGGACAACCTTACACTCGATCAGCTAAGCGATTTAACCGGCATAAGCAAATACCACCTACTGCGTGTATTCACCCGTCAAAAAGGCATCTCGCCCTACCGCTATCTGGAGACGATTCGGATCGGTCAGGCTAAACGGCTGTTGGAACAAGGACAGCTTCCGGTTGAAGTAGCCGCGCAGACCGGATTCAGCGACCAGAGCCATTTCACGAATTTTTTCAAAAGATTAATCGGCCTAACGCCCAAGCAATACAGGCGCATCTTCAACCATGAAACGGGAACCCGGCCCGCTCCGGACCCTCTGTCATGACGGAGCAGCGCAAGGTCACTACAGGACATCTGCTGGCTCTACTCACGATCTTCATCTGGGGAACAACCTTTATCTCCACCAAAATCCTGCTCATCGACTTTACACCTGTGGAGATTCTCTTCTTCCGCTTCCTCATCGGGTATGTGGTGTTATTCCTGCTCTTTCCGCGTCCGCTGCGGACGGCATCATTCCAGGAAGAGCTGCCGTTCATGGCGGCTGGACTGTGCGGGGTCACTTTATATTTTCTCATAGAAAATATCGCGCTGGTCTATACACGGGCTTCCAATGTAGGCGTAATCGTATCCATTGCCCCCTTTTTGACGGCGGTACTGGCACATTTCTTCCTGGAGGGAGAGAAGCTTAATAAACGATTCATCGCAGGATTCGCAATAGCACTCACGGGTATTATCCTCATTGGCCTGAACGGCAGCCTGATCTTAAGACTTAATCCTCTTGGAGACTTGCTGGCCTTCCTGGCTCCCGCGGTCTGGGCGGTCTATTCCGTATTGATGCGCAAAATAAGCGAGCGGAACGTTCACACCATCGGGGCCACGCGCAAAGTGTTCTTTTATGGGCTGCTGTTTATGATCCCCGCCCTGTTCCTGTTCGACTTCCATCTCGATCTGGGACGCCTCGGGAATATGGCGAATCTCTCTAACCTGTTGTTCCTCGGGCTGGGTGCATCAGCCATCTGTTTTGTTACGTGGAACCGGGCCGTCGGCCTCTTGGGTGCGGTCCAAACAAGTGTGTATATCTATCTGGTGCCAGTCATTACCGTCGCGGCGTCTGCACTGATTTTGCAGGAGAAAATCACTTGGATTACGTTGCTGGGGGCGGGACTCACGCTTCTGGGGTCTTTAATTTCGGAGAGAAAAGCCAAGCTGGCAGCTTCCGGCGCATAGGGATGAGCCTAGCAGCGGTTAAAGCAACGGCTGTCCATTTACGGAAAGCTGCTTTTTTTCCTCTAGTTAACGGCATCGTTCCATCTCTCGTCGCACGATTCGATTTACCATGTAACCATAACCGATGAAAGCCCTCTCCATAAGCAGATAAATTAAATGTAAGCTGTTCAAAATAAAGAAAAGCCCATTTTCCACAAAAAAGATGGACCGTCCGTCCTCTTTCGACGACAAGACTGCATCCATCACCCGTTTAACTTGATTGGAGCCGGTTAACGTACTGCTTTTATGGAGCAGCAGCTTCTATTACGGCTCGGCCAGCAAGCAGCTCACCATCCATTCGGCTAACCGCATCAATAATCGCGATATGGA
Source organism: Paenibacillus sp. R-74696 (assembly GCF_055814915.1). NCBI lineage: Bacteria > Bacillati > Bacillota > Bacilli > Caryophanales > Paenibacillaceae > Paenibacillus > Paenibacillus sp. R-74696. The sequence continues at coordinate 924,150 of NZ_JBPULM010000045.1, forward strand.
ACGAGCCGCTGCCCTTTCCCTCTGCTGCTTCTGCGGCAAGCTCGCCGGCAATGCCCATTGCAGCTACGCCTGCCGCCGCCGCGAGCAGCAAATCCCCCTCCTGCTTCGCGCCGCAGAAAGCGCCAATCAGCGTAGAGCACATACAGCCGGTGCCCGTTACACCGGACAGCTGCGGTACGCCGTTGCGGATAAGCAGCGTCCGCTCGCCATCGCTAATGACATCGGTCGCTCCCGTGAGTGTCACGATGCAGCCGAGCTTGGTCGCTGCTCGCTCTGCCACCTCCTGCGCGGTCTCTTCGTTTCTTGCGAGGTCGGCTTCTGAAGCATCGACGCCCTTCGTCAGCGATTCCAGTCCTGCTGCAAAGCGGATTTCCGATAAATTGCCGCGCAGCACGCTGATTTCCACCTCGCTCAGCAGCCGCTCCACCGCACCATTTCGCAAGGCCGAGGCTCCCGCTCCCACCGGATCAAGCACGACGGGAATGCCCCGCTCATTGGCCCGCTTCCCGGCGGCGACCATCGACTCGATTGTACGGCGATTCAGTGTGCCAATGTTAATAACCAGTGCCGAAGCGATGGAGACGATATCGTTCATCTCCTCCAGCTCATCCGCCATAATCGGCGAAGCGCCTACAGCGAGCGCAATATTGGCGCAATCATTGACCGTCACGTAGTTCGTAATATGATGAACGAGCGGCTTATTGCGGCGCACCGCTTCCAGTGATCCAGCAATCGTTTGTAGGATTTCCATGTATAACCATCCCTCTCTGCCAAATGATTAAAGTACTATTAATCTTATATATACCACAATGTTGCGGTGGAGACCTATGACGAGCAGCACAGCAGCAGAAAAAAAACGGATGGGCAGGGAGCATCTGCTGCTCTCTCTGCCCATCCGTTTGCAGCCATATCCAGTTGCAGCCACACTCGGCACGGTCATTCCTTCTAAACGCTCGACGCTTCCACTGGTTTCGGCTTGCCTTCCTTGAGCACTTTGGCGATAAGACAGCCAATCAGCAAAGACCAGACTGGGGATGAAATGCCAAAAAAAGATACATTGGCAATGGCAATAATGAAAGCAAACAAGGTCGAAAACCGGTACGTCGTTTCGGAAAATACAGCTTGCAGATTGCCAATCAGCACCCCAGCCAGCGAAAAGCCTGACAGCAGCACAATAAACGCTGAAGGCAGCCTATTAATCAGCACAAGCATCGCTCCGGCAAACAGGCCGAAAACAATGACAAGCACGCTGCATACGATTCCCGCCCAAATACGGCTTTTTCTTTCCCCAGCTTCGTCGCTGCTGCATAAGGCAGTCATCATGCCCCCGACGTTGACGGCATGTCCGCCGAAGAAGCCAACGAGCAGCGTACCGAGACCCGAGAAGACAACCGTCTTGTTAACAGGCGGATTATAGCCGTTTTTCTTTAAGGCAGCCAGCGATACTGCAATATCATTGCTCAAAATCAATATTGCAATTGGAATCGAGATCGAGATGAAGCTGCCCGTCGTAAAGGACGGACTAATCCAGTGCGGCATACTAAATTCAGCTGCCTCAGCCGCAGGAAAGTCATGCCAAATGAGCAGACCGATGACGCCAAATGCCAGCATGCCGAGCAAAGGCGGAATCGCTTTATTCAGCTTAGGAACGATAAGGAAGCCCAGAAAAGATAGGATTCCGATAATTGGAAGCTCTTTAATAGCTGGAATAATCGCCACGACGTAATGCAGCACAATTCCCGCCAGCATCGCGTCCAGCATCGGCTTTGGTATAAGTCCCAGAAGCTTGCCGAATAAGCCAGTGGCGCCAAGCACGGCAATAAGCGCACCCGCCATAATAAAGCTGCCCGCCAGCTCCTTTATCGGATAATGCAGCGCCGATGCGCTGAGAAAAGCGACAGCCGTAAGCGAATGGGCGCCAGCAAACGGTATTTTGTAGCGGAGAATGAGCCACAAATTCAGCGCCCCGCCAATCACATAAACCGCGAACAGCCACGATAAGGCCTCCGCCCGGCTCAGCCCAAGCGCATCCGCTGCTTGTATAATCAGCACCGCGCCGCCTGTACAGGCCATAATCGCTGTCGCGAGCCCGCTTGATATATTTTTAGTGTTCAGCATGACTGTTTTATAAAGCTCCTTCCATCTCATGACGCATTCGCAAGCTGTAAAATAGCAGCCTAAAACTGGCCTAATCAGAGCCAGCTTCAAACCCCTTCTTATTCTAGTATTTCTTCTACGATTGTACAACCTTCAGCCCTGTTCTTACCCACCGTGCCATGAGCCATTGAAAAAAGACCTAAGCTGGCGGGTAAAAGAAAAGATTACCTGCCCGGCTTAGGTCTTGACTGTCGTAATACCGCTTATTCCATTTGATCAAGCAAAATAAATTGGCCATCCGCTTCTTCCAAGCGAAAAATAACCGGCCGCTCCTGCGGATGCTTATTAGGCGCATGAATCGTCAGGCATAGCTGGCCTTCGAACGTTCTGAACAGCATGCCATGTCCTCCGTCCTTGGCGAACAATGGCTCGGCATCCTGAATCCAAGGCCCCGCGATCTGCCCAGAAGCTGAGCGGGCAATGCCCATCGTATAACCTTCCTGACCAGACGTCGACCACATCATGACCAGCTCGCCATTTTCCATCCGATGCAGGAAAGGGCCGTCTGTGACATAGTTTTGCTGATTATCGCCGCCGCCAACCGACCATACAGCATCAGAGGCTTTGAACAATAAAGTCGGCTCCCCGACCGCTTCCTTAAAATCACGCGTAATCCGAACCGCATACATTTCGCCGTCCTGCACCTGCACCCACTCCTTACAGAACACCATCCATGGCTCGCCATCGTTGTCGACGAACAGCGTGCCATCCAGGCATTCCCAATCCGGCGGAGTCAGCGACCTGCTCCACAGCTCGAACGGCCCTTGCGGCTGGTCTGCCGCCAGAACACCCGTCACCCTCGGAATGCCGTCCGCTTTGAAGCTGGCGAACATATAGAAGCGGCCTTCCCACTCGTACACCTCCGGTGCCCAGTAATGATGATCCGACCAGAAGTCCGGCTCAGGACGGAAGCAGGCAATAGGGCCGTTCCACTCAGCGAGGTCCTCGCTCTCATAAACGTCAAAGCCAATCGCTTTACCGCTCCATACATTTTGCCCGATGGAGCCGTACAAATAATATTTTTTGCGGCCTTGGTCCACTAGTATATACGGATCGCGAAAATGAATATCTCCCAGCTGCTTTTTGCTCACAATAAACGCCCCTTTGCGTTAATTTAATCGTATTCACGAATGAATTAATAAAATCATTAATTAAAGAGCATATGAATTAACCTTCCCTCATCATATAATTTGAAGGGCCTGATCGCAATCTTTTTTTGAAGGAGGCTATGGTGTGCTAAACGTGACCCAGCATGCAACAATTTCTGCGTATATTCGTCTGAAATGAAAATGCAGGAAAATAATTAATCGTTCATTTCACTAAGAGGAGTGCAAACATGAAAGCAAAACATATAACCGTTCAAGGCTGTATTTTATTCGCCCTCTTAATAGCAGGATGTTCTAACGATAGCCAAATAGGGACAGCGGCAGCAACCGAGAAGCCCATTTCAACTGCTCAGCCTGCGGCTGAAGCTTCCGCTTCCGATGTGAAGCTAACCAGCCTTAGCTTCACAACGAGCCGCAACGCCGACGGCAGCCTAAACGCAGCATTACCCGATTCTTTCGGCCATTATTCAATGGGCAGCAGCTCTCCTGTTGAGCTTCAAGGCGCCGTATATCACATGGTCAATCTGTACCGCGGCGACGATAACGTTACAAATGCGCTTCTTTCGCACCGCCTGGGACAGGATGAGGTGAAGGTGGAATGGAGCGAGACGATTACCGACTCCAACAATCGCTGGTACAATTCTTTTCATTCGGGGAAGGAGCGGCAGCTGTTAAAACTCAGCGAGGAGCAGCTCGTTTTTCTTGAGCCTGAGATAATTGATGACGGAGGCCGCTACCACCTGTCCGTTTTAAATGCAAAGACAGGCGAAATGACACGGATTCGAGAGGATTTTTGGCCGTTGACTGACGACTACGATTACATTTATCAATATCAATGGAACGAAGAGAAGCAGCAGCTGTTTATGCAGAGCTATTTGGGACATGTTTGGTTTTTCGACCTGCAGGGCGAGGACAAGCAGGATCAGCTGCCTGAAAATACGTTCCGCGTTATCCCTCATTCGACGACCGGGGCGCCTTCCTTGTTCCTGTCACCTGACTTTGAGCGTTTCGTCCACAACGATGAAAGCGGGGAGGTTACTTTTTTCACAGCTGACGGACAACCGCTAACAAGCGTTAAACTGCCGGAAAAACGCTATGTCCCATCCGAATTAATGAAGTGGAATCCCGCAGGCACCGTGGCTTGGATGGACACTGCTCCAGAGCAGCAGCATCGCATCACAGGCATCGACATTAATTACTTAAAGCTGGCTCCTGAGCAAATTTATTTTTATGACCGTGATGGACTGCCTATTGCTTCGTTGAAAGCCGCGGCTGGCGATCATACAGCGATAGAAGTCGTTCAGTGGCTCGATTCCAACGTCGCTCTCATCAAAGCCTATACCTATGCTCAAAAAAACACGACGAATGACGAAATAGAAGAAACAAATATCAGCTACTACAGCTATGATGTCATTCATAAAGTGAAAAAACAGGTTGAAGCAGTGCCGGCAGCAGCACCGGTCAAGGAATCAGCCGAAAAGGCGGAAGTGCGCATTTCCGAGGATGGGCGGACCCTTATTTATGAACAAGGTTGAAAATAAGGCGCAATAAGCGGACATTCTGCAGCAGCAGGACAGCCCCGCTATTCTTTATAGAAAGCAAAAGACTGGCGATGGCATGATATCCATCGTCAGCCTATCGTTACTCACACCAACGAAATGCAGGTTTATACCGAATCTATTGGGCCGATTTAGACCCTTAGCTATGCACCGATGGTGCTTCATCCAGCGCCTCCTGCTGCAAATCATTGCTGCCCTTTCCATCAATAAGCCCAATCAGCTTCTCAAGCGCTGAAATTTCCAAAGCTTTAATCGTTTCCACACTTTGCTTCATTTTGCCAATGAGGAGCAGATCCTCGCTAATTTCTAATTTGAAATATAGATTGCGCAATACAAGCGTCTTCTCGATTAATAGTGAAAATTCATCCGCTAAAGCAGCTGAAGGCTCTATGCTTCCCGTTTTAATCAAACAGTCATAAAGTAAGCGCATACATTTCTTGTGCTCATACAAAATATGAAAAGGCAGGCTCGAGTGTACGGTGCTCTGTTGCTGGATTCGATCAAGAAACTGCTGCAAATCCGCATAAATAGCCATGCCGAATGCAGCCTGCTCCCTAGGCTTCGTAAATAACGGCATTCGCTCATATGAATTTCCAGCGTACAAATAGTCCTTCAGCAGCTTACTCGCAAGCGATACATTAAATTCATAATGCTCGACTTGATTTAATTCAATGAGAACGATTTTGGAACGATTCAGCGCCTGTCCACAAATTGCTTGCTTCGCAGCATGAACTAGCGCCGGAATAGAGATTGTGACAGCCCTGTACTGCGCGTTGAAAAAATCCATCAACGTAAATTCATTTTTCTCCAAATCATAGCCCGTAATGAGCAATTGGCTTCTTCTATTAACCTTCCCATAAAAATTCGAATAAGGCACATAAAAGTAATCACAATTTATATAAACATATTGATTTTTGTCGATACAGCTTATAATAAACTTATCTAATTCCGTCCATTGATTAATTAGACTCAATTCTATTTCTTGGGTATAGATCCATGGGTTATTGTTGTGCCTCCACATGAGGGGCTCTCCTAAATAAAAGCTCAGCCAATGAATGTCCTTATCAAAGGGTTTATCCGTATACAGCTGTATAAAGTGGTTCAATATCCAGGCATGAGACTTCTCATCATTACTCATCACAGCCAAAAAATGAGAATATCTTTTGTACCCCAAAACTATTGGTATCGTTACAGGCAGCATCTTTTTTGTCAAACGATCCTTCCTTTCTCATTATAATTGAGTGCTTGTCACAATTATTTCCTGAGAAACTCTAGATGAGGCTGACGCATGATGATGATAAAATCGCAACAGAACACCCTTCTTGCATCCTTATTTGTAATAATTATCCTATAATTGTAGCGTATTAGTTAACAGGGTGCAATCCTTTTTGAGCGATTAAACCGGATAGTCGAAGAAATTGAAATTTCAACCGAGTAAAACAAAAATCCGTCAGGGGGACTCTAACCATGCGTACAAAAGAGGGTTACCAATTAGAGCTACGACGTTTATATCATCTGGAACTGCAGGAAATACGAGCGCTTATGCTTGAGGTAATTTCGCGGCTGCCTTTTCAGGATCTTTTTGCAATGGATGACGAAGATTATTTCCTCGAGCTTATTGATGGAAAGGGTGAGATATACGGTGCTTTTAATAACGGGAAATTAGTTGCTTATTCCGTTTTGGCATTTCCCGGTGTAAGTGAGATTAACCTAGGAACTGAGTTCGGAGTGCCAGAAAAAGAATTGCCCTTTGTTGCAGTATTGGATTCAACTGTAGTCCATGAATCCGTTCGCGGGCTTGGTCTACAAAGATTCTTTCATGAGCTGAGAGAAAAACGTGCTAAGGAAAAAGAATGTCTGTACCTATATTCAACCGTTCATCCCCAGAACCATACAAGTATTAAAAATCTAGAAGCTGCGGGTTTTACTCTTCAGTTTACGCGACCAATGTACGGAGGAAAAAATAGACATTGCTACTCAAAACGACTAATTGGGCTAAAGAAGGACGATAGTTGAGTCAATAGGGCTTATTGTCGTAAATTGTTCGTTAATGTAAACAAAGCTGCCGATCGTTCGACGGCAGCTTTGTTTTGGTCGGCTATTCAACTATCGTTTTCCGTTACTTCAACGATGGTTCAATACTTTTGGAGTTCATGCTCCAAATCATTCAGCAGTATGTGAACCATCAGAACTGCGGAATCCTCTCTGTTCCTGAAGATCGACGGTTTACGCTGTTCCTCCTCCATAGCGGGTTACCATACATTAATAAATTCATCTAATAAAATACTTTTTGCTTTATAATTTGAGCACTCTTCAAAATCACAATATTCCGTAAATTCTTTCAGATTAGATTTCGTTACCACTACACTTTGAAAAGTCAATCAACTGTTTCAAAATTCTCTTCCAAATAGCTAATAACATCTTCTTCATTCAGTTCCTTTAATCTGTTGATTGTATCAGAGGGATTGAGAATATAACTTGTTTCATATATTGCATAACCCATATTGTTTTCAACATTTTTTTTCATTTCAGCAATATCACTATTTCCAACATTAATTTCAAAAAACAATATTATTTCATCAAGGTACCCTACAATATCGAAAATCAGTGCTAATAATTCTCCGAATAGCTGGTTTGCAACCCATGAATTATACATACCTCCAATACACGTTCCCCAGAAAGTATCTCGATTAGAATGAACAATATTGCTTAGCCTGGAATAAGTTTTTTGTGAAGCAGAATTATTATCAACTGCTAATCTTCTTTGATATGGTTCAATTTTTAAATCTCTTTTTTTGACCCAATTTTCAACCTTATGTGGATTATCAATGAAGTATTTTAACAACCATGATAATTCATACGATTGCCTTAACATAATTAAACATTCATCCTCAAGGCCCATCCTTAACATCTGATAAGTAGCTAGGATATGATTTACAAGTCTAGCTGTGATAAAATGTCTACAGTGAAAGAAATACATATCTTCTTCCTTAAATCTTTCTTTATTGAACCTTGCGAGATAATTAATTGCCCCCCAGAAAGCATCGTCCCTGTCATTTAATTCTTCAAGGAAAGATTTTTCCTTATTTCCATCATAAAAGTTATCTTTAATATTTACCACGAAGCCACATCCCTTAACTATTCAAGTAAACCTGATTTACGAAAAATCGTTTTATAGAAACATAAAAATGTACCCTGATCTTTTATAGAATCGTGTTGTCATGATCATCATCACCTAAAGAAGAGAAGCACCGTTAAAATGGGGACTTCAATAGATAGTTATTATTGATTTCCTCATTATTTCTAGAAAAGCATATTTAAATAAGTATCGTTTTCCATCATCAAAATCACTAGAACTACTTTCTTTTACCTCTCGTTCTTTAAGGTAATCCAAACTGTTGAGATAGTGTTTAAACAAATCGAGTCTGTTGAAAAACATAAAATTGTGCATTCGCTCTAAATTCATCATTATTTTTCATATCGAAGTTTATGGTAAGCTATCCCCATGGAATCCTATTATTTATACCTGTTGTTTCCTCATTAAACTTCGGTGCTAAGTTCCATCATATTTCTTTTAATAAATATTGAAAAGGGTAGAAGTATTACTACCTAGACCTTAGTTGCGATAATCTGTCCGTTACTTCAAAGAACAAAAGCAGCCAATCGTATGGTCGGCTGTCTTCATATCATATTTGAGCTATCATCTCCTGTTAACTTAACTCATTACACCTATGACGAGCATTTCCCTTAGTTAAAAATCATTAAGTTTTTCTCCAAATCTCAAATTCGTTAATCTGTGCTGAAAAGAAACTCAAACAGAGCTCCTTCCCTTAGAAATTCACTGGGTGTGCTAAGCTAGAATTTTAATAGGGTGTAATTAAATTACGGTCGCGGGTAAAATCTTCTTTATGAATATCCGATATAACTATCAATACGAAAGGTGGGAACGACTTGGAATTAGACTTTTTTACAATACAAATTCCTGAGAATAAACTGCATCCTAATTTTGTTCAGATTAAGAATGACCAGAATCTAATTGATGTCATCCACAAATGGTCTAAGGGTTTTATTGATCGAGATAAAAAAATCGTAAAGGAGTTTCAAGGCACATTTAATACTACTTTTTGGGAGATTTATCTGTATTCCTGCCTAAATAAATTATGTTTTAACTTTGACTTCAGTAAAGATAGACCCGATTTCGTTGTAAGCAAAAACAACCATAACTACATTATTGAAGCTGTAACGACGAGGAATGCCCAATCTCATACACCAGAACATGAACGTACTAAGTACTTAGAGGAAGTTCTTTCAAAGGTTAAATTTCAATCTGATGCAGAAAAATTACATGATGAAATTATATCTATGGCAACTGAAAGAATAAGTCAAAGCATCCGTGAAAAATATGATAATAAATATCTAACAAAGTATCGACATCTTGACTATGTCAAAGAAAAACCATACATAATTGCTATAGGCGCATTTGAACAACCACTGTTTTATGAACAGAAGTCTGCAGCAATTTCAAGAGTGCTGTACGGACTCCAGAGCGCAAAATATGTAAATGAAATTCCAGAAATCAAATATGGATCCGAAACTACCAAGCACAATGGAGCCCCTATCAAAATTAATTTATTTGATGACCCTTCTTACAATATGCTGAGTGCAGTAATATTTAACCCTATTGCTACAATCGGTAAAGCAAGAGCCCATCAAAATAAAAAAAATAAGCACACATACTTCGAGACTATTCGCTTTAATAAGTACGGAGCAGAAACTATATTCGAGACCAACATACCTCACAAAAAATATCATGAATCATTGTTAGATGGCATGTATATACTATTAAACCCAAATGCCAAAAACCCAATAAATATTGAAGATTTTAACGATCCAGATATTTCAATTTTATTTGACAAAGAAGATCACAAAACAAAACATCGATTTTTATATATTAGACGTACTAATACGATTAATTTTGAAGACTAGTAGCAGTGTCACCCACATGCCGTATCACCTGTAGAGTGATATGGCATGTTTTTTTATTTTCAACATGAAATCGCATGGGCAATCTTGCTAACATTTAGTTGAATTGATCTAAAACCATCGTAACTAAAATGTCCAAAAAAGGGATATTCAGTGCAATTAATAACACCCAAAGCTAAACGTCAGTACAACCGTAAGTTGCCCAGCCAGATTTTCAAAAATCACAATCAACTTTTTAGTATAATTTAGCACTTTAACTCTTACCACTAATTGTAACTAATCTGCCTGCTAGCTTAATGACGTTTCGTTAGCCACCGACTTTATTGTTTTTCCACATATAAAAAAGGGCACTCAACAAAGAGCGCCCCTTTCCATTACAATCTTATGCTATTTCCTGCTGCCCTGCTGCTTCAATAAGCAAGTCCCGACTCTTCCTGAAATTTAAAATAAGAATTAGTCACATAACCTCTCGGCAAAGCCGGCGTATTCGTAAAGGTCGATTGCAGAGCGATGTGCTGCTTCGTCTCGCCGCTTTTTACGATGCCGTGTAAAATCTCCAGTGCATGATAGCCCAGCTCCTTGCTGGCACGGTTTGCTCTGCCCTTGCGCATGGACCATGCCATCTCCGCGACGCCAAGTCCTCTGCTCTCCCCCGTGAAGCTATGGGATTGCTGCATCACCATCGGCTCCGTATTGCCCTTTAATACAACCTTAACTTCCCCTCCAAAAAGGTTAGGATCTGACATATACATAATGCCATCCGTGCCGTACAGCACAAGCGTAGGCTTCTCTGGGACAATCAGTATCGAATTGGAGTCAAACAGCAGGCTGACGACCGCCCCGCTCTCAAATTGCAGCGTGCCAGCCATCAGATTTTCACACTGAATTTCGTAAGACTCACCGAGCTTTTCCATATAATAATGCTGCCGTTCCTTGTTCAGCGTCTTCGTAGTTCCAGAAACCTCTGCAACAGGTCCCAAAATGCTAAGCAAAGCTGTAATATAATAAATGCCCACGTCAAAACCAATACCTGCGCCTGGCTTAATCGCATTCGGGGACAGCTCCGCGAAGAGGGAAACATCCCTGCTCAAGGCGCAGTGAGCGGATGTTATCGTTCCGATCATCCCGCTTTCGACCACATATCTGGCGGTCTGAATGCTGGCTCCGAGGAATGTATCCGGGGCGACGCCCAGGTACAGATTTTTTTCATCCGCGATTCGCACGAGCTCGGCCGCTTCCTCCAGCTCCAGCGCCAGCACCTTTTCGGTATAAACATGCTTGCCCGCTTCCAGCAGCTGCTTGACGACACTATAATGTGCAGTCGAAGCCGTCAAATTAACGACGAGCTCAATGGAATCATCTAAAATAATTTGTTCCATGGAGAGCGCTTGAATGTTGTATTTTTCAGCGGTGCGCTCGGTCTTGTCTAGATTGCGGTCGTAGCAGCCAACAACCTCCAATATACTAAATTGGTTAATCATCGTGCTTAGATAGGCGTCGCTAATTGCTCCACATCCAATAGTAGCTACTTTTACAGGTTTTAATGCTGTCATGTTACCCAACCCCTCCTAAATATTATGGTACAGCTCACGCCACTCGCGAGAATCGTCAATCCCTAATCCGGGATTCGGACATTAGGCTTTCAAGCGATATGAAACGAAGGCAAGCCTGCGGCTGTCCGGCGCCCATGAATTGACATTGATTGTGCCTTGACCGCCGAAGAGCTGGGCAATCGTCCGCGGCGCTCCGCCCTCGGCAGGCATTAGGCGAAGCTCCACTTGCTTGTTCGGCGGGTGCTCGCCAGGAGCAACATCTTCCTTGCGATAGGTCACATATGACACCCATTTGCCATCGGGAGACACATGAGGAAACCAGCTGTTGGCTTCGTCAAAAGTCATTTGCTGCTGATTTTCTCCGTTAGGGTCCATGCGCCAAATTTGCATCAGGCCGCTTCGCGTCGAATTAAACCAAATCCATTGACCGCATGGGGAAAACTCAGGCCCATCATCCAAGCTTCCTGGAATATCGGTCAACTGCGTTTCCTCGCCGCCGCTCACAGCAATCGTATAAATATCGTATTGACCATTCCTCTCCGCACAATAAGCAAGCGTCGTGCCATCTGGTGACCAACCGTGCAAATAGCTTGGAGCATTCGGCGTTACCAGCTCCGGCGTCCCTCCTTCGAGTGGCAGCACATAAATTCGGGAGCTTGCATCTCCTGCCGTAAAATGGCTGACCGCAAGCCTTGTGCCGTCGGGAGAAAGCACATGATCATTGTTGCAATCGATTGCAAAGCCAGTTTCAATTTGCTTGACCGTTTGGGTATCCCATTCGTAGGTATACATGCAGCCGTTGCCGTTATAAACTAGAAATCTTCCGTCCTGCGTCCAATTGGGAGCTTCGATGACGAAGTCAAATTCTCGTAAAACCGTCCGTTCTCCCGTAACGATATCGAGCGTTTCCAATATACTGTAGCTATCCCGTTCCTTCATTAACGCTCTAAGCGTATGAATATCCATTTTCCAATCCCCCTCTGAAGTTTAAAATGGCTTGTGCTTTCCTAATCTAATGCGATTAATCAGCTTATTTCACTTCGTCTAAAGGCTTTGCGAGCCCTTGAACAAGAAGCTCCATTAGCTTGCTCGTGTCAGCGAGGTTGTTAATGCTGAGCTCTAAACCAAGCTGCGCTTTCGTATTCACATAGCTGTAAGAGCCTTGGCCGAAATAGCCAACATGATACGGTTGCTTTGCTCCTAGGCCCTCCAGCGTGTCATACATCGCCTTCCGGTCATCTACGAACAGGCAGAAATGGAATACGCCTTGTCCATGATCGTCCAAAAAGGTTCTCCACGGACTCGGCGTTTCCGCCGGCTGCATGAGCTCTAGTATGAAATGCCCCAGCTCATATTTGGCGACCTTGCAGCCGCTGTATTCAGCAGCTTTCTCATACGTATAGTGAAGCAGGCCTTCCGTCGGGAATATCTCTACAGGCGCCTGCTGCACGCCGAGCACCTTAGACCAATTGGCGCTGGCTTGCTCCGCATCATGTACAACAAGGCAGATCTGGGTAATGACAGGTGGCGATTGAGTCATTTTTTTTCCGCTCCTTCGATTGGTTTTAAGATCATGAAGATGAACAACGATGAAAAACAAGGCACTAGGTAGTGTTCACACAATGTGTTAACGTTAACACATCGCTTGCAATGATAGGTTAACGTTAACACATTGGCTATAAAACTAGGGTAAAGGAAAGGCAGTGGGCACGGCGACGTGCCCTTGCCAGACTGCCTTTCCTTAATCGCCCGTCCATTCTCGTACCGTATGGCGATCCATCAGAAACGGGTCTATCCCGATTGTGCTGGAGATGGCCGCTTGGTCATTCATTCGCTGCAACAGCAGCTGCAAAGCGTGATCGCCAATTTCCTTAAATGGCAGGCCAACGGATGTAATCGGCGGTGACAGCAAAGCCGACAGCGTATTGTCGTATCCGACCAGCGACAGATCATCAGGTACGCGAAGACCGCGTTCATACAACACCTGCAAAACGCCGCAGGCGTAAATATCAGAGGTCATAAAAATGGCTGTAGGCGGCTGCCCAGCCCTTAACAGCTGGTCGATTGCCATTCGGCCTGCCTCTATCGAATATTCGGGCATCACCTGCACCCACTCCTCATGAGGAGTGATTCTCGCCTCGCTTAGCGCATCCAAATAACCCGCATAACGATCCTCTTCCACCTGATGCATCAGCTTGGAGCCGATAAAGCCAATTCGCCGATGCCCTTTTTGCAGCATATGCTGAACGGCGCCTAATGAACTTGCACGATCATTAACGACAATTCGGTCTACCATCGGCATGTCAAAGGTACGCTCGATCATCACAACAGGAATGTGATTCTCAAGTAAACGGCCGATTAGGTCTTTCGAAATAGAATGATAGGAGGTTACAATGACCCCATCCACCCGATGACCAATCAGGTCGTTAATTTGCTGCTCTTCCTCGCCGAGGCCTATATGGCTCGTCAGCGTAAGCACATGATAACCGCTGCTTGCCGCTGCTGTGTTAACTGCGGAGCTGATTTCCTTAAACTGCATATTAGTGTTAAACAGCGTCAAATGTCCAATAATGTTGCTGCGACTGCTTTTCAAGCCTTGAGCAATACGATTCGGAATATAACCCATCTCTTTAATAATCCGCTCGATTTCCCGGCGCTTATCCTCAGACACATAACCGTTGTTATGCAACACTCTGCCCACGGTCGCAAGCGAAACGCCCGCTGCCTTAGCCACATCCGACATCTTTATATTCATCTTTAGTCTCCAGATTCACATGTGTTATCGTTAACATATTAACACGTTACATTCGTCAGAGCAATACGATTACAAATGTTAATCCGTTAATCTTTCTGTTCCAAAGGCTGCTCTCCCTCCCTTTGCATAGCTCGGTAGGCACTGGGAGAAACGCCGTTTAGCAGCTTAAACATTTTGCTGAAGTGAAACTCCTCGAAATAGCCGCAAAGCCTGCCGACCTCTTTAATCGGAAAATCTGTAAATCGCAAATAACCGCACGCCTGCTGGTTGCGCAGGTGGTTTAAATATTCTTTCGGTCCCATGCCCGTATACTTGAGAAAAAGCTTTCGCAGGTATGAAGCGGAAATGCTGTATTCCTTAGCCAGCTGCTCAATTCGCAAATTTTCCCTATAGCTGCCCTCCACATGCTTTTTAATTTGTTCAAAAGCAGCGAAGGCCCCCGATTCAGCTAAATTCCAGTCCGGCTGCTCAATCCGATGAAGCCTATGCAGCAAAACCTGCAATTTAGATTGGGCAATGCTGGCGCCAGCGGCAATTCCTGCGACCCATTCCTCATTTGTTTCACGAAACAACAAACCTAGCTCCTCCGCTTGCTTTTGCTGATATTGACTTAAAAAGGGGAGCGTAAGCTTGTTTATTGGTTTAACCTCCCCCCACATCACATCATAGATGAGCTCCGCGCAATCAAAGAGAACCATCGTCATGCGGAGCGGAGCATGCGGCTCCGAACGCATGGACATCTCAAGACCGGGCTTTAAATAAGCAAGCATCCCCGCCTGCACCTTATGCTCCGTGTTGGTTAGAAAGGTCCCCTCTCCCGCATGAATCCAGTACAAGCTGTGCACATTCACAAGATTGCGAACATCCTCCCAGCCTGGATACGTTATTTTATCAAGGACGAAATGAATATGCAGCACTAAGTTATTTGTATGATAGGTCATTGGCTCCATATCTGTATCCCCTCTCCACCCTCCCTTAAATGAGGAGCGATTTTTACATGTGTTTGCAGGTTTATTCCATTCCGAATTAAAACGCTGCATGCTATTATCCATATTATCAAACGATAGCCAAGCTGACTAATACTTTAGGAGCGCTAAAGGAGGAATACAGTTGTTAAGGACTTTTCGCGAGCATCATATACGCAACACGGAATTATTGGACGGGCCATGGGACTTTGTTACAGATCCAAGGAATGAAGGACTACAGGAAAAATGGTTTGAGCGATTTCCACATGATTCAAAATCGCTATACGTCCCATCCTGCTGGAATAATGAGCTGTCTTTGTTCCAATACGAGGGCGCTAGCTGGTATAGAAAAAAAATTCAGCTTGAGAATATGCAGCATATCAGATTGATTTTTCATGCCGTATTAGGGCATTGCGATGTTTATTTGGACGGACGTCATCTCGGTTATCACTACGGCGGCTACACTCCTTTTGATTTTGTCATTCCTTCACTAAATGCGGGAGAGCATGAGCTTGTTGTACGAACAGACAGCACGCTGGATCGCCTTACAATTCCGACGGAGCACGTTGACTGGTTCCACTATGGCGGCATCATCCGTTCCGTTGAGCTGCAGCAGTTGCCTGATCTGTATATTGAGCAGCTCAAAATCGATTACCTGCTGGAAGGAGCAGATGCGGACATCCACATTCAGGTACGGCTTAGCTCCCTCTCACAGCAAGCTGTCACTACGGCATTGAAGCTTTCTGAGGGTGGTTACGAATTTCACTCCGAGCAAGTACAGATTGAGGCTGGCAAGTCTGTAGACTGCAGCGTGAAGCTGCATTGGAGCGACGTTCGTTTGTGGAATGTTGGCAAGCCGGAATTGTATAAAATAGAAGCTCGGACCGATTTTGACGACAAAATCGACCGAATCGGCTTCCGCCGAATCGAAACGAAGGACCACCGGATTCTCATTAATGGATCTATGGTCTACTTGAAGGGCGTGAACCGCCATGAAGAGCACCCGGAATGGGGCTTTGCTTTTCCGCCAAAGCTGATGCAAAAGGATCTCGATATCATCCGTGAGCTTGGCTGTAATACGGTTCGTGGCTCCCATTACCCCCAAAGCCCTTATTGGCTTGACCTGCTGGACGAGCATGGCATCCTTTTCTGGAGTGAAATCCCGATGTGGGGAGCCCTTCTGCCAAATGAAACGGTCTGCGAGCCCTTGTTCCAGGATCGTGCGCTCACTATGATTTCAGAGATGATCAGCCTGCACTACCATCATCCATCAGTCGTATTCTGGTCGGTTCATAATGAAATCGACTCCCGTACACAGGATGCCTATGAGATGACCAAGCGGCTTGTTTCCTTAGTCAAGCAAATGGATACGTCCAGACTTGTTACTTATGCTACCATGCACCCGCTGGAGGATGTTCTGCTTCCGCTTTTTGATGTGATTGGCATTAACAAATATTATGGCTGGTACGAAGGCGATATAAGCGGCTTTCGGCAAATGCTTCAGAGGTTCCACGAGCGGGCGGAAGCGCTTGGTGCGGGTGACCGTCCAGTGCTCATGACCGAGTTCGGAGGAGCGGGCATCTTCGGAGACGTCGGCTGGGAGCCAAGATTGTTCAGCGAGGACTATCAGGCGCAAATCGTATCCGAAGCGCTAGCAATATTCCGTAGCGACCCTAAAATCGGCGGCACCTATATTTGGCAATTCGCCGATATTCGGGGCGATCTGAAGAGCGACGGCAAGCATTTTCGAGATCGGGCGCGCAGCTTTAACAATAAAGGCTTGCTAAACGAATATCGCAAGCCCAAACAAGCCTTCCGCGAGGTGCGGCGCATTTACCAATCTTGGAACGAACCTGCGGATCTGCATTCGCAACCTAACGATAATGTTCAAAGTCCTCCTTTACAAAATCAGTAATCCACGCGAGAGTTAATATCTTGTAAAATATGGATCGTGAACATATTGCTCATGAGGGTCTATAAATAGTAAATGCCGAAGAATTTCCTGCCACACAGGAGCATTCTTCGGCATTATTTTTGCAAAGCAGACTTATGCTAGCCTTTCAGTCACATCTTGCCCACCCCGGGGATACCTTGTAGGATGGGAACCGTTGCATACACTCGTACCTAGGAGGAATCATAGATGAAATTGGATTTGGGCTGCGGCACTAGCAAGCACCCTGATTTTTACGGAATTGACCGCCGTCCGCTGGATGGCGTGGATATGGTATACGATGTAAACAACGGCATTCCTCTGCCCGATCATTCGGTAGAATGGGTTATGGCCTGCCGCAGTCTACCTTATGTCCAGGATTTATTTGCGGTTTTGTCGGAAATCTATCGCATTTCTATTCATAAATCCGTCGTATGCATACTGGCCCCTTATGCCCACAGCTTTAGAAACGTGACCAACCCTCTGCTTCGACATCGCTTCGACGAGCATACCCCGCGTTATTTCACGAAGCATTTTTATCAGCCGCCACACGGGCCTAAATCTCCGGCAATTACACATTATAACGACTCGGAGGAGCTTCCCTTCGATTTCCGCTTGCTGCGGATGGAATACTTTTACAACGAGACTTTTCGCTCGCCTATGTATGAATCGGAAGAACTGGAAGAACTTCAACAGCTTCAAGCCAATGTCGTGGATGAAATCATGTATCATTTCGTCGTCGTAAAAGAGAGCATTTCAGCATCCGAGCTTGACCAAATGTCACGGCAATCCCAAATGGAACCCTTATGCGTACAAGCACTGCGCAAAATCGGAAATGCTCCGGATTCGGTGGAATACACAGAGCCTCTCTCTTCAGAAAAAACCGAAATCGCTCCGCCCATCCCCCCCAAACGTTCCTTGCTGCGTAAACCCCGCCATAAAAAAAAGCTGCGAATCTCAAGCAGGCTAAAGAGACGGTCCCGATATTTCCGATATTCTCGATAATTTATTTGCCTTGCCCGAATGTGGACAGACAAATTCAAGAGTCTAGGCTCATACTCATGAGTTGATAGAAACTTTTATGGAGTTGTCTTCCAAATGGAGGTGAATCAACATTCCACTTATCGTGCGGGCAACTGTGAATGCAACTGGCGCCATTACCTTTACGGGAAATACGCTGGGCCTCAGTCGTTCAGAGGTGTCCGGTATTCCTGGAACTGCCGACAGCATCGGCGCATTCGTTACAACTAATACCGCCCTGCGATATGGCACCTATCCTTTTGGCACCACGGATAATTACCTGCTCAACAGCTCATCAGCCGTCCTGAATCTTCCCGCTGGCAGCTCCGTGCTTTATGCAGAGCTTATCTGGGGCGGCACTTATGTCAACGGCACTACCAATCTGACAGCAGCGATTAATAATTCGGTGTCCTTCGCGACCCCTTCGGGGACCTCCGATGTATTACCTGACACGGCTACCAGCAACACCTTTGAATAGGCGGAGGGGCGCTTGGCTACGTGAGAACGGCAAATGTGACTACCCTGGTTCAGCAGGGCGGTGCAGGAACCTATACAACAGGACGGGTTGTAGGCACCCTGACGATCAGCAGTGATCCGACTGCCAACAATGCTGGCTGGACGCTCGGCGTCATTTATCAAAATGCCACCCTTCCCTTTCGCAATATGTCTCTGCGGGCCGGGGCCATTCTCGTTCAAAGCACCTCATCAGCTGTTAATACCACACTTACTGGATTCTCTACGCCTGTATCTGGGGCTCTTGGAGGCAGAGCCTTATTCAGCGCTCAAGAGGGAGATGCCAACCGAAACGGTGATCAGGCGCTGTTCGGCCCTACAGCCGCAACCTTGGTTGCTTTGTCGGGTACAAACAATTTCGCCAACAACTTTTTTGCCTCCCAGATCAATAATAATGCCGGCGCGTTGGATACAACGGGCACCTTCGGGAGCCGCAACCAGACCAACGGTGCGCCTGGCAGCAATATTGTGGGGGGAAGACAGGGCTGGGACATTACAAGCGTGGATGTATCGGCCAGATTGGTCAATAATCAGACCTCGGCTGTACTTCAATTAACGACCTCGGGCGATGCCTATGTCCTGAACGCCAATGCTCTGCAAATCGATATTAATGCACCGAGAGTCAGTGTAACCAAATCGGCTAATGTATCCGGCTCCTTGACCGGCGATACGATCCGTTATACCGTTACCGTTACCAATACCGGAACAGCCAATGCCACCGATATGATTGTGACAGACAACCTTCCGGCCGGATTAACCTTCGTTGCGGGCAGCGTCACCGTTGCCGGTGCTGCAAGGCCGACCAACGATATTACGGCAGGCGTACCGGTAGGCACGCTGGCGCCGGGCGCCTCCATTGCGGTAGCCTACAGCACGAGGGTAACGTCCATGCCCGGCACGCAGCTGCTCGTCAATACTGCCAATGCTTCCTTCAACTTCCAAAGCATTGCAGGGGGTCCAATCACTCCTGCCGTTATTCCATCCAACGGTGTCACCGTTCCGGTCTATTCGCCGATTCTAGCGATGAACAAAACGGCAAGCACAGCTAATGCAACTGTGGGAAGCACCGTCATTTACACAATTGTTGTGCCCAACTCAGGCAATATCGCTGGCACGACAACGGTAACGGACCCGATACCTGCGGGCACTTCGTTTGTGCCAAACAGCGTGACCGTTGGAGGCGTGACCATTCCGGGAGCTAATATCGCTGCCGGGGTTTCGGTTGGCTCCATTCCGGCAGGCGGCTCGGCCACCGTCACCTTTCGGGTATTGGTTCAAAATCTGCCTTCTCCTCCCCAACTGGTGAACCAGGCTGCGGCCACATATACGTTCACGGTTCCCGACGGCCGAACATCATCAGGCTCAGCAAGGTCGAATACCGTAACGCTGCCTGTTGCCCTGCCAAATGTAACAGTCGTCAAAAGCGCCAGCGTACCTGACGCCTCTGTTGGAGAAGCATATACTTATACCGCAGTAATAGCCAACAATGGCACCGATCCCGTCACGAATGTAACGCTGACGGATGCCATGCCGAGCGGTTCTGTGTTTGTAGCCGGCAGCGTGACACTGAATGGAACGACTCAGCCGTCGGCCAATCCTGCAAGCGGCATTGCTATCAGCACCCTGACTGCGGGCAGCTCTGCAACTGTCACCTTTCAAGTAACATCTTCATCACTGCCTTCTCCGGCTCAATTTGTCAACAGAGCTTCAGTAGCGTACAGCTCCGGAGCGTTCAGCGGCGTATCGCTGTCCAATACCGTAACCATTCCGGTATACCAGCCGATTATACGTACAGTGAAATCGGTGAATCGGAATGTTGCCACCGTTGGAGATACTTTAACTTATACGATTTTTGTCTCAAATACCGGCAATTTGGCTGCACAAGCGACCTTAACGGATACGCTTCCGGCAGGCACCTCCTTTGTACCTGGAAGTGTCACGGTTAACACTGTTTCCGTCCCGGGGGCTTCTCCGCTAGCGGGTATTTCTCTCGGCTTGATTGCGCCCGGCAGCTCCGTTCCTATTACGTTTCAATTCCTTCTGAGCACGCTGCCCTCACCGCCACGGCTCGTGAATCAGGCAACAGCAACGTATTCGTATCAATTGCCAAGCGGACGCTCATTTACAGGCTTTACAGCTCCGTCCAATGTAGTCGATATCCCCGCCACCTCGCCTAGTGTGACTGTGACCAAAGCGGTTAACAGCACGATTGCCACGATAGGCGATATTCTGACGTATACGATAGCCGTCACGAACAACGGTGTAGAAGCGGTAACTAATGCTGTATTTTCAGATAACCTTCCAGCCGGAACGGTTTTTGTAGCGGGCAGTATCGTCGTGAACGGCACACCCTTGCCTAATGCAGACCCCAGCGGCGGCATTCTGCTTGGAGCCATTAACGCAGGAAGTACCGTGCCGATCAGCTTCAACGTTCGTGTGGCAGCCGTTGCGTCAACGATCCCGGCGCTACTCAACAATCGGGCTAATGTGAGCTTTACTTCAGGGAGTTTTACCGGTTCCTCCTCCTCAGCGCTGGTCACAACGGCAGCTTACTTACCCGTCATCAACTTGGTGAAAAGCAGCAGCGTCAGTACATTAACTGTAGGAGACACATTTACGTATACATTAACCGTCAGTAATTCCGGCAATTATCCGGCTGAAGTTCAATTAGAGGATATATTGCCTCCTGAGGCTGTGTTTGTGCCGAATAGCGTTGTCATTAACGGATTCCCGAATCCGGGGGTCGATCCGCTTACAGGCATCGCTCTGGACACGGTATCCGCAGGCGAAATTAATGTCGTCAGCTTCTCGGTTGTCGTCGTTTCCTTGCCGAATCCACAGCAGCTTGTCAATCAGTCAGGTGCATTGTACACCTATACCTTGCCTGACGGCAGAATGTTCGCGAACAATTCCTTATCCAACACGGTTGTAATCTCTGTATCTACACCCAATGTCTCCATGCTCAAAAGCAGCAGCAGCTCATCGGTAGCCAGCGGCGACACGGTGACCTATACCGTTCTGGTCGCAAACAATGGTGCAGCTCCAATCAACAATGCGGTCATAAGCGACATGATGCCTCAGGGCACCAGCTTTATTACCGGGAGCGTGTTTGTAAATGGTGCATCCGTACCGCTTGCAAATCCGGCTATCGGCATTCCAATCGGTACATTAGCCCCTAGCGCTACTGCTACCGTAACCTTCGAGGTGATGGTCAACATGCCAGCTCCATCCGTAATTTCAAATCAATCCACGGTCAGCTTTACCTCAGGCGCCTTCTCATCAACGTCCCAATCCAACAATGTAAATGTGCCTGTTACGCAGCCCGTCATCACTCTGGTAAAGACTTCGGATACGACCAACGCTTCTGTTGGAGGCTCGGTTACATATTCCGTTGCTGTTTCCAACACAGGCAATCTGGCTGCTCAGGTCACCTTGACCGACATTCTGCCTAACGGTACAACCTTTATTCCAAACAGCGTGGTGGTTGGAGGCTTGCCTGTCGCTGGAGCTGATCCCGCTACAGGCATTCCAGTAGGGTCAGTGGCTGCCGGCTCAACCGTTCTGGTCACCTTTAGTGCGCTGGTGACTTCCCTGCCGAGTCCCCAGCAGCTTGCCAATCAGGCTGCCGCTGCCTACACCTTTGTACCGCCGGATGGACGTACACTGACAGGCAGCGCTCTGTCCAATACATTGACTATTTCAGTGTCCGCCCCCAATGTTTCGATTATCAAAAGCTCCACGACGACCAATACAACAATCGGCGACACGGTTCCCTATTCCGTTAGCGTGACCAATACAGGCATTGCGTCAGTAACCAACACCATATTTTCGGATCCTACCCCCACTGGCTCGTCCTTTGTACCAGGGTCGGTTACGATTAACGGCGTGCCCAGCCCTGCCGCCACACCATCCGGAGGCATTCCGCTTGGGACGGTCGCGCCAGGAGCAACGATTACCATAACCTTTAACGTCCTGGTGGAAACACTCCCACCATCCGGCTCGCTCATCAACCAATCGTCTGCAACCTTTACTTCTGGCGTCTTCTCGGGATCGACCTTCTCCAACGTCTCAGTCACACCAGTTAACCAGCCCATTCTGACAGCCGTGAAATCAGCAGGTGTTGTCGCAGCAACAGTAGGCGATACGCTGAATTACACGATAGCCGTTACAAATTCCGGAAACTATAGCGCTTCGGCAACCGTCACTGACACCATTCCGACGGGAGCCTCCTTCATTCCGAACAGCGTTATCGTGGGCGGCGTGCCTCAAGCTGCCGCTTCGCCCATCACGGGAATCCCTATCGGCGTCGTTGCACCGGGAGCCACCGTTCAGGTCACTTTCTCTGTCCTCATCGATTTCCTTCCAACGCCGCAGCAGCTTCTAAATCAAGCCACAACCAGCTTCAGCTTTACGCTTCCTGATGGGCGTCCATTCAGTGGATCGGTAGCCTCCAACACGGTTTTAGTAAGCGTAACGGCTCCTAACGTTGCTATAGTCAAAACCACGACTACTACCGCTTCCACAGTTGGGGATACGATTACGTACAGCATCAATGTGACGAATAACGGAATTGCAGCTATCAGCAATACGCTGCTGACCGACCCGATTCCTGTAGGTACGGCTTTGGTTCCGGGAAGTGTAACTGTAAACGGAGTACCGCAGCCTGCGGCAATTCCGGCTGCCGGCATACCGCTTGGCGATATTGCCCCGGGAGCATCAGTACCGGTCACCTTCAGCGTGTCGGTTGTTTCGATACCGAATCCAGCTTTCGTCAACAATCAGTCTTTTGTAAGCTTTACTTCCGGCTCTCTCTCGGCTACGGCCTTCTCAGACAATGTAGCCACGCCTGTGTTTCAGCCTGCTTTGTCCGTAGTCAAAACCGTCAGCAGCACAACCGCTACGGTTGGAGATACCATCGTGTATACGTCCACGATTACGAACTCTGGAAATATCGGCGCAACAACGATTCTGACTGACCCGATTCCGGCAGGAACGACTCTGGTACCGAACAGCGTATTGCTCAACGGTTCTGGCTTGGCTGGCGCTGACCCTTCTGTCGGCATTCCGCTGGGCGTGATTGACCCTGGCAGCCCTGCAACATTAACTTTCTCGGTTGTAATCACTTCACTGCCGCCAACCCAGCAGCTGGTGAACCAATCTACTTCAGCTTTCAGCTACACCTTGCCAGATGGGCGCAGCTTCTCAGGATCTGCCCCGTCAAACACAGTCACCTCAATGGTGTCCTCACCTAATGTGACTGCAGTGAAAAGCACAACCTTTACCGCCACGACCATTGGCGACATTGTACCTTTTACGATTACGGTAACCAACGCCGGGATTCAAAATGTTACGGACGCCATTCTGGTCGACTCCATTCCTGCCAATACCTCCTTTGTACCGGGCAGTGTTAGCGTCGACGGCGTTCCTCGCCCTAGCAGCAACCCGGCATCCGGCATCCAGCTTGGAACGATAGCTCCTGCCGGCAGTGTTATGGTTACATTCAGTGTCACCGTCACAGCCTTGCCATCGTCTGGCTCCTTCAGCAATCAGGCTGCCGTCAGCTTCACCTCCGGTGCGTTCTCGGGCACATCCTTGTCCAATATGGTCACACTGCCTGTAGCTCAGGCGATTATTGGCGTTCTAAAAGGTTCCAATGTGACTGTCGCTACGGTAGGCGATACCGTTATCTATTATTTGAACATCACCAACACGGGAAATACGACTGCAACGGTTACACTCACAGACCCGGTGCCCGCAGGCGCCGAATTTGTCCCCAACAGTGTCATTATCAATGGCACGCCCCAGCCTGGCGTCGATCCTGACCAGGGCATTGTGGTCGGAACCGTTCCGCCAGGAGGTACGATTACCGTTACGGTAACCCTGCAAGTGACTATTGGATCGCTGCCATCGCCGCAACAACTGATCAACTCCGCCGTAGCGAACTTCTCCTTCTTGCTTCCCGATGGAAGGACCGGTACCGGCTCAGCTCCATCCAATACGGTGATCATTCCAGTTTCCTCACCAGACGTCAGTGTGGTTAAGAGTACGGCTGCTATTGATGCCGTTTCAGGAGATACCATCATTTATATCATTCTTGTGACGAACAACGGCATTTCTACCGTCAACAATGTCGTCGTTATTGACCCGATTCCCGTCGGCAGTACCTTTGTTGCAGGCAGCGTCACCGTGGACAACATATCGTTTCCGGCGGCAAATCCTTCTGTCGGCATAGCCGTCGGTTCAATAGCAGCAGGTGCCACGTCTACCGTTACCTTTCAGGTGACTGTATCATGACGCCCGGCACGGCCAAGAAAGAAAACCTGCTGAACCAGTCCCGCATCCTCTTTAGCGCAGGTGGAAATGAATTCGTTACCTACTCCAATACGGTGAACACACCCATCGTAGGTCCTGTTATCACCCTGATCAAAAGCTCGGAATCATCTCAGGCATTTCCCGGCCTCCCGGTCATTTTCGCTATTTCCATTGCCAATTCGGGTAACCGGGACGCCGATATCACCATCTATGACTTGCTGCAAGAAGGAACAGAATTTGTCCCTAACAGCGTACACCGGGATGGCGTCCCTCTTCCGGGCGCCAATCCCGTGTCTGGTCTGCACCTTGGCAGGCTCGGCTTGCATCAGACCGTGCGATTGACCTTTCAGCTTGTAACCGCCATGCAGATTGCCAGCAAACAACTCAGCAACCAAGTGCGGGCAGATTATACGTTCCAGACGGACAGTGGACGACTGATCGAGGAGCACGTTTTTTCCAACACCGTCTCCCTCCCTGTTATTCGTATCGGCAAGCCGGATATCATGATTTCCTTTACGGTAAACAAAAATCGCGCCAGTCCGGGGGAAATCCTTCTCTACACTGCACGTATAGCCAACATGGGGGACGTCGCCGCGGATGTGCTGCTGCTATCAGCCATCCCTAGCGGTACGCTCTTCGTACGCAACAGCATCACCTTAAACGGCGTTATGCAAGGCGGGGAATTTTTGACTACAGGAATCGCGCTAGGAATGATTGAACCCAGAAAGCAGTCTTTCGTAACCTTTGAGGTGATGATTACAGGCAGCAATATTGTGTCACCGGGACAGCTTTTAATCAACGAAGCCAGCACGGAAGGCACTTACAGAAACGCCGACGGTACCATTATAGAACTAGAGCCTTCGGTGTCGGGCACTGTTGCAACGGAGGTCTGCTATCCACTGTTTGAGCTTGGGGTCAGCGCGACCCCTCCCATCGTAGAGCCAGAAGATGTTGCTGATTATACTTGCCTGCTGACCAATAACGGGAATTGGGCTGCTGATGTTACACTGAGCCGCCTCACGATTACGCAAACCTCTTTAGTACGCGGGTCCATCCGCATAAATGGGGTACCCGCAGCAGCTCCGGATGCCTCTAGCTCCCTTTTTATAGGTAATGTATCGCCTGGAAGCACTGTCCAAATTTCCTATCTGGTTCAGGTAAGCCCTCTGGTCATGAATCCTGTCCTGAGCGGGATTATCACAGCCCTATACACCTATGAATTGAACGGCATTCAGCATAATGGAGAAGTAGTCTCCAACGGTTATATGATTAACATTGCATACTCGGATGAATAAGAAGCATGGGCGGCATTAATCTGCTTTTGCAGGTTGACGCCACCTATGCTTTTCTCATTTTAATGCCCACCCTGTAGAGCGTCGGCAATCCTCACAAAAACAAGCTGAATTCAGGCTATTGCCCGCATATCAGCTTGTTTACTGAAGCTGCCGCTTCCCTTTTTAAAGCTCATAATGAGGCTTCCGTACCTAGGATATCAATCCTTTGCGGCAAAATTGTCCACACGCTCCAAAAACAAAGTGGAGTTGATGACTAGATTAGCGTCAGGCCAAGTTCGCGCGGCAACCCGCCAGCCCTGCATGTTCAGCTGCGATTCATCAATCGCTTCATACATGATCTGCCTCATGCCCTCAGCCGTCCGAACAGCTACAAGAGGATTCCGGGATGTACGACTTATTTGTCCAAGCACCGCCAGCTTATTTTGAACGAGGCTAGCCACAAAAATCCGGTTGTACGGGCTGTAATCGAACTCCGCTCCGTTTTTCATAATGACACTCACTTTAGTCCTTAACCCCATTTTTTCGAGGACAGAGCAGGATGCCTCACAGGCCGCCGGGTCGATATCAAGGCAGATGACCTCCACATTAGAAAATAAATGAAGAATAATTGGACTTAGCGGTATCGGCCCGCTGCCAACAAACACTATCGGCGAATTTTCCATCCGATCGTCTTGTCGAATAAACTGGCGAAGCGTGGACAGCTCCTCGCTAACCAAGGCTATGTATATCGTCCAGTAAGGCAACCGAGTGACGACATCCAAAGCGGCATCCTCCGCTCTAACCGTATGCTTAGAATCAGCCAGCTCTGCTAAAAATTCAGCTTGTGACAACTTATCCTGCAGCATTCGCTGGTTCAATACCATATATTCATGGCTTAGAACGGCCTTGACTTCCTCAGGCGAGTAGTAGGCACGTAATTGCTGTGAAAGGCGTCCAATCATATTCGTCACCCGTCGATTAGCTGGAGAAAGATCTTCTTCTTTTTGAAGAAATTCATTTATTTCACGGATAAAATCGATAAAGCCATCTACCTTTTGAATACTCAGTGTGCTGTCTGTATGACTAGTGGTAGCGGTTGAAAAATCCTCCATTTGCCTAATTCCTCCTTCAATCTACATCCGCGTTCTCTCTATGAATATATTCGAAAAGTCAAGAATGTAGACGAATGTTAGGACGGGGATTGCCTGGGGAAGCTATGCCGCCCTACCCGCTTCCGAAAAGGGATGCGGGGGCGATTTGTTTCCAGACACCATGATAAAGCTCAATTAGAGCCCTTAGCTCCATTCTCGACACATCCCATTATTGTGCTTATACACTCTCCTGCTCAGCAAGCAATCGTTTCTTATCCACCTTCCCATTTAAATTAAGCGGAAATTCCTGCATCTCCACGAACTGCTTAGGGATGATCGAGGGCGGCAGCAGCTGAAGCAAAAAACTTCGCAGTTCCGTTACCGATACCGAGACCGTTATCGCACCCGTCTGCTCCAGGCGATAATAAACAATCAGCTTACCTCCTTCAGCGTCCGGTGAAAAAATGACAACGGCAGCTTGAATCGCTGGATGAGCCTCAACCGCTTTACGAATCGTTTCAGGATGAACAAGTATGCCATTTATTTTCAATTGATCGTCGACTCTGCCCACATACTCGACAAGCCCCTCCGGCAGCCATTTTCCAAAGTCGCCAGTGCGGTATAGCAAAGCTCCTGGTTCGAATGGGTTTGGAACAAACCTTTGCTTCGACAGCTCCTCGCGTTGCAGATACCCCATAGCCAAGCCTTCTCCGGCGATGCAGATTTCCCCAATCACACCAATCGGGCATGGCTGCATGTGTGAATTAACGATGTAAAGGCTTGTATTTCCAATCGGTTTGCCAATCGTTACGGGCAAGCCTTCTTTCAGCTCGGCGCTTACGGACACAACCGTCGCCTCCGTCGGACCGTAGTGATTAAAAACCCGATATCCCTTGTGCAGAAGCCGTTCCTTCAGCCCTTGCTCAAGGGCTTCTCCTCCAGAAATCACAATTTGCACGCTAGCAAGCCGCTCTCCTTCCGACAGCAGACGATTCAGCAGCGTAGGGACGAGATGAATGACCTGTACCTGATGCTTGTCAATGAATTGCCGAAATGCACGCTGATGCGTCAACAGCTCGGTTTGAATCATGACGACGCTGCCACCCCCTAGCAAGGTGCAAAAGATCGACTCTACCGATGCGTCAAACGTCAAATTGGCGGATAGAAGCACACGAAGCGGCTCCTCGATTCCATATTGAGCGTTAAACCAAGCTGCATAATTGATGACGCTCCGATGCCGAATCATAACTCCCTTAGGGGCTCCCGTCGTTCCCGATGTATAGATGACATACGCCAGCAGTTCTGAATCATTCGACATGAGAGCGCTCATCTCAAACTCGGACTGCTCCGAGTAAGACGAGGCCTCATAGGGATTAAGCGTCTGAAGTCCCGGCATCCGCGTGCGGGAGATCGCGATTCGAGCTCCGCAGTCCTCCAAAATGATGCGGTTATGCGCCTCCGGGGAGCGGTGATCGATGGGGATGTATGCGGCGCCCGCTTTCAAAATCGCCAATAAACCGATCAGCATTTCCGGCGTGCGGTCAGCCGTAATGGCAACCATTTGTCCCTTGCCTACCCCTCTCTTGCGCAGCGAGGCAGCCAGTCTGCTGGATTCTCTCTCCAGCTCCCCGTAGGACAAATTGCCAGAGTTCGAAACGATCGCTATACGTCCCGAATGCGACGCCGCGCGCTCCGAGAATAGTCCGTGTATCGTCTTCTCCCGTGGAAACGCAAGTGTTGTCTGGTTGAAGTCCCTTACGAGCTGAGTATATTCATCGGCTAGCAGCATGGGCACATCCCTAAGCAGCTGATTCCGCTTGTGAAGCAGCGCCTCCTCCAAGCTGGCCAGATGGGATTTGAAGCGTTCTATAGAAATATTTTTGTGCAAATGCCCATTCCATCTAACATCGTCATACACGATTTGCTCAAGCTCATCCCGCCATTCCGAGGAACATCGCTGAGGAGAAGCTCCGATAACCTCGTTCATTGAAGGAATGCCAAGCACCGTCTGAAGCCGCTGCAGCCAGCTTTCAATGGTTTCCTCCACTGAGCAGCCTAGATTCAAATTAGTCCATTTGCCGGAGCCGGGAGCCTCGCCAGTTCGCTTGCAGCTCCACACTGGCGGATTACCTTGCTCATTCATGTGCAGCTGAAGCTGCCCGGGCTCATGGTATTTCGTCAGCAAGAGTCCCCAAGCCAGCCGTAAACTCGTTAATCGTACACGATCATACCTAGTAGTGAGCGTCATCGACATTTGCCCCTCCCTTATAGAAGGTTTTATCAGCTTAATCTTCTTCGTTGCTGAGCTTCCGAATGCAGCAGCTCAAGAAAACGAGCGGCTGCATTTGGAAGCAGCGCCTCACTTTCCAGATGGTGCTCAAGCCGCTTCTGGACTCGATCCCACATCGGCTGCTCCGGCTGAAGCAGCACCCTCGTGGCCAGATTAACCGTAACTCTCCAGCTGTCCACATACTGAATAATGCTTCTTCGCAGCTCCGACACGGCGGCTCCTTCTCCTGAAGGTAGCGGCGCAGCGTCTATCATTCGGATGAAACCATACAACCGATGATAAAAATGGCGCGTTCCCATCAGGATCTGACATTTGCGCAGCACCGTCTCCTCCGAGACCAGCAATCGCCATGCAAAGTCGCTTAAGTAAAAGGAATCCGCCTTGAGCATGCGGGACACATAGCCAATTGCGCAAGCGTCCGTCAACTGAAGCATGCCTGGAAAAAACCTCTGATACGGCAAGCTGAGCGCATCATGGGCCGTCTTTAGTCCTCTCCGATCCATCACCCCGCAAAATGCGGGATGATCGTCGAAGATCAAATAACTCCCATCTCGCAGAAGCTCACTCACAATAATGAAGTGCCCTGCATGCTCTTTACCGTAAAACACCTTGGCATGAGGCATGTAGAACAGATCGCAAGGGAGCAGTACGAAATGCCCGCTTCGCAGTGCCTCATCGATCCAGTCGTTTTCATAACTCCGCTCAATGCCATAGTGTGTAAGAAGCTGTTCCTCCGTAGCCAGCACCCGGCTCAAATCCACCTCCTCACCTTCCTCGTCCCATACCGGCTTGAACGCCCAGCGGTCTATCATTGCCGCATAAGGATGAATGCCTGGGAAGAGGGTTAGCAGCTTGTCGATCGAGCAATCAACCCATTCCAGATTCATGGCTGCAGCTTTCCGTAAATGGCTTCGACCATATTCTGCAAGGTGGCAAAATTTTCGAAAAGCAGCTCCTCGTCTTCAAAGACGATATTGAAGTTCGTTTCGAACGCTACAACAAGACTCATTGAAGCAAATGAGTCCATACCATAGCTTGCCAGCTCATCAACTGGCGCGACATCCTCCTCCAGTTGAAGCTGTTCCTTGATCAGCGACAGCACATAACCCGCGATATGTTCCTTGGTCCATTCCGTACGATTCATGATGGAGCTCCTTTCCAGGCTTAGAATGTGATTAGCTTGTTCATGCCAAATCCTCAGGTTTCCTGCCGAACAGCGTTCCTCCTATAATATCTTTCCTGTAACGGCTCAAGATCCATCTCTCCGTGACACCAGCGGGCCGCTCCCCCCAAGACCGGAAATACAACATATAAAGCTGGATATGACGAAACATCATCCAATCGGGAATATGGCGCTGCAGCTCTGCTGAGACGGTTCGGCAAACCGAATATCCTTCCAAAAAACAATGCAGGAATTGCTCAGGAGACCAACTGCTCTCACTTGCCCGGCTATGTTCCGCCAAACCGTAATACATTGCGACCGCAATGTCGCTCGCATAATGATGATGAGTCAATCCGTCGAAATCGAACATGACAATGCCTTCCCCGGTCCAATGAAAATTGCGAGGATGCATATCGTTGTGAATTAAACCAAATTCTCCCGTATGCTCAGGAATTCGCCTTACTTTGGTCATCCAGGTGTCAGCCGCAGACCGAAGCTCCGGAAACGAGCTGCGGGCACATACGTCTAACGTTGGCAGCAGCTCAGATTCCTCCCATCTGGGACGAACCCATTCGGGCTGCTTCGGAGCATACCGCTCGGAAAGGCTATGCAGCCGTCCCATGGCGGTCCCCCATACTTTGTAAAGTTTGGGCCCATAGTGGGCGGGCCCGGCTCGCTCGCCCTCCGCCCACTCGAAAGCATACGCCCAGTATCCCGCACTGCCTCCACTTCCTTCGCCGTCAACCATGTCCTCCATACCATCCATGCTGCCGACGATATTTTCTACGTATTGACCGCTCCTTGAAGCGATGGGCCTAGCCACGGAAACGCCATTAGAAGAGACAAATTGAACAAAATCGATTTCTCCCAGCAGCTGTTCCCGGGTCCGACGACTCTTCCGGGTCAGTTTTAGAATAAATTTGCGCCCTTTCATTTCCCATGCGTACACTCCACTCTCAAAGCTCTCCAGCGGAACGAATGCTACTCGTTCTAGAGCGAAGCGTCCGATGGCTTCTTGAACGAGTCCATTGTCGTCTTGTACATGTAGGTTAGCTTTCATCGGCTGGCGGTTCCTTGTTCCTCGTCCACCGCGCTCAGCAGCGTACGCAGCAATTTGTCGTGCTCATCAAGCAGCAGAGTGAATCGGTCCTGCACAAGGCTGATCTTACCGCGCTGGACGGATAGACCGACCTTGTACAACTGCATCAGCGCTTTGCGCCATTGCTCCCGCAATCCTTCCACGCGGTATAGAAGCTCTTGGCCCTCTTGCGGCCACCGCCCTTTATAGCGCCCTATATATGCAGCAAGGTATTCAAGCTGATGAAGCATTCCCCCGACCCGGAAGCAATAATATACATTCCGGCACACAGCAGAGAAAGCCGGAGCGTCTAACGCAAGCAGCTTATTGTAATCCCTCACATACATACGGTAGGCAAGACTGCCTTGGTACCTTTGCTCAGGCAGCTCTAAGCCTTGATTAAATGTGCGGATGTTTTGGAGAACCGCATTAAATCGTCCTATTGCTGTAGACGGCTTCTGCTCCGCATCTGCCTTGAACCACGCATAGCCCCATAATCCCCTTCGCAGCGCATCAACCGTCAGCACTCCTTCATAGGTAGTGACGTGCCCCGCCTGATCGAGAAAAGAGCTGTCACCGATCAGAACCGAATCGTCGCCATCGTCCCAGCCAAGCAGAAGCACAAGGTGATTTCGTTCTTCTCCGTCTTTGAATACTTCATGATAGTCGAGCGATGTCGTACGTATAAACACCAGCGGCATACGGCCTTGAAGCACAGCCTCCCGCAATCGCAGCAGCGCGGAACCCGGATCAAGCTCCACCTCGAATGAGGCATGCAGCTGGAGTCCGTAAGTTCGGGCGAATCGTTCTACAATGTCCTCCTGAGACGCAAGCCAAACCCTGTTCAGATCTCCGTAGTACTCCAAATTCAGTCCGTTCGTCTCGAAATATATATCCGCTTCATCGCTCTCCGCTGCCGCCTCCGGCCGCTCTTGCTCAAGGATGTGGTACAAACCGGAGAACAAGCAGTGCAGGCCTGCGCGTATGGCAAAAGGTTTCTTAGGCATAATGTCCATTTCCATGGGATGAGGTCTCCTTTACCGCCGACGAAAATCCTTCGGATTCCTTATTTCCTCTTACATAGGGGAGAATGTACTCACCGATGCGCAGCTGTTCATCGGGCCCCGCGAGCCCGCTCAGAATAAAATAGTCTACGCCTAGCTGCTGGAACTTCCGGATCGACTGCCGTACCTCCTCGTACGAGCCAACGATGGAAAAGCCGTTTGATGTATTCAGCTGCACGAGTCCTGCCCATAAGTGCTCGGATACTTTTGCCATCGGGTCTGCATAATGCGCCTTGTAGCTCTGAATACCAGCAGCATCGCAATTATTGCGGAACAGCCGGTTCGTGCGCTTCTCTATAGCGCTCGCTTCGCCAAGAAAACGCTCCGCTGCGGCCCAAGCCGCCTCAGTCGTCTCTCTGGCGATAATATCGATCATAATGCCGCACTTGGCACGATCCAGACTTGTCTTCGGGATATATCCACGAAACGTTTTAAGCCGCTGGCTGACAACCGGGTAATCATGCCCATACGTTAAATAATGGTGCCCGCCAGCAGCCGCGATTTGCATCGCCTCGGGGGAGCTGCCGGATATAAACACGCTGCTATAGGAAGACGGCTTCGGATACAACTCTCCTTGATTCACCTCGAACCAGGAGCCTCTAAAGTGAACGCTTCCGCCTTCTTGCAGACGGTGAAACAGTTCTACAAATTCCTTCGTCCGCTCGTAGCGCTGCTCGTGACCAACCGCTTTCGTCATGCGCCCCATCTCAATGGCCGAGCTGCCAGTTACTATATTTATATCTGCTCGGAAGTTAGTCAGCAGGTTTAATGTGCTTAGCGCTTTCGCCGCTGCCGTTGGCAGAATATAGCTCGTATTTTGCGCGATCAGGAATCGCAGCTTCTCGGTTCGCTCGGCCAAATATGAGGCAGCAAGCCACGGGTCCATGTAATCATTCGCATTGATCAACAGCACGGAATGGAAGCCGTACCCTTCGGCGGCTATAGTTTGCTCCATTATCTGCTGAAGATCGCCCTGCGGAAGCATCCAGCAAAAATCCATTTCGCTCACTCCTTCGATGGCTGCATCTCCTTATATTTCGAGATCAGCTCCCCGATTTTCCGCATCGTGGAGACATTTTCCGTCAATAAATCTTCATCATCGATCATCAGGCCAAAATATTGCTCCAGCTCAACTACAAGCTCCACCA
This sequence comes from Paenibacillus sp. R-74696, assembly GCF_055814915.1. Lineage (NCBI taxonomy): Bacteria > Bacillati > Bacillota > Bacilli > Caryophanales > Paenibacillaceae > Paenibacillus > Paenibacillus sp. R-74696. The sequence continues at coordinate 958,110 of NZ_JBPULM010000045.1, forward strand.
CAAGAACGGAGCTTAAATACTGCTCCGTTAAATCCGCATCCTCTCCAAGCCCCACAAGCAGCTCCGGCTCTAGGTTCAACAGCTTCGCCAATATATTCACGATGCTTTCCTTATTTTCCAGCATGAACAATCACCCCGCTTTGCGCTTCCGTATACCTGCCGTCGATGACGAGCTTGCCTGAGAGCAAATGCCTTTTCTCTGCAAATTCCTTCCAGCTGGTAATCAGCGCGATAACTTCGCTCCCCGAAGCCAGCTCCTCCATCGTTTGTGCATATGAAATAGGCATTCCGTAAGCTAGATCGAACGCTTTCATCGCTAGCGGGTCATAGGCAGCAATGCTTAGATAGCCCATCCCGAGCAATTGACGAATGATTTCAAAGGAAACGGCGCCGCGTACATCGTCGCTGCCCGGCTTAAATGAAAGCCCCAGAATGCCAATCTTACGGCTCTTCTGGTCTCCGGCAGCAGCGGCAATCCGCTCCGCCATTCGCAGCTGCGCCTTTTGGTTCACGAGGGCCGCAGCCTGCAGCAGGTCGGCATGCTCGCCAATGACAGAAGCGTGATGAATCATAGACGCGATGTCCTTAGGCAAGCAATATCCGCCGAAACCGCAGCCTGGATATACGTAATCGGTCATCTTGGCTGGCGTGCCATGCCATCGCTTGTCCTCGTGAAGCAAGCGAAACGCCTGAGGAATCTCAATGTCGCCAGTCTGCTCCGCAATCAGTGCCATCTCATTCGCGAAGCTGATTAGCGTGGCGAGCAACGAATTGGACATATATTTAACAAATTCGGCAGTTGTGGCCGATACGCGGTGGACGGGAGCATCAAAGCCCAAGGCATACAGCTCGGCAAGCATCCGTCCGCCGACAGGCTCAGCCTCCCCAATGACGATTCGGTCCGGCTCCATCACATCGCGCCACGCCGAGCCTTCCCTTAGAAACTCCGGGTTTGCTGCCAGGCCGACATGCTCTCCAAGGCGTAATCCCAGCTGCTTGAGCAGAGGAGCAATTACGCGCGAAGTTGTACCCGGCGGTACGGTGGACTTTATGACCAGCACGCGGAAGCGGCCGTCGAGCAACACCTCGCTGCTTTCCTTCACCCCATCCAGCAGGGCGTTCAAATCTGCGCTGCCATCGGCAAGAGCGGGAGTGCCTACGCAGTAAAAGATATATTCCGCATTACGCAAGGCTTCTTCAAGCGTATCGCAAACCACGAATCGGCTGCCCAGATAGCGCCCAAGCTGCTCTTGCAGCTCTGGCTCGTGAAACGGTATCCTTCCGTTTTGGTACAGCTCCCTTTTTTCCGGATCGCAATCGTATGCAAATACGGTACAGCCGAGACGATGGGCAAGTCCAAGCCCGGTCGTCAGACCAACGAAGCCTAGTCCGATTACCGCGATCATACGGAGATCAACTCCTTCTGCAGAAACGTTAAATAACGTCTGACTCCTTCGGACACTTCAATCTCGGGCCGGTAACCGAGCACACCTCGGGCTTTTGAAAGGTCCGGACAGCGCCTAGACGGGTTATGCAGCAAGTAATCCTTTTCTGGGGATGCAGTGTAGTGGATGTCGCCCGTGTAGCCTTGCAGCTCGGCGGCAGCCTCACGATATATGCCAGCCAGTTGTTCAACGGACAGCTCGCCGCCGTCCATGCCGATATTAAAAAAGTCGAATTCGTCATGCAGAAGGACGCGGAGGTAGCCGTCAATCGCGTCAGCAATGTAGCAAAACGTCCGAGTCGGCTTGCCGTCCGAGTGAATGACAATCGGTTCATTCCGGAGCACGGCAAGCGCGAAGTCGGCGGGCAGCCTTCGATCCGTGAGCGACATACCGGGACCGAAATTGTTGAACGGCCGCACAACACGGACTGGCATGCCGAATGTCTGATGATAGACGTAGCACAGCGTCTCGCCCATTCGTTTCGACTCATCGTAGCATGCGCGCGGGCCGATGCTCGCCACATGTCCCCAGTACGACTCAGGGGTCGGTATGAAATCCGGGTCCGGATCGCCGTATATTTCGCTGCTGGAAAAGAACAGAAGCCCCTTCAGCGGGCGATGCTTATAGAAGTCGAGCAGCCGCTGCAGCCCCATGACATTCGCTTCGATCGTTTCGACTGGAAACTGCCGATAAAATGTGGGCGAGGCGATGGAAGCCATATGAAAGACGTAATCAGCAGACTCGGCGCCCTGCACAAGCTCAAGGCTGTCTCTGGCAATATCGAACGTGTGCGCCTCGATATCCTGATGTTTCTGGGTTAGGCGGGAAAGCCACTCCGGGATGCCGGAACGGAAGGTATCGAGCAGCAGCAGCTTGTCATAGGCATAGCCCTGCTGCTTCAGATGAACGAACAAGTGAGTCAGATAAAACCCGATAAAGCCGCCGCAGCCGGTAATCAAAATGTTCATCCCGACGAAGCAGGCGGGGTTGGCCATTTTTTCTTGGATATACGCCATATCTTCCTGTACGATCGGATTATTCATCGCATCCATAGGTATTTCAGCACCTCCCTTAATCCTCGCGCCAGCTCTTCCAGGGGGCTTCCCCGGAAGCCCAAAGGCTTTCAAGATACTGCTTATCGCGCATCGTATCCATGCAGTCCCAGAACCCATCGTGTCTGTAAGCCATCAGCTGTCCCTCCTCAGCCAGCCGAGGAAGGACATCGCTCTCAAGCACATCCGAATCGTGAGCGATATAATCAAGCACGCCTGGCTCAAAGACAAAAAAACCGCCGTTAATCCAGCCTCCGGTATCAGCCTTTTCCTTGAAGCAGACGACCTGATCGCCCATTAGGTCCACCGTGCCGAAGCGGGCACGAGGCTTGACGAGCGTGACCGTGGCCAATTTGCCATGGGATTTGTGATAATCGAGCAAGCTCTTGACGTCGATGTCCCCCACTCCATCCCCATAGGTCGTCATGAATGTATCGCCGCAGAGCTGATCCCGAAGCCTGTGCAGTCGCCCGCCCGTCATGGTGCTCAATCCCGTATCGAGCAGATGCACCGTCCAATCCGGCTGCCTGTGCCTGACAATATCGACGGTCGCGTGGCTCATCTGGATGCAGAAATCGTTTTGTAAATACATATAATTAAGAAAATATTGCTTGATCATTTCCTTCTTGTAGCCTAGAGCGATAATAAACTCATTAAAGCCGCAAGCATCGTAAATATTCATAATATGGCATAAAATCGGCATGCCTCCGATCTCTACCATCGGCTTCGGCCGCAGCATCGTTTCTTCACCCAGACGGGTACCGAAGCCGCCGGACAATAAGACAACCTTTGTTTTCCCCATCCCCGACGCTCCTCTGTTAAGAACTTCTATTTTCAATCGTCATGTGCTTGGCGTCCGCACTATGGTGCTTTTCGATCATGCGCAGCCCGTAAATGGGCATCCCCTGCTGAACTAGACTAGTCTCGACTAAGCTCCGAATCGCCCCCTAGCTGCTTGCGCTGGAATAATTGCGGATGGCCACATTCCACAGCTTCCGCGAGAGGAATAAGAACAGCAGCGGGGCGATCAGGAACCAGACCATATGCGTCCAGGTCAGTCGATCGAGCACGAACAGCAGCGGAAAATTAGTAATGACAAGCACCGGGAACAAAAACGTGCCTACATGCCTAACCGAGCGGCCGTATATATGCATTGGCACATGGTTCATATCCCATATCGCGGTAGACATCTGATTGACCGCCGCCGTCTGCACCGTCCAGAACGAGATCAAGGATGGCATCAGGAAAATCGCATATTTGAGCACGATGCCAAGGAAGATGAACAGCATGAACACCAATACCCGCGAAGGTGTGACCGGAATGCCCATGCGAGCCCAAGCCATGATAATCATCCCTGCTCCAGCCACTATGTTTGTAAACGAAAAGCCGAAGTCCACATTGCGCAGCGTCGCAATAAACTGCAACGAAACCGGCTTAGTGATGAGCAAATCAAGCGTTCCGTTTCGAACGTGATTGCTCAAATTCATGAAGTTCGAATAAAAGAAAAGACAATAAAAGCCCGTCATCATCGTAAAGGACCCGACAAACATCATCATCATATCCGGTGTATAGCCGTTAATGACGACCCCGACGCGGAACGCAACCATTACATAAAGCAGCTTGATGAATAAATAAGCGATTTCAATCGTGTTCGCGAACAAAAAATTGATCCGGTATTCCATCTGGGCGATGAAGCAGTTTTTGACGAAAACCTTGTAGATCAACGCGTATTTTTTTAATGTCTTTAACAAGGCTGCTACCCTCCCACCGCGATATATTTCGTGAGACCCTGCCTCCACAGCACGGTTGAGAGTGCGGCGAACACCCCTATCCAGATCAGCTGCATCATTGCCCCAGTAGCAATTTCCGGGCCGGTCAGCATGCCGCTGAGCAGACGGATCGGGAAATAAATCACGTAATTGAACGGCAGCGCCAGCAGTATGGCCTTGGTAACCGGGCCGTAAATATCAAGCGGAAACAACCCTCCGCCCGCAATATTGGCAAGCAGCACAAACGTCCGAAATGCGCCATTCGCTTCCGTGAACCAGAAGGCGACAGCACTTAAGCTGTAATAGATGAAGAAGTTCAGCATTAAAGCGCTGGGCACAACGCATAGAAACAGCAAAATATAGGGCAGGTTGACCGGAAAATCGAGCCACGCATCCAGCAGCAGCATGACAATTACTGAAAGGGCGAGCACAACGAGCATTTGCACGCTTTTTTCCCCAAGAAAACAGAAAATCCGGTATGATAAATACCCGATCGGCTTGACGAGGTACTTATTCAATCCGCCGTCCTTTATGTCCCGGGCAATTTCGTATTGGAACGTGGTGCCGATCAGCTTAGACATCAAGACGGCCAGAATGGAATAGGCGATCATCTGGTTATACGAAAATCCGAACACCATTTGTTGGCCCGAGCTGGTAAACACCGCCCTCCAGTAGAAGTACTGAATTAAAATCGGAAATACCGCGCCAAATAGGTTCAGAAAGAAGTTCGTCCGGTATTCCAGCGAATTTTGCACGCCGAGTGAGAAGGTTTTCAAGTACATGCTATGCAGTCTCATGCTTCTCACCGCCACTTTGGTACAGCAGGGCGATGCCCTCCTCAATCGGAATATCCTCGATGGTGAAATCGATTACGGGCAGGTGATCAAGCACCCAGCGCGACATTTTTTTAATTTCCGACTGCTCGAACACGAACTTCACATGCGTATCCTTGAATTCCTTGACCTCCCCGACTTGATTCAGCACCCATTCTTCAACGGGCTCGGAAAGCACAAGCTTCATAATTTTTTTATGCCCGAGCCTTTCATTAACCTCACTCAGCCCACCGTCAAATACGATCCTTCCGTGGTTGATGATAATAGACCGATCGCATAACTCCTCAATATCGTTCATGTAATGGCTGGTCAGGACGATTGTCGTTTTTTTGTCGCGATTGTAATATTTGAAAAACTCCCTTATTTTGCGCTGCGAAATAATATCGAGACCGATGGTCGGCTCATCAAGGAGGAGGATTCTCGGCTTATGAATGAGAGCGGCAATCAGCTCCATCTTCATCCGTTCGCCTAGCGACAATCTGCGCACCTGCACCTTAAGCAGCTCCTTCACGTCCAGCAGCTCGGTCAGCTCTCCCAGCGTCCGCGCATACTCCGCATCGTCCACTTCGTAGATACATTTGTTCAGGTATAGCGACTCATTCGCAGGCAAGTCCCACCACAGCTGATTTTTCTGTCCCATGACGATGGAAAATTGCCGTTTAAATTCGTTTTTCCGCTCCCATGGCGTGTAGCCGAACACTTTGGCGCTGCCGCTCGTCGGATGCAAAATGCCCGACAGCATCTTGAGCGTCGTCGTCTTGCCGGCACCATTCGGCCCGAGGAATCCGACGACCTCGCCCTCCTCGATGCTGAAGGAAATATCCGAAACCGCATGTTTGGTTTGCTGCTCGCGGCGGAACAAATTTTGGATCGAACTTTTAAGTCCCAGCTCTTTCTTATGGTAAGTGAAGGATTTGGATAAGCCGTCAACCTCAATGATCATGCCTGTTGTCTCCTTTACTTCATACCTTCCTCGACATAGCGCTTGTGGTACACAGCGGCCGCAAGAATCCGCTCCTGGAGCCTAACTCGCTCCAGCGATTCACGAAGAAGCTCGCGACTTCCTTTGCCAGTCCCCGTCCAGATGCTGTCGCGGAAATACGCCAGCTGATTTTCGTAATAATGCATCGGCTCAAAGCTTTTGCTGCCAAGCGGGCGGCCGGTTCCCGGCTCCTCGATCTTGATCGTGATTTTATATCTCCCAACGTTTGCGCGAAAAAAATCGTTTACTACCAGGGTGGCATGCTCCAGCCTCAATACATGCCGCGTACGGTAAGGGCGTTCGAAGGAAGCCGACAGTTCCGCAACGAACCCGCTGGCATAGGCGAGCGAGGCGTCGAACGTCCAGTCGCAGCCCCTCGGACCGTCGAACGCTGATTCCGCCTTCAGCTTCGAGGGCTTGGTTGCCTCAATGCCCGGCAGCTGCTGCAGCATTTGCAGCCAGTAACAGCCAAGGTCGGCGAAGACGCCTCCTCCTCTGCCTGGATCGCAGCGGTAGCTCGTGATTGGCAGATCACGCATCGATATATGCAGCTCCGTCCGCATCTGCAGCAGCTTGCCATAACGCTGTTCTTGAATGAGCTCCCGCAAGGCGCTCTGCCACGGGTGATGCTGGATCATCAGCCCTTCTAGCACGACCACTGGCTCGCCTGCAAGCCGCTCCGCAAGCTGCGCACACTCCACCGCATTCATCGCAATCGGCTTCTCCACCAGCACATGCTTGCCCGCCCGGACGGCGCGCAGCACCCATTCCGCATGGAGGTCATTGCTCAGCGCGATATACACGGCGTCCACATCCCGGCTTGCCAATACATCCTCAAGCCGCTCAAATACGTGCGGTACACCGAATTCCGCAGCCAGCGCCTCCGCCCGCGATCTTGTACGGTTAGCAATGCCCACCACCCTAATGCCTTCGACGAACGGAAGCGGCTGGAATACTGCCCTGCGAACGATGGACGCACAGCCGATGATGCCTAGAGCTAAAGTTCTCATGTCAGCATCAGCTCCTATATGTGCTTTAGCGCCGAGACGCCATGCAGATACAGCACATTGCACTTGGAGCATGCCGGGGTCAAGCCGTTATTGATGGTCTCCCGAAGGCGATCGTATTCCGCGGAATTCCATATTTCCTCGAGGCTTTTTTCTTTTAGATTGCCTACCGTGAACTCGGAGAAAAATTTACAGGCCGAAATGTTTCCTGTCGGCGTTACGTCAATGCGCGTAGCCAGCGCCAAACAATCGGTCGCACAGCGACTGGTCATGACCTCGCCTGTGACGAAACGCTCGATTTCGTCAAATTCGAGCCCCGGCTGGTAGCGCAGACGGGTGTCCCAGACACGTTCGTTCATTTTGCGAAGCTGCTCCAGCAGGGAGGGAAGATGCTGCGGCTCAATCCGGTACTTGAAGGCGTGCCAGCTGCTCTTCTCTCCCTCCTCAATATGGCGCAGCCAATCGAAGTGCTCGCGAAAATAATCGTCCATCGCAAGCGACGTATCCTGAGCGATATACCAAGGGAACGTCAGCAGCACGAGATCAATTCCCCGCTGCTCGAAGCTCTCCATCAGATCGTATAAATAATAGATGTTTGCGTTATTGATGACACAATGGACCGAAATCCGTCCATGAAACCGCCCCTCTGATCGAAGCGCCAGCAGCTGGTCGATGCCCTTCATCACCTTGCTGTAAGAACCCTTTCCCCGGATGAGATCGTGATCCTTCTCGAACCCTTCCACGGCGATAAGCAGCTCCAGCTGCTCAGAAATACGCAGCATTTGCTCCATATATTGATCGAAGAGCAATCCATTGGAGCAAATCGTGACCTCACGATGATCCTCCTCCAGCATCGTCAAAATCTCGCCGAATCGCCGGTGGAACATCGGCTCGCCGCCCCACAAATACAAGCGCGATTTCGCCTGCTTCGTATCCTCGAACAACCGTTTCACAATGGCTACGTCGATATCCAAATTTTGTTCAGCCACCTCCATCTGATGATGGTAGCCATCCTCGTTCCATTGGTAGCAATGCTTGCAGCGCAAATTGCAGCGGTTGGTCAGCTTAATGGCGACCACCTCGGGAAGCTCCGTCTTGTATTTCGGGTTTTCCCGCTTCTGCCTCATTGGGATCGCTGCGTTTCGGATCGTTCGCTTCAGAATCTCAAACGACTTCTCATCCATTCGGATATTTGTTTTAGGCTGCACGCTTACTTCCCTCCCCTTAAGCTCAGCATAGATTCCTAAGTGACGCGAGGCTCTGCCGCCTCAGGCTTTGGCAAGGCCGCTCAGCGCGGCTTCTCGTTATAATACAAGCAGCAGCCCGGGCAAATGGAAAACAGCTGCTTGCGCAAATAGTCCCTGTACTGCTTGTATTTCGTGCCGTTCCAAATCTCCTTTAAGCTGAGCTCATTGACGTTCCCGAGTGATAGATCATAGAAATTGTGGCAGGAGGTTACCTCGCCTCTAGCACTCACCTCCGTGCTGATCCATGGAAAAACGCAGCGCTTCTTCATATTGGTAACCTTGGACCATTCCGCATTAAAATAATGGCGGATATTTTCCTCGCTGATTACCTTCGGATACGCATTAAAGTACATGCCGTGCTCCGCACAGTGGCGCTCAATCCGCTTCAACTGCCGGCACAGCTCCGCTGCATCGACTTCCGCGAACTGCGCAGGATCAGCGATGAAGCCTCTCGCAATCGGCGCGGCGGCAATATCGAAATGCTCCCGCAGTACGCCTGCGTAGTGATCGTAACGCTCCCGGGTGACATATTGCTGCAGCTCGACGCTAATACAATCCAGCATTGCAAGGTCTAAGCTTTCAAAGTAGAACCGCTCCAAATGTTTGTAATTCGTCGGCGTGACGGTTGTACTGATACCAATTTTCGGGTATTCACTGCCCATTGCTTCCCGAAGCTCATAAAGCTTGCGGATGCCTTTCATGGCCTTGCGAAAGACGCCAGCTCCTCGCTGCGCGTCATTGATCTCCTCGGGACCGTCGAGTGACACCCAGATTCGTTCCGGAGGAAAGGCCATAATCATCTCCGCATGCCGCTCCAGCAAGGTACCGTTAGTGGGAAAATGAGCTTTGCTCCCCGTGGTGTGAATGAGCTCCAATACCTCGTCGATCCATGGGTAAAGCAGCGGCTCGCCCCCGTAAAGCTCATAATAGGGGCGTGTCTCCTTGCATTCCTCAATAATCCGTTTCACCACACCAATATCGAGCTTCTTTAGCTCTGGCTTCTCCTTGTAGGAGCCATTATCTCCCCACTCGAAGCACATTTTGCAGCGTAAATTGCACGATTCGATCAGCTGCAGAAAAATCCACTTGGGACTGTGCAGGTCTAACGCTTGCGCCGCGATAGGCGCGGACTCCGTTTTAATCGCCATCATCTCGCCCTCCTCCCTAAGGATACCGTCCTTCAACTCAACCCATTCGTTCCAAATAGTCGTCCGTATACGATCTCGTCGCTGCTCGTTTCGCGAGCAGCCGTTCATGAATCGTCTCTAGCGCCTCCTCTGCAAACCCCGCGCGCTCCCAATCCTCATAGGTAATTCCAAGTCCATGCTCCAGCCATACTTCCAAGTTTCTCCTCTCATGCTCGCCGAACGGCTCAAGCATAATGACCGGTGTGGCCGAGGCCAGCGAATCCATCAGCGTCCCCGCCCCGGGCTTGCTAATGATGCCCTTAGCCTGTCGAATGACATCATAGAGACCATGATAGGATGGCAGATTGGAAAATGACGGTGCAGTATCCGGCCTAATCTCGCCGAACCTTGGAAATTCATGCTCCCCAGACTCCCCTTTAATCCATGCCATCCACCCGGGATCGTTCATGTAATAACGATTGCCCGGCTTCTGCCGCTCGGCCTCCGCTGGCTCATAAGCAACGACATCGAGGTCAAGACCCAGCTGCGCAAGCTCCGGTATTTTTCCTTGATACGTCCCCATCCCCCAGCCTCCGCCATGAATCACATACCGAGGCGCTCTATCTGCGAAAGGCAGCGGTTCTCCGTCGCCGACAAGAATCTGAAGATGAATAGACAACGTTGACGACGCATACAGCCAAACCTCTCGGTAACGAGCAGGGTAATCGGGCCTATATTTTTTGAGGCTTTTCCAAGAGGGCGACAAATCCGAATCCACATAGAGCAGATCGACCTCCAGCTCGGCGGCATCGGCACCGAGCTTCTCTCTGTACAGTTCCAGGATGTACACCCAATGCCCAGACAAGGAAATAAACCTCCTTCTTCCCCCCGTCGCCCAGCTGTTTAGCAGGTCAAAGATTTGTTCCGAATCGAAGCTGTCACGAATATCCTTGGGCAGCTTCGTGGCGATTTTCGCAAGCGCAAAATTATCATGATAAGCCTTCCTGCTGTCTATGATTTTTGCTTGCTTTTCCTTTTGCATGAACCCTTCAAATACCAGCACCTCGGTCGGTATGCCGCGCTGTCTTAATTGATAGTTCACGATTAAACCAGGGTTATAGAAGCCGAGCCCGAAGCCTGAGCAAAGAATTGTGGTGAAACGATTGTCCCGAATAGCCCCATTGCCCATCTTATTTTTCTACTCCTTCCCTATAAGCTTTAATTGGTTACGGCAATACCGCTTGTCTTCAGGAGAATGCGCATGCGGGAAAGCAGCTCGCTGCAGCGTTCTATCTGCCCCGCTGCAGCGGACAAATAAAGCCTTCCCTTGCGCTTTAATCCATCCGCCTGATTGATCGTGAACGTACCCGCACTAAGCGGTAGAATTCCCTCTCCCCGATCAGGCCGGAAGAGCAGCCCTTCGCGCTCCATAGCCGCAAGCAAATCTGCGTACTCCACGATTCCATGGCAGATGACGGACAAATAGGTAAGGTTCCCCTGAAGCGAAAATTCGGCCAAATAATCGTCCAGCCGTTTTTTAATGAGGCTCATCGACTTGCGTGCGTTAATTTCAACGATCGGCACGAGACCACCGTCCGCCAGCAGCATCGAATCGACACAGACGTGGCCGTGGTAACCGCTTTCATAAAGCAGATCGGCCGTGTTCTGCATGAGCTTAAAATAGTCTTCACGCTCCAGCTTTTCTATGAGCTCCTCGCTTGCACTGAACGTGCCCTGATAGGCAAATTCGGCATTCATGACCTGCTGTACGGAAATCAGCTCATAGCCGCCGTCCGCATCAATATGGAATTGGCATGAAAAATCGGTTTCCTTGTCCAGCAGTGGCTCGAGCAGAAATAAAGCTGACTTACCCTTCTGCTCCTGGGCCGCAACATACCCGGCTATACGCTCCAGCGTCGCCATGCTTTGGATCAGCAAATTCCCTTTGCCGGATACGCCAAACGTATCCTTAATAAGCACGGGACCGGCACCCAACATCGCTTCCGCGGTGCGCCTCAGCTCCATATGATTCCTCACAATCCTCGTTGGCGGGCCATAGCCCAGACTTTCTCTGAGCTCTGTCGAGTATAGCTTGGAATTCACATGCCTAATCGTATCCATATCCGGATAACGCCCACCTAGCCGATAAAGCGAAGATAGCTCCTGCAAGCCCTCCAGTACGGCAAACGGCTCTACTAAGCCGCCCGGCGGAAGCAGTTCCTCATACTGGCGCACTGCCCCCTTATTCAGTATTTGCTGGAAGGGATTTTCCTCCCGCGCTCCGCTGTTAGCCTCAAGTGGCTCGTCGCTCGTCCTAAACGTCAGGCCAATGCTACTCAAATAGCGAAGCTGCGCCGGGGCCACGGGATTTCGGGTAAGCAGCACATCCGAGCTTTCGCAAAATAAAAATAACAGCTCGTCCATGGCGCCAACTATTGCCTTTGCCTGCGGATCAGGCAGGGAAGGCAGCTTCGCCAGCGTTTCATCCCGCCACAGCGACTCCGCATCGAAGGCGCCGCAATGGATCTTCGTTACGCCCCCAGCCCGTCTCATGCGCTTTTTGCTTGAATAAAATTGCAGAATATATCGATCGATTGCAGATGCTCCATATCAAATTGGTCAAAATCGATTTCGATTTCGAATTCGTCTTCGATTCGGAGTATGAAATTAATCAGCTGCAGCGAGTCCAGCCCCGCGTCATTCAGCATATCGGAGGCTCCCGTCAGCGTAGCCGTCAGGTCAGGCTCATTCTTGATTTCGGATATAATCGTAATAATTTGCGTCTGCAGCATTACTTGTTCTCCCCTTCATTTCGTTTTCGAATAACCGCCAAAATATCGGTTTGCGGGTATTTCAAATTATAATTGGTTAAATGCGGCTGCCGATTTTCCGTGATTGAAATGAGCTCCAATTCTCCAGGCAGTGAATTTAGCACATGTTCTATGAACGCTTGCTTCGTAAAACGCCAAATGACGCCGTCAATAGACGAATTGGCCATATAACCCGCGCTCATTTGTTTGCCTGAGCCCTGTTCCTCCAAAATAACAGGATCCAGAATCCACAATTCCCCTCCTTTATTTAGTAGCCTTGCACATTCCTTAAACGCTTTTTTATGATGCCGAATGTGATGAAAGCACCTGGCGAAGACGATCTTGTCAAAGCTTTCGTCCGCCTTCTCCACCTGATAAATACCAGAATGGAGGCAATTGTGCAGCCGGCCCTTCTTCATGCCGAATTGAAGGTATTTTTCATTAATATCCAGATTGAAAAACTCTACATCCCTCCAACGCTTCGCATGCTTGTTCAGAAGCCCCGTTCCACAGCCAACCTGCAGCACGCTTCCTTGTAATTCAGGCAAAAAACGATAAACCGCTGTCGGTTTTGGAAAGTTAAGCACAAACATCGACATCTCATATAGCCGGGGATGCTTTTCTACCAAACGCACGAGCTTACTGACGTAGAAGGGATTTTTTTTCGTTTGCTTTTTAAAATCGCGTTTATTCCAGAAATAATAAGGCGGATACAACAAGACGTAATACATGAGGTAAATCAATCGCAGCAGCATAACGCCAAACGGACTTGTGTGTCGACTGACCTGATGCTGAATCGGTGAGGTTGTTAGCATTGTCTTCATTGCCAAGCGAGTGAACAACTCCTCTCATCTACAACATGGGTGATGTAGCCTGTGAGTCAATGGCCTACTTCAACTTTATAGACAGTGGTGTTCGCTGTGCAATAAGACTTTTTTGATGAACCGTTTCTTTGTTTGAATAAACCTTATTTCCTTCTATTGCACTTTTTTAAAACATTTGCACTTTCTAGAAATCATTAAGGAATAGCCAATTGATTCAAGCATTTTTCCAAAAACAATGCTTCACTACGTTTCAATTGCTGCGTGCAGCGAATGGCATTTACGAGGTTGCTTGGGTCCCTTCTGACCCGCTGCTTCACACACCATTGATGAACAATTACGGTTTGCTTAAGCACATCCTGCAACATCGCAAGCAGGCCATTATCGGATATCAGCTTGTGAGCCTGTAAGTACTCGATTCTTTTTATCATCCATTGCTTATGATTGACGAGCGTCTGGAGCGCTTTCATATGAAGGAGTGGCTGGTCTGATTCCAGCTCCCTTTCAAGGAATTGCTCGAGCAGATCATACACGCGCAGGCCAAACCAGAAATGAATCCTTTGCGGATTTTTTTCAGTCAACGGCTTGGACAGCAAATACTCCTCCAGTGACCTTGCGATAAAATGAATGTCCAGCTCAAAAGCTTGCGTGCTTAAATCCCGGTATGGATACTCGATAATCTCCAATGTCTGGCTGATGCGCTGCTTGATAGGTCCTGCATGCCGAAGCGATTCTCGCAGCAGATCGAAGCTGACCGGTCTACCCGAGTCATAGACCGGCGGATTCGAAAAGTAGCCTGCAACATAGAACAGCTGCTGCGAAACATCAACGCCGTGAATAAGCAAATGATGCACCTGCTGCTTGGTTTGGTAAGAGGAAGTGCCGGGAATATAATATTCGTCTAGCGCGATAGCTAAATATTGATTTTTGTGCAAGCAATCGATGAAGAAGGTTAATGGGTCATCAAACCACGACCTTAATTGATCCGTATGCAGCTTTGACACAAAGGTATAGGGCAGTTCATGAAAAAAAGATGAGGACGCGAAATGAATAAAGTTGCCCTTATCAAATTCGGGAACGCCAAACAGATGGATATAGTGGCTAAACAGCCATGGCAGAGATAATGCTTCATTCGTCAGCACAATGGCCTGGGAAAAGGCGTGGTACGAATTGACCTCAATGATCGGCTTGCGAAGCGGAAGGATATGAGAGGTGTTTACAGCTTCCAATTAGATCGCCTCTTTTCAATGGGATAATTCCACCATAGGTTAATCTCTTTTTTCCTGCAATTGCACTTTTTTGAGCATGTTTTAAAAATGGAGATTGCCGACCGAATATAGGGATATTTTCTTCATTCATTAACGAGCTTAAGCGATGGTTGTATAAATATCGGTTTTCTAGCGCCGATTCGTGTAACATAGCACCATTATCCAGTTCTCTCAACGCATCTTTAAATTACACGAAATGATGTAAAAAATTAACCATTTTCAGTAAAAAGCGATAAATAAATAAAAAAGACCGCTAATCAATTAGCGGCCTACGTCCAATCTTGGTCGTACAGATTTGAAGATTAATCCTGAAAATTAATTAGTTCTATAATCAAAATAATCGAACTGTGCCGGCGAGTCACTTGGTTTCCCATTGCCGGAAGCATACAAGCCAACGTAGACTCCTGTAAAACCGCCGGCCACTTCGCTTGACAGATAGAAACATTCTCCCCGTCCGAGCTCTGTCTCCTCCTCACCGTTCAATGTAAAGGCAAAGACATAAGTAGTCGCATCTGCTGCGATGCTTAGAAGGATGGAACCTACGGGAATGGACTCCTCCCGCTCCACTTTCCACAAGGAGCCTATTCTCCGGCGAAACAGTACCGTCTTAACCCCGTCAATGCGAGTTACGGCAATCTCATAATGCCCCTTCTCATTCATATAAATGGTTAAACCAGCTTCCTCTCCATCTCGAGAAGGCTCGAAATCCAGCAAGGCAGATACATGACATTCCAAATGACGCTGCCGCTGGCCGACGAACGTCTGACGTTCGATCCCATCAAGTCCCTGTTCCATACCGAGGAGCGTTAGCCAACCTGGCCGGCGCGTGAGCGAATACGCCTCTGGCACCGGATTGCGAAGGTAATTCCAATGCAGGTTGAGCGACTCGCTGTTAAAATCATCACGACAAATGCCTTCGCATTTACCCAGACTTCCTTCATAAAAGGATGGGCCCTCAATTTCTAATTGAGCCTTGCCATCATATCCGATAACAGGCCAACCATCATCCGACCACGTAACTTGAATTAAAAACGTTTCCCTACCTAAATGATGGTAAAACGGATAACCAAGAGGACGGATACCCAGGTAGACTGCCCACCAGCTTCCATCATGCGCTTCGACGAAATCGGCATGACCCGTTGCCTGAATCGGTAAGCCTGTACTGCGGTTACTCAAGATAGGATTGCTCGGACAAGACTGGAATGGACCGTAAGGCTCCACGCTTCTTGCAATTGTCACCATATGACCGAACTCAGTACCACCTTCCGCAATAAGCAAGTAATACCAATCGGCTATACGATACAAGTGCGGACCTTCGGGGTAGCTGCCTCCCGTTCCCTCCCAGATCAGCCTGCGCTCCGTAAGAATGGCTCCCGTATCCGGATCCATCTCCGCCTGATAGATGCCCGGAAGCTCATCTCCTCCTCCGGTACCAGTCACGTACACCTTTCCATCTTCATCGAACATGAGAGAAGGATCAATACCGCCCCACTCCAGCCAAACGGGCTCTGACCAAGGCCCTTCCGGCCGATCTGCTGTCACAATGAAGTTCCCACCATGCTGTACGTTCGTTGTAATTAAATAAAAGCGCCCGCCGCGATAACGCAGAGTAGGTGCATAGATTCCCGTGAAGCTAAAGGCCCCGCCGCCGCTAGTTTTAGTCCCTAGAGGCAATTGGCTTTCCCTAGTCAGCACATGCCCGATCTGAGTCCAATTGACCAAGTCGCTGCTGTGAAAGATCGGAATGCCGGGGTAATAGTTGAATGAGCTGTTGACTAAATAATAATCGCTTCCGACCCTGCATATGCTGGGATCGGGATAACAACCGCTCAAGACGGGATTGGAGAATTTCATTGTCTTCAACTCCTATAGTCCGAATAGCTGATAATGACGGCCCTGCCAGGTTTATTTGACAGCTCCGATCGTAATGCCCTTGACAAAATATTTCTGGAAAAACGGGTACGCAATGAGGATCGGAAGCACGCCGACCGCCGCAATCGCCATTCGCACGGAGGTGCTTGGCAACTCAGAGATCGCTTGGCTTGCGCCCGTGCCGGCCGCGTTGCTGTTGCTCGTCAGAAACTGGATATCCGTGATCATCTTTGTCAAAATAGTCTGTATACCGAACAGACGTGAATCGGTCAGGTAGATAAGACCGTTAAACCAATCATTCCAATAGTTAATAGCTTGGAACAGCCCGATCGTCGCCATGATGGGCAGCGACAGCGGAAGCACAATCCGATAGAACGTTTTGATCTCACCCGCACCGTCAATACTTGCTGCTTCGATCAAGGCAGGTGGAATGGACGTCATGAAGAATGTACGGACAAGCAGGACGTTGAAGCCGCTCATGAGCAACCCCGGCAGTAACAGTCCGAATATGGTGTTCTTGATATCGAAGAGTTGAGTGTACACCAGATAAGTAGGTACCAGCCCACCATTAAATAACATAGTAAAGAACACGAGAAACGTCCAGAAATTGCGCAACGGCATATCCCTGCGCGATAACGGATAGGCAAGCGCCGAGGTAATCGCAAGACTAACCGCCGTACCGACAACTGTGATGAACACGGTAATGCCGTATGCTCGGCCCAGCTCAAGATGATGTGTCCACAAGTATTCGTAAGCAGACAAACTGAATTGCTCCGGAAAGAATGTATAGCCGTTCCGAATAATGCTTGCTTCACTGCTAAGCGATGCCATGATCAGTAGCGCGAATGGTATGATACAGGCCAACGCGAACACCGACAGCGTTATATTAGCGATCCAGTTTATAGCTTTATTTTCGATAGCCATGGTTGTTATGCTCCTCCACTCGCCCTAGAACAAGGCGTTCTCCCTGTTGATTTTCCGGACGATATAGTTCGCGCCCAATACGAGCACGAATCCAACGAGCGACTGGTAGACGCCTGCGGCGGATGCCATGCCGATGTCGCCCAGCACCATAAGACCGCGGTAAACGTAGGTGTCGATGACATTGGTCGTATCGGCGATCGCTCCAGCGTTCATTGGCACCTGATAGAATAGGCCGAAGTCGGAATAAAAGATACGTCCGATGCCAAGAAGCATCAACATCACGATGACTGGCGTAATAAGGGGGATGGTGATCGCACGGATCTGCTGCCACTTACTCGCCCCATCGAGTGTTGCCGCCTCGTAATATTCGGTATCGATGCTAATAATAGAAGCCAGATAAATGATACAAGAGAATCCTACCGACTTCCATAAATGCACGATAGTCAGAATGTATGGCCAATACTTGGGCTCTGTGTACCAAGATATTTCGTCAATGCCCAGAAGCGGCAGTATCGTCTTGTTCATGAAGCCCGTCTCCATGCTGAACGCGGCGTAAGCCAGATAGCCAACGACTACGAATGAAATGAGATGTGGCAGAACGATGACGCTCTGATAGAAGCGCGACAGTACCTTTCTCCTCACTTCATTTAGCAGAATGGCGAACGCGATGGCGAGGACCGTTCCGAGAATAATGAAAACGGCATTATACAGAATCGTATTTCTTGTAATAATAAAGGCGTCACTCGTCTTGAACAGATACTCGAAATTGCTAAAACCTACCCAGTCGCTCGCGAAAATACCCTGAGAGTAATTGATGTTCTTGAATGCAATGAACATGCCAAGCAGCGGTAAGTAGTTATTGATCAGCAGGTAAGCAAGACCCGGAAGCATGAGCAGTGTAAGCGGTAAATATTTAAAGAACGTACGTTGTCTCTTTTTTGTATAATCCATTCCTATCTCGTCCCTTTCCCGAAAGGTCTCTTCTTTAAGAAACGATCCAATCGGCTCTGACGTCCGGTTGGATCGTTGTACGTTCTCATCCTATGTGCCGTTCGTAGCCGCCCACTCATTCAGTTGGCTCTGCTTCTCTGCAATAATCTTGTTGATGCCCGATTCCTCAAGCTTCTTAAGGAATTCAGGCAACACCTTGTCAACATCAACTGAGCCACTCTCAAGAACGCCTTTGTATTGTAATAAGACTGCGTTACTAGCGGCAATTTCATTCTTCACGTTGTCGCCGTTGAACGAGAAACCAAGCGCCTTGGATTTAGCAGCGTTCTGGTTGAATGCCTCCATTTTGACGTAGACGTCGGGTTCGTCACCTTCAAATACGTAGGACAGGAATTGGTTACCGTGCATCCAGCCATAGTTCTTGTACCCCACGTTATCGCCTGTTACACCATCGGGATACTTAATCATATTATCCTGGCCTTCCATCTTCACGTAATGCTTGCCTTCAACCCCCCAGTCAATCAGGTTAACAATCTCCTTGTCGGTATACATCAGATTCAGGAATTGTAGAGTCTTCGCCGGATTCTCTGACTTGGCTGCCACACCAATGGCTACGTTCGTGACCGTATCGGTCTTCGCTACAGGCTCAACCGTCTGCACCGACACCATGGGATGGCTGGTCATACGGCTTTCCTGGGCATCAAAGCCAGGCTTCATCTGGGTGAAATAACCTGCCGCTTTGCCGGACTTCACGATGGCGTGGTTTGATTCCGGATTCGTCGCGGCGTCCTTGAGAATGTAACCCGCTAAGTACCATTCACGAAGTTGACGCACCATTTTCTCGTATTCTTCCGTCGCAAACCAGTTTACGACGTTCAAGTCGGCAAGTCCGCTATTCAAAAGGACGCCAAGCTCGTTGCCCAACGGATCGTAGGTACGGTAAGTGCCAAGTATCGTGCCACCTGCGAGATTTGTCGCACTAACCATATCAGGTTCATTCTCCTTCAACGTCTTGAACGCCTTGCCGAATTCCTCGAAGTTCTTAATCGTTCCTAACTCGATATTGTATTGGTCCACGAGATCCTTGCGCATGACGAACCCGAAATTTTGTGCCAAGTCCCGGATGCTCGGCACGCCGTAGCTAATGCCGCCGACCTTGGTCGCATTGTAATAGTCCTCACCAAGCGCGTCGATAATGCCTTGCGCGTTTTCCTCCATGATATCGCCGAGAGGATGTAAAACACCGCGCGTGACTTGTGTGCTATAGTTGCCCAGCATGGCGATCATGTCCAGCTTCTCTCCGCTCGACATCATCAAGTTGATCTGGTTCGTGTAGGCGCTGTTGCTGATTGGCAGCAGCTTGACTGTGACATTAATCTTCTCTTTGGCGATCTTATTAACCTCGTCTTGGACGAGCTGAATGTCCGCAGGAACGTTGTCAAATGTTGGGTATGCGTATACAATTTCGTAAGGCTTCTCCTGGGTACTCCCTGCAGAAGTCTCTCCGTTCGAAGCATTTCCAGCGTTACTGCCACCGCCCGAGCATGCGGACATCAGCATCGTCAAGGCAACTAGCGCGCCTGTCCAACCCATCTTTTTGTTCATGTGTCATCCCCCGTATCTAGTGTCGTGGACTCTTATGTTCGCGAGCCTGATCTCATTGTACGGTCAATGGCAGAATAGCCACTACTCCGAAATCGACATGCCAGTTGACTATTATCGACTATTCGTTCATCTAGCATGGAAGCCATCTATTTGGAATTGGCAACATATTTTTTACGGTACTCATGGGGACTGAGTCCCGCAAACCGTTTGAACCTCCGTGAGAAATGGGCAAGGTTGGAATATCCCGATTGCACCGCTATAGTGCCAACGGGAAGCTCCGTCTTAAGCAGAAGCTCCAGCGCAAGCGCCATCCGCTTGTTTATAATTAACTCTGTGACGGAATGACCCGTCTGCTTCTTCAGCAGCCTGTCCAAATAATCAGGATTTAAGAACATGTAGGCAGCAACGTCTTCCCGCGAAAGCTGCTCCGAATCCAGCCGTGCGTTCACGTATTGCTCGACCTTGTCCAGAATGGAAGGCGATTCCCTTATGCTCCGGACCTGATCCATTGACTTGCCGATTATATGCGTCATCCAGCCCACCATGTCGGGAACGGATCGTGACGCGTTGCGGAATAGGTCGGCAGACTTATCATCACCGAACAAAAGCTGCGCATCAATTCCTTCTATCTTCAGAACGTAGAACACCATTTGGAGAAAGTTATGATGGAATCGGTACAGCGAATCCACGTCCATACTCGCTGTCGCTGTCCACAGGAATGCCTTAGCCTCATCGAGTATGCGGCCTCCTTGTCCTTCCTTAAGCATAATCGACCAGGCATGCATGTCGGGAAACGTGATCGTTTCCCGCGTCTTACGAGCACTATCGTAGAGAAATACGTCCTTTGCAAGTGCGATATTTTCCTTGTCTAGCTCCCGCAGCCTTCCTACCATGCCATTCAATTCATGACCTTGAACGGCATTTCCGATATAAATAGCAATGTCGCAATAGAAGTACTCAGACGCATAATCGATTAACGGTCGTGCCTTCTCCTTGAACTGCTCCCGCAGAGGAGCCGCATCTCCTTCGATCGGAATGAGTGCCATCAATTCGCGGTCTGTAGTTGTAAACAGAAGCCCCTGACCTTCCAGCCCAAGCGTCTCCTCGCCACTGTTCTTTAGCGCATATTCCAAAACCTTCTGATCTCGGGGAGAGAAATCCTTGTGATAACGCTTCACAGAGATTAATAATGGCAACAACTGTAGCTTCTCATCGAATGGAATACCTCTCTCTCCTGCCTCCCGCTTAATGGAATCTGGATTCGAGGGGATAACATGGTGAAGCAGATCTAACCAGAATTGTTCAGCAATTAGCGGTTGCCGGCGAGACCAGAATTGCCCGATCCGACTGTATTGCTTCTCCTCGCTCTCCTTCATAATCTTCGCAACTACCTTGCCTCCTACGCTCAGCAATTCGTCCGGCGGAACCGGTTTCAGCAAGTAGTCGAAGCTCCCCAGCTGCATCGCTCGCTGTGCCAGTTTGAACTCGGCATGGCAGGTCATGAATACTGTCTCTGTATCGGGATGATGCTCGCGCACCCAAGCTAGAAGCTCTAGTCCGCTTCCCTGAGGCATCTCGATATCACATACCATAAGATGGATTCTTTCCCGCTCGAAGATCTCTTTTGCTTGGCGCGAATTATATGCAGTGAATACTTTATCGAATCCGAGAGAAGCCCAATCCATATCACCTTTCAATGAATCTGTAAGCAGTTTCTCGTCATCTACGATGATCAGCGTAAGCATTAGTCCATACCTCCTGGGTCAAGCTTGTCCTTCTCTTTGTCATTTCGGGGCGAGAGCGGAATCGTCACATCCACTACAGCGCCACACAGCTCCCCGTCTCTTAAGACAACCTGCGTCCGCTCACCATATATCAATTGCAGCCGCCTCTTCACGTTCCAAATGCCGATATGATCCCCTTCGTCGTCCACGATTCGCTCACCACGATCTATACTCTCCACCACAGTAGGGCTGAAGCCGGGACCGTTATCCTTTATTTCAATATGCAGGGCAGCTTGTGGCGTCTCGAGCATCTCAATTGTTACTGATAAGGACAACTGTTCATCCATTGTCATGGCATGTTTGATGGCATTCTCAACAAAGGTATGCACAATCAGGGGCGGAACCGGTGTAGACAATAGAAAAGAAGGGGCTTCGATTTCGTATGTCAACTGGTCGGGATACCGTAGTTCTTGTATTCGCAAGTAATTGCGAATATGCTGCAATTCGTCTTTAAGCGAAACGAAGCTCAGATTGCTTTGGAACATGTACCTGAAGTACCTTACCAGACACAGTGACATTTCCTCCATGCGCGTAACATCCTTCGTACGGGCTAGCATATACATCATGTTAAGGGTATTAATAAAAAAATGCGGTCTAATTTGCAACTGCAGATGCTGAAGCTCCGCTTTCTGCTTATTCAGCTGCTCTTCATACACGCTGATACGCAAATGCTTGATCTGATCCATCATATTATTGAACGTATCATTAACGACCTGGAACTCCAAAGAAGTTGGATAATCCTTGATCTGAGTGTCAAGATTGCCCTGCTGAATTCGGTTCATAACCTTGAGCAAGCGATTGAGCGGAAGTAATAGCGTCTTCCGAAGCAAGAGCAATGCCGCTGCCAGAATCAGGACCGCAACGAACGGAAGGGAGTAGGAAATTAGCTTATATGTGGAGAGATGCTGGAGCATCAAATCCTCCGGGATGAACGCATGTAGGCTAAACTCTCCTTCGCGGGAATCTTCGCCAACTGCTAGGAATTTCTCCGTCGAGCCAGTTAGATAATAGCTTTCCGCTTGCGGCTCAATCGTAATGCCGTGTTCACTGACAAAACCCTGATTGACAATCGCGTTGCCGCGCCCGTCGCCTAGCAGCGCCGCTCCTTCTTCGCCGATGCCTAGCAGATCAAGCGGTGTCTGAAGCGACTCCGCGTTAGTCCACGCACCGACGATGGAGTCGTTGTCGAGCACAAAGAAGCGGAGAAGGTAAACGCGGTCGCCATTCTTTTGAACATACCACATCCTTTTTTGGGTGATCTTCCTCATGTCAGAATTCTTACTTACGTTCTCCGATATATAGGATTTAATGTACATGCGGTCGATCATGGTGGAACGGTCGCGGAAGGAATATAAGTATTGATCATCTGAGGGTATATAGACGAATAACCCGTCCAAAACGGGATACCGAAGGATGGAGTTTGTTAAGTTCGATGCGATACGCTGCGACGCGAAAATGCGATCCTCGGGCTGCGGGGAAAAATCGATGTTCGAGAGATCCGGGTCCTGCATGAGCCCGATTAAGTAATTATCTGCTTCGACAAGGCGTGCGTCCACCTGGT
Organism: Paenibacillus sp. R-74696; assembly: GCF_055814915.1. Classification (NCBI taxonomy): domain Bacteria; kingdom Bacillati; phylum Bacillota; class Bacilli; order Caryophanales; family Paenibacillaceae; genus Paenibacillus; species Paenibacillus sp. R-74696. Next base: position 981,168 of record NZ_JBPULM010000045.1, read on the forward strand.
CACGATACAGCGTTAATAAGTCCTTGCTAGAGGCAGCCACCTGGTTACGGACGACGTCAATTGCATAGCCATTCATATAAATAAGGAATCCAATCAGTGGCAACACGATTAGAAACAAGCCTGCTATCATCTTCATCCTAATGGATTGTATGCTGCCCCATCGGTTTATTTGCAAAGAACGATTCATTTCGCAAATCTCCTTTCCTTACTATCCATGAATCAAATTTAAAATTACTACGAAAGCTATTGTACTTCAGATCCAAGATGAATAAAACCTTTTGCATTTATCGGGAAATCTCAATATTAATACCTTGTTAATAGCATTTCAATAAATCATAAGAATCACAGAAAAAATAATTATAATTAATATATTTTTAGCAATTTAACCCAAATTATTTTATTTACACCAAAAATAATTAAATAGGATTAAATGCAAAAGGGCAGGAGACAAAATTCGTCCCCAGCCCTTTCGTGCATTACGCACCTTAAAATTGTTTGTCAAAAGCTTCTCCAGTCATTTTGCTAAGCTTCTGATACGCCATCCACATAGATCATGGGACGAAAGTAGCTATCATCCACAGTAGCCGTGATAAATACTCTGTATTATCCATGTGCAACATCCTGCAAATCGTGAGAAGTACATGTTATACTGTTGACAATTCATTACTGAATCAAAAAGCCTTCAGGTAAGGCACCTATTTCTTCACCTTATAAAACTCATGATAAAGCTTCATCAGCGCCCTTTTCTCAATCCTCGATACATAGCTGCGGCTAATTCCGAGCTCCTTAGCAATCTCTCGCTGAGTCCGTTCTTCCCCGCCATGCTCCAAGCCAAATCTACCCATGATGACTTCCTTTTCACGTTCATCAAGAATGACTAAATTTTTATAAATTTTACTTTTTTCCATTTTAAGCTGCACGGTTTCCACAATTTCATTCGGATCGCTTCCAAGAATATCGACGAGCGTAATTTCATTGCCTTCTTTGTCGGTGCCGATTGGATCATGCAACGAGACGTCCTTGCGCGTTTTTTTCAAGGAACGAAGGTGCATTAAAATTTCGTTTTCGATACAACGGGCAGCAAATGTCGCCAGTTTCGTGCCTTTGCCCGTCTGAAAGCTCTCGATCGCCTTGATCAAACCGATCGTACCTATCGAGATCAAATCCTCCAAATCTTCACCGGTGTTATCAAATTTTTTAACAATATGTGCAACAAGACGCAAATTATGTTCAATAAGTAAATTTCGGGAATGCGTATTGCCTTCGGCCATTAGTGCGAGATGCTTCGCTTCCTCATCTTCTTTCAACGGCTGTGGAAAAGCGTTGTTTTTGACATACGAAACAAGCAGTGACAACTGCTTAATAAACAAAGCAATCGTTGCAAACAATCCCATTGTCCGGCCACCCCCATGCTGAATTGGCGGGAACTGCACAGTCCCCACAGAGAAGAACATCCGGTTACTATTGTATGTGGGCGGTGGCCTATACGTGCCTGTATCGTGCAAAAAATGCTGCTGCATTGGCTATTTGCCTAACGGCAGTAAAATTAAGGATTAAATTCCGAATGTGCAACGGACTGTCCTTTCTTTGAAACGGACAGCATACCCGATTAAAAGACTTATTCGATTAACAATAGCTAGGATCTTGCAAAGCCTTAATGGTCATATCCAGAATGCGCAAATATTGTATACGGCTTCGGGTTGCCCGAATAAAAGAGGTCTCGATGCCTGATCTTCTAAGCTTTTCAATCCATTCCAGGGCAGCCTCTCGGCCTATTCCTTGCTTCAACATGCCATAATAGATGTATACCAATTCATTGCTCACATTCGTATTAAAAATCATCGGATCATCCGAGTTTATATTGACCAAAATATTAGACAACTCCGGGTTCCCGGCAGATTGAATACGAAACAACTGATTACCAAACAGCGAATCGATTTCCCCAATCGCTTCATTGGAAGAAGGATTGACCTCGATGACAACGCCACTGCTTGCTATTTTTTCAATTAAATAATTTTGCATATCCTGGAGAATCATTTTTTCGGTTTCGTTAATAGCTACATAAATCGGCTCAGCCATTTTTGTTAAAGCATCCTCATGATGGTAACAAGCAAATAATCGATCCTCTATGTTTTCTATATCCCTCAGTTGCTTGGCGGAAATTGCGAATGGTGTCAACATCTCCTCCTCACTTCTTAGCGAGTGTTTTACTTTCACAATCTCATCCTTAATTCTTTTGAAGCGCCTTTTGTATGTTTTAAATAAAGAGGATACGCCAGGCGTTTTTCCCGATAATAAATCGTTAAAAATGCAGTAGGCCAATTCATCAATTTGCCTCTCCAAATAAATGATGGCTTCAGTGCGGAACTGCGTTGTACGACTGTAAACGCCCCACACCCACAATAAATTGTCCAAATATTCGCCCCGCGGCAAAATAACAACAGGATTCCCTTGAGTCCACTTCTCAACGGATACACCAATCGCAATGCCATGTCCAATTCGGTCTCCGGCATGCAGCTTGCAATAATCAATAACCTCGTCCATGCGCCTCAGCCCCGATCCCAAATGGCGGAATTCCTCGCCGGCATGAAACGTAAAAAACAGACTTTGTCGGGGCAAAATATGACCTTCCGGATCAAGTATTTTCAATGAATCATATTTGCTGTCCCGCGCTTCATCAAATACAGGCGCAAACACTTGAACAGGGGTATAATGTTCCAGACTCGCCGCATCCAGTCCAACGATAAAATTGGTAACCATGGGTACATTTTTGCGAAGCTGCTGCACCATCTGTACTTGCTTCATATACTTTTCTTGATGCTCGCCATAATGAAGATGCTTTAGCGTATGGTCTCTCTCCTCGTCAAACCACCAGAAATCCTTATTCACATCATCCGGACGTTTAATCAAATGATACACAATTCCAATCAGAGGAAATTCCGACTGAGGATCATTTTCCACATCATAGTCTTTTACCAAAATATCCTTGTACGACTCCAATAGACGCAGCAGCCTTTTTCGATTTTCCGTTTCACTGCTGGCAACCGATAGCCTGAGTTCGACTTTCTGTAAATATCTGTTTTGAAAAAGCGTGCGGAGCATCATCGTATAATACGATTGATTAGCTGCAATGCCGTCTGTCGCCCGATCAAAGTACCCTCTAAAAAAATCCAGACCATGCAAAACAGTAGGTTGTGTAACCTGCTGATAAAATTCATTTTTGATGGCAATGTACATAAAAAACAGACGAAAGAACTGCTCGTAGCTGCTCGCGCATTCAGATTTATCCTGAATTTGTCGCTTATAGGCCATCACCTTAAACAAAAACAGATGCTCGCCATAGGTTTTAATAGCCTGCTGCTCAGGAAATATGCTGAATATGAAGTCCGATCCACCTGCCTCATTCTCCATAAACGTAATCTGTATACTTTCAACCACTTCCTTAAGCTTGTCCATTGGGGCAAATCCATCATATTCATTATGGTAAAGCTCATGCAGCAGCCGAACCACTTCAGGCTTCGTCGTTGCAAAACTGTCCTCCATCCATTCATACAACGAGCGAACAGCTCCGGATTCCCAATCCTTCAAATAGTAGGACAGAACGAGACGCAATAAACGAGCTGTCCATATATAGGACTCTACCTCTGAGGAGGCAGCCAAATGATTCGTTTCAAAGTTCTTGAAATAGGTCTTCGCATATACACCGTTCATCATCATCTGCCACAGAATCGAAAAATTAAATGCCGCTGAAGCATGAATATGATTTTCCGCTACGCCTCTTGCCAATATATCGTCTAAAGGGGCATCCGCCAAATTGATATGCTGATATAGCTCATGAAGCTGTATAGGATCATGTATGTTATTTTTTGAGTGATGCAGAGCGATCATGAGATCAATGGGTACGGTTCGGCTGAGCGCATGAAAAAAAATCACCTTATCCTGGTCGCTATATTGCGCCATGAAGTCAATAAAGCGCCACTTCTTGGAGCCATTGGCATCATTTCTCCAATACTTGAAAATGATATCGCCATCCCGATAAGAAAGCAACGAGTCGGAAAACTCCTCAATAATATGAAAATAATGCTGATAAAGCTTTTTTTCAATAGCGTAAGTTTTCGCATCCTCATCTAACGGAATAAAATCATGGCGGCGAGCCTCGTTTTCACTGCGTAGCATAGGATAAAACTTTTGCACCATTAAATGAATTTCATCGAGACTATTAGGTACTGCCTTGCGCAGCAGCTCCGCATACAGCTTGCGTTCAACAAGCCGCTTCGCTTTCCCCTGCTTACTCTTACCTATACCTACCTTGTCTCTGTAGTCCAGAGCGTCCAATATAGGCTGCTGTCCATAAAACTGCAAATTCTGGATCGGAAACAACGCTACATGGATGAGAAGCGACAGCTTGGATCTCATGCCGTGTCACCATCGGTTGCCCCCTCAACATCAGCAGCCTCCAGCTCCAGACCAAAAGCTCCAAGCTCCTCTTCCGTTTGTCCTCTTACCTGTTTAAAGGCATCATTCAATTTAGCTTGAATATCGCGCTTAGCCTTCACATGCTCTGCTAATGCTGCCAGTCCCTGCTTACCATTATTATATTGAGCATACAATCCCAAAATAAATTCATCATTTCCAGTGAAAAAGACATGTCCACTGTCTTTATCCTGTTCAATGCGAGCAGAATATTTCAACGCATGATACAGCTTTCGGGATTCCTCATGCCCATACCATACTCGAGTATTTGTAAATAGATCACTTAATTCTTTCAAAATAGCTTTGTATGATTCAAATGTAAAAACCCCTAATTCAAAATTATTTAATTTCTTTCTGACCCTATCTTTACAATAACGAAATTTTGACGTACGGCTTGACCCCTCGACTCCTTTATCAAATGTCTTAATTGCTTGATCTACTTGCTCAGTTCGCTTAATACGCACACTAATATTTGATGTATAGAGCTTATTCGAAAAATACGATCCAAATTTCTCTATATTTTCCTCTAAAGCTTGAACTACGCTAACAGGTAGCTTTAGCTGCGGATTTCCGTTCTGCTTTTGATTTACTGCATATAAACCTTCAGCCAGATTTTTATTTCGATCATTCGAAATAACTGTTGTCGAAGAACGAAGCTCTGCACTTTGACCATCCGAACTTAAAGCTGGAGATTGTTTTGCTCGTATATCGCTCAAATTGTTAATAAAAAACGTCCTTCTCAATTCAGCATCCCCTACATCAGCAGAATATTTATTGGGAGCAATATGAGCCAGAAGCCCTTCATAAATACGCTCTGTCGTCTCAAACTCGGCGGTTACGGCGCACAAGTCATGCAAAATAGTAAGCGCTGCGTTAATTTCGTCATTTTTTTCATTTTTAGCCTTATGATAAAGCTTCACAAGTAAAGAGGGATGCTGCTCCAAAAGCTTTGCCATATATTTAACTGCAAAGCGATCCTGATTCCCCTTGTCCTTGTCCCAGTTATAACGGTAGTAATATGGTTCAAGTTCAGAATGTGACAGAAATTCAACCAACAGCATGGCTGCGGGCATATCGGTATGCAGCACAAATTCTCGCATGAGATAATAAAGCCTGTACTCATTCAAGAATGTTGAAGAAGTTGAGGGAGATTGTTTTTCCTTCTCGGGCTTTCCAAGAAGAAATCCTCCAAGAGCCTCTTTCTTGAAGGCTTGGAATGCCCCAGTATCATAATGCACATCAGGTAAGAGAGCTTTAATAACTTCGGCCATTATGAGAATCTGTAAAGCCAGCTCTTTTCTATCATCAACATCATCAGGGCTAGTGTCAGGGTAACCAATAGTCGTCGATTTCGCGTCGCTCCCCCACTGTAGAAAATGCTGAAACAGCCATTCTTGATGCTTTAACATTTTCGTATTGGACAAAAGAAGCGTGTCCACAAATGTTTTCACGAAATCGAATGATTTCTTACCATCTGTTCCCGACTCAATGAGCTGCACCAAATTATAGTAGGCATAAACAATACCGCGTGCTCTTTCATCAAAGATGATATAGCTGCTTGTAATTGGTAAATATCGTACTTGCTCCTTCCCCTGCTGCAAGGACGAGGGTGCTTGCGCATAGCTGAAGACCGATTTATCTCCAAGCAATCGTACCAGCCGGTCGAGCAATGTATATGTGCCAAAGGAAAAGTTCGGTATTGTCCCCTTGCCCCAATTCACCAGCTGATGTCTTCTTGACGAAGGAATAACCTTCTTCAAATATTCCTGAGCGATTTCTGATTTGCGGCGCATAATGGTGCGCGTATTACTATTAGCTGTCTCGTTCGGCTGCTCAGATCGATCCTTTGACCTGTCCAATACTTTTAAAGAATCATAAGCGTTTAATCCACTCACTTGCAAAGGCTCATCAGCAAGTAGCGCAAGCGTCAACGACTCCAGCAGAATATCATAGTCCCCAGAAAGAACTGTAACCATATGGGGATGATCGGTATATTGCAGCAGCGCCTCCATCAGTTCTCTTGTTTTGGACGTTTTAAGATCAATATCGTCAACGAAAATAAAGATCAATACCGGTTCAGTGGGCTCTTCCAAAACCTGCTGGACAAAAATAATTTCGTCAATCAACTGCCTCAGCTTTTCCTTAAAGGTACGATCCGGACTGAGCACCCGGGTAGAGTTTTTAATATAAACAGCTAGGTCCTCGTAATGCTTGGTCAGTATGCTGCGGTATTGATCCTCGGTGTACAAGTAGTACTCAATCGTTTCATTAATTGCCTGCTGCAGCCGATTTGCAGACTTGTACACCCCGGCATTATAATAACCGCTCAGCTTTTTTCGATGCTCCGAATTCACTGGGCCATGCTTCAATTTTTCAAGCAACGCATCTCCCTTGTTTTTCAGAAAATCAACAATAGCGCCAACAATTTTAGTATTATCGCCAAAAATATCAGGCTCGATCAGGGGAGATAAAATACTTGATTTGGGATCAAGCCCACTAATCAACGTATATAGAGCCGACGATTTCCCTGTACCCCTCCGGCCAAAGATGCCAATCGTATTGTTATAAATTATTTTTCCACTTTCCATCGTCGTTTTGCTATCAGCCTCACGGGTTGCTGCGGTTCGAATTTCTTCTATTTGCTTCTTCATAATGGAATAGGTCGGCATCACCTTCTCGACCTGATCGCCTAATGCTCTTGCCCCCAGCACGACTTTTTCTTCTTGCATGGCTTACATCCTTCTCTCCTTGAAATAGTTGACACAGAGCTGATCTATTCCCATTTAAATAATAGAGACAACGACGTATTGACTTATATAAAATCGCGTCCTGATCACTTTATTTCGACAATTTTTGTCCATGTCCTCCCATTCGTTCATTTATTTTCTTTCCTTTTGTTCTTAGAATAAAGGAAATCAAAAAAGCACTATCTTCAGAATAAATCTGAAAATAGTGCCTCATTTGTGCAACTCTTGAATTTCACCTTGTCGTGTTGTATTAATACTTGAATTCTTTAGTCTCTGCCTGTGCCATTAATTCAGCTTGTTGAAGCACCAAATCGATGGCCATCTTCTCAAGATCCGGCGGATATCCATATTTTTTCAAAAGCCGCTTAACCGTGATCCTCATTTGAGCCCGTACATTCTCACGTAGCGTCCAGTCCACTTTAATATTGTTCTTGATAGCCTGAGTTAATTCGTGAGCAATCTGCTTGAGAACCAGATCGCCCATGAGTTCCTTGGCTGATTCGTTTGATGCCAGCGCATCATAGAATGCTACTTCTTCTTTGATAAGACCTAAGTCTTCGCCACGTTTAACCGCAGCATTCATTTCTTTGGCCATCTGGATGAGTTCTTCAATAACCTGAGTTGTCTGAATTGTACGATTATTGTACTTGCGAATAGCTTCCTCCAGCATTTCAGAGAATTTCTTGGACTGTACGATGCTGGTGCGAGATACCGCCTTTACTTTCCCCTGCAAAAGTCTTCTTAGCAATTCGACTGCAAGATTTTTCTGTTTGAGCCCCCGAACATGCTCCAGAAACTCATTTGACAGTATGGCAATATTGGGCTTCTGCAAACCAACCGCTTCGAGAATATCAACGACTTCATCGGACATGACCGATTTGGAAATCAACTGATTGAGTTCCGCATCCAACTCGTTCGTCGTTTTCTTCTTGTTCTCAGTCGTAATGAGTTTGACGATGCCAGATTTGACAGCTTTGTAAAAGCTGATTTCCAGATTAACCGATTCTGCAGATTCGGTTGTAGCGCACAGCGCATAAGCCTTCGCCAATTCCGTCGTCCAATTGACAAAATTTCGTTTACCTTGTTCGCCAAGCCCCAGCACGTAATCAACCGTCTCAACAATTGTCTTCATTCGTTCAGATGCTTTCTCCGACGCGAATTTTGAAAAGTCATGACCATGCAACTGTTCACGAAGGAGTTGAATTCGCTCCAACATAAAATCAACTGCTTGATCTGTATCAATTCCAGCTGTCTTACGATCATTCTCGGTGTACTGCTGGAGGGCAGACTTTAGCATATCTGCAATGCCAATATAATCTACGATTAACCCGCCCGGCTTATCACGAAATACACGATTGACGCGAGCAATAGCCTGCATCAAGTTATGACCTTTCATCGGCTTATCAATATACATTGTACTCATGCTCGGAACATCAAAGCCTGTCAGCCACATATCTCGTACAATTACAATCTCTAGCGGATCATTCAAATCCTTCATTCGTTTAGCCAAATGCTCCCGGCGACGCTTCGTCCCGATATAGGGTTGCCACTGAGCCGGGTCACTCGAACTGCCAGTCATAACGATCTTGATTTTGCCTTCATTATCATCGTCACTATGCCAATCTGGACGAAGAGCAATAATCTCTTTGTAGAGATCAATAGCAATACGTCTCGACATAACGACTATCATTGCTTTACCGAACATGGCCCCTTTGTGCTGCTCATAATGGTCAACCATATCCTTGGCAACCTTTTTGATCCGTTTCTCTGCACCAGCAAGCGCTTCTAAACGTGCCCATCGTGACTTAAGCTTCTCTTGCTGAGAATACTCTTGATACTCTGTAATTTCTTCATACTCACCATCGATGACGGGACGCTCCGTGTCCGCTAGTTCCAATCGCGCGATACGGCTTTCATAATAGATCTTGACAGTCGTACCATCTTCTACAGCACGTGTCATGTCATAAATGTCGATATAATCGCCGAATACAGCTGGCGTGTTCTTATCTGTTAACTCTACAGGCGTCCCGGTATACCCAATGTAAGAGGCATATGGCAATGCATCTCGCATGTATTTTGCATAGCCATATTTGATGTTTGCTTCCTCATCCGATGCGACTATTTCCGCTTGAAAGCCATATTGACTGCGATGGGCTTCATCGGCCATAACGATAACATTACGACGATCCGTGAGTACAGGGTATTGGGTTTCGCCAACTTCAGGCGTGAACTTATGAACCGTTGTAAAAATAATACCGCCGGACTCCACCGATAGCAGTTGTTTTAAGTGTGCTCGGTCTTCGGCGTGCTGCGGAGTTTGACGAAGCAAATCTTTTGATTTGCTGAATGTAGCGTACAACTGATCGTCAAGATCATTACGGTCTGTTACGACAACAATCGTCGGATTATCAAGCGTCAGAACCAATTTGCCAGCGTAAAAGACCATGGACAGGCTTTTGCCCGATCCTTGTGTATGCCAGATTACTCCGATCTTGCGGTCACCATCCTCCAGCGTAGCTCTTTCCGTAGCAGCAATCGCTTTATTCGTAGCATGATATTGATGATAACCGGCCAGTATTTTGAACAGACGTTCACCATCAGTTTGAAATAATACAAAATGCTTGATGATATCCATAAGACGACTTTTTTCAAACATGCCCTTAATCAGTACTTCAAGCTGGGGGAGGGAAGCGGAGGCAACGTCCTCACCATCTATCGTACGCCACATCATAAACCGTTCCTCATCAGCTGTCAGTGTGCCAACTCTTGCATTGACTCCATCACTAATTACCATGAAGGAATTGTATGTAAAAAGGGACGGGATTGCTCTTTTGTAGGTCTGCACCTGATTGTAGGCATCACTAATTCCCACCTCTTCGTTGGAAGCGCTCTTCAGCTCCAGAACCGCAATCGGAAGACCATTGACAAATACGACAACATCCGGACGCTTATCCACTTGATTTTCAATGACGGTAAACTGATTCACCACAAGAAAATTATTATTGTCAATTCGTTCAGGATGCGTGTCGAACAACCACACTTTTTCGGTGGGGTAATCGCCATCTTCGTTCCGATACTGTACATCAATGCCATCTGTAATCATTTTCTGGAACGCTTTGTTGTTAATCATCAAGCTCGGGCTGCGAGGAACTTCGATGATGCGAATGGCTTCCTCAATAGCCTCACGTGGTAGCTGCTTGTTGATACGAATAAGTGCTTCACGCAAGCGTTCTTTAAGGATGACATCCTGATAGAACTGTCTCTCTGGATATTCGCCTTCAGGTGAAATCTCTGGGCCGTAGGCTTTATTGTAGTTCAGTTCTTCAAACCACTCGAGAGCAGCTTGTTCGAGGTCGCTCTCTGCATAAGATGTGATGTACTGCGCCATGCTTGCACCTCCTTTGGTTAGGTAGTGGTATATTGGACTTTGCTTTCGGCTACTGATGGGAGCTCAATAAATTCAGGGTATGAATTTACTTCATTCATTGGGACTCGAATTTCTCCTGACATTAGCTTGGGGAGGAGAGAGTCTCTAAGCTGTACCAATGAATCATTCTCCGACTCACATTTTTTAATCATTTCCCCAAACGAATCAACAATAATGTTGAATTGTTCAATTATATTATGAGGTGGAATTCTCATTGGAACTCGCTTCATTTCACTACCCGAGATTTCTTTAAATGTTGAGCCGGACGCTCTGTTTTCTATAGTCTCAGAATTGAACTTCAAAACATAGTAGAGAAACTCAGATCCAATATACTCGAGTGGAATAAGGGATTTGAAACCTTGGTTAGTAGTCATTTCATTTTTTGATATAGCAATGTATCCTATAGGAGCCCTAGAGCTAAAAAGAACAGTACCTTTTGGGACTAATCGTGTACTTGAATTCTTGAATCCCTGTTCGGTAATATCAATTTGCCCTCTAGAAATATATTTATTTCTATTACTCGACAAATCCTTAGGGGTTATCCATGCAATTCCCTTGGAAGTATAGTATTCTTCTTTACTTTTGGAGGGAGTTGCCCCGCCTACAACTTCTCCAAGATCAGATAGTGTTCCAACCTTCCAACCCTTAGGAATCAGCCCTAACTCACTTTCCTCAAACTCGCCACCGCTGGAATTATACGGTTCACCGTTTTCATTCAGGAATTCAAAATTCACAAACCAGCGTTTGAAAAGGGCTTGGGCCATTTCCTCAAGGTTTTTGTTAATAGCCTTGTTAAGTTCGATTTTGTTGTCCAAAGCGTTCAAAATATTTACAACTCTTTCTTGTTCAGCTAAAGCAGGAAATGAAATCTCAATATTTTTCAATGATGTTACTGGACGTGAAATTGCTGGAACACCTGTTGTTGAGGTATTCATCATTAATGCATGCTGGCCTAATTTCGATTTAAAAAAATAGTAAACAAATAAAGGATTTAAAATCTTTTTATTGCACGTCAATTTCATTTGGCTTTGTGAAACAACATATCTTTTGTATTTGGAGTTAAATGGTATTATGCCAACCTGCCCTAAAGTACCTCTGTGAGTGAATATTAAGTCCCCAGGAAAAGCATTACTGGACCTCAACTCATCTGCTTTATCCTCAGTTAAAAAAACATAGCCCTCTTCGTAAAGTTTTCCAATAGAAAGGTTTGTCCCCCTTATTACTGGAACACCGTCTGCAACAAAGTTATCTGTTTTTATATTCGATCCAAATGGACCCATTGCTATTGCGTTGGCAATATCGGCCTTAATATCGTCTATTTTTTTAACTTCCCAACTAAAACTCAAACCCAATCCCTCCAAGCTGCTTGCGAATCTCATCTTCTAATTGCCGTGATTTTGCAAACTGTTCTGCAAGTTCCGAAGTCAAGCGAGCCATTTTATCCTCGAACGGTTCACTATCTTCTTCGACATCCTCAATACCTACATACCGACCCGGAGTCAAAATATATTCATGCTCCTGAACTTTTACAAGCTTCTCCGCTTTACAGAAGCCTTTCACATCCTCATAGGTTCCAGCCTCATCCTGCCCACGCCAAGCATGATAGGTATCGGCAATTTTCTTAACGTTTTCTTCAGAGAGTTCACGATGTGTACGATCCACCATGTGTCCCATTTTACGAGCATCGATAAACAGGATTTCACCACGGCGGTCACGAAGCCCTCTTGGAGCTTTGTTCTTCGCCATGAACCAGAGACAGACGGGGATTTGTGTTGAATAGAACAATTGCCCCGGTAACGTGACGATACAATCCACCAAATCCACATTTTCTTCAACCAGTTTACGGCGAATTTCTAATTCAGCTAATGTGCTTGTAGACATAGAACCATTTGCCAATACAAATCCAGCCACTCCACTTGGCGCAAGCTTGTTTATCATATGCTGAATCCAGGCATAATTAGCATTGCCTGCGGGCGGAGTTCCGAACGCCCAACGGGCGTCATCAGTTAACCTATCTCCACCCCAATCGCTAATGTTGAATGGAGGATTAGCCAATATATAATCGGCTTTCAAATTTTTATGTTGGTCGTTGTGGAACGTATCCGCATGATGCTCACCCAAATTACTGTCAATGCCACGGATCGCCAAGTTCATTTTACATAGCTTCCAAGTCGTTGGATTTGATTCTTGGCCATATACAGCGATATCCCCGAGCTTGCCTTGATGCTCTTCAACAAACTTTTCGCTCTGAACGAACATGCCACCAGAACCACAGCACGGGTCATAGACACGGCCTTGAAATGGTTCAATCATCGCAACGAGCAAACGAACAACACTGTTAGGCGTATAAAATTCCCCACCATTTTTGCCTTCAGCGCTGGCGAATTTGCTGAGAAAGTATTCATATACTCGGCCAAGAACATCCTTGGAGCGGCTATCTTCATCTCCCACCTTGAACGAGAACAGGTCAATAACTTCACCCAGGCGCGTTTTATCCAAAGCTGGTCTGGCGTAATCCTTTGGCAATACACCTTTCAGCGATACGTTTTCCTTCTCAATGTCAATCATCGCTTGATCAATGATTTGTCCGATTTCGGGCTGCTTAGCATTGTTCTTAATGTGACTCCAACGAGCATCCTTTGGTACCCAAAATATATTTGCAGCGACATATTCGTCCCGATCCTCAGGGTCTGCATAGGGCTCGTTCTTTAGTTCTTCATACTTTTCTTCAAATGCATCGGAGACATATTTAAGGAACAACAACCCTAACACAACGTGCTTGTATTCTGACGAATCCATGCTGCCTCGTAGTTTGTCAGCCATGCTCCATAATTTTTCTTCAAATCCCAAGTTAGCTGTTGCCATGAACAAGCTCCTCTTCTAATATTCTTTGTTGTATATCTTGCTTCGCGAGTTCCCATCTTGTATGGGCTTCCGAAATAACCATTTTATATCGTTTCCGCTCCTCTAAATAATGGGCAACCAACTGCTGCTGCTTTTCTTCTGGCAGTATAGGAATTTCAATATCTCCCACATCAGAAGGATTTAAGTTCATCACTGTTGTTCCACGTTGGAAGCTTTGAATAAATGCCATCCCGGTCGGACTTTCCAAAAAAATCTTAACAAAGTGAGCTAGTACACTCATTTTAAAGCGAAGTACGATAATATTAGCAGAAGCAATCACCATCTCATCGTTGTCAGGGAAGATGGCCAGCTTAATGACAGTGCCTCTACATGTCATGACTAGATCACCCGGAAGCACTTCATAGCGCTTCACCTTACGCTCTTCTTCATCAATCGTTTCAAGATCCTCCAGCTTTATTTCACCATCGTCCATGTTAGATATATTCAATACTCGAACTTTACCCGGCTTTAAATCCTGCTTCGAGATCGCTTTTCCACGAAATATATCTGCAATATTACGTAGCTTTTCCTTTGGCATAGTTGCCTGTTGAAAGGAACGTAGCTTTTCCTGTTCTTCATCAAGCAACAGATCAATTCTCCAATTGTCTAATAATTGGAATTGATCCGGATGTATCATTACTTCTCGGTCAAACACTAGATTCTTCTTGTGAATAACCAATCTACCTATCCGAACCTCCGATGGAATTTCATTACCAAATTCAACCAGATAAGTTCTCACTGAAGTATAGGGCCTGAACAACCCATCCGGAAGCGCATAAATGGATTGTACGGGGGTGCTTGTGTTCATCTCCTGTCTCCAACTTGCAATGACTCCCCCTTGAAACATCATCCGTGGTGGGAAAGTTACGTATAATCTGCCGCTCTCGTGCAGAGCAGGAAGTAGGAAGCTGACGGCCGCCCCTTCTGATTCTCTAATCGAGATTTCATCCTCATCCTGAAGCTTTAGTCCAAAGGTTGGAATAGATAAAATGGCATCGAATCTTTCCTCCATCTGCAAAGGTTGATAGATACTCGCTTGTATGACGGTAATTTGAGGATTCTGTTCAAAATATATTTTAAGTAAGCGACAGAGCATATAGTTTTCTGATAATAATGTGATGTGAAAATCACGTTTATAACATTTCGTCTCATACAGACCCTGTAGAAATTTCTCCGTCTCTGTGATGAGCAGAGATCGTTGCTGCTCTTGCTCGCATATTGAAATAAATCGCTCCATAATTCCGGGATGTGCCATCAACGTGCCAGTAATTCTATCCTGTTGCACCGTACGGTACGCATACTCTAATAAATCCAATTCTTTGCCCGAATGATACAGACGGTAAAATAGATCTCGGTCCCCAGGAAAATGTCCCAGTTCCCGGTCCCCAACCTGTTCTTTCAACCAGTTAAATAGCACTTCAGCGCTTGCCTCAAGATCCCATCCAGCCGTTTTAAGCTGCTCAATCGATTGACGGGTGCGATTCACCCGAACCGCCTCTCGCAGAAGTTGGTCCCTAGTAACAATTTCATGAAGCAAGCACAATTCCCAAAATGATTCAATCAATTCATCACCTTCTTTCTTGCAAGGCATCCTTCAACAAGGATATGTTTAGGATCTAGTACTCCTGATTTTCGCTAACACTTGTTCTGGAATACGTCCTAAAAAATAATTTTCGATGTTTCCCCAAAACTCATTATTATCCACTTCATTTTCGAACAGATAGGTTAGCATTGCTACCGATAGATAGTGCCTTTCCTTTACATTTTCTAATATATAGTTGGTATACCTGGATGGGTTTTGTATGCTACGTTCAATCTGCATCCGAGAGTTGATACGTAGAAATATCTCCGGACTGTTTCCGCCGTTCACGCGATATATCATGTTACCCAGAGCTTCTAGTATACCAAGAAGAATAAATATTTTCTCAACTTTCTCTGGATTTACCTTTGGTAAAAACATCGTAAGGTGACTTGGTTCGTTATTCATCTGTTGCCCCTGGCTAAGAATATATCTCCACTCAATTCTGATCCAGTCCAAAAAGCCTGCATAGGAGCTATTTTGGATCGAATACTTTTCCCTCGATTCGCTGTACTTTAGAAATCGTTGATAAAAATTAGAATGCTTTTGCATCATTCGATCATAATGCTCCGCACTATGGATCAGGACCGAGGCCAGGTTTTCACAATAATATTTATCTCCATTCATGCTCTTTTTCAGCTTTGCTGCAATTTCTGTAATGGAAAAGTAACTTCGCTCCTTGGCATATACACCGAATATATCCGCAATATGATCTAATTGATGATTCAACTCATTTGTATACTGATCACGATGTGACGACTTCAAAGCAATTTCCAATTGAAGAACAGGGAGGATATGAACCAAAAAGGGCAGTCCTAGTTCTTCATCCTTCGAATGAAACTTATACTTGAATTGGGGAAAGGATAGACCTTGGAAATTTGATTCCCACAGGTTCTTCATATCACAAGTATAGATACTTCCATATGCTGTTTTATGTCCTTCATCAATCTTCTTGAAATATTGCCCGTATCGACTCATAATTTGCTGCTCCTGATCGCGCTGAACCATAAAATACTCTTTAGCAAATACACTTCTCGGACGAGCAATGATAGGTGAATATCCCATCTTAGCCTTAAAATCCTTCTCAATAATCAATAAAGCTGTTTTTAACTTGTTATCAACCTCATCACTGACCTCGGAACCCTGTTGGAATATATAACCAAATTCTTCTGCGTTAATTAGAAGATGACGTACATTGCTGCTGTTCTTATTCTCATTAATGAGCTGCAGAACCTTTGTCATTACTTGAACAAGCTGATCTTTGCGAATGGTTGAAATTCCATGCAATCGGTTAACGTGAACAAAATCCTTAGGCAAGAAATCAAAATAGGCATATCCTCGCTCCAGTGCCCTTGCAGCACGTCCGATCTCTTGGACATAGTCACAAACATTTCCTGTCGGAGCAAAATGATATACATTCACGATATCAGGCAAATCGATTCCCATGCCAAAAGCTTTGGTAGCCAGCATGATTAATGCTTCGCCTTCCTTGAATCGTTGGTAGTTTCCGTGCTTACGGTCTTTAGCAAGAGGACCATAATAAGCCGCGAGCTGCTGACGCAGTTGTTCACTCGCATAAATTCTGGTAAACTCATGAAACTGATTAATTAGTCCTACTGTTGGGAAATAAACGAGCGTTTTTTCACCCTTGTCCAGATACTGTTGTAATCTAAACAAAAGTATTTTGAATTTGTCCTCCAAATATTCCTTAAATCGCTCTTTGGTTTGATTGGATTTCTGAATGCAAACCTCCAGATCATCTCGCTTCACATAGCCAAAGTAGCTAATGGGATTAATTAAATTCAAACTATCTCTTGTTTCTGCATACATATCTTCAACTCCACCGTATATGGCGGT
Source organism: Paenibacillus sp. R-74696 (assembly GCF_055814915.1). NCBI lineage: Bacteria > Bacillati > Bacillota > Bacilli > Caryophanales > Paenibacillaceae > Paenibacillus > Paenibacillus sp. R-74696. Next base: position 998,155 of record NZ_JBPULM010000045.1, read on the forward strand.
TGCAGTAAATGTAGCAATTGGAAACTGTATTTCCTTCTTGCGCAGACGTTGCAGATATCCTCCTAAATACCAGTAGTCAGAGCGAAACGCTTTTCCCCACGTTGTCACAATGTGGGCCTCGTCGATTACAAACAAACCTACTTCCCGTTCTCCAATTAATTGAGCTATATCAGAGCGACTAAGGAGCGTCTCTGGAGAAATATAGAGGATAGAGATCTCTTTTGTACGAATTCGTTCAATAATGCTCATTTTTTCAACAGGTGTAATTTCAGAATTAATCGTTGCTGACATGTGAACATTACGATCCATCAGACCCTGTACCTGATCTGTCATCAAACCAATTAACGGGGAAATAATAATAGTCATTAGTCCATATTTTTCAGCAAGGTAAATAGCAGGCACTTGAAACATAACTGACTTTCCTGCGCCAGTTGGGGAAGTCACGAAGATATCGCGGTAACGATCCCCCTGTTGCGCTAATGTAGCCTGTTGTACGATGCTATCTATGACTTGGCTTTGAGGAATAAAGACTGTTTCTTTTTTAAATTCTGGGTCATGAATATCCTTATACATTCGCAAGTTGCGAAAACTTGAGTAATTCCAATATTTCTCAAGTACACGCAAATATTCTGTTTCATATTGTTGTGGTACATACGTTGTTGTTTTCGTAACTAATGTGAATGAAATATGAGGAAGTTGACTCTGTAGTAGCTGAATTCGCTCTTGATAACGATGAATGGATGCACTTATATCTCCTGTATAAGAGATCCGAATTTGCTGTTGTTCGGTTGATTCATTGGATAAAATTCGGGTGATGAGGCCAATCAATACATCTTCTTCTTCAATAAGCTCAAGTTCAGCTATATCGTTATTCTCAAGTTTGTGCTCTGGAAGTTCGAATTGGGGAATTGAATAGTAATGAATTGCTGGTTCAGAATCAGCGTAAACAATAAACCAATTGTTATCGATTTTTTTTAACGTTCCATAATATTTTTGAAAGATTTCAAAATCTACATCTTGTTCAGGTTCCTCGGCAGCACTGTCATCCTCGAAATAAGTCGTAAACAACCTATCTGCTGCAGGTATACTGTATAAACAAGGAAAGGTGCGGTGATAAATATTATTTTCATAGATTACAATGGTGAAGTAGAGGGATAGCACATCTGTGCCTATAACTTGATATTCCTCGTAAGTACACCAGGCAGCCTGTTCGATTTTATGAAGTGACTGAAATAATTCCGGAAGAATGGACGCTTTGGCTTGATCAAGCTCATTAATTGAAATAGCAATAGAAAGTGGGATAAGCTTGTGCAGAGGAATTGGATCAAAAAAAGATTCTGGAAACCCTTTAAATACAAAAAGCATTTTTTTTTGATTAGGGTTCTGTTTTATTTGCAAGAGATCTTGTTCAATTTTTGAATATGTATTCATTTAATTAACCTCCTAATGGTTCAGGCCAATAGTAGTCTTCACAGATTGCCTGTTTGCTCATTTTATTTGCTAATTTCCTCAGTGCTTTAGCTTCAATCTGTCGAATTCTTTCCCTTGTTAGTCCGAATTCCTCTCCTACTTTCTCAAGCGTTTTTGGTGTATTGTCATTAAAACCAAATCTTTCCTGAATTACTTCTTGTTCCCGTGGTTTGAGATGAATGATGATCAAATCACGCAGCCGATTCCTCAAATCATGCTGTTCTGCCAAGAGTGCAGGATCATAATAAATTTCACTATACTCGCTCAACAATCGATGCGTTTCCAAGCTAATGAATTGACTTAGCTCTGACTCTTGACCATCTTCTGAAATATTCTGCTCAGTCGATGTTATCCCCAGAACTTGATGCTCCACGATTTTTGCTTGTTCATATTTTTCTGGAGGGATGCCTACTTTCAACATAATATCTTCCTTGCTAGGGGGATTATGTTGATCCTCAAAAGCTTGCTCGGCACGTTTAATTTTTTGAATAAGTTCAAACATATGTACAGGAACTCGAATCGTCGTTCCCGTGTCGATGATAGAACGTATTATACGTTGCCGTATCCACCAGACTGCATAAGTGGAAAACTGAACATCTCTGCTTACATCAAATTTTCTAATAGCTTCCATTAACCCTATCGTACCTTCCGATACCAGGTCATCATAGGAATGCTGGTGATTGGAGTACCTTAAATATCTGGAAGCCAATTTCTGAACCAGCTTTATATTGTCTACAACCAATTTCTCAAACTCTAGGTCGTTCTGAGTCTCATGATACTCTTTAAGAAGAATTGTATTTTTGGAGTAGGCCCCCTTACTGGAGGTGGCATCAAGCATATCTAAGTTCGTATTGGGTTTCCATTCCATATTTAAAATATCATCAATGTTTGTTGCTTTATTTTCCTTCTTAGACTGGTCTATATGTAAGATATCTTGATATCCCATATTCTCAAGAAAAATCTCAACATCTTCATTCTCTAGTTGTTCATCAGTTAAGGATTGCAGACAAACCTTCGCCTCGGCAAAAGGAATTTTCTGCTTATCAGGAAAAGTTCGTTCTAGCACTTGCTGCATCTCGCGAATACTCTTACCCATTTGAATGCCTCCTTTATTACCAAAAACAACCTATTAAAATATTACCATAAATTTATTTGGTATTACAATACCCAATTATAGATTACGGTTTTTATAAATACAGTCGCAACAAAAAAGCCGTACAAAAATCAGGATTATACCTGACGTTCGTCGGCTTGTTTTAACTGAAATATGGGAGTGCTTCATCTACTGTAGAAAATGAGCAAATTTATCCGGCTCATTCCTAATGCCTTGAGCCAGCTTCTCATATGCTGCTGATAACTTTAATGAACGAACCCTCTTAGCACCTTGATCGCGCGGCTCAACAAATCCATCTTCTCTCCAATGACTTATTTTATCTCTTATGGATCGCTCAGATAAATTCAACAGATTTCCCAATTCACTTGTCGTTAGAGCATCCTGTTTAAACGTTAATTGAGCAAAGACCATTCTTTGCCTAGAATATAGCTTACGAATCAGATCTGGTACTATTTTTGTCATTTGGGCAGATTTCTCCGATACGATAGCAGCGGCTTCTTGAAAAACCTCTGCTAAACCGTAAATAAAGAACTCTAGCCAAGGCGTCAAGTCAGCCTCATTCCGTCGAAAATAATAATTGTGATGGAGCCCCCAATTGGAGCCGGCGATAATATTCAGCCAAGTTCCGGTCATAGAAATTTTCAAGTACAAATAACCCTTTTAAACCATAACCACCGCGGCGTAGGAGATAGGTTGTAATCATTCGAGCTGTTCGACCATTTCTGTCCATATAAGGATGGATCGTCAGAAACTGCCACATACAAATTCCCGCTTTAATGGGGACTGGTACCGTATAGGTTTCCCGAGAATTAATCTAGGCAACCAGATCCTCTATCAATAAGGGTACATTTTAAAGAGAGATCGTCTCCCATGCTTATTATAATTAGGCTTGTCCACTCACCGCACAAAGCGCCCGCTACACAAAAACCGCACCTTTTCCTGACATTGGTTCGTGTTCATAACGTGTTAACAATATGTGCGACAAGGCGCAAATTATGTTCAATAAGTAAATTGCGGGAATGCGTATTGCCTTGGGCCATTAGTGCGAGATGTTTCGCTTCTTCTTCTTCACGAAGCGGCTGTGGAAAAGCATTGTTTTTTCACATACGACACGAGCAGCGTTAGCTGTTTAATAAACAAAGCGATTGCAGCAAATAATCCCATCGTCTGGCCCCCTATGCTGTATTACCGGGCTTTCTAATCAGCCTCAGTGTCCACCAACATCAATTTTATATTCTACGTGGGCGGGGGCCTATATGTGCATGTACAAGGAATTAGAATAAATAAAGCAGCTGAAATTGACCACAGCTTATTTACATAAATCCTCAACGAACTTAGGAAGAACAAACGATGCTTGATGCAATTCAGGCGTGTAATACTTCGTGTTAAGTTCAAAGAAACGTGAGACTTCTACTTCTAGTGGATCATATGTCTTTGAACCGAGCGTAAACGTCCACATCCCGCTTGGATACGTTGGAATATTGCATGTATAAAGGCGGGCGATAGGAAAAATTTCTTTCGTATCCTGAATGGCGTTGCGTATTAAGTCGCCTTTGAACCAAGGATTATCTGTTTAAAATGTACCCCTTGTAAAGGACAATTAAAAAAAGGTTAGGCGACTTCAAGCTGCTGTCTGTACCTTACAGGCGGCAGCTTATTTAAGTTCCATTGACCTCGATAATGATTGTAATAGATCATGTAGCTTTTTACTTCTTGCTTTACCTCTTCCAAGGTCATACACGTTTTGATATTCGTTTCATCTTTAAAATGCCCAAAGAATGATTCTTGTGGGGCGTTATCCCAACCGTTTCCTCTACGCGACATCGATTGACTTAGCCCCATTTTCTTCACAAGATATTGGAACTTCGGGTTCGTATAGTAAAATCCTTGATCCGAATGAATCAACGCATCCGGAGTGAGATGGCGATGTTTCTTGAGTTGTTTCAACGTCTCGATCGCAATATCCAAACCAATGGAAGCAGAAACTTCATAGGCTAGAATCTCATTGGTTTCGGCATCTTTAATCGTCGATAGATAGGCTCGCTTGTTGTTTCCATAGGTTAAATACGTGATGTCGGTTAAGAGCACCTTACCGGCGATCCCTTGCTTAAAGGCTCGCTTTAACGTGTTGGGACAGGTTCGATGCTCATGGGTGGCTTTGGCCATACGTCGTGCGGGATTTGCTTTTCGAATGGGACAAACGATGTTGTACTTTTGCATGACACGACGAATTCGCTTGAGGTTGTATGTGATTCCATATTGCTGCTCCAGTGTCATTTTAATTTGACGAGCCCCCTTCTTTCTTCCCCGATAATGGTAGGCTTTCAGAAGAATCGCTTTCACTTTTTGATCGTTTTCTTCCTGTTTTTGACGATGTAATCGAGCATCTTCGCTACCATATCGATAATAGCCGGAACGTGAAACCCCAGCGATTCCACAAAGAACATGCACCTTTCGCTGGAAAGGATAGGTGTTCATCATCTGTTGAATAAGTTCGAATTTTTGCCGCGTGCTTAGTTGGATTTCTTTTTTCTCATCTGCCTTTCGAGTTGATCGAGCTTTTTTAAGCATTCATTTTCCGCTTCGAGCCCCTTCATTTTCGCTTCCAAACGGGCATATTTTTCTTCGAGACTTAATTCACGGCCCAGAGGACGGCCTGAGGCGTGTTTTCTAGCGTCTGTTAATCCGGCAGGCCCTTGTTCTTGATAAGCCGTGCGCCATCGATTGGAAGCCTTCTTAATCCGGGTTGGACCCAAAACGTCTAGAGCAAAGCCCGCTCCCTGAAAAATCTCACTTGGAAGCTTACCTTGATTGTATTCTTGAATAAATCGTTCTTTAAACGCATCCGTATAGGTAATGGCTTTAGCACTCACATTTTTCACATAGGGATTTGTTCTTAACTGAGCTTGCTCTTGAGTTGTAAAGCATTTTTTAGACATCCGCTTCGACCGCCGCTCGTTTTTTTATTTATTGTACACAAAAAAGACCCTACAAGATGAC